>JAZKJH010000001.1:0-50756 GCA_040384485.1 Patescibacteria group bacterium
AATAGCTATAACTATTGTAGAAATAAATATTATTTTTTCTGCTCCTCTTTTAGTGTGATGTCCAGAAGAAAAACCATCTCCTCCACCAAATGCTCCTCCAGCTCCGGCTTCTGACTGTTGTATAAGGATGCCCAAGATAAGTAGGACGGACAACACTATTTGTATATAAGGAATACTTTCAGCGATACTCATGATGGGTCTAATAGTATCAGAATTGTAGAAATACGCAAATACCTCGAATAATGCTACTTATTGGAGTTTGGGTGCCATATGCTATAATTTGGACATTAAAATAATTAAACAATAGTAATGAACTTTATAAAAACAAATTTGAAATGGGTGGTTATTATAGGTATCGTAGCAATCCTAGCCTTGTGGGCAACGGCTGGTTATAACTCTTTTGTGACTATGGGGGAGAAGATTGATGGACAGTGGGCACAAGTGGAAAGTCAGTATCAAAGAAGATTTGATTTGATTCCAAATATAGAAGCGACTGTGAAGGGAGAATTGAAACAAGAGCAAGAAATTTTCTTAGCTATAGCTGAGGCAAGAACAAGGTACTCGGGAGCAGTGACGACAGAGGATAAAGTTAAGGCTGCTTCTCAAGTTGAGTCAGCTCTAGGAAGACTGCTCGTGATAACAGAAAATTATCCAGTACTACAGTCTTCAAGAGCGTTTTCTGATCTGAGAATAGAACTATCTGGCACAGAAAACAGAATTGCTGTTGAGAGAATGAACTACAACAACTTGGTTCGGGACTTCAATGCAAGTGTAAAACAATTCCCTAGATTTATTCTAGCAGCGCTGTTCGGTGTAGATGCTAGATCATATTTTGAGATTACAGAAGGGGCTGAAACAGCACCAAAGGTAGAGTTTTAATCTCAATCTAAATGAAAAAGGTTTTTCTAGTATCGCTTCTGTTGTTGCCAGTATTTGCCGCAGCTTTTACTGTGCCAGATAAACCTAGTACCTATGTAAATGACTATACGGGAATACTGGCCTTGTCTGCAGAACAGGAAGCGATACTGGAGGAAAAAGTTGCTAACTTCGAGAAATCAACTACCAACGAAATCGCAGTTGTTGTTATAAACAGCCTAGAAGGAGATACTATAGAAAACGTAGCCCAGAATATATTTACAGCATGGGGAATAGGAAAGGCCGATAAAAATAACGGAGTATTGGTTCTAGTTTCTGTAGATGATAGACAAGCTAGAATTCACACTGGATATGGAGTAGAGGGAGATTTACCAGACCTGGCGACATACTATATCCAACAGGATTTTATGATACCGGCATTCCGAGAAGGGAATTATTTTCTTGGAATTGATAACGGTCTGGATAAAATAATAGAGGCTTTGGGTGGGGCAAATATAGTTCCCGAAGGATACACCAAACAGAGTTCAAGTGGAATAAACATTGAGATGCTTTTGTTTTTTGGGTTTATTGTTTTTGAAGTGTTGTTCTCGATGCTCGCAAAAAGTAAGTCGTGGTGGGGTGGGGGTGTTGTCGGTGGAGTCTTGGGAGGGGGAATTATTTGGTATTTTGGTCTAGCATTTTTAGCAGGAATATTTGCTTTTGTTGTGCCAGTAGTTATCGGACTTATTATTGACTACTTCGTTTCCAAAAGTTATGGACATGCAAGGTCTCTCGGAACCTATCCTTGGTGGATGGGTAGAGGAGGTGGGAGTGGTGGCGGAGGATTTGGTGGGTTTGGAGGAGGTATGTCTGGAGGTGGCGGGAGTTCAACTAGATGGTAGTGTAATTCAAATTTATGACCATATCAGAAATAAAAGATAAAGAACTGCACAGAATAGCGACCACAACTTTGGTTTATAAACCTGACTTTACTTACCTAATTACTAAACGAGCAATGCATAAAAAAGTTATGCCGGGTAAATGGACTATTCCAGGTGGTGGTTTGAGTACTGACGACTACGTAAATACTCCAAGTAGCACTGAAGGTGCAAAACAGTGGTATGGGTCTTTGATTACATCACTAAAAAGAGAGTTAAAGGAAGAAGTAAATCTTGAGATAGGAAAACCAGAACTGCTTACAGATTTAACATTTGTTCGACCAGATGGTGTGCCAGTATTAGTTTTGAGTTATTTTGCAGCATATGTTTCTGGAGAGGTGAGCATTGATCAAGATATAGATGGAGACACAACTGATTTTGCTTGGGTTACGCTTGAACAAGCAAAAAACTATGATTTAATAGATGGAATTTGGGATGAGATAAGGGAGGTGGAGGAGATATTGAAAAGCCGTGGATTATAGCCTGAAAATAAATATTGGAGAGTTCGCATAGTGGTCTAGTGCGCCACCTTGGAAAGGTGGTGTGGGGGAAACTCCACCAAGGGTTCAAATCCCTTACTCTCCGCATAAGAATGGTAAAATATATCACATGGCCTTACTAGATTTAAAACTAAAAATTGTTATAGAAAATCCAAAGGGAACATATAAAAAGTTTGCTGACTCTTTGGACGAGTACCCTATATTGGGTGTAACTTTCCCAACTCATTATGGGTACATTGATGGATATGCAAGTGAGGATGGACACGATTTAGACTTGTTTATCGGAAGTGGTGACGTACACGGTATCATGAGAGTAAATCGGGAAGAGGAGGGAAAACATTATATAGAAACAAAAATCCTACTATATGTAACTGAAAGTGAGTATCTAGAAATAGAAAAAGAATACAAACTAGTTATAGCTGCAATGCGAAAAGTGAATGAAAATGAAGTAACTGAAATTATCTCAGGATTTAAAAGATAATGGTAAAATAATATTATGAAAAATATACAAAAAAGTTTTATTTTACCCCTAATCCTAACTGTAATCATGCTGTTGTTGGCTGGTGGGGGCTTAGCTTTTTATAAGAGTCAAAAAAAGCTTTCTTCTATAAATAATCAAGATTTTGCAATAGTAGAAGAAAATAACGAACGACTATCTTTAGCTGATGAAGCGATATACGACACTCTTGCTAAGGGAGCTTATACTCTAGAAAATGTGTTTATTGGTCCTTGCGGGGAGAGACCATGCGACACAACTCCTGACGAAGTTGGTTGGACTGCAGTTGAAAACAAAGAAGGAGGTTATAGGATAAATTTGTCCGATACGATTCTGAAGTCATATTTTGGTAATGCTGAAGACAAGGGAACTTATAATCAGATGGGTAAATTTGGTTCCAATCTCTATTTTGTAAGTGGTGATGAGGGGGCTATCTATGAAGTCAGGTTAAGTGAAAAAAAGATAGTGCGTTTGTATCAGAACAAAAACTTTTTTCCGACTCAGCAGAACGATATGTGGTTTAAAGATGGGCAAATTATAACTGTATGGAACAAAGATAAAAATGATCATTCCCCGGAAGGCAGGCTTGTTTCGATTGATCTTTCTACATCACCATATAAAACAAGAGTATACGAGTATAATGTTTTAGACGGCTATCCAGATCCGGCGGATCGTCAGTATATTAGCGATTGGTCACAGTATATTAACTTTACAGGAGATATTGTAACTGCAAAAGGTAATTCTGACCTGATTTGGATAATACCAAACTACTTTGGTAACGAAATAGGACTAACATGGAGATACCCACTAATAAACTTGAAATCCGGGGAAGTACAGTATAAAGCAAAGTATGAAATTAGGGAGGCGGACACGCCAAGTAGTATGTATCTTTAGTAAGCAATTTAATTGTTTAACGACATATAAGTAGGATAGTAGAAAAATATGGACAAACTAGAAATAAAAAAATTGGCTCAACAAATAGCTCAGGAAGGATATTTGATGAGTCTTGGCACATTGGATGATGGCGGGGTGTGGGTAGCCGATGTGATATATATTGCTGATGAAAATTTTAATTTGTATTGGATGTCTTTGCCGAGTGTAAGACACTCAAAAGCAATAGAGGTAAATAATAAAGTTGCATGCACAGTTACAGTTAGTTGGGAAATTAACAAAGAAAGAGCTTTGCAGATAGAAGGTGTTGCTGAAAAAGTTGAGGGTCCAATATTTGAATTAGAGAAAAAAATAGAATTAAAAAAGGGGAAAGAGATGCCAAAAGTAGCCGGAGAAGTTTTAGGAAAAGGGCACTCGTGGTATGTGATACGACCGTCAAAAGTAGAGCTTATTCACAGTGAGTTGTTTGGATATAAAAAACAGATAGTGGATTTGTCTTGAATTGACAAAATGTCTTAAATGTTACAGAATAAAAAAGGATTGGATTTTGGGTCAGAAGGCTTAAATTTGAGTAATTTCTTAAACCAGTGGAGGTAGTACATTGACTTTGAACGAGCTTTTGCAAGTTGGTGATCGAGTCGTTTTCCAGGTGGACCCTGAACGACGCAGGTGGAGTGGTGACTATGCAGATATTCCCGACGGCACCGTAGGTGTGGTTTGTGGTTTCGATGATGGAGTGATTTACAGGCCCAGAGTGCAGTCGTTTGGGAGAGAGACAGGCGCCTATTATCGTAGAGGTGGTAGTCGAATCTGGCTACCAGATGGACGAATTGTGTCTGGGGAACACAACATCAACATGGTCGATCGTGAAGAGGAACGCCGTCGCGACGCAGCAATGCGTAGCGTAAGTGGCGTGCTCGTGATTCCGGAAATTCGCCTGGGGGATCTTCCTCCAACTTTGTTTTGGGAACAAGACAAGGTTTCGGTGCAAATGCTGGGCGAAAACATTCTTGAGACGATGACCGTCGGTCGTATTGATTACGGCAATATGTACAAGCGCCGCATGGACGGTTCACCTTGGCCATTCTACGATTTGAATTATGCCACAGGTGGTTCCACCGCCGCGGAAGAGTCCTGGATCACACTCATCGAACGAGGTAATCTTTGGAAACTCCATCACAACGAACCTCTCAAGTTTGCCAACTTGAAAGAAGAAGCCGATTTCTTTTCGGAAATCGGGGAGGTGGAAGAGGTGCGGAACCCCGCAAACGAACTTTACAGTTGGAGGAAGAATGAAGTGGTTGAGGCTATCAAGACTGGCCTCGCTCACGGATTTTTTGTCACGGATGAACTGTTCGGTGTGGGACACTACGTCAGTGCCAAGCGTTTTAAAAACGAAGAGTTAGGCGCTCGTGTAGCCAAGGCAACTCTAGAGGGACTTGGCGTCACGGTATAAAAAGTTTTTCAATGCAGCGTCTGTGGACTTTTGTTCACAGACGCTTTTTTTAAATAAAATCGCTGAGGTATAATATGCTGATTGTTTTGTTTAATAAAAAACCAGTGACGTTTTGCCTCACTGGTTTTGTGTTTCAATATTTCGACTTAATCTGCATTGGAAGGTGTTTTGTATGTACAAGACACTTTGTTTTGACGAAGGTCCTCGACGATTTTATCGACCAGTTCAATGGTCAGAACCTTGGACTGGTCAACTTCCTCACCATCTGGGTTAAGTTGTTGTGATGCAAAACTGGTCCGGCTTGCAAAGTCTCGCGCCATTACTTCTTGCAACGATCGAAGAGTCTCCTCAACAGCCTCAATGGCCTGTTCTGCTGTTTCAGCATAGGGTTGTGAGGTTATCAGTGGCTTAAAGTTGTGTCCGGGACCCCGAAGGATTCCGATGGCAAACTTTTCACCTGCTTTTTCCTGTCCAATGACAATGTGTAAGTCGTGTGGATTGGTGTAGATTTCGAGCGCGGTGAGCATACGGATACCCATAGTTCTCCTTTTCTAAGGTAAAACCTAGCACCATAGAGCTATAAAGTCTAGTAAAAATGCCGTACGGGTTACGTAACGGCATTTTGGTTTTATAAGGGAAGATCAGGGAATTCCTTCCGTAAAATCTCGGTGTTCAGGTTCATGTCCACTCGAAATCTTTCAGCGAGGTCTACGATTATTTGAGCTTCCATATAGGTCTGGCATTTGGCAATAACCACTCCGTCACTAGCCAACACTTCCCATGACCAGTCTCGGTCAATGCGCCAGGGAAGCGGGTGTTCTCGGAGTTGATTTGCAAACACTGGAACCAGTGCTAAGGCATCTCTCTTTTCAAGTTCCATCACGGACTCCTTTCTTATATCAACTTACCAGATATCTTTGAAATAAATAAGCGATGTGAGGGCACATCGCTTATCGGTCGTCTCGAGCGTTAATAATTATCGCTAAGTCGTGAGCTGTGACTTTGCCGCTCCGTTCTGTTTCGGACAGCATTGCTTTAGCTTTTTTCTGCCATGCACTCTGGTCAATCATCAGTCGTTTTTCTGAGTCAGGTTTTTGAGGCATTTCTCCTCCACCTACAATGCTAATACATAGTTAACTTAAAAACAAACTGTGTGTATGTTAAAATATATTCATGAAAAACGAAAAACGTAAAAAAGGAGATAAATTTTTTTGGATAGGTTTTATTTCAGGAATTATTTTTAGAGTTATACCATTTTTTGCAACAGCGGATACATATCCTGAGCTTGCTCAATTTGTTCCATTGTTCGATATCTTAGGTTTCGTTTCTTTGGTAATACTTATGTATGGTTGTATTTTGGTTTTACAATCAAAAAACCGACATTGGGCATGGGCTCTTTTAATATTAATTTTAAACATTTTCGGTGTGATTATTATCTACATGCTTAAAGACGAATCAGAAGCGGTAACACCAACACCAGTGCCTGCACAAACTCCCGTTAAGGATATTGATCAGATTTCCTAAACTTTTAAAGTATTTTATTGCCGACGTAGAGCGAGCGAAATGAGAAAGTAACCTTTATCATTTCCGAGCCGAGGAGAGCACTATAAGGTATTAAAATACCCGAGGCGTGCCTCGTCCCAAGTATGAGCGAAGCGAATATAATCTTGGGCCCAGGGCTTGCCCTGGGGTATGATACCTTTTATAATTAAAAGAATGTTAAAGTTATTCAAAAACATTCTTCTTTTAGTTTTAGTATTTGGCCTTGGATTTTACTTTCGAGCTGATTTGGTTATGTTTAAAAACCAAATGCAGGCGAGATATTTTCCATGCAAACAACCTATTTCATACAGCTTGAACTCTTTTGATGCTCGTTTCGGTATATCAGAGGAGTATTTTATCGAAGCTTTGAAAGACGCTGAAGAGATATGGGAAAAGTCGTCTGGGATTGATTTGTTTGTGATGGAGGAAGAAGGTCAGGTGGGCGTTAGTTTGATTTATGACACAAGGCAAGCTACTACAAAAAAACTAAAAGATATAGGAGAGGTTGTAGAGGAAAGTAGAGAGTCATATGACGCTATGAAGAGTCAGTACAACTCAGTAGTTTCAACTTACAAAAGAATGGAATCAGAATTTAACACAAGAGTTGACCGGTTTGAGTCGCGTAAGGTTCAGTACGAAAATGATGTTAGAGCTGCCAATAAAAGAGGAGGAGCAACTAAGGCAGAGTATGAAAGACTAAACACAGAAAAAGTCTATTTGGAAAAAGAGGTAATAGAAATAAACAAATTACAAACTCAGTTAAATGCAATGGTGGGTAATGTAAACAGCCTTGCTCGGTCACTTAATGATCTTGCAAAAAAACTAAATATAAATGTGGATGAATTTAATGAAGTAGGGGGCACTTTGGGTAGCGAGTTTGAGGAAGGAACCTATATACAAGATGCAGAAGGACAAAGAATAGAAATCTATCAGTTTGAAGATAGGACAAAGTTAGTTAGAGTCTTGGCCCATGAGTTAGGGCACGCACTAGGTCTCGACCATGTAGAAGATACCAATGCAATAATGTATTATTTGAATAACGGGGCAAATGAAAGTCTAACAGCAGCTGATCTGTCGGCATTGAAAAAACATTGTGGAGTAACTCAATAAACTCGTGGCAAAATACAACAAAATACAAAAGATAGTATCAACAAGTCCAATAATGAAATGGTTTGAAAGAAATGAACGCAGAGTTTCCACCTTTTTCTTGCTTACCGGTTTTGTGGTGGATTCTTTTACCTTGAAAAGGGTAGACTCATTGTTTGAAAATCTTTGGACTGTAGGTCTTATACTCGGAGCTTCAGTCTGTATGGTGCTGATGCACCACCTTGAGAGACACACTGGGGACGAAAATGACCCGACTAAGCTCCGGTTTTGGTTGGTAAACATGCTTCAGTTTTTCTTCGGAGGATTATTGTCTGTTTTTCTTATTTTCTATTTTCGAAGTAGTGACTTTTTTGTGAGCTGGCCATTCTTTTTGATTTTGGCTGTTGCAATAATCGCAAACGAGAGATTGAAAGGACACTACGTTCGTTTAACTTTTCAGATGTCACTTTTGTTCTTAGTAACTTTTTGTTCAGCCATATTTTTGATACCGGTTTTAACTCACAAGATAGGTGTTGAGACTTTTGTATTGGCAGGATTATTAAGTATTATTTTTATTTGGATACTAATCAAGATAATCGCAAGGATGAATCCAAAAGATTATGCTAGAAGTAAAAATATGCTCATCGTTTCTGTGGGCGGCATTTTTATTATTATGAATTTTTTGTATTTCAATAACTGGATGCCGCCGATACCGCTGTCTTTAAAAGATTCTGGAGTGTATTACGACATACAAAAGCAAGGTAATGGACAGTATATAGGAAGGTACGAAAAGACAGACTGGAAAGCTTACTTTGTTTTGTATGACAATTTCAGAATAAACTCTGGCGAAAGTGTTTATGTATATAGTGCAGTGTTTTCTCCAACAGACCTCAATACAACAGTAAAGCATGTTTGGCAGTATTACGACCCAGGTTCCAAGGATTGGGTAAATTACAGCACAATTGAGCTACCTTTAGTTGGGGGCAGAAGTGGGGGGTTCCGAACGTATTCAGTCAATTCTAATCTAATGCTTGGAAAATGGAGGGTAAATGTAGAAAACATAAGAGGGCAAGTGGTAGGGAGAATTCGTTTCAATGTCGTGCAGACCACCAGCTTTATTCCAACAGAAACAAAAATACTTGAATAAAGTTGTACACATTTTTTTTGACTTACGTAGTTAATAATGTTATTTATATTTGGGGCAATACGAAGCATTGGGCTTCTAAACGTGTTCTTTGAGGTGTTATGAAAAGATTGTTTTTGGCGCTCGTTCTCTCCGCTCTGGTCGTAGCCATTACGCAGGCTGCCAGTCTCACTTTCACTGTGACTCCGTCCACTCCACTGGTTTTTGGAACCGGTGGAAACAATGTGGTTGGTGTCCTGCAAGACTCGGCACCCGGCTTTGCTTCAGGAAGCTTGGCTTCCAACGGCATCGCCAAAACCGACACGTATCTCACTCCCGAATCATTGTTCGGTGGGCGAGAAGTTTCGCTTGGCGAAGTTGCCGGCATGAGCTACTGGACCAAGAAGGGCACCACTCATGCAGTTGATCTGCGGGATTGGTACATGGTGATCTACACCAAACCATACGTCGGTGACAAAAGTACACCGACCTGGTACGGCAGCCGTATTGGTGCCGAACCGTATTTTGCGTCAAGCATGAACGCTCCGGCAGGAATCTGGAACGAATGGTCCACCGAAGCCGATGAAAATCAGCTCAGGTTTTTCGAGTCTACTCAGGGTGCACCGGGTGCCAACTTTGGTACCTACAATGACCCGAGTTGGTCGACGTTGCTGAGCGGTAATTCGCTTTCAGGACATGCGTATGCTGGGCAGAAGGTTTTATTCTTCTCCCTTCAGACCGCTAGCTCCTGGGCAGCCGGATTTACTGGCCAGCTGGACGGACTCCGTATTGAACTCACTGACGGCTCTGTAGCCAAGGTGAACTTCGAGGCGGTTAACGTCGCGACCGACGCCGGATCGTGCAAGAAAGATGGTTGGCAGACTTTGTTCCGTGCTAACGGAACCGGCTTCAACAACCAGGGTGATTGCGTAAGTTACGTAAACACCGGGCGATAACATCTACAGTACCTATCAACTTTTCGAAGTTGGTAGGTACTTTTTTTAATCTAGACTTTTTGTTTCTTGTGGTAGATAATATCTGAATGCTAAAAAATATATTTTATAGTGTGTTAATAATTGCAGCAGTTTGTGTGGGAGGTTATTATTTTTTTACTTCACCAAAAGAGGATTTAAATATAGAAAATTTGGGTATTGATAATTATGGATACAATAACGCTAGCACGACAGGAGAGTTCGGGGAGATTGTTACTCCTGCAGAAGAAGAGGTAGTTAATACTAATAATAAAAAATCAAACATGATCACAATAGAGACAAATCACGGAAAAATAGTTATTGAAACCTATAACTCTGATGCTCCGAACACAGTTAATAACTTTATTACTCTAGCCAACAAAGGGTATTACAACGGACTTACATTCCATAGAGTTATAAAGGGGTTCATGATCCAAGGTGGAGATCCAAATGGTAATGGTACTGGTGGACCAGGGTATCAGTTTGCTGACGAGCTCAATCCAAGCACTACTAGCTATAAAGCTGGATACAAACAGGGTGTTGTAGCGATGGCAAATGCAGGTCCGAACACAAACGGCAGTCAGTTTTTCATAATGCACCAGGACTATCCTTTACCTAACAACTACACTATATTTGGTAAAGTTGTTTCAGGTCAGGAGGTGGTGGACAAGATAGCGAACGTTCAGGTGGGAGCAAACGACAAGCCAGTGACTCCAGTTATAATGAAAACTGTTTCAGTCGAATAGAAGTTAAAAAGCGCACTAGATACAATCTAGTGCGCTTTAAGTTAGGGGTTATGAGTGCAATCAAAGCAATTCTCCTCGCCCTGGTATTCCTCCACTTTGTCGATGTACACAAACCCCCACAAAAGTCCGGTTTCCTCCTTTTTGAACCTTTTTAAGAAGTGCCTCCGACAAGTTACTTCCAGGTTTACTCCTATGGTTAGGCGTATCTTTTGAGGTGGATTATCCAAATCTATGGCTATCATTGGGTGTTTTCCTTCCGGAGCTGATTATAGAGTTATTTTAGCTAAGGTCAAATGACCCCTAATCCACATTTAATCCACACTTAATACTTGACTTTTCGGATTAAAGGGTGATATAATATACCCAATGTAAGTTATCTCGTAGGTTTTCTTTCGTAAAGTTTGAAAAAGAAGAGAAGCTAGTCGCCTTACAGTTTTAAAATAAAGACTAGGTTTAAAGTACAATGGCAAAGAAGCTATACGTTGGAGGTATTTCATACTCTACTCCTGAGAGTGGATTGAGAGATGCATTCGCACAAGTTGGTGAAGTTCTTTCAGCAACTATTATCATGGACAAAATGACAGGCCGATCAAAAGGATTCGGTTTCGTTGAAATGGCTAATGATGCAGAAGCAGATGCAGCTATCGAAAAATGGAATGGCCAGGAACTAGACGGACGAAAGCTTACAGTAAATGAAGCACGACCTATGGAACCAAGAGCTCCTAGAACAGGTGGAGGTAACTTTGGAGGAAACGACAGAGGAGGCCGAACTTGGTAGTCAGCTTGGACAGTCTTACGATTGTTTAAAACAAAAAACCGCTTATGGCGGTTTTTTGTATGTTAGAATATATGAATGATAAAAGCTAAAACCTTACTATTTTTAATTTTTCTGGCGGTAATTGCTCTGGTGCTGTCTAGTCTTTTGTTGAAAATCGAGTACAAAGATGTGGTTATTGTTGGAGGTAAGACATTCCTCGTAAAAACTGCCGATACGGATGACGAACGGATGTTAGGATTGAGTGGTACAAAAAAGCTTTCCACACGAGAGGGTATGTTTTTTGTGTTTTCAAGGGACGCCCGACACAGCTTTTGGATGAAAGACATGTTGTTTTCAATAGATATTATTTGGATTGATAAAAATTTTGAAATAGTCCACATAGAAAGGGATGTAAACCCAGAAACTTTCCCAAAAGTATTTGGGGGAGAAGTAGAATCAAGGTATGTTTTGGAGATTTTGTCTGGTCAGGCAGAGCAACTTAATTTAAAAATCGGAGACAGTGTCACATTTATAAAAAAATAAGCCAAACCAACCTTATTGTTAGTACTTTTTGAGAGCCATTCTTTACATTGACTCCAATCTATTTTGTGGGTAGCAAAACAAAAGTTATCCACTTTTTTTTGCCACTAAATAAGTTACAATTACATAACAAATTTCATTGTTTTTGTTTCTTTTTTATTAAAAATTTAAATTTTTTATCAAATCTATGTCAAAAAACGCCAAAAAAGTAGTAAAAGTAGCAAAAGTTACTAAAATAGTTGCAAAAGTTCCTACCAAGGCGGTCACTAAAACTCAGTTGATAAAAAATGTTGAAAAAAGAAACGGACAAGTAGCTCCTTTTGACATAGAAAGAGTTGCTGTAGCTATCCATAAAGCCATGATAGCTTCTAACGAAGGTTCTCGCGAGGAGGCAGAGATGGTGGCTAACAAAGTTTTGGCTGATTTATTCAGAATTTCAAAAAAACACCCAAATTTTGTTCCTACTGTAGAGGGTATCCAGAACTCAGTTGAGAAAGAGCTTATGTTATCTGAGTACGTAGCTACCGCCAAGTCATATATTCTTTACCGAGACGAGAGAAACAAACTTAGATTCAAAGGAATAGAAGTGCCAGAGAAAGTTAAGAGACTAGCTGAGGACTCAAAAAAGTTTTTCAAGAATCCTTTGGGAGAATTTATCTACTACAGAACATATTCAAAATGGATTGGGGAGGAAAATAGAAGAGAGACATACATCGAAACGGTAGACCGATACATGGCATTCATGAAAGAGAACTTGGGGAGTAAACTAAAGGATGCTGAGTATAAAGAAGTAAGAGAGACTATCCTAAACCAGGATGCGATGCCTTCCATGAGACTTTTGCAGTTTGCAGGACCTGCAGCAAGGACAACAAACGTGTGTGCATACAATTGTTCATTCATTGCTCCAGAATCTTGGAAGGATTTTTCAGAGGTTATGTACATTTCGATGTGTGGTACTGGGGTAGGTTTTGCTGTTCAAAGTGAGAACGTTCAAAAGCTTCCACAAATAATGAAGCAGACCGGCAAGAAACTTCCAACTCATGTTATAGATGACAGTAAGGAGGGATGGTGTGATGCGCTGACTTTGGGCATGGAAACATGGGCGGGGGGACAGGACATTGATTTTGATTTTTCTACACTTCGACCAGCAGGAGCGAGATTAAAAACTATGGGAGGTAAGTCATCAGGTCCTGAGCCACTAAGACAACTACTTTCTTTTACAAGAACAAAAATGTTAGCTAGACAAGGAAGAAGACTAGAAAACATTGATGCGCACGACATACTTTGTAAAATAGGTGAGATAGTGGTTTCAGGAGGAGTTAGAAGAAGTGCCATGATCTCTCTTTCTGATTTGAACGACGATGATATCAGAGATGCTAAAGCTGGTCAGTTCTGGAACACAGAACCACAAAGAGCACTTGCTAACAACTCTGCAGTTTATGAGGTAAAGCCAACCAACACAGAATTCCTAGATGAGTGGATTTCTCTTATGAAGTCAGGTTCAGGAGAACGAGGTATTTTCAACAGAGAAGGATTGAAGTTTACCTTGCCAGAAAGAAGACTTGCTCAGTTCAAAGGCGGAGAAATGCCAAGTTGGGGAACAAACCCATGTGGAGAGATTATTCTTCAATCAAAACAATTCTGTAACTTGTCAGAAATAGTAGCTAGATCCCACGACACAGAAGCAAGCTTGATAAAGAAAATGAAAGTAGCGGCAATTCTTGGAACATACCAGGCAACACTCACTCATTTCCCATACCTGTCAAAGAAATGGCAAGAGAATTGTGAAGCAGAAAGACTTTTGGGAGTTTCTATTACAGGACAATGGGATTGCCCAGTTGTACGAAAACCAGAAGTTCTAAGAAAACTTAAAGCTGAGGCAATAAAAATAAACAAAGAGTATGCAAAAAGATTTGGCATCGGTCAGTCAACATGTATTACTTGCGTTAAGCCTTCAGGAAACTTGTCACAAACAGTAGATTCTTCTTCTGGTATGCACCCAAGACATTCTGCCTACTACATAAGACGAGTTCGAATCGCTTCAACGGACGCATTGTTCAAGATGCTAAAAGACCAAGGGGTACCTTTTCATCCAGAAGTTGGACAGACTATGGAGAATGCAACTACTTACGTATTGGATTTCCCAGTAGCGTCTCCAGACAAGTCTTTGTTTAAAGACGACCAGAATGCGATAGAACAGCTTGAATACTGGAAGGTGCTAAAAGAGAACTATACAGAGCACAACCCATCAACTACGATCTCTATAGGAGATGAAGAGTGGATAGATGTTGCCAACTGGATTTACAAGAACTGGAATATTGTGGGTGGACTTGCTTTCCTTCCTCGCTCAAACCATATCTACCAACTTGCTCCATATGAATCAATAGATAAGAAGAGATATGAAGAGTTGATGAAGCGGTTTGAGCACATAGACTTCTCTAAGATAGTGACTTACGAGGCAACTGATGAGCTAAACCAAAAGGCGGAGTTGGCTTGTGTGGGAGGTGTTTGCTCTATAGACGACATACCTGTAGAAACTAAATAGTTTTACACAAAAGGTCCCCCAACACGGGGGATTTTTTGTTATAATAAATAGGTTGTTATGGTTAAAAACTTTTATTCCCCAAAGTCTTTTTAGACCCACATAAATCGCTGGGGCGATTTTGTTCTGTCTCGCGCCGTCGCGCTGCGAATGTTCTAAAAACACTTCGGCTCAACAAGTTTTTTACAAAAAATTATTTATTAATGAAAATTAAAATATGAAAATCAGAGTAGCTATAAACGGAGGGGGAAGAATAGGCCGGGCATTTTTAAGAATCGCTAATAAACGTGATGATGTAGAGGTGGTTGCTATAAACGACCTTGGAAACATCGACAACATCGCTTATCTTATTAAATACGACACAGCTTACGGTAGAGAGTTCAAAGAAGTAAAAGTTTCAGAAGATAAAAAACATATCAAAGTAGATGGAAACGATATTGTTTTTCTAAGTGAAAAAGAACCAAGTAATCTTCCATGGAAGGATTTGAATATTGATGTAGTTGTGGAGTCTACAGGTTTTTTCACTTCATACGAAAAAGCTCGAGCTCATGTAACCGCGGGAGCCAAGAAAGTTGTTATCACTGCTCCTGCAAAAGACAACGCGAGTGCGGCAGATGAAGGAACTATACTTATGGGTGTGAACTGCGATACTTTGAATGAGAAAGTTGTCACTTCAAATGCCAGCTGTACAACAAATGCTGGAAGTCCTGTTCTAGCTATTTTGGATAAAGCACTGGGTATAGAAAAAGCAGTTCTAAACACTGTGCACGGATATACAGCAAGTCAGGGTCTAGTAGATGGTCCCAACGCAAAAGATTTTAAAGAAGGAAGAGCTGCTGCACAGAACATTGTTCCTACTTCAACAGGAGCTGCAAAAGCAGTAACAAAAGTTATGACTCATCTGGAAGGTAAGTTTGATGGTATTGCTATTCGTGTGCCAGTTGTAGCGGGTTCAATAGTAGATATCACTTTTATATCAAAGAAAAACACTACAGTTGAGGAAGTAAATCAAATTTTGAAAGAGGCAGCGGGAGATAAACACTGGGCTAAAATATTTTCTGTTACAGAGGACCCAATAGTCTCATCTGACATTCTAGGGAGTGAGTTCGCATCCATTGCTGACTTGGGGCTTACTCGAGTTATTGATGGCAATTTGGTAAAGGTTATGGCTTGGTATGATAATGAAATGGGGTATACGTATTCGTTGATGGAACATGTAGTTAAAACAGCTAGTTTTATTTAATATGTCTACAAAAAGTAAAATTTTATTGTTTGTTCTATCGTTGCTGATAGTTAGTATCTTTATTCCAATTATCCCGACTTTTAAAGAAGTTTGTTATAACGGTGGTGTTGTGTATAACCCTGCTGGATGTCCTTCATCTGGGTATGAAATTAATTTTAAAAAATTATTTTCAATATAATCTCTATTAGCAAATTATGAAAATATTTTTAGCCAGTGATCATGCAGGGTTTCAACTCAAAAATGAGATAAAAGAATATCTTATTTCTTTGGAGCACTCTGTAACTGATTTTGGTCCAAAGGAATATGATCATGATGATGACTATCCAGATTATATTTCACTCGTTGCTAGTGAAATATCCAAATCAAACCATGCCCTAGGTATTGTTTTTGGTTGGTCTGGACAAGGAGAGGCTATGGTAGCCAACAGATTTAAAAATGTGAGGTGTGCACTATACTACGGGGGCAACAAACACATACTTACTCTTTCTCGTGAACACAATAATGCAAACGTTCTTTCTGTTGGGTCGCATTTTGTGACGACCCAAGAAGCAAAGGAAGCCGTCAGTTTGTGGCTCGGAACAAAATTTAGTGAGGAAGAAAGACACACGAGAAGAATTAAAAAGATCGATAACCTAAACAACTAGATAATGAAAAAACTTTATTATACATTGGCTTATATAATTTTGTTAGGAATACCTTCCTTGGTGTTGTCAAAGTTTGTGGATGTGGAATTAAAGTCACTTGTATTTACAGTGCTGGCTTCTATAGTAGTAGGTCAAGTATTGGAAATATGGGCAGTAAGACATGGCAAAAAGGATAGATCTTTCGTATGGGATTATAGTTCCAAATTCATACTCGGGCCAAAAATTTTTGATATACCCATTGAAGATTTTATTTTGTTTCTAATTTTGACCCCGATTTTTATAGTATATTTTTATGAGTTTATTAATACATTTATATGATTGTAATCCCAGCGATAATCCCTCACACTAAAGAGCAATTAGAAAGTGAGATAAAAAAAGTAAAAAATTTTTGTGAACTTATTCAGATAGACATTACTGACGGAGTTTTTGTGCCTACTAAAACTTGGCCATTTAACGGACGGGATGCTGATTATTGGGAAAAAATAAAAGGAGAGGAAGAAGGTTGGCCGTATTGGCTAGACGTAGAAGTGGAACTACACTTGATGATAAAAAACCCTGAGGAAACCTTGGTTGAATGGATTAAAACTGGGGTTACTTGCATAGTTGCCCACATAGAATCAACAGATGATTTTCAGGGAGTTATAGATATTTGTAGAGAAAACTCGGTTGATGTAGGTTTGGCAATAAAACCCTCCACAGATATTTCACGAATCGAAAACTTTGTATCTCAAACTGATTTTATTCAAGTAATGGGTAGTGATATGTTGGGTAAACACAATGTTGAATTGGATGACAAGGCAATTGTGATGATTAAAAAATTGCGCGCTACGTACCCAGAGAGTATAATTGCTATTGATATAGGAGTTGACGAAGATACTGCAGAAATTTTGGTGGATGCGGGAGTAGATAAGTTTGTTTCTGGAGGATTTATTTTAGATTCCAACGATCCAGGTGGTGCATTCGAGAACCTTTCTTCTTTTTAAATTATGGATAACAACCTAACTGACGAAAAAATAAATTTTTTGACAGAAAAGGCTCGTGATATACGAGTGTCTATTATAGAGATGCTAGTTGCGGCTGGATCGGGACACTCAGCCGGTCCTCTCGGCATGGCAGATATTTTCACAACGCTTTACTTTCACGTATTAAAACATGATCCTAAGAAACCAGATTGGACTGACAGAGATAGACTTGTTTTATCCAACGGGCACATAGCACCCGTCCTGTACGCCACAATGGCTCACAGTGGGTACTTTCCTGTTTCTGAGCTTCTAACCCTACGAAAATTTAAATCTAGGTTACAAGGTCACCCGCATAGGGATTTTTTACCAATGCTTGAAAATAGTTCGGGGCCACTAGGTTCTGGTTTGTCGCAAGCTGTTGGGATGGCATTGGCTGACAGGATAGATAAAGGTAAATCTAATAGTAGATTTTTCTATTGTTTAACTGGAGACGGGGAACTAGACGAGGGTCAAAACTGGGAAGCTATTATGCTTGCGGGAAAAGAAAGAATAGGAAACCTTATTGCAATAGTTGATAGAAATAATATTCAGATAGATGGTTATACGGAAGATGTGATGCCTCTCGAGTCTCTTACGCATAAGTTTGAAAGTTTTGGATGGCATGCAGAAGAAATCAATGGTCATGATTTTGAAGAAATAGTATCTGCAATCGGACGAGCACAAGCAGTCTTTGATGGGCCTAGTGTGATCATTGCCAGAACTATTCCTGGTAAAGGAGTTTCTTATATGGAACGTGATTACAAATGGCATGGTAACCCACCCGGAACAGAAATAAAAGGAGAACCGCCAAAGGATGAGCAAGTGAAGATTGCTTTGCATGAGCTGAGAACCCTTGGCGGACAAATAAGGGGCGAACACGAATAACATATGCTTAATCAAACTCAAAAATTAAATCCGAAAATATTTGATAAAGATGTGGAACAAGTTCCCATCCGAAAGGGTTTTGGGGAAGGCTTGTTAGAAGCTGGGGAGAAAAACTCTCAAGTTGTTGGACTTTGTGCAGACCTTACTGAGTCAACTCAGATGCATTTGTTTAGAAATAAATTTCCAGAAAGATTTATACAGATGGGTGTTGCAGAACAAAACTTGGCGTCAGTGGCGTCCGGTATGTCAGCAATGGGGAAGATCCCTTTTATGAGTAGTTACGCAATGTTTTCTCCTGGTAGAAACTGGGAGCAGATACGAACTACTATTTGTTATAACGATAGAGCGGTAATAATAGCTGGAAGTCATGCGGGTATTTCTGTTGGTCCTGACGGTGGGACTCATCAAGCTATCGAAGACCTAGCAATTACTCGGGTTATTCCAAATATGGTTGTCATTTCCCCTTGTGACAGCATAGAAGCCAAGAAAGCTACCTTGGCCTCTGCTGAGTTAGGTAAACCGGTTTATATTCGTTTGGCACGTGAAAAAACTCCAGTCATAACTACCACAGATTCTCCATTTGAAATAGGAAAGGCTCAGCTTTTGTATGGTGAGAGAGAAGACAGGGCAGATGTTGGAATAGTTGCTACCGGAGCCTTGGTTCTCAAAGCTTTGAAAGTTGCAGAGAGACTAAAAAAAGAAGGAATTGCTGTAAAAGTTTTAAATATTTCAACTATAAAACCTATCGACGATAGAATGTTAGTCCAACTTGCTAAAACAACCGGCGCAATAGTTACTGTTGAAGAACATCAGGTTGCAGGAGGTTTGGGTTCTGCCGTAGCAGAAGTATTAGTTCAGCAGATGCCTGTTCCAATGGAGTTTATTGGTGTCAGAGACTTGTTCGGGCAGTCAGGGAAGCCAGAAGAATTGTTGGAACATTATGGGATATCTGAATCAAACATAGTTTCCGCTTCTAAAAAAGTCATAGGTAGAAAAGTCTAAAAATACCCTATCTACGTTGTTGGATTTCGGTAAAATAATTTTCATTTTATATTTATAAAGCTCAAATTATTTTCCTCATCCGCCTAGTATCTAAGGCATTTTTAAACTTTTCTGAGAAAATCATTAAAAGTGTTAAAGGACGATGTGAGAACATCGTCCTTTGTATTAAGTAGGGAACTCTATCTCATCGAGTTTATAGTCGGCGAGAATTGGTAGCACGATATCAAGGATTGCTGGTGTTGATTTTGTATCAACTTCCAGCATTTTTGTGACGATCTGATCGATTCTTACTTTGCCAGTGTAGGGCAGACCGTTTTCTTCACAGAAGTATCTTGCACCTTCTATGTAAAACCCAACGTGCTGAACACCAGGCTCTTCTTTGTAGTTCCTCTCGAGAAGGGTTAGATTTTTGGTGATAGAAACTTCTGTCACGGAGCAATCTTCGGTTTGTGCTCTGATGCAATCCAGTGCACTGTCGTAGCAAGAAAACGGAACAAATTCACAAATAGCTGGTAGAACCAAACTTCCCATTATTGTTTACCTCTAAAAATTTATTATAACAAATTTTTTGCAACAACTGCAATTAAATTTGTTGGATTTTGTATGATTCTGGAGCTTTCGCTAGATAATCTCGGATTTGTTCCATTGTTAGTAAGCCTTTCTGTGCTCCAACTTGCTGTACAACAGACATGGAGTTGAGTGGGGCCCATGTCATAGCTGTTTCGAGAGATTCACCAAGAGCTAGTGCTGAAACAATAGTTGAAGCAAAAGCGTCTCCGGCCCCAGTTCTTTCTATTGGTGTGTGGGGATATACGGGCATAAAAAACATTTTATTTTCTCGAGTATTGTATCCGTAGGCCCCAGCAAATCCATCCGTAATAATCACTATTTTAGGGCCTAGATTTGCAAATGCCTTTAGGAGGGTAGGTAAGTCCCTCGTGGATTCATTGAGTATGTGCTGAGCCTCCTCAACATTACAGAAAAATATTTCGGTATTTTTATATATTTTTTCTAAAACGTCTTTTCCAAGTTTTATCTGAAATGTTCCTGGCTGGAAAGACAGTTTTACTTCAGGATTTTTCTCTAGGAAATCAACAATTTCCATATGAAAGGGTAGAGAGTTTTCTCCCAAAGAAGAAAGATAAATCCATTTTGGAGATTCTACTTCATCCAAACTATAATTGAATTCTTCATGCTTGATTAGGATAGTTCTGTCCATCTTGTACCATAAGACATAGTGGTAGTTTGTTTTTTTGTCGCCGTCAATTCTTATGTAGTCAGTATTAACACCTTTTTTCTGTAGCTCAGCCAAACAGTCTTTGCCATTCTGATCCCCCCCTACATAAGAAAGAAGTGCTGAGTTAAGTCCTAATTTGCTCGCAGACACAGCTGCGTTTGCGCTGTTTCCAACGGCGTTGCAAACCTCCACGGATTCAAAAGGCACCTTGTCTCCATACCGAACAGCTAGCATATCTTCGCCTTTTGAATTTTTTAATACTTCTGCATCATTTAGTCTGATAAAAGCGTCAACAACCGTATCTCCTATAGCAAGAATATCAATATTTTTCATAAAAATAGTATAGCATGTCTTTTTATGCCTGTGCTACAATATTATTATGACTAAAACATTGAGAGAATGCGTGAACGAGGCAAGAGAAAAAAAGGTAGCCATTGGGCATTTTAATATTTCAAATCTAGAAGGTTTGTGGGGGGTGTTTAGAGCGGCCCAAGAGTTAAATGTTCCTATTATTATCGGAGTTTCAGAAGGAGAGAGAGATTTTGTGGGAGTACGACAGGCTGCCGCTTTGGTAAAAAGTATAAGAGAGGAGTTTAACTATCCTATTTTTCTAAACGCAGACCACACTTATTCGTTTGAAAGAGTAAAGGAAGTAATAGATGCTGGATTTGATTCTGTTATTTTTGATGGAGCAAAACTTTCTTTTGAAGAAAATGTTTCAATAACAAAGCGATGTGTTGACTATGCTAGAGCTTCTGGGAGAGATGTTCTTGTAGAAGCAGAGCTCGGCTTTATTGGAACATCTTCAAAAATTCTTGATGAGATACCAGAGGGGGTTTTGCTCGACGAAAGCTCACTTACCGATCCAGTAAAAGCAAAAGAGTTTGTGGATGCAACAGGAGTCGATATGCTGGCTCCTGCTATAGGGAACTTTCACGGCATGCTTCGTGGGGGAGTTGATCCAAAACTAAATATAGAGAGAACAAAAGCTATTAGTGACGCGGTGGGTATTCCACTTGTGCTTCACGGTGGTTCAGGTAACTCGGAAGATGATTTCAAGCAGGCTATAGCGAACGGAGTGTCTATTGTTCATATAAATACAGAGATTCGTGTGGCTTATAAACAAGGTTTGCAGGCAGGTCTTACAGAAAACCCAGATGAAGTTGCACCATATAAGTTTTTGAAACCTTCAGTGAAAGCTGTACAGGATGTGGTTGAGAAAAAGTTAAAATTCTTTAATAACCTTTAAAATATGCCGAAAATTTATATTGCTCAGAGAATTCCAGAGATCGGTATTAAAATGCTACAAGATAAAGGCTACGAGGTAGATTTAAACCCAGACGAACACAAAATACTTTCTAAAGAGGAGCTACTCAGTGTTTTGAAAGCAAACTCATATGATGCAGTTTTGAGTTTGCTTACTAACAAAATAGACAGCGAGGTTTTTGATACATCTCCTACTACCAAAATATTTGCTAACTACGCAGTGGGTTATAACAACATAGATGTAGTTGAGGCCAATAAAAGAGGGATCACTGTCACAAACACTCCTGGAGCCCTCACAGACGCTGTAGCTGAGCACACGGTAGCACTGCTTTTGTCAGTTACGCTACGAGTAACAGAATCGGATAAGTACTTGAGGGAGGGAAAGTTTAAAGGTTGGGAACCGTTGGGATTTTTCGGTCTTGATTTAAAAGGGAAGACTGTGGGAATACTTGGGGCTGGCAGGATAGGTTTCAGGGTCGCCGAGATACTGAAAAAAGGTTTTGAAATGAACATTGCATATTATGATGTAAAGAAAAGCGAATTTTTCGACAATGATTTAGGTGCCGAGTTTTATGAAAGTCCTGAGGAGCTTATGAAAAACTCTGATGTTGTTTCTGTGCATGTACCTCTTTTAGACTCTACAAAACATTTGATAAATACAGAAAGGCTCCAGCTGATGAAGCCGACAGCGTTTTTGCTCAACACATCCCGTGGTCCAGTGGTGGACGAGGCTGCACTAGTAAAAGCTTTGCAAAACAAGATTATTGCTGGAGCAGGGCTCGATGTATTTGAGAATGAACCCTCTCTAGCCATAGGTTTGGCGGAACTTCCGAATGTAGTGATTACTCCTCATATCGCTTCAGCTACTAAACCAGCTCGGGAAGGAATGGCTGTGCTTGCCGCTCAAAATATAATAGATTTTCTAGACGGAAAAATACCTCAGAATAAAATAGTCGCCTAGGGCTTGTCATTTTTGATATTTTTCTATATACTAGCCCTTATGTTTACTTTAGATGCACAAACAAGAGATAAGTCTCAAAATCTAGATACTCTTAGAAACGAGGGCAAAATGCCTGCAGTTTTCTACGGTAAGAAAAATGAGTCTACTCCAATAACTATTACTCAAAAAGAATTTATAAAAGTTTGGAAAGCAGCAGGTGAGTCGGGAGTAGTTGCTATTAAAACTGACAAAGGTTCTGTTGATACTCTTATAAAAGATATCGCAGTTGACCCTGTAACAGATTTACCAGTACATGCTGACTTTTATGTTTTCGAAAAAGGAAAGAAAATAGAAGTTTCTGTTCCTCTAGAATTCGTTGGTGTTTCTCCTGCAGTTAAAGACTTGAGTGGAAACTTGGTAAAAGCTCTCCAGGAGCTAAAAATCTCAGCCGATCCTCAACACATTCCACATGAAATTACTGTAGATATCTCAACTCTTGTTGATTTCGACAGTCAGATAGTAGCTGGAGATCTAAAACTTCCTACTGGCGTTGAGTTGGTAGAGCTAGCTACAGAAGTAGTTGCAGCGGTTGCTCGTCCTAGAGAAGAAAAAGAGGAAGAGTCAGCACCTGTTGACCTATCAGCTATAGAAGTTGAGAAGAAAGGTAAGAAAGAAGAAGAAACTCCTGCCGAATAACAAAAGGCCCCTTACAGGGGCTTTTTCTGTGTAAGAAATGGGTACCAAAACCGTCATTTAAAGTGTATAATATTTTAATATGTTCACAAAAAAACTTGTCATGCTGTTTTTCGTGTTCCTACTCTCGTACGGGAGCGTTTTTGCTATTACAAAGGAAGAGCAAGAGGCTATTTGGAGAGCAGAGCTTGAACAAACCGAAAAGGACATAGCTGAATGGCAGAAAATACTCAATAGTTCAAAGGCAAACACAGCTTCTTTGCAACAAGAAGCGGCAACTTTGAATGCCAAAATAAAACAAGCCCAGGCTTTCATTAAAAAAAGAAATATCGAAATAGAAAAGCTTGGTAAGGAGATTACTCAAAAAACTGCAAATATAAAACAACTGGAAGAAAAGATCGATAGAGGACATGAATCTCTAGCGCAACTGCTTAGAAAAACTAAAGAGATAAACGAAGCTTCTGTATTAGAGGTAGTTTTGGGTAACCAAGACGTTTCAGAATTCTTTTCTGATATTGACTCCTTCCAGACCATAAGAAAAGACTTGGCTGTATTGTTTGACGACATACGAGAAAATAAAGCTTTGAATCAGAAAGAAAAGGACCTTTTGGATAAGAAAAAAAACCAGGAGTTAGACACCAAGATGGCTGCTGAAGCTCAGAAAAAGGAAGTAGAAAAGAATGAAAAAGAAAAGCAGTATCTTATAAAGGTTAATAAAACTCAAGAAAAAACATATGAGCAGGTTCTTTCAGAAAGACAAAAGAAGGCTGCACAAATCCGAGCCGCTTTGTTTAGTTTGAGAGACTCGGCCGCCATACCTTTCGGTGATGCTTTGAAATACGCAGAAGCAGCAGGCGCTAAAACTGGTGTACGTCCTGCTTTCCTTTTGGCAATTCTTACTCAAGAAAGTAATCTTGGGGCAAACGTAGGTTCGTGTTTGGTAGGGAATCTTCAGAATGGAGACGGAGCAGGAAAGAATACTGGTAACCCATTCCAGCAAGTTATGAAAGCTCCTAGAGACACTGTGCCTTTTGAAACAATAACAACTCGTTTGGGCAGAGATTGGAAAACAACTCCGGTATCTTGTCCTCCTGGAGCAACATATTATTCCGGCAGAGGCTTTGGAGGAGGAATGGGGCCATCACAGTTCATACCTTCTACTTGGGAGTTGTTTAAAGGAAAGGTGGGAGCAGCTGTTGGTGTGGGTGGAGACTATGCAGACCCGTGGAACCCGGAACACGCTTTTATGGCGACTGCTATATATATGAAGGAGCTAGGTGCTCAGTCAGGTTCCTATACTGCAGAGAGAAATGCTGCCTGTAAATACTACTCTGGTTCAGCTTGTTCATCTACTCGAAAACCACCAAACATGTTCTACGGTAACAGCGTTATGACTATTTCTGAGAATATCCAGACAACTATGATAGATCCTTTGAAAATATAGCTCATTTGCAAAATTGGAGACTTTTTGGTAGAGTAGGGAAACTAAAAATGAAAAAAGATATACACCCAAAGAATTATAGACCAGTATTATTCGTTGATAACTCAAACAACGAGGAATTTATCCTATCTTCTAGTGTAGCAACTGGAGAAACTGCTAAAGCAAAAGATGGAAAAGAATATCCACTTTTCAGACTTGAAATCTCAAGTACATCACACCCTTTTTATACTGGAAACGAAAAGTCACTAGATACCGCTGGAAGAGCTGAGAAGTTCCGTGCTCGAGTAGCAACTGCTAAAGCTAAGAAAACTAAATAAACCAACCCCATCTGCGGTGTTGCTGTTTAAGTTTATTCGTTCACCGTATTTTTATACGGCTCACTCATAAACTTTCCAGCGCCTAGCATATGGGGCTGTTTTATTTGTTTTCTATGTGGTACATTTATTTTACCTATTTTAGAGGAACAAAAACACTCCATGGATTTAGAAAAATTTTTACAGAACCCAAAGACTTCTTATTTAGCTGAGAGTTATAGGAAACTAGAAAAAGATGAATTAGCTACGAAGGAAATGATAGAGAGTGATCCAGCACTTACTGATTTGGCTATGGGAGAGTTGGAATCCATAAAGCTTCAAATGGACGCAATTTTAAAACAGATGGAGGAGATTATGGTTGAGGAGGAAAAAGAAGAGGAGTTTCCAAACGAGATTATTCTAGAAGTCAGAGCCGGAGCAGGAGGCGAGGAGGCATCACTGTTTGCTGAAGAGCTAGCTCATATGTATACCAGATACGCTGAAAACAATGGTTGGGGAGTTATGGTTATAGATGAATCTCGTAGTGCAGTAGGTGGGTACAAAGAGGCTTCTTTTGAAATACGAGGAAAAGATGTTTACAAAAAACTTAGATTTGAAACTGGGGTGCATAGAGTTCAGAGAGTTCCTGCCACTGAGAAAATGGGAAGAGTGCATACTTCTACTGCTACCGTGGCGGTATTGCCAGTTAGAAAGAAAACTACTTTTGAAATAAAACCAACTGACTTGGAAATAGAAACTTCACGTTCTGGTGGTGCTGGAGGACAAAACGTAAACAAAGTTGAAACAGCTGTTCGTATTATTCACAAACCAACAGGGATTGATGTGCGCTCGACTTCACAAAGAAACCAGTTGAAAAACAAGGAAATGGCGATGTCTATTTTGATGGCAAAATTACAAGCCAAACAAGACGAGGAAGAAGCAGCAAAGCATTCAGCAGACAGAAAAAGCCAAATAGGGACGGCTGATAGGTCAGAAAAGATACGTACCTACAATATTCTCCAGGACCGTATCACTGACCACAGAATCAAGCAGTCATGGCACAACATCGAAAAGATACTTGCTGGGGGAATAGAGCCAGTTTTGGAAGCAATGGCTAACTTTGATGGTACAGCCGAGGGTGGTTCGGATGACGAATAAGACTCATTTTGGGCTTTAAAATAAGGGTTGCATGATATCGTAGTTTCTGGTAGGATTACTGCCATAACAAAATATGGACAAAACAAACAATACAGCTAGTTTAAAGACAGATAACAGCGTTGTAGACGCTCTTTTTTCTGTAGGTGCTCACTTCGGTTTTACAAAATCACGAAGACACCCATCTGCAAAACCTTTTATTTTTGGTGTTAAGAACAAGATTGAGATTTTCGATCTAGAAAAAACACAGGATTACCTTTCAAAGGCTTGTGAATTCGTAGAAACAATAGCTGCAAAGAATGGCGCTATCTTGTTTGTAAGTGGAAAAAGTGAGGCAAGAGATGCTATTACAAACGCTGCTGAGAGTATAAATCAACCTTTCGTAGCCGGAAGATTTATCGGTGGAACATTAACTAACTTTCCTGAAATCAAGAAAAGAGTTGAAAAACTAGAAACTTTGGTATCTCAGAGAGAAAAGGGAGAATTGGCAAAATACACAAAGAAAGAGAGACTACTTATAGACAGAGAGATTGAAAGACTAAAGAAATTTTTTGCGGGACTAAGTTTGATGAAAAGTCTTCCACAAGCTGTATTTATCGTAGACAGTAAAAAGGAGCATATTGCTGTAAAAGAAGCTAAAATGATGGGAATTCCAGTTATCGCTCTTTGTGGGACTGACAACAACCTAAATGATGTAGATGTTGCTATCCCTGCAAACGATTCTTCAAAATCAAGCATCACATTCTTCCTAGAGAAGGTAAAGGAAGCCTACAAAGCTGGACAGATGAAAAAACCTACAACTGTAGTATAATAAACCAAGGACCATTTAATGGTTTTTTGGTTTGTTTTGTGCTCGTTTATAAGCTAAATTTCTCAATAAAATTATGACAAGTGAAATATCAATCGACTTAGTTAAGGAACTTAGAGACAAGACTGGAATATCTATAATGCAGTGTCGAAAGGCTCTAGAAGAGACAGCTGGTGATATGGAAAAAGCCATAATTCTTTTGAGAAAGAAAAGCTCAGACGTGGCAAATAAAAAAGAGGGAAGAACTCTTGGTGCCGGTGCAATAGCAACATACGTTCACAATACAGGCTCTGTGGGGACTATGGTAGAGCTTTTGTGTGAGACTGACTTCGTAGCTAATAACGAGGAGTTCAAGCAAATTGCCCGAGATATCGCTATGCACATCACAGCCTCAAATCCTCAGTTTCTAAAGAAAGAGGAGATAGATGAAAAATCAATGGCATTAGCTACAGAGATGCTTTCCAAGGAACTAGAGGGCAAGCCTGAGGACATGAAAGCTAAAATCCTTGAAGGTAAACTTTCAGCATACTGGAGCGACAAAGTTTTGTTAGAGCAGGCTTTTATTAAAAATCCTGACATGACTATACGAGGACTTTTGGACGGGGCTGTTCAGAAATTTGGTGAAAAGATAGAGCTATCACGATTCACAAGATACTCTGTTTCTCAGTAGATTCTTAACTAAAACAACATGACAACAGTAACTATAGTGTTTATATCTTCGTTTTTGGCTATTCTATTTATGATAGCTAGAAAAGTTGTAGAAATTAAGGTAGGTCAAACACACTTTTTTTCAAAACTTTTTGTTAAGGGTGATGAAAGAATCCATAAAATCGCTGCTTTCTTTATATACAAATATAACCGATACAAAAAAATATCTAATATTTTTGTATTTGAATTTTTACCATCGTATCTATACGAGATCTTGGTAAAGTCAAAAGATTATGTTTCAAAGAAATACTACACTGCAGGCGACGGTTTTAGAGGCAGAAGAATCCTTCGAAGTAATGGATCAGTGTCTTTCTTCTTGGAGCGATTAGCTTCTGAAAGAAAGGTTGAAAAAAAGTTTTAAGAATGTTAGATTATATAGGTTCCGTTTTGCCACTTTAGCTCAGTTGGCTAGAGCAGCCGTTTTGTAAACGGCAGGTCGTCAGTTCGAATCTGACAAGTGGCTCCAAAAAAAATACCCGTTAGGGTATTTTTTTATCTCTCTGTACTTGTAGCTGTTTTAGCTTTAAGTATTGTCTGTAGTTCCGGTATAGCTTCCTCCAAATCCTCTACGCTCTGGAAGCCGTAAAATGCCTGCTCCTTGAAGAATATAGCTGGTAGGGTACTCTTTACCTTGTTTATGTTTATAAGTGTTTTTACGGCAGATAAATCAGTATTATAGTCAAAAGAATAAACCCGTAGTTCTGGATAGGTCTCACGAAGTCTGGTTAGAACGAAACCTTGTTTTTCACAGTCTTCACATGTGTCGTCTGTAGAGTAAAAGTAAATTATTGATAGGGGAGTTTTTTTACACTTCTCGCTTATCTTGTTCATTAAAAGATAGTCTTTGATTTGTAGTAATGCGTAGTATTTTTTCAAAGTTATAACTTCATCATCCTTAACACCCCTATCTTTCTCTGCATAGGCTAGCTTGGATTCAAGCTCACCAAGCTCACTAGAAAGTGCTCCAGTTGTGACTTCCTTACAAGACGACTCCTCAAGTAGGGCGAACTGAGTTTCTGAGGAGAGTATGTCAATAGATATTGTATCTTGGATGTTTCTTATCTCAGCTAGTTTTTTATTACTAAAGTATGTGCTTAACATGACTGCCGTAGCAAAAATAACCACCGTAATGATGAAGGAGAATATATATTTTTTCCAATTTATTTCATTTTGTCTCATAGTGTTGTTTTTATCTCCACTTAACTTTCATCCCGAAAATAGCGTTAAAGGCTGCTTTTGCCATCCATATCGGAGCTATAAAGATATACAAAGTTAGGAAATAAATCAAATCCATGCCGAATCTGACTTTTTTCTCAGACATTTTTCTTGAGGCTGTTAGCATGGCCAAGGTACCGCTTAGAGCTACTAGTCCGATAATAGATACAACTTCTGTGTTCAAGTAAAACCAATCAAACTTGATGCCATCAAAAGACCAGTTAAAACCAATAGTACTTATTTCGTTGAACTTCTGAATCCCCATATTAATGATGTTTATAACTGTCACGGTAGTTAAGAAAAGAACTGAAACAAAAGAGATACTAGCCATAGGGAGAATAAAAGCACCCAAGTTGCCGTATTCCTTTTTGAAAAACAACTCTTTATAGTCCATAGCATTTTTCAAGAATCCATGTGACCATCTCGTTCTTTGGGTTAGTAGTCTTCCAAAAGAGTTTGGGGGAACTGTATATACAAAAGCTTTGTGAGCATGGGCAATTTTAAAACCATTTTTCTGCATACGTAGGGCAATTTCTATATCCTCAGTATTGTGCGCGTGTCGGT
This sequence comes from Patescibacteria group bacterium, assembly GCA_040384485.1. Classification (GTDB taxonomy): domain Bacteria; phylum Patescibacteriota; class Minisyncoccia; order Phycocordibacterales; family DATDWN01; genus C7867-006. The sequence goes on from JAZKJH010000001.1 coordinate 29,539, forward strand.
AACCTCCCAGTTTATCGAAAACCTCTTTTCTGAATATAGAAAAAGGCCCAGGTGTAATGTATACAGACTGCATGTATTGGAACATTTTTCTGGTGAAAATACCGAAACCGTACTCGACTTTCTGGAGTAACTGTAAGGGACCTTTTGGTTGCCAAAGTTTGATAGAAGGAGCTACGGCCATAGTTTCTTTGTTTTGGAAGTATGTGACTATTGTTTTTAAGGCGTCCTTGTGAACATACGAGTCAGCATCTAGGCATCCCACTAGTTCTGTATCTAGCTTAGATATTCCGTAGTTTAGGGCGGTGTACTTTCCACCGTTTTCTTTGGTGTGCAGTATTATCTGAGGATTGTTCTTGAATTTCTGAATTCTTTCCCAAGTTTTATCTGTAGAACCGTCGTCCACTATCATTATTTTCAGCTTATTTTTAGGATAATCTAGATTTAAGAGAGAGTGAATGGTTCTAGAAACAGTGTTCTGCTCGTTCCAGCATGGAACAATAACTGTTACAGACGGGTGTCTTTTTACTCCATTGGCAACCATAACCTCTTCTTTCTTCATCTCAAGTCGGTTCTCAAAGTAGGATATAAGAAGAAAAACCTCGAAATTTACCGAGGCGAAAAGAAATACATAAGTGATAATGTTGGCTACATCTCCCATACGCCCAATACTAGCACTTTTTGGGCATTTTTCAATTAGTTTGTTATAATCGTTTTATGAAAGAAAATGAGGAAATAAAAGGTCATTTGCACCCTTTGACTCACACAATGTTTCAAATAAACCAGATCTTTACTGATCTAGGGTTTACTATCGCGGAAGGTCCAGAAATTGAGACAGAATTTTATAACTTTGACTCGCTAAATATCCCAGAACATCATCCAGCTCGGGATATGTGGGATACATTTTGGCTGGAACCTTTGAATGCAAAAAAACTTTTACGAACCCACACCTCTCCGGTGCAAGTTAGATTCATGGAACAGCACAAACCGCCTTTGCGCATCATTGCTCCTGGTAAAGTGTTTCGACATGAGGCAACTGACGCTACTCACGAAGCTCAGTTTTACCAGCTAGAAGGTTTGGTGGTGGGAGAAAATATTTCTCTGGCACATTTAAAAGGCACACTTGAGGAATTTTTTGAAAAGTTTTTTGGTAAAAAAACCGAGCTTAGGCTTCGACCAAGTTATTTTCCATTCGTTGAGCCAGGAGTTGAAATAGACGCTTCTTGTTTTAAGTGCTCCGGAAAAGGATGCTCTACATGCAAAGGAACGGGATTTATAGAAATAATGGGAGCTGGGGTGGTGCATCCTAGGGTTTTGGAAAGTAGCGGAATTGACTCTCGAAAATACTCAGGCTTCGCTTTTGGTTGTGGAATAGACAGACTAGTGATGCTTAAATACGGTGTGGATGATGTTAGATTACTTTATTCCGGAGATCTAAGACTTACTAATCAATTCTAAATATGAAAGTATCTTATAACTGGTTACAAGAATATATAAAAAATCCATTACCTAAAGTTGAGGAGCTTTCACGTGCTTTAACTATGCACTCCTTTGAAATAGAAGGTGTGGAAGATATGGGTCATGATTCTGTTATTGATGTAAAAGTTTTACCAAACAGAGCTTCTGATTGTCTTTGTCATTTTGGAGTGGCCAGTGAAGTTGCATCTGTTTGTAATTTAGAGAGGATTGAGCTATTAGAGACCCCGACTTTGTCAAAAACTGAGAAAATTAACCTATCTTTGAACACAAAACAGTGTGAAAGGGGCTTCATGATTCTAGTTCGAGATGTGAAGGTCGGAGAAAGTCCAGAATGGCTTCGAGAGAAGCTGGCTATATTGGGACAGCGTTCTATTAACTCTGTTGTTGACCTTACCAACTATTTAACTTTTGCCTTCGGACATCCGATGCATGCTTTTGATGCAGAAAAAATTTCTCTAGATAAAAATTTTAACTATCAATTAAATATAAGACACGCGAAGGACGGAGAAAAAATAACTTTGTTAAATGGAACAGAGTACAGTCTCACAGAAGACATGGTGGTTATTGCTGATGATGAAAAAGCTTTGGATGTGGCAGGAGTAATGGGCGGAGACGATAGTAAGGTGACAGAGAGCACAAAGAATATTATTCTGTCCATGTCTCATTTCAACCCAGTTTCAATACGAAAAACAGCAAAAAAACTTGGTTTAAGAACAGAGGCTTCACACCGATTTGAAAACGGGCTTTCCAGGTCATTAGCTGAAAGGTCTTTACCATATCTCTTAAAAAACATTTTAGAAATAACAGGAGGAATTGTTGATGGTATGGTAGAGGAAGAACCTTTGAAAGAAGTTATTAGAAAAATTCCCATAACTTCCAAAAAAATTAGCACTATTTTAGGTTTTGAAGTTAGTGACGAAGAGATAATATCTATTCTAGCGAAACAAAGAATATGGGCAGGACAATCTGAAGAAGGTTTGGTGGTGAGCGTGCCCAAAGACAGACTCGATATAACCATAGAAGAAAGTGTGGCAGAAGAAGTGGGGAGGATATACGGCTACGAAAACATCAAACCGAAAAAATTTACTGACACACCAGCACTTGGTTTAAATGTTAGATTTTTTGTGGCTGATAAAATTCGAAATGTTTTGGTAAAAAGTGGTTATTCCGAAGTTTATACCTATGCTTTTGTAAAAGGAGGAGAGGTAGTAATAGCAAATGCACTTTCTGGTGATAAAAAATATTTGAGAACAAACCTCGGTAATGCTATGGGGGAAGCCTTGGAGGAGAATTTTAAGCACTTGGATTTACTGGGATTGAAGGAGTTAAAAATGTTTGAAATAGGTACAATATTTAAAAAGGAAGAAGAGGGGATGCACTTGTGCCTCGGTGTAAAATATCCAAAAGGTAAAAAGGGAAATGTAGATGAGGAAGTGGCTAGAGTTATTAACTTGATTGAAAGTGAACTCGACGTTTCTCTTGGGGATATTTCTATTGTCGGAGGAGTGGCGGAGTTTAACCTAAATAGAGTTCTTGAAAACATCACTGCTCCAGCAGAATACGGAAAGGATTTGTGGGATATAGAGATAAATGATAACTTTCTATGGAAGACTATTTCCCCGTACCCGTTTGCAGTAAGAGACGTAGCTGTATTTGTTCCGAATGAGGTTAGTGTAGAAAAAGTTATAGAATTGATAAATAAAAACATAAATTCTCTTGTTGTAAGACTTTCTTTGTTCGATACTTTTGTAAAATCTGAAAAAACTTCTTACGCATTTAGACTCGTTTTTCAAGCATCTGACAGAACCCTTACTGATGAAGAAATAAACGCAGTTATGAACCCAATATATGAAAGTTTGAAGGGAGAAGAGGGGTTTGAAATACGTTAATTTAAGCTGTATTTTGGGAGGATTATCCACTAGCTTCCATAGGTATTTTTTGATATAATTAACCTTATAAAACAAACAAAATATGGCTAAAGAAAAGGAAGAAAAAAAGGCTAAAGCTGGTAGTTACGGAGCGGATGCAATACAGATTCTAGAGGGCCTAGACCCGGTTAGAAAGCGACCTGGTATGTACATTGGTACAACTGGACTAGACGGTCTACATCACCTTATATGGGAAATTTTTGACAACTCAAGGGACGAAGCCATGGGTGGTTTTGCAAACGACATTGAAGTAACTCTATTACCAGGAAACAGAATACGAGTCACTGACAACGGACGAGGCATTCCAGTCGACATACACAAACAAACAAAAGTTTCAGCACTTGAAACTATTATGACAACCCTCCATGCTGGAGGAAAATTCGGAGGTGAAGGTGGTGGGTACAAAGTTTCCGGAGGACTACACGGAGTTGGTGCATCCGTTGTAAATGCCCTTTCTGTTTACTGTAAAGTAACTGTTCACAAGGACGGAGGCGTTTACATGCAAGAGTATTCTCAAGGTAAGAAAAAAGCTGCAGTAAAGAAAATTGGTTCAACAAAGCAAAACGGAACTATCGTTGTGTTCGAGCCCGATGCAACTATATTTCCAATCATTGAATTCAATACAAAAAGAGTTATCGATCACTTGAGACAACAAGCTTACTTGGTAAAAGGTCTACGTATTACCGTAAACGATGCTAGTAAATACGAGGGTAAAATCGATGAGGCTGGGACATTCAAAATCTCTGACCTGGGACTAGAGATTCCTTCCATGTCATTCTATTTCGAAGGGGGTCTACTTTCTCTTGTGAAGTTTTATAACAGTACACAAAAACCTGTTCATAAAAATGTTTTTTATGTAGAAAAGAAAACAAACGAGTACGAGTCAGTAGAAGTGTCTCTTCAATATGTTGATGATATTTCTCCTAGAATACTCGGGTTCGCAAACAACATCCATACTCCAGAGGGGGGAACACATGTGACTGGTTTCAAAACTGCTCTTACTCGAACACTAAATGCATATGGAAGAAAGAACAATTTAATTAAAGAAAGTGAAGACAACTTTACTGGAGACGACGTACTCGAAGGACTAACTGCAGTTATCTCTGTAAAACTTCAAGAGATTCAGTTCGAAGGTCAAACTAAAGCAAAGCTTGGTTCAGTTGAAGCACAAAGTTCTGTGAATACAGTTTTCTCAGAAGCTTTTAACTATTTTCTAGAAGAAAATCCAGATGATGCCAAAGCAATAATAAATAAAGTAGTTCTAGCTTTGAAGGCACGAAAGGCTGCAAAGGCTGCGAAAGACTCAGTGCTTCGAAAAGGTGCATTGGAGGGAATGACTCTGCCTGGAAAACTAGCAGACTGTCAGTCAAAATCAGCTGAAGACTCTGAGCTCTTCATTGTAGAGGGAGACTCTGCGGGAGGTTCTTCAAAAATGGGACGAGACAGAAGAACTCAAGCCATACTACCTCTTCGAGGAAAAATTCTAAACATTGAGAGAGCAAGACTTGATAGAATGCTTGAGTCAGAACAAATTAAAAACATGGTTATTGCTTTTGGAACCGCGATAGGGGATACTTTCGACATTTCTAAACTTAGATATCACAAAATAATCATAGCAACCGACGCCGACGTGGACGGAGCGCACATAAGAACTCTTATTTTGACTTTGTTATACAGATTCTTTAAACCACTTATAGATGGAGGATTTGTGTATATCGCTCAACCACCACTATACAAAGTAAAGAAAGGTAAAGAGATTTTCTACGCGTACACTGACGAAGAGAAAGCAAAAATAGTTGGCAAGGAAGTTGTTGCAGAAATAACTGAAGTTGAAGAAGTGCAACCAGAAGGTGAAGAGGTAGAGGAGGAAGAAACAGACAAGAAAGGTAAAAAGGACGAAAAGAAAGTTGCCAAGATTTCTATCCAAAGATATAAAGGTCTCGGAGAAATGAACCCAGATGAGCTTTGGGAAACTACTATGGACCCAGCAAGAAGAATACTTAAACAAGTGGCTGTAGGGGATGCAGTCGCTGCTGACAAAGTGTTTGATATCTTGATGGGAACTGATGTTCCGGCTAGAAAGTCGTTTATACAATCAAATGCTACTTCAGCAAATTTGGATATTTAGCTAAGTGTTAAATAAAATAAAAACCGCCTGATGGCGGTTTTTATTTTTAAGCTTCTGTGTGCGGTACCTCGTGGACTTTCGTGTCCGGTTTGTTCGGAACTATCAAAATAGCTATGATGTAACCAATAGCAGCTGGCACGATAGCCGTAACTACAGCTAGGATAATGTACCCCAAACGTAGGATTGTAGAATCAATATCAAAGTATTCTCCAAGTCCTCCTATAACTCCAGCCACAACTTTGTCCTCTTTGCTTTTGTATAATTTTTTTGTCATATAATTATTTTTTATTCTTTATTTCAGTTAATAATCTACTCAATAACTCGTCTTTGCTCATCTGTCCTAACTGTCCAGCATCACGAGACTCAAGAGTTATTTTATCAGCTTCTATTTCCTTGTCACCTAGAACTATCCAATAAGGTGTTTTGTTGTTTTTTGCATCACGAACCTTTGTTCCCAGGTTTTCTTCTTCGTTTGAGAGCTCTGCTCTAATGCCGTTTTCAATGAGCATGTCGTACACTGTCTTGGCGTATTCATTGTGACTCTCTCTGACAGGAATAACTTTTATTTGTGATGGGGATAGCCACAGCGGGAATGCTCCATTGAAATGCTCAATTAGAAAGGCCATAATTCTTTCCAAGGCTCCGATAGAAGAACGGTGAATAACAGACGAGCAGAGTTTTTTCTCGCCATCTTTATCTATATAGGATAGCTCAAACCTTCCTGGTGCTAGAAAGTCGTACTGAACTGTAAAGGCAGTATTTTCCAAACCTCGTACATCTTTCATTTGAACATCTATTTTTGGACCATAGAAAGCTGCCTCGTCTTCCGCTTCAGTAAATCTAACATCTTGGTTCTGCAAAACTTTTCGCAGAACTCCCTCAGCTTCTTCCCAAGCCTTATCATCTTTGAAGTATTTTTTCTCATCTGTTCTGCTGCCAAGGGAAAGTCTGTACCAGAAGTCTTCTCCTTTTTTCAAACCAAATACACCTGCAACATAAGTAATTAGCTCTAATGCTTTTTGTACCTCTGACATGGACTGTTCTGCGTCTGCACAAAGTATATGTGCGTCTGCTAAACAGAAAGAACGAACTCGAATAAGTCCGGAAAGGTTTCCACTCGCTTCATACCGGTATAGCTTTGCCATCTCCGCTATACGCATAGGTAGTTCTTTGTATGTATGGGGTTTAGATAGGTAGAGCTCGTAGTGGTGCGGACAAGTCATCGGACGCAACATAAATTCTTCGCCATCGATATCGATAGGCGCGTACATCGTGTCTTTGTAGTAAGGGTAGTGGCCTGACTTTTTGTATAGGTCTAGTTTTGCAATATCTGGAGTAGAAACATGTTTGTAACCTCGCTTTATTTCTTCATCCACGATAAATCTTTCAAGCTCTCTTCGGATCGTCGCTCCTTTGTCCGTATAGAGTGGCAGACCTTTGCCTACAACATCAGAAAAAGTAAACAGCCCTAGTTCTTTGCCAATGACTCGATGGTCATTTTTATCCATTTCATTTGGTTCCATATTTTTGTTTTTTTATAAATTAAAATCGCCTCGACAAAAAATGATAAATCACTTTTTGTCGGGGCGAGTCTAGTTTCGCGGTTCCACCCAACTTTGGTCTTTGTGTTTTGTAGATTAGCCCTTAGGTTCCATGCGGAATAGTGGTTGGTAGCCACTACAATTTCTACAAACTAGAGTATAGCACTGCATTTTTTAAAGTACAAGATATGGGTTGTATTTTTATGGTTATATTGTATTATCTTACTCGGAAGGTGGTAATAATAAAACCATGAAAAAGAAGTGACACATGCTTCATACACTCAGTAGGCATGCGCTAGAGAGAGTTAATGGACGTCTTACTTTGTATCCAGTCGAGGTGCTAAGGATTCTCAATGCAGGCAAATACATTTTGCTTGGAGAAGAAAATAAGAGAATAATTCATAAGCTGTTCTATAGTAAGCCAGATGACGATTGTTTTGTAGCGGTTTGTGCCAAATCTGACGGCACTGTTATAACAGTACTCCCTTCGCAGTACCACAAAATATGGCCACTTAAGTACGGCACACTTAGGAGAGCAGAGGAAATAGTTTGTGGGCGTGTTCATAAAAGAGATGTAAGTGTGAACCAACCTTTGTCAAAAAAGATTGGACATGACAAGATTTATGTCTTTTTCACATCAAATAATTGGAATGGAAAAACTAAAAGCATAAAAGCTGGAAGTTTAGAAGTTTCAACTTTCGGTGATGATCTAGATTTGGTTTCGAAGAACCCGACAGCTAAAACTAGAGTTGCTAGGATGCTTACAAAGCTTTTTCCAGGACATGAGATTAGCCAAGTTACTCTTCGGTTTGGTAAGGGAATAAAAAAGAGCACAATGGTTTTATAAAGGGAATTTCCAAAACACCGATTAAGCTCGGTGTTTTATTTATAGTGCCTTAACTTTATCAATCAAAATGCTTTTTTCACCATTGCGAGTAGAGAAAGTTCCTTTTACAACCACACAACTTTCCTTTACTAGAATATCTTGGAATTCCTCCAATACTTTTGGGAAGACCACTGCTTCAACTGAGTCAGACATATCGGAGATTTTTAGAAAAATCATTTTGTCTCCCTTTTTAGTCATTATTTCCCGTATGTCCTCAATGATTCCGCCAAAAACTACAGTCATTTTATCTTTACCAATTTCTTTTATTTTTCTTATGTTTGTGTCGCGTTTTTCAAATTTTTCTTTAAATGAGTCTAATGGGTGTCCAGAAATATATAAGCCGAGTAATTCTTTTTCCCACATGAGACGGTCAGCGGCATTGTACGAAGGAACTTTTTCAAGAGTGATTTCTACAACTCTATTTTGTTCTGCAATACCTGCAAACAAAGAAGTCTGGTCACTTTCTTTGGACCGTTCCTCTTTATGATATGTAAGCATTGTATCGAGGTTGTGGAGCATAGTCGCACGTCCATCTTCACCAGGTACAAAAGAATCCAATGCTCCAGTTTTTATAAGAGACTCGAGAGATTTTTTGTTCAGATTTTTATCTTTTATTCTGCTTAGGAAATTTGAAAGGGAAGTAAAAGGTCCATTCTTCTTTCTTTCGTCTATTATGGAAGTTGCAATTCCTTCACCGAAGTTTTTTATAGTTGTTAGTCCAAACCGAATAGAATCTTTTTGTCCGTCTATTCCTTTTATTACAGTGAATCCCTCAAAAGATAGGTTTACATCAGGTGGAAGAACTGGAATATCCATTCTTTTACACTCACTGATTATTTCAGCAATCATATCGGTGTCTCCGGACTCTGCGGTAAGAACAGCTGACATATAAATAGCAGGGAAGTTAGCCTTCATGTATGCAGTCTGGTAAGCCACCTTTCCATAACTTGCTGCGTGAGCTTTGTTGAAACCGTAACCCTGGAAAGGTTCAAAAAGTTTCCAGACCAGCTCCGCTTTTTCTCTCGTCATTCCTCCATGGCTAATACATCCATCCACGAACTTAACATGTTGTTTTGCCATTTCTTCCGGGATTTTTTTACCGATAGCTTTTCGGAATTTGTCTACTTCTCCCCAAGTGTAACCCGCCACCTCGATAGCAGTCATCAGCAAGTCATCCTGGTACACCAACACCCCAAATGTTTTATCCAAAAAGTTTTTCATTTTCGGGTGCATGTAAGTTATAGGTTTTCTTCCATGCTTTCTTTCTATGTATTCGTTGATGTTATCCATAGGTCCAGGTCGGTATAGTGCCACCATAACGTTGATGTCGAAAATAACAGTAGGTTTAAGTTCTTTTAGCGCTCTCGTCATTCCGTCACCGTTTAGTTGGAACAAACCTACAGTTTCTCCCCGAGCCAGCATTTCAAAAGTTTTTTTATCATCTATTGGTACATTTTCTATGTCCACGGTTATTCCATCGAGTTTCTCTGTAATTTTTACTGCATCAGCAAGTATGGAAAGGTTTCTGATGCCCAAAAAATCGAACTTTAAAAGTCCCACTCCGTCCTCTCCAACAGAGTTCATGTCGTATTGAGTAATTATTTTGTTATCACCCTTTGTATCATATTGGAGAGGTACATAATCAGTTAGTGGAGTAGGGGAAATAACAACCCCAGCGGCGTGAACAGAGATGTGCCTCGCACAACCTTCTATCTTCTTTGCCATATCCATAATTTTTCGAACATCAGGCTCTTTTTTATACCGGTCCTTTAGTTCAGGAGTTTCTTTCAGTGCTCGTTCTAGTGTCATTGGGAAACCTTGGGCACCCATCGGGATAAGTTTTGCTATTGAATCACCTAGACTGTATGGAAACCCAAGTGCACGAGTTACGTCTCGCACGGAACCACGTGCTGCCATAGTACCGAAGGTACCAATCTGAGCTACCTTGTCTATCCCGTACTTGCTACGAGCATAGTCTATAACCTCATCGCGTCTGTTATCGGCGTAGTCCATGTCCACATCGGGCGCAGATGGTCGTTCTGGGTTTAGGAATCTTTCAAACGGAAGGTTGTACATCAAAGGATCCACGTTGGTGATGTGAGACAGATAAGTAACCAATGAACCTGCCACCGAACCTCTGATGGTGGTTAGAATTCCATTTTTGTGAGCAAAGTCCAAGAGGTCTGACACCACAAGAAAGTACGGCGCATAACCTTTTGTTTTTATAACTTCCAGTTCGTAGTTCATTCTTTCAAGAATTTCTGGAGTTCTTTGCAGACCTCTTGTTTCAATTCCTGCTTCAGTGATGCGTCTTAGTTCGTCATCATATGACAGTCCACTTTCCACTATATAGTTTGGCAAAAACCATTTTCCAATGGAGATTTCTACGTTACACCGGTCAGCTATTTTTATAGAATTTTCTAGAGCTTCAGGAAGTTTTTTAAAATATTTTTCTGCAGTTTTGTCAGATATAAAAGAAAAATCGTCATCTCCTTCTTCCAGTTTTTCATCGTTTTGAGATTGGACCGCTACTAATGTGTCTCTGGCAGCCCGGTCCTCTAGGTTTATGTAATACACATCATGAGCAGCGACTAGAGGAATATTGTTTTCTTTTGCAAAAGTCACTACTTTTTGCATATTATCTTCGTGACCTTTTATTTCTGGATGGTGAGTTACCTCTAGAAAAAAACGAGGACCATTTTCAGTTTCCTTAAATGTGTTTTTGTACCAAGCAAGCCTTTCTCCCGCCTGTTCAGTGTGCGCCATTTTAATAGACTGCAGGATATCACTAGAAAACGAAGGAGCGATAGCAATAATACCCTCGTTATATTTTTCTAACAGCTCGCGGTCTAAACGAGGCTTGTAGTAGAACCCTTCCATGTGAGCAAGAGTCACGAGTTTTATCAGGTTTTTGTAGCCGATATCGTTTTCTGCAAGCAAAACTAGTCTAAAGCGGTCCTTATCTATACTTTGTTTGTCGTGACGAGTTCTGTAGGCAACATATGCATCTATTCCAATGATCGGTTTTACTCCTTTCTTTTTACAAGCCTGGTAGAACTCAATAGCTCCATATAAGTTGCAGTTATCAGTGAGAGCCAAGGCGGGCATATCATACTTTTTTGCCATATCTACCAACTCGTCTATTTTTGGCAGAGCGTTCAGTAGGGAGTAGTTTGAGTGGGTGTGCAAGTGGACGAATTTTGCGGACATGAGATGATTATAGCATGAAAAAAATAGTGGGTATTGACGAGGTTGGAAGGGGTCCTTTGGCCGGCCCTGTGACGGTGGGGATTGTGGTTTGTGAGCAAAACATCTACAAAAAACTCCAGAAAAGAGGGGACTTACCAGGTGTTGGGCTGGATAGTAAAAAACTCTCACAGAACGATAGAGAAAAGTATTCGGACATGCTAAAAACTATAGATATTAAATACTTGGTAGTAGACATTTCCAATAAACACATAGATTCAAAAGGTATCTCGGTATGTATAAAGAAAGCTATTACTGATGGACTAAAAAAATTAAAACTAAACCCAAAAGAATGTGAAGTGTTGCTCGACGGCGGATTGAAAGCCCCAACTGAGTTTGTAAAACAAAGGACGATAATAAAAGGGGATGAGAAAGAGAAAATAATAGCCTGGGCATCTATATTAGCCAAAGTTCATAGGGACGCTTTGATGGTAAAACTCGACAAAAAGCACCCGGAATATGCTTTTCAGTTGAATAAAGGATACGGAACTTTGAAGCACAGAAACGCTATTAAAAAGCATGGTTTATCAGCGGTTCATAGAGGAAGTTTTTGTAGGTCTGTTTTAGTAAGTTGATTATTTTGGGCGTATGTGATAATCTTTCAAAACTATGGTAGTACGAATGCGACACACAAAAAGCCAGCGAAACAGGACACGATCTCATCATCGTTTGGTTAAACCTGCTGTAACAGTAGATGCGGAGACAAAAGTTCCACACCTACGACACAGAGCGTCTCTTGTAACTGGTAAATATAAAGGAAGAGTTGTAATAGACCTTCAGAAGAAACTAGATAAGAAAACCAAAAAAGCGAAAGCGGCGAGTAAAGAAGGAAGGTAAAAAATAATTCACCAGAGATGGTGAATTATTTTTTATGTGGATAGTATCGGAGGAATTTTATTGATAATAAAAATATTGCCTGTTATACTAAATATATAGTTATTTAAACAATGGCAAACAGGCACCTTTCCAGATCCATAGTTTTACAAACTCTCTTTGAGTGGGACTTTGATGACAAAAATTCTACTCCAGTTGAAGATATTTTTAATAGAAATGTAACTGAATTCGCACCTGGTCACGGTGATGGGCCTTTTATGCAAACTCTACTTTCTGGAATAATAGAAAAACAGAAAGACATAGACCTGATTATCGAAAAAGCAGCTCCTGATTGGCCAATAGACAAAATAAGTGTAATGGATAGAAACATCTTAAGATTAGGTCTTTATGAGCTACTTTTTTCAGATAGAAGTCAGGTGCCACCAAAAGTTGCTATTAACGAAGCTATTGAACTAGCCAAAGCATTTGGAGGAGAAACTTCTAGTAAGTTTGTTAACGGAGTTTTGGGTGCCGTATACAAAGAACTTGGGGAGCCAGGAAAAGAAGAAACTTCAAAACCAAAAAAAAACGATAACAATAAACCTGTTCTGACAGAACATCTAGGTGGGGCGGTTGTGTATGCAAAAGATGGAGAGGAAATATATCTCGCTTTGGTTCATGATGTATTCGGTAAATGGACTCTTTCAAAAGGGAAAATGGAACCAGGAGAAGACCTAGAGGTTGGTACAAAAAGAGGCATAAAAGAAGAGTTAGGTTTAGATGTTGAGATAAAAGAAAAGCTTGGAGAAAATGAATACATTGCCTACCACCCAGAAAAAGGTAAAACTAAAAAGCACGTCGTTTATTATTTAGTAGAATCTCCATTTAAGGATTTAGTAAAAGAAGAAAAGGGGGGCCTAGATGATGCACGATGGTTTAAACTTCAGGATATATTAGATTTAAATTTTTATAACGACATCCTTCCTTTGGTAACAAAAGCTATAAATATCCTGCTAAAAAAATAATTTATACTGACATTGACATACTCTAAAAACTATATATAGTATTACTTGGCTAGTTTTTTGACAGGAAGGAGTAGTTAGTAAATGACAGAAGAAAGAGAAGAAGTCTTCAGGGGCCACTTCAATGAATGTTTCATTCATATGAAGGAACGCTTTGAAGCAACTTCAGCGCCGCGTTCCAAGAACAGACTTAAACCTCTTAAACCTCTCATGGATTTTTGTGGGGTGGAGGAAAACACTGTTCGGAATTGGCTGAGAAAAGAGGATCCGAATATCTGTGGGGAACTGTATGTCAGGGTAACCTGTTTTCTGGACCTTAACGGATACAAGGTTATCGAGTTCGAACGGTGCGACAAGGGAATTCGAAACTTTGTCGAACTGATCGCCTATCGGGTCATTTCGGTTGAAGATGCTTTGAACATACTTCATATGCCCCGCATCTCTGGTTTATTTGCCATGTTCCGTGGTGACCGAGGTGTCAGTTCGGAAAGGCATGCGAAGATGTGGGACTTTTGGAAGAGTACCCGAAACGAGATTTTTCAAAAGAAAAAGATGGCAGCTGAAAAGTATCGTCTCAGTTTTCTTTCCAGAAGCAAGGAAGTAGACAAGCCGATTGAAGAAATGGTTCGTGCGATGGCTGAACCAACATCTTCAATCGAATCTCGCCGTACTGCTACTATGTACATCATGTATGGCTTGCGATCGCTACTTGATGAAGGAATTTTGAAAAATCTTTCAGCAGAGGAGCTTGGCGACCTGTCCCATGAAGATGTGTTGTGTGTGAGCAGTCTTTCTGCCCACTTCAGCACCCTTGCTTCGGATATTGTCCGGAAAAAGGCGGGATGATATATGGCAGACGAGATATACGTCGCCATCGTTCAAAAAGTGTTTCCAGAGGGGAAACATGGCCCATACGCCAAAGCGCGGTCAGAAGAAGTCGCTGGATCGATTACGTTTTCTCTCGACATTTCGGTGTGGAAAGAAGATCGTACTCCTCAAGAAGGTGACAAAGTTGTTCTAAGTAAGGTTCGAGGGAAGCGTGCCGGGTGGCGCGCAGAGAGTGGGCGGTTTTTCAAACCGTCCGATGAAAGACAGCAGACAGGAGTCGAGAGATGAAAGTGTTGAGAACGGTTACGGTAAAGCTGAGTGATCTAAAAGTAAACCTCTTCGTGCGTAAGTCGCTGGATCAGGACCATGTCCTGCACCTCGCGGAACTCATCGAAGCAGGCGTTGAGATGAATACTCTCATTCAAGTCACCGAAGACATGAATGTGATTGACGGGCGGCACCGTAAGGAGGCCTATGACCTGGCCAAGAAAACCGAGGTCAGGGTACAAGTCCTTCGAATGGATGACGAAAGCGAACTCATCGGTTATGCCTACCGGGCAAACACCGGAGTGTCCAAGCTTCCGACTTCGGCGGATACCGATCACACGATCATGCTCCTTCTTGAAAAGGGGGAAAGCATGAAGCGTATCGGTGAGCTTCTGGGTTTGCCGACGAGCGTGGCTCGCAAGTACGCAATGGAAGTCAAGTCGCGTATGGCTCGGGCCAAGTTGCAGCGAGCTGTGGATGCAGTCACGGAGGGTGGTCTAACCACCGTCAAGGCTGCAGAGCAGTACGGCGTCGATCTCGACAAACTCAAGGAGTCCTTGTCCGGACGCCGGAAGAAGGGGAAGAAGGGGGTTGCTGAAATCCTCGCCAATCTCGGTCGAAACCAGAGGTCGCACAGTCAGAAGGTTGCGAATGCTCTTCGCAGCCTTCAGGACAAGTACGAGGATGGGGATGTGGTCGAACGTCAGGTTCGCCAAATTCTTCAGCACATCGAGGAAGGAAACGCCCGCTCTGCTCGCAGTTTGACGGAGTGGAAGAAGCGCTTCGATGCCATCACAAATAAGTCAGCGAGTCTGAAGAAGTCCGCTTAACTTTTTCAGCAATTATGTTCTTTACCTACTGTATAAGGTACAGTAGAGAGCTTAGCCCTGCACGTTTCGTGCAGGGCTTTTTTATTGTATAAATCAGTATTTTGTGGTAGTGTATTGGTAAATATTTTATGGATTTTGGTGAGTTTCAAAACAAAATAGGTACTAACTTTAAGGATGTTTCTCTGTTGAAGCAGGCTTTTGTGCATCGCTCATATATCAACGAAAACAGATCTTCTGGACTAGAACACAACGAAAGATTGGAGTTTTTGGGAGATGCTGTTCTAGAGCTTGTTATAACAGACTTTCTTTTTAATAAATACAAAGACAAGGCAGAGGGGGAACTTACCGCTTACCGTTCAGCGCTAGTGAATGCTGACACCTGTGCCAAAATTGCTACTGACTTAGACATGGGGAGTTATTTACTGCTGTCTAAAGGTGAAAGTAAGGATATGGGTCGTGCGCGACAGTATATTTTGGCAAACGCCCTCGAAGCTCTTATCGGTGCAATTTATATTGACGGAGGCTATGATTCCGCCAAAAGTTTTATAGAGAAAAACTTTACTCCAAAAATTGAAAACATTATTTCTGAGGGAAGTCACGTAGATGCAAAAAGTTTATTTCAAGAAAAAGCACAAGAGTTTGATGGCATTACTCCATTATATAAAACGATAAAAGAAACTGGTCCAGATCACGACAAAAAGTTTACAGTGGGGGTCTACATAGGAAAAGACTTGATGGCAACGGGGGAAGGTAAGTCTAAGCAGGACGCGGAGCAAGATGCAGCTCGCAAAGCTATTGAGACTCGAGGTTGGAATTAATAACTGAATAAAAAATAAAATAACCCTAAAAACAGGGTTATTTTTATGTTGACAAAATGGCAATAAAAGTGGTATAATAATAGAAGGAGAAATCAATGACTGATTTTCAGATCAAGGCTGTTGTCGCCGGATTTTGTTTCGGTGTTTGGCCACTCATCATGAATAAAAGTGGTTTGAGCGGAGGCATGAGCTCTGTCGTTCTCACCATTATTGTACTGATGGTGGTAGGCTCAGCGAGTTGGAGTGAGCTCGGAAAGGTTGCAAACGTCAACTGGATTGTTGTGGTTACTGCGAGCATCATCTCGGGCATCGGCCTACTCATGTTCAATCGCGGGATCGCAATCACTGCGGCACAGGAAGTGAGCGTTTTCTTTCTCACGGTTCTGCTGGCTCAGATGCTCGTTCCTGCTCTTTACCACGTTTTTCAAAATGGAATCAGCACTTACAAGTTGATTGGGTTTGGTTGTGCAGCACTGGCAGCCTACTTTCTCAATAAGTAACAGCACACAACAGATAAGCACACGCTTTTCTCGGGTGTGCTTTTTTGTTATCCAAAATTTTTGCTATAATATGCCCACATGTACCTGAAGAGCATTGAATTAAACGGTTTCAAATCATTCGCAAAAAAAAGTGAATTAACTTTTACTTCAAAGGTTTCTGCTATTGTAGGACCAAACGGTTCTGGTAAATCCAACGTGGCTGAGGCATTTCGTTTTGTGCTTGGAGAACAGTCTATTAAATCCCTTCGAGGTAAAAAAGGAGAGGATCTTATTTTTAATGGAGCGGGGGATTTGCCACGTGCTAACAGGGCTAGTGTAAAAATAGTTTTTGATAACTCCACCAAGTTTTTGCCAATTGATTTTGACACAGTCACATTGGAACGTATTGTTCATCGAGACTCTGTAAATGAATATTTGATAAACGGGTCTCAAGTGCGACTCAAAGACATTATTGAGCTTCTAGCTTCTGCACACATAGGTTCATCTGGGCATCATATTATTTCGCAAGGAGAAGCTGATAGAATATTGAACGCAAGTATTAAGGAGAGAAAAGCAATGATAGAGGAGGCTCTTGGTCTTAAAGTCTACCAATACAAAAAAGTAGAGAGTGAGAAGAAACTTTCCAAAACAAAAGAGAATATTGCTCACGTGGAGTCTCTTAGACGTGAGATAGCCCCACATATCAGGTTTCTTAAAAAACAAGTCGAAAAAGTAGAGAAAGCATTAGAGCTTCGAAAAGAACTAGAGACAGAAGCTTTGGAATATTGCAGAAGAGAAGATGAGTATATAAAACTGGAAACAAGCAAGATTGAAGATATTAAAAAACCTTTGTTAGAACAACAACGAGCTCTTGAAGAAGAACTGACTAATGCAAAGAAAGTTTTGAGTGAAGGAGAGTCGCAAGACAAAAAAAGTGACGAACTACTTTCACTAGAAAGTGCGATACACACTTGTCGAAATGAAAAAGACGCTTTGTTTAGAGACTTTGGACGAATTGACGGAGAGATATCTTCTTTGATTAGAATGATAGAGAAACAGGAACGGGTCGCGAGTTCACACGAATACAAAACAGTTCCTTTGGTCTCTGTAGAAGGTGTGAGATCGCAGATCGAAAAGAAGATACAGGAAGTTAGGTATTCTCAGGACTTTTTTGTATTAATAAAAACACTTGATGATGTATATCGCTTAGTGAGTGATTTTATTGAACAAAATAAAGACAAGGTAGACATGTCACTTTTGGTTGATGCCCAGAAAGACATTGAAGCACTTCGTGTTTCTAAGCAGGGTATTGAACAAAAAATACAAATTATTCAAACAAAGGAAAAAGAACTAGAAGTTTCCTATAACAGACTTAAGGAATCAATTGAGAAAGAAAAAGATTCAAACAGAGACGCTGAAAAAGCAGTTTTTAGAATAATGACTGAGGCTGGGGAAACTCGAAATAGTTTAAAACTTATCGAAAGTGAAGAAGATCTACTGCGAATGGTAAAAGAAGATTTTAGAAGAGAGTTAACTGAACTAGGTGTGCTTTTGGGTTCCCATATACTTCAGTATGCTTCACTTACCTTTGATTTTAGCGAATCGAGAAGTGCCCAGGAAGAAAGGAGAAGGAAACTAGAAAAAATCAAAATTCGCTTGGAGGATTCCGGTGCTGGTTCTGCAGGAGATGTAATGAAAGAATATAAAGATGCTACAGAAAGAGATGAATTTTTACAGAAGGAACTAACGGACTTGGACAACTCTGCCAAGTCACTTAACGAGCTTATCCAAGAACTTGATCTGAAACTGGGAACAGAATTCCGAAACGGAATAGACAAAATCAATACTCAGTTTAGGGAATACTTTGCGATGATGTTCGGTGGAGGAACAGCAGAATTATCTGTTATTAAAACTCAAAAAAGAAAAAAACTCAGCGATGAACTTATGGACGTAGAGGGTAGCGAAGAGTTTATAAGTGACGAACCAGAAGAAGATGGTATTGAAATAGAAGTAAACCTGCCAAAGAAAAAAGTAAAAGGACTCATGATGCTTTCTGGAGGAGAAAGAGCCCTGACTTCTATCGCTTTGCTTTTTGCTATATCTCAAGTAAACCCACCGCCATTTATCATACTAGATGAAACAGATGCAGCGCTCGACGAAGCTAATTCAAAGAAATATGGAGATATGGTAGAAAATTTATCAAAATTTTCTCAACTTATTGTTATTACTCACAACAGAGAAACCATGTCACGAGCGGGGATATTGTACGGCGTTACTATGGGTTCAGGGGGTGGTTCCAAGTTACTTTCTGTTGCATTCGAGGAAGCAGTTTCGACTGCAAAATAAAAACACCGCACAGGATTAAACTCCTGTGCGGCGCGTGTCTTTTCAGTGCTTCAGTTTGCAGAAGCAAGAGGGAGGAAAGTGCCGAGGCACTCCCTGCCCGTCGGTGATCGGTAGGTCGCCTGGACCTGGCGAGAGGATGAGCCCCTCGATGTCCACTGCGACTACCAAGAGTTCACCCGGTCGTCGCTGACCAATACCAACCTCTCGCATTTGGAGAACCGTATCGCCTGGAGCGATCGGTTCTACCGGCTCAACTCGTCGATTCATCTGCTCTCCTTAAATTTTGTCCAATTACAATTATACAATACATGTAGTTATTATGCAAACAAAATATATCCCCCGATTTGACTTTGATGCTATCAGAGAATAAACTCCAAAAGGAGGTTGTATGGCTAGTAAAAGGCGACTTCGACGGAGAAGTTGTAAGAACAAGATTCGTCATCATGACCAGACCAGTGCAGTAAATCATTTGATCGGGCTCGGAATTAAGAGGCAAGGACACCATACATACAAGTGTGGGTTTTGTTCCGGTTGGCATGTTGGCCGTCCAGACAAGAAAATGCGACAGATTTTGAGTTCAAAAAAACCTAGTGTCAGATGACCTAGGTTTTTATTTTTTTATTCTGTGACTAAGGAGTAATCTAGAACTCTTCTTTCCATGTCAGCCGAGACAACCTTGAATTTAATAGTATCTCCCAAAGTGTATTTCTTTCCGGTCTTGTCTCCTTTGATCGTGTAGTTTTTCTCATCTAGTGTGTAGTAGTCGTCGCCCAGGTCTCGGATTTTTATCATACCTTCACATTTAGTTTCCTTTTCTTCTACATACATGCCCCATTCAGTAACTCCTGTTATTGTTCCCAGGAAAGTTTCTCCTACATGCTCTAACATGTATTCTACCTGTTTGTATTTAATACTTGCTCTTTCTGCATCAGAAGCTTTTTTCTCAAGTTCAGAGGATTCCAAACAAATTCTTTCAAACTTCTGGTACTCATCTTGCTCGACTTTGCCACCCTTCAGTTCTCTTTCTAGGAATCGATGCACAAGTAAGTCCGGGTAACGCCTGATAGGGGAAGTAAAGTGAGTGTAATAAGTAAAAGCTAACCCAAAGTGACCAATATTTTTTGTAGAGTAAACCGCCTTTGCCATGCTTCGGATAGTAGCTGTTTTGATCAATTCTTCATTTGGAGTTCCTTCTACTTCTTTGAGAAGGTTGTTTATGTCTCTAGAAGTTACCTTACCGTCTTTGTTGTTTAAGTTAAACCCAAGTGCTTTTAGGAATATTGCCAAGTTTTCAATTCTATCTACATCTGGTGCTCCGTGGATTCGATATACTGACTGCTTACCCTTTGCGATATCTTTGTTTTGAGACATGAATACGAACTTTGCTACAGCTCGGTTTGCCAAAAGCATATACTCTTCAACTAGTTTGTGTGTATCAAGTCTACTTTTTTTGTAAACTTTTATCGGTTTGCCTTTTTCGTCTAGTACGAATTTTACTTCTTCTGTTTCAAAAGCAATAGCACCATTTCCGAATTTCTGAGCTTCTAGTTTTTTTGCTATTTCGCGAAGTTTCCGTAGTTCTACTTGGTATGGTCCATTTTGTTTGCCGTCTATAACTTCTTGGGCATCTTCGTATGTAAATCTTTTATCACTGTGAATAACAGTTCTGCCAAACCATTCCTCCAGAACTTTTCCTTCACCTGTCATTTTAAACACAGCTGAAAAAGTAAACTTGTCTTCATTCGGGTTGAGTGAACACAAGTCGTTCGAAAGAACTTCTGGAAGCATAGGAATAGTTCTGTCTACCAAGTAAACCGACAAACCTCTTTTTTCAGATTCTCTATCTAGCGCAGTGCCAGGAGTAACAAAATGAGACACATCCGCAATGTGAATTCCAATCTCAAAAGTGTCGTCTCCAAGGTCCACAAATGAAATAGCGTCGTCAAAGTCTTTTGCATCAAAAGGGTCGATAGTCATTGTAGTAACTCCACGCATGTCCCTTCGGTTCTTTATCTCATCTGCAAAAGTGTTTTTGTATTCTTTTTTTATTTTCTCTGCTTCTTGCTCAACTTCGTGGGGGAACTCTATTCTAAAACCTTTTTCCAGAACAATAGATTCCATTTCGGTGTTGTTTTCGCCCTTTTGCCCTATAACTTTCAAAACTTTGCCTTCTAGGGTTTCCCAGTCCGATATTTTTACTAAAACTTTTTGCCCGTCAGTAGCTCCAGAATCAGGGGACAGGAAAATATCCACATACATTCTTTTGTCATCTGGTTTTACATATGTTTTTCCATCCTGTGTTTCGACAACACCAACAAATTCATCTCTTTTTCGCTCCATAATCTGAACAACTTTTCCTTGTTGTCGATTTCGGATTTTTTCTTTAGTAGTCTCGATTTGTACTATATCTCCGTGAAAAGCACGGTTCACATACTGAGGCTGGATTTCTATACTGTCTTCTCGGTCTTCTATGTCGAAAAACCCTACACCCTTGCTATTTATACTGATTGGACCCACGAAAAGTTCTTCTTTCATAAGGGGCATTCTAACATAGTTGACCATTTTGGGCTATTCTGTTAGTATAACCCTCATGTTAAAGATACGATTACA
>JAZKJH010000002.1:0-331679 GCA_040384485.1 Patescibacteria group bacterium
TGACCATTTTGGGCTATTCTGTTAGTATAACCCTCATGTTAAAGATACGATTACAACGAGTTGGTAGAAAGGCAGAGCCTGTTTTCAGACTTGTTTTGACTGACTCAAAAAACTCAACAAAAAGTGGTAAGTCACTAGAGATCCTAGGAAACTATGATGCTAGAAGAGGAGAGAACTCAGTTTTCAAAGCTGACAGGATTTCTCATTGGTTATCAAAAGGTGCACAAGCTAGTGGCACCGTTCATAACTTACTAGTTTCTAAGAAGATTGTAGAGGGTAAAAAAGTAAACGTTTTGCCTCTAAAAAAAGCTATTGTTAAAGATGTTCCAGTAGAAGCTGCTGCACCAGCACCTGCTCCAAAAGCAGAAGAAGTAGCAACAGAGGCTCCAGTCGAGGCAACACCAGCAGTTGAAGAAGCTGCAACTCCAACAGAAACAGAGGCAACTGCCTAGTTCTTGTCCGTTGACGATATTTGTGGGATTGATAGAATATATACTGTAAGGTTTTTTGTAATTATTACTTAACTGATTGACTATAATGGAAAACGATATCAAATTTTTGGATTTTGTTGTAAAAGCGCTAGTTGAAAAACCAGACGATGTGAAGATAACTAGAACAGTAGATGAGATGGGAGTGTTGATGACATTGGATGTAAACAGAGAGGATATGGGTAAGATAATCGGAAGAGAAGGAAATACAGCCAAAGCTATCAGAACTTTACTCCGAGTTGTGGGCATGAAGAATAATGCAAGAGTAAATTTGAAAATAAACGAGCCAGCTGATGGAGGTATGGGCGCAACTGAAGCAAGAACGACTAGTGCATCGAAGACACTAGATGAGGCAATGTCAGATTTGAATCTATAATACTAAACAAAAAACCGGGCAACCGGTTTTTTGTTATACTTGAAGTATGTATTTTGAATTATTCCTAGTATTTCTATCAGCCTTGTTTTTGGGTTCTGTTTTGGAATCTGGTTACAGGTCATATGAGGCAAAGAGGTTTGTGTCGCTTAAACTCTGGAATTTACAGATGTATGTTTGGATAGGTTTTGTTTTGTATTTTTTGTACATATTAGAAATAAATTTTTTATATAAAGTATTAATTATTTTATTATCAACTACAGGAATTGAGTATCTCACTGGATATTTATATACAAAATATAAAAAGCAAAAACTTTGGGACTATTCGATGGAAAAGTATAACTACAAGGGTATTGTTTGTTTGAGGTTTTCCTTTTACTGGCTGGTACTGAGCCTGCTGTATTACTTCTTGTTTTTAGATTCTGTACTTAAATATCTAAGGACATAACCTTTTGTTTTACTTGCCTTTTTTTTTAAAAATGGTACTTTATTAAAGGAGGCTACATGACTGGATACAGCGATGAGTGGACGACCGAGGATGAACTGCGTTTCTTGGCCGGTATCGGAAATTGGAGAAGCGGGACGGGTTCGTTGTCTCGAAGAATCAAGATTCTTACGATATATCTGAAGTCCATGGCAATTCGAAAAAACTGGGGCAGAGTGAGTAAGGATAGGGTGTTGGTATTTGTGGAGCATGAACTTGCTCGTTGTAAGGAACTGCAGGCAGGTTCCTCAAGTCCAACTTAAGCCAGGGTTGGTCTAGGGCACCGCATAGGCGGTGCCCATTATTTTATATTATGAATTTTCACATTATTACATTATTCCCAAACTCTTTTGACTCATACTTGAATGAGTCTATTATCGCGCGGGCAATAGAGGATAAAAAAATAAAAGTTAGTTTTTATAACCCTAGAGACTATTCTTCTGACAAATGGAAACGAGTTGACCAGAAACCATATGCAGGAGGTCCGGGGATGGTGATTCAAGCATTGCCAGTCGTAAAAGCGATAGAGAAGGCTTTGTTAAAAATCAAAAGAAGCAAAAAGGCAAAAATAATAATCGTTTTCTTTTCTCCGGGAGGAAAGCAGTTTGATACAGAGTATGCAAAAAAATCAGCCAAGAAATATACAGATATTATTATGGTTTCCGGTAGATACGAAGGCATAGATGCCAGAATAAAAAAAGTTTTTAAAATGGAGGAGGTTTCTGTGGGCCCTTTTGTTTTAACAGGTGGGGAATTACCCGCTATGGTACTTATCGACTCTATTTCCAGACAAGTAGAAGGAGTTTTGGGAAATTTCGATTCACTAGAAGAGAGCAGGGTAAGTAGTCACGATGTCTACACTCG
The DNA here is from genome assembly GCA_040384485.1 of Patescibacteria group bacterium. Taxonomy (GTDB): domain Bacteria; phylum Patescibacteriota; class Minisyncoccia; order Phycocordibacterales; family DATDWN01; genus C7867-006. The sequence goes on from JAZKJH010000002.1 coordinate 2,210, forward strand.
TCCAGAAGTTTTTGAATACAAAAAGAAAAAATATAGAGTTCCTAAGATACTGCTTTCGGGTGATCATAAAAAGATAGAGGAGTGGAAAAAAAGATAAAATAAAATCCAAGGTTTCCCTTGGATTTTTCTGTTCGTCTTAACCTTCGAACAAAGAAAAAGTATGTCTTTTCGATTCCTCTGATCGTCGTTCGGTAAAGAGTGGACCATAGATAGCCAAGAATAGTTTTTTGTCCATTTCTTCAAGGGTATCCATGAAAACATGGATACTTTGGTGGCTAGCCTCCCTTTTAGGGGGCGTAATTCCAACCACCATACATGCCACTTCAGCCAAGTCTTGATCAAGTGACAAAACTCGGTATTTACTCAGTAATTCTTCAGCCGAGAGCCTTACATTGTCGAGGATTACTTCAGCTCGTTTCACCTCACACCTCCTTAGATATAATATAATAAAATTGTGTTTTGTCAAATAATCATCATGGATGATATAATACATGAATGTTACAATCTGAAGCTCTCGATATTCTTAAGATGGGGAAAAATGTTTTTCTAACTGGGGCTGCAGGTAGCGGAAAAACTCATGTTTTAAATGAATACATAAAGTACCTGAAGTCTCATGCTGTGGATGTGGCCGTTACTGCTTCTACTGGTATTGCCGCAACTCACTTGGGAGGGATGACTATACACTCTTGGTCTGGCCTCGGGGTTCGCGACATACTGACTGACTATGACATTGAGGACATGATGCAGAAGCAGTATTTGTATAAGAGATTTGAAAAAACAAAAGTTCTAGTGATAGACGAAGTTTCAATGCTCCATCACTTCAGACTCGACCTCATAGAGTGGATTTGTCGACAAATGAAAAGAAGTGAAAAGCCGTTTGGCGGGATGCAGATTATCCTGTGCGGAGACTTTTTCCAGTTACCTCCCGTTACTCGTGGAGAAAGAAGTGAGTCCGAGTTTGCCTATAAAGCTGAGGCATGGCTTTATTCCAAGTTCACTATTTGCTACCTAGAAGAACAACACAGACAGAAAGACAAAGAGTATTTGTCTATATTGAATGAGATCAGGAAATCAAAAGTAACTAACAGAACAGTAGAGCTTTTGAAAAGTAGGTTAAACAAGGATATAGAAAATCAAAACGAATTTACTCGGTTATATACTCACAACATAGACGTAGATGTTGTAAACAAAAAACACCTGGATTTGATAGATGAAAAACACAAGTCTTATCAAATGATTTGGAAAGGCTCCAGTGGTTTGGCAGAGACGTTAAAGAAAAGCTGTCTTTCTCCCGAAGAATTAGTTTTGAAAAAGAAGGCCAGAGTTATGTTTACCAAAAATCATCCAGAAGGTTTATATGTAAACGGAACATTGGGAGTGATAGAAGACTTTAATTCTTTTGGAGATCCGATAGTCAGAACTAACGGTGGTATTCGCATAGATGTTACTCAGCAATCATGGAAGATAGAGGAAGAAGGTAGGGTAAAAGCGGAAATCTTGCAGTATCCTTTGCGCCTTGCCTGGGCTATCACTGTTCACAAAAGTCAGGGAATGTCACTCGACGCGATGGAAGTAGATTTATCAAAGTCTTTTGTGAAGGGTATGGGATATGTGGCACTTTCTCGAGTTCGATCTTTGGGCGGCATGAAACTACTTGGTTTTAATGACATTTCTCTTTTGGTTGACCCAGAGGTTTTAGAAATGGATCAAAATTTTAGGGATTTATCTATAGATGCTGCAACTGATTTAAGAGAAATGACAGCAGAGGAAGTTCGCGAAGTTCAGAAAGAATGGTTAAGTAAAATAGAGCCAGAAGAAAAAGTAAAAATAAAAAAGAAAGAGAAAGAACTGAAAGTTTCAACCCACGAGATTACTCGAGGAATGCTCGAACAAGAAATACCACTAACCGAGATTGCGGATGTGAGAGGTGTAAAACCTGAGACTGTAGTTTCTCATATAGAGGATTTGATAGTGGAAGGAAAGTGCCCAGATATAGTTTATTTGAAAAGGGAGTTAAAACGTTCCGAGCTGGAAGACATTCAAAAAGCTTTTGAAAAAGCAGGAACGACAACTCTTTCTCCAGTTTATAACCTACTCATGAAGCAGAAAAAGAAAACGACTTATTTGAAGATAAGAATTGCAAGATTGTTTTTGGATAAATGATACTTACTATACTTGACAGAGTAGATTAACTACCGTATTATAAATATTGGAAATTTAACCGAGGCCAAGCCTCAAGGAGCATTTGAATGGTTGTGTCAACCAAACTTACGTCACTACGTCTTCAGGAAATCAAAGCGATTCTGGAGGGTATGCAGGAGGACCTGAGTGGGCGCCTGCAGACCCGAAAAGGAGAGATGAAAGACCGTCTTTCACCCTCGGATCGACCCGATGACGAGGATAGCACGGTGGCTGAGGACATCGAGATCGCTCTCGTGGGGATGCGAACCGACAATCTTCATGAAGTCGAACGGGCTCTCTTGCGCATCAAGGCGGGAACTTACGGTCGCTGCAAGTGCGGTGATCTCATTGCCTACAAGCGCTTGAAAGCAGTACCGACCGTCGGTAACTGCAACGATTGCGCCGAACGCGCAGAAGCGTCGGGGTCGTCTAAGCGACGAGATGTCACGGCCTATCTGGAGGTTCCGCTACACTAAGTAGCAAGGGGCTCACATATTCTAACCGCAATTTGGTTAGAATATGTGGGTTCTTTTTTATATAATTTGTTATACTTTCTTTTATGAAATATCATGAAGTGGCACAAAAAATCCAAGACTTATTGAACCAGAACGGAGTAATTTTCGATACTTTTGAGCATGAACCCGTTAGGACGAGTGAGGAGGCCTCGAAGGTACGAACTGGATACACCATAGAGCAGGGCGCCAAGGCTTTGATAGCTAGGGTTAAAAAAGAAGGAACCAAAGTTTTTGTAATGATAGTTGTTCCGGGGAACGCAAAGTTTGATAAGGATAAACTAAAAAATAATTTTGGGTTATCTGACGTACGTTTTGCGACTTCGGAGGAAGCAGTAAAAATAACAGGCGGTGTGGAGTTTGGGGGAATACCACCACTTGGGAATATTTTCGGACTGGAGGTGTATGCAGATAGAAACCTTTTAAAAAATGAAAGAATAATTTTCAATGCAGGGGACAGATCCTTTTCTATAGGTATGAAATCAGAGGATTATATAAGTATTGCTAAACCTAATATTGGTGATATAGTAGCGGAATAATTATGGAAGAAGATACTTTTGAATCAATAGTCTCAGATATAAAAAATGGAAAAGTGGGTGTGATTCCCACTGATACTATGTACGGAATTATTGCCAGTGTATCTGTTCCTGTAGCAGTGGAAAAAATTTATGAGCTAAGGCACAGAGATACAACAAAAAGATGCATAGTGTTGATAAGTAGTCTTGATGATTTAAGTGTATTTGGAACTAGTCTGGATGAAAAAACAAAAAACATTTTAAATAAGCTTTGGCCTGGACCATTTAGTATAGATTTGCCAGTAGATGAAAATAAGTTTCCACACTTAACTCGTGGCAGAGGTCCCAGCGTTGCTTTTAGATTACCTGACAACAAAGAACTTATAAACTTTATAAAACAAACAGGTCCAATAATAGCACCCAGTGCAAACACGGAAGGTAAACCCCCAGCAAAAAATTTGGAAGAAGCAAAAAAATATTTTCCCAATTTAGATTTTTATGTAGACGGCGGACTTATGGACGGTGAGCCATCCACAGTGGTTTTTATCGTCGGGGATAAAATAAAGATTTTTCGGCAGGGGAAAGGTATCGTTCCTCCAGAACTTATGTTGTAGTGCACTATCCACAGATATTTTGTTGACTGGTGAACTATAGTTCACTTATAATAACTCTATAACAAGTTAACTTATAAATACCATGAGTAAACAAAATTTAGAGAGAGTATTACTTAGAGAGTTAGATTTCATAAATGATGAAATCGACAAGAAAATCATCAGAGGTTTGTCTTATGCAAAAGAAGCAAGAAGACACAAATTTATTTTGAATCGCCTATCAGATATACGAAGAGCCCAGGATGGGAATGGCTGGTTTGCTAGATCATTCAATACCTTCTCAATCATCTAAAATTAAAACAAATATTTATGAGCGATAACAACAACTACATAGAATATAAAAGTAAAATTCTCAGCTTTTATAGAAAGAACAGAAGAATGCCTGGATACAAAGAAATGATGTCCATGCTCAGTTTCAAGTCTAAGAATTCCGTTCATAAACTTATTAACAAAATGGTGGATGAAGGTGTTGTAGACAAAGACAGTGGAGGCAAGCTTACTCCAATGAAAGTTTTTGGCGAGCTACCTATGCTCGGTCTAGTAGAAGCAGGTATCCCAACTATGGTGGATCAAGACACAGAGTCTTTGTCACTCGAAGACTATCTTATTGGCAACAAGGAGTCGTCATACCTTTTGGAAGTAAAAGGAGACTCAATGATAGACGAGGGCATTATGGAAGGTGATTTGGTTTTGGTGGAAAGAAAAGGTAACCCAAAAGACGGAGACATTGTTATAGCTGAAGTAGATGGGGGTTGGACAATGAAGTATTTCAGAAAAACTGGAGACAAAATATATTTAGAAGCTGCCAACAAAAATTACAAACCTATTTATCCTAAGTATGACCTTAAAGTTTCTGCAATAGTCCGGGGAGTGATCAGAAAATACTAAATTTATTAAGTATGCACAAGTTTGCATTTATCGGAGAAGTTTGGAGGTGGCCAGGAGACGCTGGTTGGCACTTTGTTAACCTGCCCAAAGCAGTTTCAAAAAAGATACAAGCTGTTGGTAAAAAATATGGAGCTGGATTTGTAAAAGTAGAAGTTGTTGTTGGAAAGACTACTTGGGTCACAGCATTGTTTCCACACAGGAAGTCTGAAACATATCTGGTTTCTTTAAAGCAATCTATAAGAAAAAAGGAAAGTATTTTTGAAGACAGTAGAATTAGAGTAACTATAAAGTTAATATGAAAAAAGAAACTAAAACAACATTTGCAGACAGTGTTCGTGAAGTTGTGCAAAAGATAAAATCTGGAGAGACGTTAACCTATAAACAAGTAGCACAGAAAGCTGGTCGCCCTTTGGCTTTTCGAGCAGTAGGTAACATACTTAATAAAAATTATGACAAAAGTATACCTTGCCATCGTGTAATTCGCTCTGACGGTAAAACTGGAGGATACAACAGGGGTGCTTTGAACAAGCAAAAAATCCTAAAAAAAGAAGCTTTAAATAGAAAATAGAAGTGGTATACTGTAAGCTATAAAGTAATGATAGCTTATATTGCCGTTTTCATTGTCGCGATTGTTTTCCTGGCTATAGCCGATATGGTATGGCTTTTTGTTGTATCGAGTCGTTTTGTAAAAAAGACTGGAGAGGGAGAAGAAGGGCAAGCTTCACTTTCCCAGATTATCTCTGGGATCTCAGTTTATATGCTTATAACCATTGGGGTGATGGTGTTTGTACTGCCAAAACTACTTGATGGTGAGTATATTCTGTCTCTATTTTACGGTGGTTTGTTCGGTTTTCTTATTTATGGAATATATGAAGGAACCAACTATTTTGTTATAGACAGATACTCACGTTTTTTGGCAACTCTTGATATTGCGTGGGGAGCTATTTCTATTGCTATGGTGACTTTTGTGTCTAAATATTTACTAGATAAGTTGTCTTAATGATAATATCTGTAAAAGTTAAAACTAAAGCTAAAGAAAATAAACTAACACCACCGGAAAGTAAACTTTGGCCGGTAACTGAAACTGAAATTTATACTGCGAGCGTAAAAGAGTTGCCAGTTCACGGTAAGGCGAATTTGGCCGTTCAAAAGCTACTCGCAAACCACTTCAGAGTTACCCTAGAAGAAGTCGAGTTGATTAGGGGTGCAACTTCAAAATTGAAAGTTTTTAGTATATCTACCTAACTTAAGTGTTACTATATATATATGAATACAAAACCAAAGGATTTTAAAAAACTGATCTTTTCGATACTTCTGCCACTGGTAGTAGGAGGTGTTAGCGGTTTACTTACCAGCTCTGGTGTAAACGGATGGTACTCAACTCTCGAGAAGCCCTTTCTAAACCCACCATCATTTGTTTTTGGTCCTGTATGGACAATTCTCTATATAATGATGGGGATTTCACTGTATTTGATATGGAATAGTAGAGAATCCCTGGCAAAGCCCTTTTTATTTTGGTTGTTCGGGTTACAGCTTACAGCTAATTTCTTTTGGTCTATCTTCTTTTTTGGTATGGAGAATCCGGCGCTAGCACTAGTCGACATTGTTACCCTGTGGATCTTGATAGTTATAAATATATTTTATTTCTATAAAGTTTCTAGAGTCGCCGCTTGGTTACTTATACCGTATCTTTTGTGGGTGTCTTTTGCTACCTACCTAAACCTCTCAATAGTTACGTTAAATTAGCGTAAAATTTTTATGAAAAAAGTTATTACTGTAAACGACCACATGCAGATGGGTTATAAATATGAAGTAACTGAATCTGTTGGAAAAAATTTTGATAAAAGATTTAAACCTGACTTAACACCAAAACAGATGTTGGAGCTAGGAGTTTTTGGTGGCAAATATATGACAGACTGTGTTAAGAGTGGAGAGTTTCCAAAGGAGTGGTTCAAGAATGCAAAACTCTGTAGTGAAAAGCATGATGCCAGATTAAACTTGTTTGGAGTAAATGCTAGCCAGCCTTTATCTGTATGGGTGAAGAAAGGCTGGATTCATAAGGACGACCCTAGGGGTTGGTTTCAGTGGTATTGTAGGTATTTTATGGGAAGGAGACTCCCAAAAGAGGACGAAAGACAAATAAAACGCTGGTTAGCTATAAAAAGACATATAGCTCAGGTCTCCCACAACTGCAGACCTGGGGATCTGTCTTGTAGGCCAAGACAGAGACAGGCGATACTGCATTGGGCGTACGACAGCCGAAAGCTGTAAAAACTTGCATTTATACGGCTTCTAGGGGTGTGGGTAGACTGGGGATAACTTGATTGACAATATTATTGACAAAATATACCTACTTGACGTATACTCTTAAGTAACTTCACAGATTGAGTACCGGGGGTAAAGAAGGGGGAATACATTATTGGGCTAATTGGTTCTCACTATTTTGCGGCACAATCGCTAAAAATAAATAAACAATTATATAGACCTTTGGGGAAAGGTCTCTTTTTGTTTGTCGAGAATCTTTTATTATTTTATTAGAAAATATTTTTTATTATGCATATTACAACAACCGCTCGACCACAAAAGTTTTTTAGCCGTTTCAAGAAGCCACTTATCTCAACACCAAACTTTGTTGAGCCACAGTTGGATTCTTTTAAATGGTTAATAGAAAAAGGTTTGAAAGAAGTTTTTGAAGAATTTTCTTCAATCAAAGACTTTTCAGAAAAAAAGTTCACTTTGGACTTTGTTGGTTTTGAATTATCAAAACCTAAACATGACGAGTATTTTGCCAAAGATCAGAAACTTTCATACGATGCCCCACTGAAAGTAAAAGTTAGACTAAAGAACCACATCTTGGGCACAGAAAAAGAGCAAGAGATTTTCATGGCGGATTTCCCCCTAATGACAAGTCACGGAACATTCATTGTTTCTGGTATCGAGAGAGTTATAGTACCCCAACTAGCTCGTTCTTACGGTGTTTTCTTCACATCCTCTGATGTAAAGGGTAGAAAACTTTTCGGTGCAAAAATAATCCCATCTCGAGGGGCTTGGGTAGAGATAGAGTCTGATGCTGACGATACTATATATGTAAGAATAGACCGAAAGAGAAAATTCCCTGTAACAACACTACTTAGAGTATTTGGTGCGAAAAACGATGAGGAAATCAAAAAACTATTCCAGAACGATGCTTTTGCAACCAAAATAATAGAGAAAACACTTACAAAAGATCACGGTAAAACAATGGATGAGGCTTTTGTCGATATCTATAAGAGGCTGAGAGACGGGGATTTGGCAACTGCTGAGAACGCAAAAGAGTTCGTACAGTCTATCTTTCATGTGGAACGATACGACTTATCTCCTGTAGGAAGATACCGATTCAATAAACGTTTCGGAAAGAAAATGGAGGATAAAGATCTAAAAGTGAAAACAATCTCTTTGGACGATATCACAACCATCATTTCTCATATCTCAATGCTAAACAATACTCCTAACGCAATGGAGGATGATATCGATCACTTGGGTTCAAGACGAGTTCGATTTGTGGGAGAGTTGTTCCAGCAGAACATCCGAAAAGGAATGGCTCAAATCAAGAGAAACATCCAGAACAAAATGTCGACTATCGACACTGATGTTACTCTGCCTGTTCAGTTTATTTTCCCAAGACCTCTACAAGCTAGAATAAAGGAGTTCTTCACTACAAACCAGCTTTCACAATTCATGTTGCAGGAAAACCCAGTGGCTGAAATAGAGCACTTGAGAACCTTGTCAGCACTTGGTCCAGGAGGCTTGAACAGAACTCGAGCAGGATTTGAGGTTCGAGACGTGCACACATCTCACTACGGTAGATTATGTCCTATCCATACTCCAGAAGGTCCGAACATCGGTTTGGTTTTAAGACTTGCTATCTATGCCCGAATAAACAACTTCGGAATGATAGAAACTCCTTATACTAAAGTTAAAAACGGAAAAGTAACTGGAGAAATAGTATATCTAAACGCTTCAGAAGAAGAGAGTTTTGCTATTGCTCATGCTGCAACACCTGTTGATGAAAACGGAAAAATAACTATCGATGAAGTTGAGGTAAGAAAAGAGGGAGATCCTATTACTGTATCCCGCGACGAAGTGGACTTTATGGATGTAGCCACAAACCAAGCTTTCTCTATCGCTACTTCTATGATTCCTTTCTTGAACCACAATGAAGGAACTAGAGCATTGATGGCAAGTAACATGCAGAAACAAGCTACACCTTGTATCGTACAGGAAGCTCCTCTAGTTGCTACTGGAATGGAAAGTGATGCGTTGAAAGACACTGGAAGACTGGTTATTGCTGAAGAAGAAGGAGTTGTAACTCATTCAGATGGATATAAAGTTGTTGTTAAAAATAGCAAAGGAAAAGAAACAGAGTACACATTGGTTAGATTTTCACGAACAAACGGATTTACAGCTTTCCATCAAAGACCAGTAGTAAACGTCGGAGACAAGGTTAAAAAAGGAACATTACTTGCAGACACATCTACAAGTAAGGATGGACAAAGTGCAATCGGACAAAACATGTTGGTTGCGTTCATGTCTTGGTCTGGTTCAAACTACGAAGACGCTATTATTCTTTCTGAGAGGGTTGTAAAAGATAGTAAATTTACTTCTATTCATATCGAAGAGTTTGTTGTTAACGTGCGAGATACAAAACTTGGTCCAGAAGTAACAACATGCGATATTCCAAACGTTGGAGAAACTAAACTAAAGAACTTGGCAGAGGACGGTATCGTGCAGGTTGGTGCAGAGGTTAGAGCAGGAGACATTTTGGTAGGAAAAATTACACCAAAAGGAGAGACACAATTAACTCCAGAGGAAAGACTACTAAGATCTTTGTTCGGTGAGAAAGCTCACGATGTAAAAGATACATCAAAGAGAATGGAAGGAGGTAAAAAAGGAAGAGTTATTAAAGTTCAAATCTTTAGTAGAGAGAAGGGGGATAAACTAGACTCTGGAATCATAAAGAGAATTCACATCGAAATTGCTCAACTAAGAAACGTATCAGTGGGTGACAAACTTGCTGGACGACACGGAAACAAAGGAGTTATTTCAAAAATACTTCCTGAAGAAGATATGCCATACATGGCTGACGGAACACCAGTAGATGTTATTCTTACACCACTTGGAGTGCCAAGTCGTATGAACTTGGGTCAAATCCTTGAGCTTCACTTGGGACTTGCAGCACACACATTGGGTTACCAAGCCATTGTTCCTCCTTTTGCGAGTGCGACTGGAGATGAAATCAAAGACGAACTAGTTAAGGCAGGATTTTCTTCAACAGGAAAAATGAAACTGTTTGATGGAAGAACTGGGGAGGAATTTAATCAAGAAATCGCAGTGGGTTATATGTATATCTTGAAACTGCACCACATGGTGGAGGATAAGATTCACATGCGTTCTATCGGACCATACTCTCTTATCACACAGCAACCACTTGGAGGAAAAGCTCAGAACGGAGGACAGAGATTTGGAGAGATGGAAGTGTGGGCATTGTTGGGTCACGGAGCTGCGCATACACTACAGGAAATCCTTACAATTAAGTCTGACGACATTGTAGGAAGATCTGCAGCGTTCGATGCTATCGTAAAAGGTTTGCCAATTACACAAATGAATACTCCAGCATCGTTTAACGTTCTGCTAAACAACTTGAGAGGATTGGCGCTAGATGTTCAAATCAAAAAAGGGTCGAAAGAAGTTAACGGAGAGATACTAGAAAATTAAAATCATTAACAACTAAAATAATATAACTATTATGATGAGAACAAAAAATACAACAGATGCAAATGATTTTGAGACTATAGGTCTTAAGTTAGCTTCTCCAGAAAGAATAAGAGAATGGTCTTTTGGTGAGGTAACAAAACCAGAAACTATTAACTACCGAACTCAAAGAAGTGAAAGAAACGGTTTGTTTGATGAAAAAATATTCGGTCCAGACAGAGACTACGAGTGTTACTGTGGAAAATACCGAGGAGTAAGATACAAAGGAATCGTGTGTGAAAAATGTGGAGTTGAGCTAACTCGTTCTATCGTCAGAAGAGAGAGAATGGGACATATCGAGCTTGCAGCTACTGTTTCTCACATTTGGTTCTTGAAATCTATGCCAAGTAGAATCAGTCTTGTTTTGGGTATCCCAACAAGTGATTTGGAGAGAGTTATCTACTTTGCTGGTTACATAGTTACAAAAGTTTCTGAAGAAGACAGAACAAAATACTTGAAGGATTTGGATTCAGAATTTAAATCAAAAGCAAAATCTACTCAAGATGAGAAAACACGAGAGGCTCTAAAAGAGATGTTGCTAAATGCAAAAAGAGAAATCGAATCTATTCAAGAAGGAACAGTATTGGATGAGATCCAGTACTTTAACTTCGGTATGAAATACGGAACTATGTTTGAAGCAAGTATCGGAGCAGAAGCTATTCACAACATATTCAAAAAAATTGACCTAAACAAACTGTTAGAGCAACTAAAAACTGAGCTTACAAAATCTAGTAGTTTAGAAGCAGTAAAACTAAATAAAAGAATCGGTGCTGTTTCAGGAATGATACAATCAGGCATAAGACCTGAGTGGATGTTCCTTACTGTTATTCCAGTTATTCCACCAGCACTTAGACCTATGGTTCCGCTAGATGGAGGAAGATATGCAACAAGTGATGTAAACGACTTATACAGAAGAGTTATAAACCGAAATAACCGTCTTAAAAAACTAAAAGAGATTAACGCTCCAGACGTTATTTTGAGAAACGAAAAAAGAATCCTTCAAGAAGCAGTTGATGCATTGGTAGACAACTCTATCAGACACGGTTCAGCATCAGGAGCAGTAAATCAGTCACAAAGAAGACCTTTGAAGTCTCTTGCCGACAACTTAAAAGGAAAACGAGGAATCTTCCGACAAAACCTACTTGGTAAACGAGTAGACTATTCAGGACGTTCAGTTATTGTGGTGGGTCCAGAGTTGAAACTTAACCAGTGTGGTTTGCCAAAACACATGGCACTAGAGTTGTTTAAACCTTTCGTGATTTCAAAACTACTAGAAAAAGAACTTGCATACAACATCAGAGGAGCAAGTAAGCTTATCGACGAAGGAGTAGCAGAAGTATGGGCTATTCTAGAAGACGTTATTAGAGAAAAGTACGTTCTTTTGAACCGAGCACCTACTCTTCACAGACTTGGTATTCAGGCATTTAAACCTATCCTAATCGAAGGAAACGCTATTCAAGTGCACCCACTTGTATGTTCTTCTTTCAACGCGGACTTCGACGGTGACCAGATGGCAGTTCACGTTCCACTAACAGATGAAGCACAAATGGAGGCTCGTGAGATCATGGCAGCTGATAAAAACATTTTGACTCCTGGTTCAGGAGATCCAACAGTGTCAGCAAAAATGCTCGACATTACACTTGGTTGTTACTGGATGACAAAAGAGATTAACGGAGAGAAAGGAGAAGGAAAAATTTTCCAAACTCCAAACGCAGCTATTACTGCATACGACTTCGGCGCAGTTTCTTTCAGAGCGAAAATCAAAGTGCTCGCATCAACTCATGCAAAATACAAAGAGTATGATGGTAAAATATTCGAAACAACTGTAGGAAGATTACTTTTCAACTCTGTTCTTCCTCAAGACTATCCTTACATCAACGCTGAGGTTAACCGAAAGAAAATTTCTGCTTTGATTGATGATTTGATTGAGAAATACGGTATTGAAAACGTGCCAACAATAGTTGATAAGATAAAATACTTCGGATTCCTATACGCGACTCATTCAGGTATAACATGGGGTATAGACGATATTATGGTTCCAGAAGGCAGAGATAGTATCTACGTAAAAGCAAAAGAAAAGGCAGCACAGGTAACTGAGAGTTATAACAGTGGTCTTATTTCAAAAGTAGAGAGACTCCGAATGTTTACAGACGTATGGCAAGGAGCAAAGGCTGAAGTTGAAAAACTAATGCCTGGTACTCTTCCTGTTAACGGTTCTGTTATGGACATGATTCAGTCTGGAGCTAGAGGAGCGATGTTCAACATTACTCAGATGGCCGGAATGAAGGGTCTTATTGCAAACAACGAGGGTGATATTATCGAGTTCCCAATTCTATCTTGTTCAAAAGAAGGATTTACACCGCTTGAGTACTTTATTACAACTCACGGATCAAGAAAGGGTCTAACCGACACAGCTCTTAACACAGCGAAATCTGGATACCTTACAAGAAAAATGTTCGTTGTGGCACAAGATACTATTATCACTGAAGAGGATTGTGGTACAAAGGAAGGAGCAATCATCGACAAACATGCTATCTCAGGAATTGAGGTTCCAATTGCAAAACACATCAAAGGAAGATTTTTGGCAGCAGATGTTGTTACAAAAGAAGGAACAGTATTGTTCAAAAAAGGCCACCTACTAAACAAAGCAGAAGCTCAGTTGGTAGAAAGTTCTGGAGTGAACTCAGTTATTGTACGATCACCACTTACATGTAAGACACTAAACGGTATTTGTATCAACTGTTACGGAATCGACTTGGGTAGAAACAAAGTTGTAGAACTTGGTGAAGCTGTTGGAACAGTTGCAGGACAAGCTATCGGTGAGCCAGGAACACAGTTGACGATGAACACAAAACACGCCGGAGCAGCTTCTGTTTCTGGAGACATTGTTCAGGGTCTGCCTCGTGTTGAAGAGCTTTTTGAAAAGAGAAAACCAAAGAACCCAGCTCTTGTTGCTTCTGTTTCTGGAACAATCTCAGAAATCAGACAATCTGACAAAGAGAAAGTTATTGTTATCACACCAAACTTGGAAGATAGAACAAAAACAAAAGACAGAATTGAATATTCTATCGCTTTGAACCGAACAGTACTAGTTAAGGTGGGTGAGGAAGTTAAAAAAGGAGAAATTATTACTGACGGTTCTGCTGATATAGATGAGTTGTTCAAATACGCTGGAAGAGACAAGACAATCGACTATATTATTCACGAGATCAACAAGCCTTACGAACTACAAGGAGCGACTGTGTCACGAAAACATATCGAAACTATCGTAAGACAAATGTTCTCACGAAGAAGAATTAAATCTGCAGGAGACACTGTGTTCCTAGATGGAGATGTAGTAGAGTCACCATATTTCTTTGAAGAAAACGCTAGAGTAAGAGCACTGGGTCTTATGGAAGCAAAAGCTGAGGAAGTTGTGATGGGTATTACTGAAGTTTCTTTATCAAGAAAGAGCTTCTTGGCTTCAGCTTCATTCCAACACACAACTAGAATGCTTATCGGAAGTGCGATAAAAGGAACAAGTGACAAGCTAGCGGGACTTATGGAAAACGTTATTCTTGGAAGACTTATTCCAGCAGGAACAGGATTCAAAGGCAGCAGAAAAGCAAAGATGATCCAAGATATGAGAGACGCTCGACCAGTATACAGAGAAGAGAGATACTAATCGGTTTTAGTTTTGAGGGGAATTCTGAATTTTAGAATTCGTTTAGAAATTAGAAACAACCGTGCGAAGCCGAGCAGTGGCCTAGCATGGCCATTGAAAATTAGAAATTATCTCCATGTCCTCATCTGTAGACCAAATAAAATCAAAAATAGATATCGTTTCTCTGGTTAGTAACTATATTAAACTAGAGAAGGCCGGTAGCAACTTTAAAGGTAGGTGTCCTTTTCATAACGAAAAAACGCCTTCCTTTTTCGTATCTCCAGACAGGGGAAGTTACTATTGTTTTGGCTGCCATGCAAAAGGCGATGTTTTCACTTTTGTTCAAGAATTCGAAGGTTTGGATTTTATCGGAAGCTTAAAAGTCCTAGCAGAAAAAGCTGGAGTCGAATTGGATCAGTATAGTTCGTCAGACAAAACGGAGAAAAACAGATTGCATGAGGTATTAGAAATGGCGACTATCTTTTTCCAAAATAATCTGGGGGACAACAATGTCGCGCTCGAGTACCTAAAAAACAGAGGCATAGAAGAATCAACCATTAAAAATTGGAGAATAGGATTTTCTTCTTTAGAGTGGAGGGACTTATTTACTTATCTTTCAGGTAAAGGTGTCAGTGAGCAAGACATGCTTGCTGTCGGACTAGTAAAAAGAAAAGAAGGCTCCACATCCTGTTACGATGTTTTTAGGGGACGAATTATGTTTCCTATAAACGATAGTAGTGGAAGAGTAGTGGGGTTTTCTGGCAGAATACTTGTTACTGAAGAAAATTCCCCGAAGTATTTAAACAGTCCTGAAACAATTTTGTTCAATAAATCGGAAATACTATTTGGTTTGGACAAGGCAAAAAACAGTATAAAAATAAAAGATTATTCTATTTTGGTTGAGGGACAGATGGATCTAATAATGCTTCATCAAATAGGTATAGCAAACACTGTGGCTTCGTCCGGCACTGCGCTTACTGAAAATCAACTCAAGAAACTACAAAGATTGTCTAACCGAATTATTATGGCATATGACGGAGATGAGGCGGGGTTCTCAGCTTCTCGCAGAAGTAGTCAGATAGCATTACAACTTGGAATGGATTTGAAAGTTGCTACCATGAAAAGTGGCACAGATCCTGCTGACTTGGCCAAAGACAATCCAGCTCTACTTAAGGAAGTCTTGACTAGTTCCAAACATATCATAGACTTTTATATGGACGGTCTTATCGAAAAGGGCTTTACTGGAAGAAAGCTTGGACAAGAGGTAGAGAAAAACGTTTTGCCTTATGTTGCAATGCTTACAAGCTCCATTGAACAAGCCCACTTTGTGAAAACTATCTCACAAAAAATGTTTATTAAGGAAGAGGCTTTATGGGATGAACTAAAAAAAGCTAATCGTGACGGCCCTAGGAAGGAGTCACCACCCACTCAAAAAAAGTCAGAGCAGCAAAGAGTTGACCATATAGAAAAGAAAATACTAGGAATCATATGGTGGCAACGTTCTAAAAAAGACAGAACATTAGACTTGGTTGAAATAGAGAGGAGAGTGGGGGAGATACTCGAGGAGAGGTTAACAGAGTTAGAAGAATTTTTTGAAAAAAACGGACAAAAAGAAGAGTTGTTGTTTGAAACAGAAAGTTACTATGATGATAAGGAAGGTTTAGATAAAGAAGTAAAAGACCTTATCTTGAGCTTAGAAGAGGAATATTTAAAACAAAGGTTCGGTGACTTGATGGGTAAACTAAAAGAAGCAGAGGTGAGAAAAGATAAGACAGAGATAGATAAGTATTTGAGAGAGTGTCAGGAGATAGGTAACAAAATAAATCTTATAAAACAGCAGTATGAAAAATAAAAAAATAAAAAAGAATACTTCAAAATCAAGCAAGCCGAAAAAGGCCAAAAAAGTGGTTTTGAAAAAGAAAGCTGTTAAAAAAATAAAAACTCCGCAAATCAGAGCAAAAAAGAAGCAAAGAAAAGTTTTAGCAATGAATGCTGGAGCAAAACAAAAACCTGTAGCTAAAAAACAAAAAGCTGAAAGACAAAGCGATGGCTTGGAAAAGTTGTTGTTTAAAGGAAAAGAAAGAGGTTATGTAACTTATGATGAGATTTTGAAAGAGTTTCCAACCGTTGAGGAGGATATTATCTTCTTAGACGAGTTGTACGAGAAACTTTCTTCTGGAGGTATAGATATTTTGGAAGGGGGAGGTCTGCTCGACACAGCTCTAGAAGATATCAGCACTAAAAAATACGCTCTTGGTAAATCAGGAGAGGGTTCTTACGACTCTATCCAGATGTATTTGAAAGAAATTGGTCAATACCAGCTTATTTCAGGGAGCATGGAGAAGGAGCTGGCAAAAAGAATTGAGGCAGGGGATGTGGAAGCAAAGAACTTACTTGCAAGAGCCAACTTGCGACTGGTCGTTTCAATCGCTAAAAAATATGCCAACCGAAGTGCGGATCTAACTCTTTTGGACTTGATTCAGGAAGGAAACCTGGGTTTGTTCAAGGCAGTAGATAAGTTTGACTGGACCAAAGGATATAAGTTTTCAACATATGCAACTTGGTGGATACGACAGGCTATTACTCGAGCCTTGGCAGACCAAAGTAGAACTATTCGCGTACCAGTGCACATGGTTGAGACTATCGCAAAGTACAAACAAGTTTTGCGAAGACTATCCCAAGATTTGGGGAGAGAGCCTTTGCCAGAAGAAATAGCAACAGAGATGAACTTAGATGTTGAGAAGATTTATACAATTGAAAAAATTGACCAGAGTACTTTGTCTCTTGAGAGTCCTATTGGGGATGATGGGGAAGATAGTAAGTCAAAACTCGGTGACTTCATGGCTGACGACAAAATACTTTCTCCAGATCAGGAATCTGCTCGAAGAATTATTTCAGATCAAGTCAAAGAAATTTTAGGAGATCTACCGGAAAAAGAAAGAAAGATTTTGGAGTTGCGACACGGTCTTGTTGATGGGGTTACTCATACTCTTGAAGAAGTAGGCAAAGAGTTTGGTGTTACTCGAGAACGTATCCGACAGATTGAGGCCAAGGCTCATGAGAAGATCCGACAGCACGACAAGATAAACAGGTTACGTAACTATTACTAAGAGCTCTTACTCACATGTTTCTCAAAACATATTCGAAGAGTAACGCAAAAAATCCAAGGAAAACCTTGGATTTTTGTATGTCCGAATATGGCTATAAATAAGGACATTTATCTATTGACTTTATGGATGATTTAGTGGTATAATGATAGTAGGAATTTTGGACAATCAGGTCCAGGGACTGGGAGGTCTCAATGCAGAAGAATGAATTCAAGATCGGGATCATCGTTTGGGTTGTCGTATTTCTAGTCGCTCTCATGTCGCCGTCACCTGCCTCGGCGCAAACCGTGTCCGTGCCAGTGGTGCAGGAAGAATCGGCAGGCACGTCAGTGGTGTTCACCACTGCTCTTCGCAAGGCTTATATCGGCTTGCAGGGCGGTATGTACCATGACGACATGGTCCAGCAGAGTGACCTTACGGTCACACTGCCCAGCGGCTTGTACTTCTCGGGTTGGGGGTCCACGGACTTCACCAATCAGAAGAACTACGGCAAGGAGTTCGACGCCATCATTGGGTTCAGTTACAACGTGGGCGAGGTTAACATCGATGTTAATCAGCAGTACTTCGTTCTTCAGGGCTACGATGCTCTGAACACGAATGCTGAAGTGTCATTCCGGAGTGTCTTCGTGAGTGGGGAGATCTATTTCCCAGCACGTATGACAAACGATGACGTTGTGCTCGAAAATGGGTGGGCCGTCAACGCTGGGATCCGCAAGGATTTCAGCAAGGGCGCGTTCGGGTTCTCATTCGAGGAAGGGGTTCGGTATGATTCCGGCGCCTTCGGTTACGAACCGGCATGGATCCATCGTGGATACTTGGGCATTTCCCTGGAGATGAACAGTAAGACGACGTTCTTCACTGGGGTGCGACTGACACAGCCCATCACAAACGTTACGGACCGTTCGCGGTTCGTGAACTGGGAGATCGGTATCTCCCGTACACGCTAAATCTTGTTCTAGGTGGCGAGTTGGTTAATCCAGCTCGCCACCTAGGCAAGATTTTTTTTGTACACAAAAAGTGATATTCTATAGGTATGGCGAAACAAACTATTTTAGATAAAGTTTTCGAAGAGAAGTATAAAAATCTAAATAAGGGTCAAAAAGAGGCAGTAGATACCGTCGAAGGTCCGGTTATGGTTATTGCGGGTCCGGGAACAGGCAAGACATCCATTTTGACTTTGCGTATTGCAAATATTTTGAAAACTACCGACACTCCACCATCTGGTATTTTGGCGCTAACTTTTACTGATGCAGGAGTTAAAGCAATGAAAGTGAAGCTTCGAGATATTATCGGAACAAGAGCTGATGAAGTAAGAATCCACACATTTCACAGCTTTTCCGCTTCGATCATTGCGGAATTTCCTGAGCATTTTATTCATATCCACAGAGCCAAACAACTTACGGATGTCGAGGTGGAGTCAATCATGCGAGAGATTTTAAATAAAAAAAAGTACGCCAGCCTCCGGCCTATTGGAGATGCTGATTACTATCTTGGGAAAATAATAAGCACAATCCATGATGCCAAAAAGGAAAACGAAACACCGGAGACACTTCGGGATTTTATCGCGAAAGAAACTAAAAGAATTAACACTGACGAAAGTTTTCGTAGTAGTCGCGGGCCAACAAAAGGTGAGTTAAAAGCTGATAGTAAAAAACGATTAGAAAAATGCGAAAAGACATTACTCTTCACAGATGTGTGGGATGAGTACGAAGCTATTAAAAAGGAGAAAAGGAAAATAGATTTCGATGATTTACTTTTTGAACTATCGAGGGCAATCAAAGAAGATGAGCTGCTTCTGCAACTCATTCAAGAAAAGTTCTTATACGTCCTACTAGACGAACATCAGGACACGAACGACCTTCAGAATCATATTGTGGGTGTTATTATGAGTTTTTTTGATACACCAAACTTGTTTGTGGTGGGTGATGAGAAACAGGCAATATATCGTTTCCAAGGAGCATCAGTTGAAAATTTTTTGAAGTTTCAGAAGTTATGGAGGGATATGAAAGTGATAACTCTGACAGAAAACTATCGTTCACATCAAACTATTTTGGATGCAGTGTTTAGTATGATTGAAAATAACTATGAAGATGATGAGCATAAAACGCTTCGAGTAGAACTTTCTTCAAAATCAGGTGAAAAAGAAAAACCAATAGACATAGTCGAGACTCCAGATGTTGAAAGTCAGGATGCTTTTCTCGTTTCTGAAATCAAAAACATTTTGAGTGAAAGTCCTAACAAAACTATTGCAATTATTAACCGAAAAAACAGGGAGGTGGATCACATGCTTTCTTTGTGCGAAGTTAATGGAATAGAGGCTAAAGCTGAAAGAGGTGGGGATTTATTCTCTCATCCTGTGGGGGTAGCTACTTTTGCTATGTTGGACTACATAAACGACCCAAGTAAAGTCGAGTCACTTTTGCAGTCCATTGGGATGGGTTTATGGCGACTTGAATTGGATGAAAGGATAAAGATTACAAAGCAGGTGAAAGGAGGCGATAATTCGGGCTTAACAGTGGTTATACCGGCCTTAGATGAACTTAGAAGCAGAATATTGAGTTTGGGAGCTATAGAGTTTTTAGTCTATTTAGGAGAGGTTTCAGGCCTCACTGAGTTAATATCTAAAAGACCTCTTTCTGTTGAGGTTTGGAGGAGTGTCATTGCCCTGGCAACAGACATAGCCAACAGTAGAGATATTGGTGACGCTAAAACTCTAGCACAAGTTCTTTTGGATTATCGGTTGTCTGCGGAAAAGAAAATAGTAAAAATTCCTTCAGGGATTGCAGACAGTAGGGTAGTTATTACAACAGCTCACGGTTCAAAGGGATTAGAGTATGACTATGTGTTTGTTCCTTACGCAACGGATGAATCATGGGTAGGCAGAAGCCACGGACGGAGTTTTGTTTTACCACAAGAAAAAGGGGAAGGTGATGAAATAAAAGATGCTAGAAGACTTTTTTATGTAGCAATAACACGTGCCAAAAGTCATGTAAGTATTCTTACTCCGAAAATGGATATGGATGGCAAGACTTTAACTCCTGTCAGATTTCTGGAAGAAATAGACAGTCGGTTTGTGTCGAGTAAAAACTTTGTTGGAAAACTACCTATCACAACTAGTGTTTATGGAGATATAAAGAAAAAAGAGAAAAAAGAACTAGTAGAGTACGCCAAAAATATATTACAAGAAAAAGGTTTGTCAGTAACTGCAGTAAACCACTACTTTACTTGTACAAGACAATTTCTATATAAAAGTATTTTGAAAATACCTGAGCCCCCGACTCCAAGTTCAGAAAAAGGTATTGCTATGCATAAAGCATTCGCAGAGGTTTGGAGTTTGGACAAGAAGGATGTAAAAAGTATTGAGAAAACAATTAACTATGTAGTTGCTAAACACATAAAGGAATCCTTGCTTACACCGACCGATAAAGAAAATGTTTTGGAAGAGTTACTTAAAGATTCCTCAGCAGTCAGTAGTTCAATGGTAGAGCACTTTAACCTAGAAGGCAGAGTACTTACAGAAAACTGGAATGAGAAAAGTTTTGTAACTAATTTCGAGGATAAACAGCTGGTTATAAACCTTCATGGGCAACTAGATGCGATAGTAGATACTGAGAAAAAGGTTTTTGTATTTGACTATAAAACCAAAAAACCTATGAGTGAAAAAGCAATAAAAGGGGAAACTCAAAGCGATGACGGGAACTACTGGAGACAACTCGTCTTTTATCGAATGTTGCTCGACGGGAATCATAATTACAAAAATAAAGCCATTCAACCTAGTTTGTGGTTTGTAAAACCGGACAATGGGGTATGCAAGGAGGCAGTGTTGCCAATAGAGGAGAGTGACATAGAGACGTTACAAAAAGAACTAACTGTTTTAGTAGAGGATGTATGGAGCGGAAAATTTATTGATAAAAAATGTAGTGATCCTAAGTGTAAATGGTGCGCGATGATTGAGCTATAATTAAGTATCCTCTTTTCAACATTATTATTTTTTGAGACTTCGCAGACGGGTAGTCGAGACAGAGCAAAATCGTACCAACGATTTATGCGTGCTCTAAAAATGATAATGTTGAACGAGAAAAAACAACTGCTAATGAGCAGTTGTTTTATTCGTATATATTGAATTCGTATGCTTGTATTACTCTAGTACCGCATCGATAACTGACTTCAAGTTCTCGTAAGGTTGAGCACCTACGATTGTTGTTTTTGTTCCGTCCTTTGTGATAAGGATAGAGTTAGGAGTACCTGTTCCACCTGCTTTCACTGCATCTTCGTAGTGAGCTTGAACTTTGGCTGTAAATTTTCCACTTGATAGACAAGTGTTAAAAGCTGCAACATCTAGACCAACTGTTCCAGCCATTCTTGGTAGTTCTGATTCTGGTAGAGAGTCGTTTGAGTTTGTTGTGTCATACAACAAGTTGGTGTATTCCCAGAACTTACTTGGACCACCTAAGTCATTTGCACACTCTAGAGCCTCAGCCTCTTTTCTAGCTTTTCTGTGTAGCTGGTCTATTGGGAAGTGTCGATATACCCAAGCCACTTTTCCACTGTCCCCATATTCTGCCATAACTCTTTTCATTGTAGTGTGGAATGTTTTACAGAAAGGACACTCTGTATCAGAGTACTCCACGATAATAACTTCAGCATTTGGATTACCAAGTATGTGGTCGTCAGCACTAACTGGTCTCATGTCCACTTCCCCTGTATTAACTCCAGGGTTATTGAAAACAGCCTGTTTGGAGTCTACTTTTCCTCCTGAATAATAAAGCGAAACAGCAATTAGTGCTCCTGCTATAACTATTGCTATCGGTACCGACAATTTTTCCATGGTCATAATATAATGCGAAATTAACGAATAATTTTTACTATGGTAACATTATATACCATGGATATTTTAACAGCAATTATACTAGGTTTTGTGGAAGGAGCGACAGAATTTATACCAGTTTCCTCATCAGGGCATCTCATTTTAGCTCGAGAAATTTTGGGAATAACTGAGGGTGGACTTTCATTTGATGCAGTTCTGCAGTTATCTGCCTCTTGTGCGTTACTGGTTTATTTTTGGAAGGACATATTGCACATATTCAAGACTGCTTTTTTGTGGATTAAAAAAGATAAAGTATTAGATGATGATAAAATACTAATCAAGGCAATTTTTTGGGGTACCATTCCAGCTGTTATTTTTGGACTACTGCTTGAGGATTATATGGATACGGCCTTTAGGAATATTGATTTAGTTGCTGTAACACTTATTCTAGGAAGTATACTTTTTTACGTCGCACAGAAATTTGCAAAACAAAATGAGACTCTCACTTTAGGAAAGGGAATTATGATCGGTGTGTTTCAATGTCTCGCACTGGTTCCAGGTGTATCACGATCGGGCGCTACTATTTCTGGAGGGCTTTTGGCTGGACTTAAACAAGTAGATGCTGTTAGGTTTAGTTTTCTACTATCCATACCTGTTGTTTTTGGTGCAGGGCTCAAGAAACTGTTTGAAGTTTGGTCAACTATACAGGGGGATGTTGTGATGGCACTTATTATTGGCTCAATTACTGCTTTTATTACTGGTTTAGTTGCAATAGGGTTTTTAATACGATTTTTGAAGAACAACAGTCTAAATATTTTTATAGTTTACCGTATAGTCTTGGCCGTAATTATCTTGTCTCTATAAGTCCTTATTTCTAGCTATATTTACATCCTAAAAACACCTTAGGTCTGAACAGATACAAAATATCGGTAGTTCTATTGACAACTCTAAATAATTGTGCTAGACTAGTACCAGAGCAAGTATCAGCAATCCCACCATATCGGTATCTGCCGATTTCTCAGGAGACACATAGTGAAGCACACAATTGAAGAGTATGTTGACAACGGCCTTCGGATTCTGCTCGGTGAAGTTGATGCTGCGGTCGGTGAGTCCACTGGACGACCCGTTATCCCCGCATATCAGCTCCCCAGCAACCTGAAGAAGGTGACCAAGGAGATCCAACTTCTCACAGAGAAGGAGGGAACCTCGGAAGAAGAGCTTCTCGTCATCAAGGAAAAGATCAAGAAGACGCGAGGCATCCTTCGCAACAGCCAGTTGCGACACTGCGTCGACGGCATGCCTGGACTCACGCAACGCTACGAGTCCCTGCCGAAGTCGCTGCGGACGCCTGAGCTTCTGGCGCACAAGGAAGCATTCGAGTCTGCGGTCACCCTGATCAACGAGAAGAAGATCTGGTACCCGGCCGACATCTCGAAGCTCGCCTGGGCTTACCGTGACGCGATTTGCGAAGCGGAGGAAAGCCGGGCTGCGCAGAGGGCTCGTGTTACCCAGCAGAAGAGGATCAGCAAGGAACGGGCCGTCGGGCGCCGGACCATTGCTGAACAGATCATGGATCTGGTGGGAGCACAGTAGCAACAACCGGTTGATAAGGAAAAAGTTTCCTTATCGACCGGTTTTTTTATATTTAGATTTTTAGTTATCATTAGTTATCCAAGGGATGCCCTTGGATTAGAACAAAGACTGGGTTTTGATATCATTCACTTCTTCCCAATGCTTTGTATCAAGTTTTATTTCTTTTTTGAAAGGTCCCTCTTTGAACAAAAGCTTTTTATTTTTTACGGCGTACTCATAAACGTCTTTTGTTATTTTTACATCATCTAGGCAGTATTTACGCACCTTATCAACCTCTCCCTGTCTCCACCAAGTCACAGCTTCTAAACCGTTTCCGCTTTTGTTTATATTGAAAGTGCCTTCTGCTATTTGATCTAGTCGCATTCTGCGTCCATACGAGTTTCTGATTTCCTTTAGTAAGTCGAGTGACCGGATTTCAGTAAGGTCTCCTAAGCCTGCTTTTCGGTAGTATTTGTTAAGCAGAGGAATGTCGAAATGATCCCCGTTAAAAGTAATTAACATTGAACTGTTCTTAATTATTTCCCACATAATAGGAAATTCTTCTTCGACAAAACTCTGGTATTTTCCGGTTTCATAGTCGTACAACCCGACAACTGATATATCCAAATCCTCGGCTCGGTTTGAGCCCACGTCTTGGAAAATATTCTTAGTCTCAATATCAAAAACAATTTTTCTCATAATTTATATACGAATAATACTAAATACGGATACCTACAAATGTCTACGAATGAACATAGGGAACAATCATAATATAAAACTCGATGAAAGCTTATTATTTCAGGAGACTTCGCAGGCGGGTAGCCGAGACGGAGGAAAATTTTAACAACAATTTATCCGTGCTCTTGAAATAATAAGTTAAATAAAAGTTTTTAACTATTCACTATATTCACCACTTCCTCTATCTTAACTTTTACCTCAGATCCAGTTTCCATGTTTTTGACTGGATAAGTATCGGTTTTTATCTCATCTTCGCCAACAACTAGAACAAACGGAACTTTCTGTCGGTCTGCAGTTTTTATTTGGTCACCCAGCTTTTTATCAGTTATATCTACTATCACATTTAGTCCTTCATTTCTTAGGCTATCAGCAATCTGAATGGCGTTAGGAATGTACTCAGATTTCACGGTAGCGATATACAAATCTGTAGCAGGCTTGTAGTCTGGGAGGAGTTTATGAGCCTCAAGGAAGTCACGAGCAGTAACATCTCCAGCTCCAAAACCAACGGTTGGAACTTTTCTGCTACCAAATATATCAAGTAAGTCGTCATATCTTCCACCGCCGAATACAGAGCGATTGTTGTCTGGGTGTAGGTCGAATACTTCAAAAACTATTCCAGTATAGTAGTCAAAACCTCGCATTAAAGTTGGGTCGAATATAACATTCTTTATCCCTGAACTAGATAGTTTTTCAATAAGTGTGACTATTTCTTGGACATTTGAATCACTTTCGCCGATATACTGTAAAAGTTTTTCGTCAGAAGATAGTAAAGTTGAAAACTCAGTTCCTCGTTCACCCATAATCTCCGTTAAGGCATTAACAAAATCCTCGTTAGAAATTTTATTTTTCTTGTCTATTATTT
Source organism: Patescibacteria group bacterium (assembly GCA_040384485.1). Classification (GTDB taxonomy): domain Bacteria; phylum Patescibacteriota; class Minisyncoccia; order Phycocordibacterales; family DATDWN01; genus C7867-006. Next base: position 27,436 of record JAZKJH010000002.1, read on the forward strand.
TAGATACCTTATATGAAGAGTCAGAATCAAGATCAAACTTTGCATACAAAGCATTCATTAGTTTTCTGTTGTTTATTTTTACAACATAATCTGACTCCGATGCTCCGAATTCTTTCATTATTTTACAAGCAACAGTTATGATTTCTGTGTCAGCATCGTTTGAGTCTATACCAAACAAGTCAACATTGAGTTGCCAGTGCTCTCGCAACCTTCCTCTTTGAGGTTTCTCGTATCTAAAAAGGTTAGGAATAGAATACCAACGTAGTGGGAAAACCAACTCTCTTTCTTTCTGAGCCACAAGTCTAGCTACTGTAGGAGTCATTTCTGGACGCAGAGTAACCTCTCTTTCACCTCTATCTATGAATGTATATGTTTGCTCGTTTACTATCTCGCTTCCAGTTTTTGCCCTGTATAACTCTGCAGGTTCCAGTATGGATGCATCGTACTGGACATATCCGAAACTTTCCACAACCTTTTTCCATTTAGAAAAAATGTAGTTCTGGATAAAGTAATCTTCTGGGTAAAAGTCTCGAACACCTTTGTAGCTTTCTGTGCTTATTTTTGACATGTTTTATTATAATTTTCGCAACTCTTACTTGTCGAGTTTCAAATTTTTCTTATATGTTATAGTGTATCAAAATATGGAAAAACAGAAAGGTCTACATTTGGTGTATAAAAAGTTGGGGGAGACGCCCTTGGAAGCCATCCAAAGGTTAAAAATAGATGAACCAGAATCGGCAGGTCTACCGATTACTTACGCAGGAAGACTCGATCCTATGGCAGAGGGGCTTCTTATTTTGTTGTCCGGAGAAGAAGTGCATAACAAGGAGAAATACAATGAATTATCAAAAACCTATGAAGTTGAGGTTTTGTGGGGTTTTGAGACTGACACTTTGGATGTGCTCGGTTTGGTTAAAAGCTTAGATCCAAAACTTATCAACTTAAAAGTCGCTGATTTAGAAAATGCGTTAGCGGAAACAGTTCGAGTATTTGAACAAAAGTATCCAGCCTATTCTTCAAAGCCAGTTGAAGGAAAGTCCCTTTTTATCTGGGCACGAGAGGGGAAGTTGGGTGATATTGAAATACCAAGCCATCAGGTTGAAATTTTCAGTTCAAAGTTTCTAAACAGAAGAACGATAATCGGGTCCGACTTACTAAAAGAAATAAAAGAAAAAATAGATCTTGTTTCTGGAGACTTTAGGCAGCAAGAAACTATAAGTAAATGGGGCGAAGAGTTGAAAGACAGATTGGAAGAAGAATTTTTCCTAGATAAGGTTGAACTAGAAGTCTCATCGGGATTTTACGTACGACAGTTTGTATACGATCTGGCCAAATCATTTAATGAGAATGCTATTACATTTCATATAAAAAGAACAAAAGTTGGTGAATATAACCTTGCAAACATTTAGAAAAAGTGGTTAGATATTGTTTGGAAGTTCACGTAAGTAAAATTAACGTCGTTCGTTCGGGAAGGAAATCGGATGTCACAAAGTATGACAAAACAGGAAGCTCGCGACTTTTTCAATGGGAGAGTCAAGGAGTTTCTTGTGAGGTGCAGTATAAAAGGGGAAGACCTTTGTGCAAGAACGGGTCTCCTCAAGACGACTCTGGGTGCTGTTTTGCAAGGAAACTTTACTCGATGCCATCATGACGATTTGTTATCAGTGGCGAAGGTGATTTTTCCTCCAGCCGACAACCCTAAGTCATACGGAGATATGGAACGTGCCATTCACGTTATCTTCGATGTCGTCCAGTCAGGTAATGTAACCGTTTAGACACATAACCACTGCAGTTGCTAGGACAACTGCAGTGGTTTTTTTATTTGCATAATTTTTGTATTAGGTATTTAATAATATAGGAAACTGACTGGAGGTCACTTGGGCAGAAAGATTCAGCGCACAGCACTTGCCAGGGCAATGGGTCGGGAAATTCGCGATTGGAGAGATAGATTCTCCCGCGAGCAAATCGTTGAGATATCAAGAGTCAAGAAGAACACGATTATCAAAATCGAACATGGTAAATGTCAGCATGTTTCTTCGCGTGACATTAACCGGGTGATTACCGCTCTTTCTCGGCTTAACAAAATCAACGAAGACAGGCTCCTGCGGATCAAGGATCTTGCCAAAAGGATCACTGAGCCTAAAAACGGCGTTAAAAAAAGGATTGCTCACCGAGTAATGCCATTTAAGCACAGAACTTTTCGTAGAGGCCTTCGCAAGAAGTGACCTTTCAAAAACCCCCCAGACTTTATAAGCTGGGGGATTTTTTCAACATATTTTATTTCGCTTTCAAGATTTTCTTTCTAAGTCTAGTTGATTTCGGAGTTATTTCTATGTATTCATCTCCAGACATTATTTCCATGGCTTTCTCGATGTCGAGTTTGTAAGTAGCTGCTAAATACACACTTCCATCAGAACCAGAGGCACGCATGTTAGTAAGCTGTTTTCCTTTGGTAGGGTTTACATACAAGTCTTCACCTTTTGAGGTGTTTCCAATAACCATTCCTTCATAAACTTCTGTTCCAGGGTCTACATACAGTGTTCCTCTTTGTTGTAGGTTATCCAATGCAAATGCCAGAACTTTTCCAGATGTCATAGACACCATAGAACCATACTGAGTCTTTTTTATTTCACCAACATACTCTCTAAATTCAATAAATCGAGAAGACAGTATTCCTAATCCTTTTGTATCCACAACGAACTGACCTCGGTAACCTAAGAGTCCTCTTGTTGGAATTTCAAAAACCAATCTCTGGTGTCCTTCTGATTGTCTAACATTCATAAGTAGACCTTTTCTTTCTGTAAGTCGTGAGATAACTGAGCTTGCCATTTCTTCCGGCACGTCTATCGTCACTTCCTCAAAAGGTTCAGTTTTAGCACCTGCTTCTTCTTTTATAATAACCTGTGGTTGTGATACCTGAAGTTCAAAACCTTCTCGTCTCATGTTTTCAAGTAGGATAGCGATGTGAAGTTCTCCACGTCCATACACTGTGAAGAATTCGTTTGCGTTCCAATCCACCTTTAGTCCAACGTTCACTTCAAGTTCTTTTTCTAGTCGGTCTCGGATTTGTCTACCAGTTACAAACTTTCCTTCCTTTCCAGCAAAAGGGGAGTCGTTAACGAAAAAGTTAAGTGAGATGGTTGGTTCATCGATGTTAATAGAAGGAAGTCTCTCGGCTGACTCATCTTTACAAACTGTGTCACCGATATATACAGTCGGAAGTCCAGCTATCATAACGATGTCACCAGCAGAAGCGTTATCTGTCTCAACTCTTTTTGTTCCTTCAAATGTAAAAGCTTTTGTTATTTTACCAGTTATTACTTTTCCGTCAGTTTGTTTTACAAAAACATTGTCTCCAGTTTTGATAGTTCCTTCATAAACTCTACATACCGCCATTCTCCCAAGGAAGTTGTCGTAAGCTAGGTTAAAAGGCTGAAGTCTGGCTGGAAGTGTAACATCTCCTTTTGCAGGTGGAACCTCGGACAAAATAGTTTCAAGAAGTGGGAAAAGGTTCTCTGATTCTTCATTCAGTTTCATTTTAGCAATTCCTTTTACTCCAATAGCGTAGACAGTAGTAAAGTCTAATTGCTCGTCGTTTGCCCCTAGTTCCATGAAAAGCTCCAGTACCATTTCGTGTACTTCATCAGGTCTTGCAGCTGGTTTATCTATCTTGTTTATAACTACAATAGGTTTCAAACCAAGTTCAAGAGACTTCTTAAGAACAAACCGTGTTTGCGGCATAGGTCCTTCTTGAGCATCCACAAGTAAAAGCACAGTATCAATAGAACGAAGTACTCGTTCTACTTCAGACCCGAAGTCGGAGTGTCCTGGTGTATCTACAATGTTTATTTTGGTAACTTCTCTTCCTGATTCTGGAGTAGGGTAGTAAACAGAGGTGTTTTTAGCATATATGGTAATGCCGCGCTCTTGTTCTAGGGCGTTAGAGTCCATACTTACTCCTTCGGCAGTTACCATTCCAGTCTGGCGCATAAGAGCGTCTGTCAGGGTAGTCTTTCCGTGGTCCACGTGCGCTATAATAGCTATATTTCGAATCTCCATTTAGGGTTTTAAGTTAATGATTTTAAAAACCGGGCTAGCCGGCAATTTGACCATAATTAAAGCAAAATTTTGACTTTAAGTCAATGTGAATAGTTTTCTGTCTTTAAAACTGATAATATAGTATTCATGCCTTCAATCGATGAAATACTCTTTGTTCTGGAACAGTACAAATACTGGGTTATTTTTCCCGCGGTGATAATAGACGGCCCGATTATTACAGTTCTTTCTGGATTTCTGGTTCATATGGGAGTTTTGGGGGGGTTGGTAACATATGTAATCCTGGTAGTAGGTGATGTTATTGGGGATACAAAGTACTTCCTTATAGGTAAGTACTCACGTAAATTCTCTTGGGCAAAAAAGGCAACTACTTTTCTGGGATACACCGAGGAGAGAGAAAAAAGCTTGCAGAAACATTTTCAAACCCACGCTTACAAGACTTTTTTTATGGCCAAACTTTCGCAAGGTCTTGGTGGGGGAGTTTATGTGGTTGCTGGTATGACCGGGTTCAATTTTAGAAAATTTATTTGGATAAGTTTCTTAGGGACCTTGCCTAAGACATTTATATTTATGGTTATTGGGTACTACATGGGTAATTCATATGTAAAAATAAGTGAGTACATGAACTCAATAGCTACCGCCAGTATCCTAGTAGTATTCTTTTTGGTTCTTTATTTTACCTTCAAAAAGCACATAAAGAATTTCTTAAACAAAAGAGATAGTTTTTAATTTTTTACTTTTTGATACAATATATACATGATAAACACTAGTCCTATACTTCCGGCGAGTATAAATTTTAATTTATTTTCATTTGTGGAGGGGAATGTGCTCGGTATTATTTTGGTCCTATTTTTTTTATTTTACTGTGCGGTGAGTGTGGCATTGTTTTATCACTGGGTAAAATACGGCATGTCAGCAGGAATATACCTAGCTGAGGCGGTATTTTTGGCTGGTTCAGTCTTGTTATTTACAGTATCCCTATTATCACTTAACTACTACTAGCATGTTATATCACGCACTGAATCTAGAAAAAGATGAACATGTTATCCAAGAAGTCAGAAAGCACTGGATAGTTTTTGTGGGTCAAGGATTCGTTACAGGTTTTTTGGGTCTGTTTCCTGTTTTTTTGAAAGGGATTGTTGATGTATTTATGCCAGGTATTTTAGACGTGCCTGTTCCTGGTAACGTAAATGCTTTATTGTTGTTTTTGTACTCTATTTGGCTTTTGTTCTTATGGTTGTGGTTCTTTATCGACTGGACCAAGTACTATCTAGATGTTTGGTATGTTACGGAAAAGCGCATCATTATCGTTAATCAGAAAAAAATTTTTGATAGAGAAGTTTCAAACCTGCGCTTCGACAAAATACAAGATATAACTTTGGATGTTCATGGTTTTTTGTCCACGCTTTTAAATTTTGGAACCATTCGAGTTCAAACAGCGAGTGAAGATAGTAAAAGCTTTCAAATCAGCGCAGTTAGATATCCAGAAAAAATTCGAAAGGTTATTTTCAGCCAACAAAATAAAAACAGTCACAACTACACTAGCAGTGCATAACTTTATTGTGAGTGAACGCGGTGAGGTAGTATAATATATACTGTTCTTATTAATAGCATAATTTTAAATTATGAAGTCATTACATATGGTAACCTTTATCCTTCTAGTTGTAGGAGGACTAAATTGGTTGTTAGTAGCATTTGGATACAACTTGGTAGATGGCATTTTTGGAGTTGATTCATCAATCTCTATGATTGTTTACATACTAGTTGGACTATCTGCTTTACATCAAGTTTTGACACACAAGAAAGGTTGCAAAGAATGTGCCCCATCTGGGTCTTCAATGTAAGTTTTCTACTTAAGAAACAAAAAACCGCCCAGGCGGTTTTTTGTTTTGAGTAAATAAAAAATCGCACAGAGACCAGTTGGTTTCTGTGCGATTGGGCTTTTATCCTGCAAACGGTCGGCATACCCGGCGTTTGAGGTTGTGCCATCGGAGCTCAAGAGTCTGGTGGTTTTTCGGGAGACTCTTGTAAGCGAATGCACTTTTATTTCTTTCGGTTGAACAGGCAAGAAATCTTACAGATTCTTCAAGTTCAGCTTTTCTTCGTATTTTGGCGAGTTCCACGTTTTTCCATTGTCGCTCTTTGATTTTTGGTTCGAGCTTTGTAAAGGTGTATAGTCCACCGATACCAAGAACAACGAGGACTGCAGCCCACAACACAAGAGTGTAAATTGACTTGAACTCTCGCACAATGAAGTACCAGATTCTTTCAAGTCCAACTCCTGTGTAGGAAACCAGCAGGAAATGCGTAGTCGCTAAAAGTATTCCGAAGAGAGGCGACACTAGCAGTCTGTATGACTTGTTGTTGCCTTGGGTGTCTTCAACGCACCAGTAAGAGGGGCGGGGTTTGCTTCCACTGATCCACACTTCGTCTGCGACATCAAGCTCATGTTGCCATATAGCTTTGAAGTTCAAACCTCTTGCACATAATGAGGCTAGGCAGACAAACTTGATAGTCCTGAATACTCCAATAAGGAGTGAGGTTGCTGCAACCAACATGAGTGCTGGCAGGGCAAGTACTGCTCTCTTGCGGAAGTGACAGTCATCCCGAGTCTTTCCTTCAAAACGATTGTTGATGAGCTCGGTGATCCATTTCGGCCTCTCTTTTGCGAAATGACGACTGTCCACAGTGATTTCAGTAACTGCGTCTGGACCAGCCTCAACAGGCTGAAATTGTCTCTCTATGTGGCCTTCAGTAAACCTGATACTGCCGTTGGAAACGAGTTTGAGATAATAGTCGAATTGACTATATTTCTCTGTGAGGTTTTTGAAAAACTTCTCTGGCTCGTAGTCATCTCTTTCTTCTTTTTTTACCACCGCAACACTCGCCAAAACTTTGTGAGTGCCCGGAAAACGGAAGGTGAGGGGCATAACACCATCACTCAGGTTTCTGAGGAAGCGTTCTTCTTTGCCGTTATCGTAAACGACACAGATAATTACCTTTGCAAATTCATCCCCAATTAGTCTCTCTGCTGTCCTTTTTGATAAGCACCAGCGAACAAAGATTGTGGGGTTTTCGGGTCTAGTACTTTCAACTAGTAATTTGATCACGAGTCCTCTTCTCTTGTTTGGCGTAATTGCCAACGAACGAAATTCTGCTCAAAACAATATAGTATTTATTATCTTTGTCAAATAAAAACTACCCAGTTGTCGCAGTGACAAAAGGGTAGTTATTACTAAACATCGAGGTACATCTCGTCTGCAGTCGGGATGTGCCGCACTGGTGGGAATGCCTTGCTCCAGCAGGTTGGGCAACGTTGCCCACTGCATTCAATGTACAACCCCATACGACGCGGGTGATCTATGTGTAAGTTCCATGGAAACCCCATATCGACTCCACACCCTTTGCACGTTTCGTTCTCAACTGTCGACGCTTTTTGCTCCAACTGTTGTTCCATAGTATCTCCTTGGAGAGTTTACGAACGGATACAGAAAACGATATCTAGGTATAATTCAATATTAAATGAGCATTTGTGTCAAGTAAGCAGTCTGGTAGATTGGTTGTATCCAACAACTAGCTTATTTCTTAGCAGGTTTTCTTTTCGGAGTTACTTTTTTACCACTTAGAACTTTCCAGTGCTTTTTTAGATCAGTAGCTAGGTCAGCTATTTCTTCATTGGTAGCTTTCTTTGCTTTTTCGTATTTTGAAGCAATCTCGTCTATCACTTGTGTATATTTTACTTCGTTCATGTCTTTAGCCATCTCAAGTTTTTCAATAACATCTGCTTTCATTTTTATGGCCCAGGCTTTAGCATACTTCTGGTGCTTTTTTCCTTTCGGTCCTAGGAAAAAGTAAGCTGTTGCAGCTATTCCCGCGATTCCTAGTCCAACTAATGCTGTTTTTACTCCGTCATCGTTTTTTGTTGCTTTTTTCATTTTATGTATTTTATTTAATTATCTTTTTTAATTTTTCTTTTAGTACTGCTCTTTGGGAATAGAAACCGAAACAAAATGTTTCTTTCAAACCTATCAACCAAATCAGTTACGAACTCCTCGGATTCGTTATAACTATTCTTTAATAAATTCGACAATTCGCGCAAATTTCTAGCTGCTTTTATTAAGTAGAAAAACAGAATTGATAAAAGGATTGTGAGTATAACTGTTGCTGTCGAAGATATAAAAAAGAATATGTCTGCTTTTATAAGTGAATCCATGTTTTAATGTTATTCTTGGTTTTCTAATTTAACTGCTGCTTCCGGAGTAGATACAGTTTTACTCATTAGGAAGATTTTTATAATACCGATGGCTATTACCCAATATACAAACATAGCCAATAATGTTGTCCACTCAAATATACTACCAGAAACTCGTGAAGTTTTAAATACGGATATGAAAGGGTATACGAAAGGGTGTGAGACGGTGTAGATAATATCAGTAAATGCTGCTCCGGTGTTGGCTCCCAATAATTTCATTGCAAAACGGAAGGCTAGAAGTACCTCAATAAAACCCAAGATATACCATGTTATTTGTGTTCCTCGAAAAAGCGGTTTTGTAGAAGGTGAGCTATAAGAATCCATATGTTTATTATTTAATGTTAATTTAATAATTATGTTCCTATTTTGTGTGATAGTCAATGCTATAGCTCTTAGGCTGTGAATAAGGTTGTTAACGTTAAGTTAATGGAGACTTTACTATTTTTTGGATATATAGTATAAATATGGATATGACAATTTTAATAATCGAGGATGAAAAGAAGCTGGTAGATATACTGAAAAAAGCGCTTAAAAGCGAGCGGTATTCTGTCGACACTGCGCTCGATGGACAGGAGGGACTAAGTAAGGCAAAAAAGAATAAATATGAATTAATCATACTGGATCTTATGTTACCTAAAAAGGATGGGATTGAAATTTGTAAAGAACTTAGAGCCGGCAATATCCATACTCCTATTATTATGCTAACAGCGATGGGCACAGTGGATGACAGAGTAAAAGGTTTGAATATCGGAGCTGATGATTACCTAGTAAAGCCTTTTGGTATCAATGAACTATTCGCGAGAATACGTGCAGTTCTGCGAAGAAGAAAAACAACAGATTCAGATGTCTGGAAAGTAGGGGATTTGGTAATGGACAAAGTAAGACATGAGGTAACTCGAGCTGGAAAACTAGTTGAGCTTACACCAAAAGAGTATAAAATTTTAAACACCCTAATAACACATACTGGAGAAGCGATAAGTCGAGAACAACTAATAAATGATGTATGGGGTCCGGCATTCAAAGAGTCCAACAACGAGCTCAACGTGCATGTACGATATCTAAGAAAGAAAATAGAAAAGAAAGGTGCAAAACCTCTAGTTCACACCGTTCGAGGAGTCGGCTTTATGATCAAGGATAAGTAGCTCTTTCCTTATCTACCATTATGTGGTATAGATGTAGTTAGATAGGGGGAGTGATGACAAAACAAGTAGCCGGCCTTAAGCAAAAACTAGAGGTCAGTCTTGGCCTCTCTCAGTTAGCTATCCAAAAAATGGAAAGCAAGTGGAATGAAATTGTGGAGAATGATCCATACGCCTTTATCCCACATGAACTCAAAGGAAAAATGTCCACCTCGGATGCTTTTTTGGAGAACATGCGGTTTGGAAGTTTTTCATCCAGCGCCTTTGCTAAAGTGCTTCGTACTTCTAATACACTCGACAGACGACGAAGATACCTAGAAGGTAAAAAACTCGTTGCTGTTGGTGGTGGGAGGGCCTACGACGCCAATTGGATTGAGGAAGCTGTGTTGTACGGGGGCTTGGGTGTAACATGGGTGGATGTTTCGGAAAAAGCTTGTGAGTTCTTACGACGCAGTGTCGAAGAGCAGTTTGTGAGATTGGAGAGGAATAAACATATCCATTTCATAGACAGGTTACGACCAAAGGTTGTTAAAGCGGAGATCAGAACTGCACTTTTAAACCCTAGTCTGATTGATTTACCAGATCTTACTTCTGTTGAGGTCTGGTATCTCGCAAGGACACTGGGATGTCTGTCCACCCGTTCAGCGAAAATTGTGCTGAGGCTTATGGGTCAGTCACTTTCAAGTGAAAGCGATCCCTTCAAGGAAAACTGCATATTTATTGTAAGTGCCTTGCGGGACGACAACCCATCTAGAGTTGCTAAATCGAGTAAGCTTTATACTCTCAACACAATCAAATCCAACCTTCGACTTGGGTCAAAGCGTCAAGTTAAGGCTGAAATTATTGAGCGACATTCCTACTTTGGGCAGGAATACTCAGCCGTTCTGTTTAGAGCGAAGTAAAAATGGCGGATGAGAGCAACATTGCTCTCATCCGCCATTTATTGTATTGTAGTAGTATATTTATATGATTTCTGATCAAATTACTCAAATCAATCAAACAGTACTGGATTGTCTTCGTAAGCCAGATGAGGCAAGTGTAGTAAAGGCTTTTACTGAGGTAGGGTTAAAAACTCTCGGGGCAGATTATGGGTTTGTGTGGCTTAACTCACTAGACTCAAATGAGCTTGAACTAGTATATAAAACGAGTGGACTTCCTTTTGAGCCACATAAACCAAGAGAAGGTGGAAGAAATTATACTGCCTTGGAAAGTGCAGTTCCTGACTTCGTGGACAATATCGAAGACAAACCGGATGCTAACTATCTAGATGGGTTTATAAAAAGTTTCGTAATAATTCCTCTAACTTACAAAGAGAAAGTTTACGGCACTATGGTTCTTTGTTTTAAAAATAAAGAACTTTTTTCAAAAGAGAAGAGAACTCTCTGTGTTTTTATTGGAAATAGTGCGGCTCAAGCTATAACTATAAATCGTCTTGTTTCAAAAGAACATATCGCACGACTTGCTTCCGAGCAACAAGAAGCTTATTTTCGAGCTCTTATCGAGAACAGTTATGAGGTTATAGTTTTGATAGATCGTAACGGGACTATTCTATATATTAGTCCATCCGTATACAAAGTTTTTGGACATAAAGCATCCAATCTTTTGGGAGAAAAAGTAGGGGATTTTGTATACCAAAGTAATCCAGAAAAAGTGACTGGATATCTTGAAAAAATTGTAGATGCGCCAAGCGTAATACACGCCATAGAATTTCACTATACTCAAAAAGACGGTACCGTTTGTACTATGGAGTGCAACGCCTTAAATCTTTTGAATAATCCTCATGTAAAAGGGATAGTACTAAACGTTCGTGACATAACAGAGCAAAAAAAAGCAGAAATTTTAAGAGCTGCTCAAATCCAGTTAAAGGAAGAGAAACAAAAGAACCAGTTTATTGCCAATGCTGCGCACGAATTCCGAACACCACTTTCCATAATAAAAGGCAATGCTGAGTTATCTCTCAGGGAAAAGAACGCTTCAGTAAAATCTCTAAGAAGTACCTTGCGAGCAATCAACGTAGAGGTGGATCACCTCGCTTGTTTAGTTTCTGATATGGCCCTGCTCACAAACAGAATAGACCATCTTCAAAATATGTCCAATAAGGAAAAAGTGAACCTCAGTGAGTTGATTGCTGTTTTAGTAAAGAGAGTAACAGTATTAGCTGAGGAAAGAGAGATAGGAGTCAAATTTAAAAACCTGGAAGATGTATATGTTTTAGGTGATGTGGGTTATTTGGATAAGCTTTTTATTAACCTTATAAAAAACGCAATTATATACGGTAAAAAGAAAGGGTATGTATCTATTGAGATCACTAAGGTGAAGAATCAAGTTTCTGTTAGGATTGAGGATAACGGTATCGGAATTTCTAAAGACGATCTTCCACATATTTTTGAAAGATTCTATCGAGCAGATAAATCCCGCACAGGTAGAGAGAGTGGAACTGGACTAGGACTCGCAATAGTAAAATGGATTGTTATTGCTCACGGAGGGAACATAACAGTAGAAAGTGCTGAAGGAGAAGGTACTATTTTCCTGGTTACGCTACCTACATTAAACTAGCATTAAGTTATTCACAGTTTATAAACATATTATCCTAATTCAGGCCTGTTTTTTCGTTGACTTACTGGTTTTCTGATAATAGAATATTAATATTAGATTAAATATCTAATACATTAGTAACTGTAATTAAAACAAATATATGTTAACCAAACTTAAAGTACTCACTAAAAAGTGGGCCAAACAAGAGGGGGGTAGATTCCCAAAAACCAAAAATTTTAGAGCTCTAACTATGTGTAAGCAATGCTACACATTCTATTATAAAAACTCATGGCACTTTGAAATGCCTAACGAGATAGATGGTGATAGCGAAACTCAAGTTCCAGTAAGATTTACTCAGTGTCCAGCATGCATAGAGCAAGAGCTAGCATTATACGATACAGAATCTGGGGCTTTTGCTTAGATATTAGTATCCTTTATCATTTAACCTGTAAACAACATGGACTTAAGAAAAATGACCAAGTATCAATCTAACGATTTTGATCGAGCGATGGGATGGGCTACCTTTGCCTGGCTCTGCTTATTCTCTATCGTACTTGCACTAATATAAAAATGTACATTCCTAAATTTGCTAAATAAAATAACAGCCCTCGAGCTGTTATTTTTTTATCATTATTTTAAATTACTTAATACAGGACTAGCTCGGTTGACGTAGATATTATTTGTATATCAGTTGATGTTCCAGTTATAGGAGACGGTTCAGGTGTAAGTGTTGCGAGTGCCCACGCTTGGACTGGATATTCCCATAATGCAAACTGTGGGTCTCTCCACGGGTTCTGAGGTTCACCTTCTTGAGGATTTTCCTTGTTTACCCAGTAAAGGATATCGTGAACTCCGAGTTCGGGGCTTGGGTTCCAGTTGCCTTTTAATACTTCAGGAATCTCAGCAAACTCAGCCATAGGAGTTGGTTTTGTGAAAGGTTTAGAAGGGTAGTTTTTTTTCATTGCATAGTCCATAACCTCGTGCCATAAAGGCGCCGCACTAGCTTCTGCAATTCTTCGAAGCATCGGGCTGTTGTCGTTGTTTCCAGCCCAAACACCAATAGCTATGGAGCTGTTGTAGCCAATTATCCATGCATCTCTGAAGTCGTTGGTAGTTCCAGTTTTAGCCGCGACTTGTGCGTTAGGAAAGTACAAAGCAGAGTTCCATCCGAATTCCGGTGCTCTAGCAGGATTGTCCGACAAGATATCTGAAATAGTTCTAGCAATCTCTACATCCAAGACTTGTGTGCTTGATGTGGTATACGTTTCCAATATCTCACCTTTACTATTTTCAACAGAAAGTATTCCCGTTGTAGGATTCTTTACACCGTCGTTGGCAAATACACCATAGGCTCCCGTGATATCTAGAAGTGTGACTTCACCTCCTCCCAATACCAGTGATAAACCAAAACGATTTCTTTGTCCCAAGGTGCTTATTCCCAAAGATTCAGCCATATCGATTGAATCATTTATTCCTGCCAAGTACAAAACTTTAACGGAAGCTATGTTTACTGACTGTGCCAATGCACTTCTCATGCTAATTGGCCCGTGGATCTTGTCTCCATAGTTGCTCGGTGAGTAACAGATGTCGGTAGTGACAAAGTTATTGGGTTCACAAGCAGTAGAAAATTGGGTTTTAAGGTCAAAAATTATAGTCTCAGGAGTGTATCCTTTTTTGAAAGCTGTAGCATAGGCAAAAGGCTTAAAAGAGGATCCCGGCTGTCTCTTTGCAACAGCAATATTTACCATGCCGTCTATTTTTTTATCAAAATATCCGCGTGATCCAACCATGGCTAGAATATGTCCAGTCTTCGGCTCAATAGCAACTAACCCAGCGTTAGATGCACGCAATCTTGTTTCGTTCTGTAGGGCTTTTTTTGTAAGTAGTTCCTCAGACTTTTTTTGTAGATCCCAATCTAGTGTTGTGATAACTTTTAATCCTCCTTTTTCTACCAGGTCGGCACCATATTTTTTGATTAGCTGGTCTTTAATATAGAACACAAAATGGGGAGCTTTGATTCCTAAGTTGGTTCTGTCAGAAAACTCAACTTTTTCAGCTAGTGCAATGTTGTATTCCTCCTCTGTTATGTAACCCTCTTTTTGCATCTCTTTTAGGATCATGTTTTTTCGGCTCTCAAGTAGATCTCTATTTTTACCATATGGAGAGTAAAAAGTTGGACCTTTTGGTAATGCAGCTAAGTATGCTGATTGTTCAATAGATAGGTCTTTTGCATTTACACCAAAGTAATACTGGCTAGCTTCTTCTACTCCATAAACAACTCCACCATATGGAGTTTCATTGAGGTAAGCTTCAAGTATCTCGTCTTTAGTATATTTTTGTTCCAAGCGTATAGCCAGTATAACCTCCTTAAGTTTTCGACTTATTGTTTTTTCGTTTGAGAGTAGGGTGTTCTTAACTAGCTGTTGAGTTATAGTGGAACCACCTTGCTCAAGTTCCCATGAACTCAAATCCTCTTTGAGGGCTCGGATTATAGCGGTTACGCTAAAACCGGAATGTTTATAAAAATCTTTGTCTTCTGTGGCAATGGTCGCTTTCAGCATATGAGGTGCAATTTCATTTAAATCCACCTGAGTTCTTCTAACCTCTCCGTGGATATCATATAAAAGAATTTTACCAGTTCTGTCATATATCTTCGTCGATTCGGTGACTTGTCTGTTGTGGAAATTCTCAATGTGGGGTAGGGGTCTAAAGAAAGTCCAGACAACAAAAATAAAAAAAAGTGCAAAAAAGGAGTACAACACTTTTAAAACAACCTTCTTATCTGAGAGATTATATTTTTGGGCAACCAACTGCACCTTGTTTTCTGCCTGGTTAAATTTTACCAAAAACATTTTCCAGTACTTTTTTATTGAAACTTTTATTTTTTTCTTATCGATTATCATAGCTAAGGAGTTTAGATTTTAATATATTCTTAATATCCTACATTTTAAAAAAATAAAGTCAATTTTTTGGTGTATAAGGTGGGGATATTTGTCGTATATTTTGACGCTCGCGGTGTCAATATATTACTACTCTAAATTATTATTTACATTAAAACTAGATTAAAGTCGTTTTATGTGTTGTAAAGGTTTTTTGGAGTTGATTTTTATCAATATTAAGTTTATATTAAATAGAGTACTGGAATACAAACTCTCGCTTTTCGTAAGAAAGGCACTTAGAGGGCGTCTTCTAAGTTACATGAGTTACTTACTTAACTCATAAATATTTATTAGTAAATTAATTTTTAATCATGAAAAATATAAAAATGTTCCAAAGTAATATAGTTCGCTCAATATTCGGAGCGGGAATGGTATTAAGTTTTGTTTTTGGAATAATGCTTCCATTAAGTGCATCTGCTGCTCCACTATATAGACAGCTGCAGCTTGGAATGCGAGGCGGAGACGTTTCTGATTTGCAAGTATTTCTTGCAACAAATCCAAGTATCTATCCTTCAGGATTGGTAACTGGTTATTTCGGTTCACTTACTCAGTCTGCTGTCCAAAGATTTCAGGCCGCAAATGGTATTGTGAGTTCAGGTACACCTAGCACAACTGGTTACGGACGCGTAGGTCCAACTACTATGGCCACAATAAACGCGCAAATGGGAGGTGGAGTTACAACTGGTGTAGATAGAATGTCTCCAATTATCGGCGCAGTTACAGTGAGTGCTGGTAACAGCTCAAGTGTTATCAACTGGAACACAAGTGAGAATGCATCAGCAATAATTTATTACAGTACTTCACCACTATTTATGATGGAGGGAAGTGCAACTACTGGGGTAACTATCTCAGGAGCGAGTAACTTAGTTCACAGTGATTTGAAAGCATCTCACTCTGCTAATCTTACTGGTCTACAAGCAAATACAACATATCACTATGTAGTATACGTAAGAGATGTAAATGGTAACGAAAGTATCACATGGCCATCAACTTTCCGAACAACTAACTAGATGTTAGGTAGGTAACTAGAAAAACCACTACTTTAAGTGGTTTTTCTTTAGAAGATCTTGGGTTTAAAGATAAAATTATTTAATTAAAAAAAATTTATGAGCACAAAACTTGTAGTAGGCTTGGTTATCGGAATCGCGGTGCTTCTCATGGGTTTTCTTTACTTCACCTCAGATTCATATGATAACGAAGTAGAGAACAACGTAGCTACCACAACCCCAGTAGATAATACTCCTGTGACAGGACAACCTTCTGTCCCAGTGGTGGTAACTAGTGCATCCGTGTCAGCATCTGATAATGCAGTGATGGTTAACGGTACAGTTAATCCAAGAGGAGCCTTTACTACTTATTGGTATGAATATGGATTTACAACAGCCTTGGGTTCTAAAACAAATAACCAAACAATTGGATCGGGATTTTCGTCCATTCAGGCTCCGATATAGATATCCAATGTTAAAAAAATTACCAGCTACTATTATAGACTCGTAGCGGAAAATGAGAACGGTCGGGTTTATGGTAGTCAGTATTCATTTAGAACCACTGACGGCGGGACGGCTCCAGTAGGCAGTATTCCAACTCTTCGAACACTTTCCGCAAACAACATAACTCAAACAGGAGTTAAGATGAATGGAGAGGTTACACCTAACAGAGTGACAACTCAGTATTGGTTTGAGTACGGTAAAACTACATCTCTAGGAAATATTTCAGCATTTTCTTCTGCTGGGGATGGGACAGCTAGAGTTCCAGTTTCTGTTTCATTGGCTAACTTGGAGAGTGGCACTACGTACTATTTTAGATTGAATGCCCAAAATCAGTACGGAACTGTAAATGGTACTATCTTGAACTTTAAAACTGATGGACCTGCTCCAAGTACTACTCAATCCGCACCATCTGTAGTTACCAAGAACGCTACGGCTGTCACAGGAAGTACAGCAAAGCTCAACGCTACTGTTAGCCCAAACAACCTCTCTACTATATATTGGTTTGAATACAGTACAGACTCATTGCTAGGTGCATTGGTCGTTAAAACTACCAACCAAGTAACATTAGCTGAAATGCGTGACCCATCCAATGTATGGGCCGATGTAAGCAGCTTAGCCGGAAACACAACTTATTATTTCCGTGTAGTTGCAGAAAATAGTCGGGGAGTTGTTCGGGGGGAAAAATTAACATTTAAAACAAACTAAACATATGTTATCAACAATAGCAATTATTCTTGTAGTGCTTTGGTTACTAGGAATAGTAACATCGTACACTATAGGAGGATTTATTCACGTATTACTTGTGGTCGCCATCATAATGGTACTACTCAGATTCATACGAGGAGAAAGAGTTTTATAGGTAACAGATTATAATAAAAACACCGGCTAAATAGTCGGTGTTTTTATTATAATCTTTCCAAAATACTTTTTAGAATAGGTGTCTCCGGCTCTTCCAAGGAAGTATCGTCGGGAGAATCCTGCGTCTGCTGGTTTTTGTCATTAGTTTGGAGTGTTGTGTTTACTTCGGCATTTTTTTCAGTTGAGGTGCTCGTTTCTGTTACTATCCGAGATTCCATCATTAGTGTGGCACTAGCCGGTTCAATTTTAGCGTCTTCTTCAGGGGTTTTTTTGTTCGAAGTATATTCTTTGTTATTTTTGTTACGTTTGTTGTCGTAATAATCAGCATTGTTTTCTTCAGTCTTTTTTTCTAAGATTTTATCAACTACGCCTTTGTACTTTGTTAGAGAACTTTCTATATTGATTTTTATCTTGTTTGCATTTTTTCTGTTACCTTGAGAGTTAAGTGTATTTATGTGCTCCACGGCATTTTTTATATCTGATTTAAAACCTGACTCTATATCCGCTTTCCTAGTACCGTCGAGTTTGTTAGCAGTTTGTAGTGTCTCTGCTTCCATAAGTCGGTTGTCGATATGTTTTATCTCTACTAAAGCTTTGGTTTCAGTATCAAAAGACATAAAAGATTCTAGCTTTTCATTCACATTTATCTTGACTGGGTACAGCAAATCTCCAGGAAGTGCGTATTGAGCAACAGAAGATGTTCCGCCGGTTACTGAGACAATAAGAACCAGCATCGCCATAGACCCCAAGAGCATTCTATGGGTAGCAAAAAAGGTATGGTAGAAAGGGGATGGTGTGGCTGCTTCCTTAACAGGATGTTGAGCCATGAATGACTTGATAGAATTAAGTCCCGCAAGCTTTTCATCTTGGGTCATCTTCTCTTCTTTTATTTTTTTAAAAAAGTCTTTCATGTGTTTATTTGCTATTATTTTTGGATTCTAACAATTCCTTTAGTTTTTTTATGCCTCGATTGAGTCTTACCGAAATTACGTTGGGTGTTTCTCCAATTACTTCCGATATTTCTGTGACCGATAGTTCTTCGGCATACTTCATAAGTAGAACTGTAGAGTAAATTTGCGGGAGCTCTTGGATTACTTTCATGATCTCTTTTCCATCCAAATGGTTGGAGAGCACTTCCAATTCATTTATATCCAAACTTGGTTCAAAACCTTCTTCGTTTAGCCCATCCAAAGAGGAGGTTAGATGGTCCTTTCTTCCTCTTTTTCTGTACTCGTCAATAACCAAGTGACCAGCTACTGTATATAAAAATGCCTTGGTGTTATCTATTGCTTGGTTTTTAGACATGTGGAGCCAGGTTTTCATAAAGGTCTCCTGAACCAGGTCCAGAGTCCTTTCTCGGTCATTTAGTTTAAAGAATATGAACCTGAATATTGCATCAGAATGCTGTTCATAGGCTATAAGAAAGGATTTTTCGAGATCTTGGTTCATGTTTTTAGACGAAATAGCCCTCTATTTCTTACGGCAAGAGCATTTTTTCACTTACATATTATAGCCTATTTTTGGAAAAATAAAGCATTCTGGAAGCATGTTGTGTAATTTTATAAGCTGTAAGATGGCTAGCTTGCTGGCGTCAGTATAAACATGTCGATATTTAATAGTTAATTAATATTGATATAACAAAAATATGAACAAAAAAAACAGCATTATAATCGGAGCGTTAGCTTTGGCAATTCTGGGAGTATCACCAAGCCAGACTAATGCTTTGAACCTAAACTTAAGTAATGAATCAGAAGTTAGAATTAACGATAAAATCGAATCTTACTTGGAATTAAAAGCAGATGCCAAGGAAGACGTTAGAAAGGATGGAGAAAGAATTAATAACGATAATGCCCGTGCCTCAGTTACTTTAGAGTCAAAAGCTAAGGTTGAGGACAAGAAGGAGATAAGGCAGGAAAATAGATTCGCTAATTGGTTGAAGCAATTTATCAAGAAAGAAAACAAGGTCAATCAATTGAGAATTAATGGTGGCCATCTAGTGTCTGCAACATCAACAGCGAGTATTTCATGGAAGACCAATGTACAAGCTGAAGGATATGTTATGTTCAGCGAGGATAGAAATATAGCTACCTCAAGTACTAAAATTGTGAGTAGTACAGGACTAAGTACAGAACACAAGGTTACACTAAGCGGTCTAAAACCTGGTACAGTTTATTACTATGCAATAGGTTCTAAGGATGCATCTGGTAAAGTTTTAGAAGAAAAGATAAAAAGCTTCAAAACTAAGAAAGAAGCAGTAGTAGAAAATGCCGCGTTGAAAGTATTGTTTGCGAACGAATTTAACATCGAAGCAACAAAAGCAAATGTTATCTGGATAACAAACAAGCCAACAAACTCTAAAATTTGGGTTAGTGCTACGAGTACAGTAGATACTACCGGTACACCTACACTAAGTTTTACAGAGATGTCGTACTTTCATAACCTTAGTCTAGCTAACCTTGCTACTAGTACCACATACTACTATGTAGCTGGGGGAGTGGATGCTGAAGGTAACACGATTCTGAGTACAAAAGGATCATTTACTACAGAAGCGAGATAAATAAAATCTAATAACAAACAAAGCCCCGAAAGGGGTTTTGTTTTATGAATTCCAAAAAGTATTATGTTAAAACCCGTCCTTGGACGGGTTCTAAGAACTAGTTTCTCACATCTTTTATTTGAACTCGTACATGAGATTTAAAATTCTCTGTACCAAGTAATTCCTTCGAAACATTGGCTTGAATTTTGTTTATCGCCTCGACTTTACTGGAAGCTGGGACGTTGGTTGTTCCCGAGGTTTGTCTTGGTTTGATCGTGGGATGTTTAAATCTCCACTGACCCTCCCATGTACGTTGCTGCATATACTACTCCTACTTACAAAATATTCAATTCCGCTGACTTTGTCAATGATGGTGTTACTTGGACACTTTATGCTATACTGATTGTATGAAAATACTTGCTGCACAAATAAATATGGTTGTCGGTGATTTGGATGGTAATACTAAAAAAATTAGCGATATCGTGGATCAGTACAAAAATGTGACGGATGTTCTTGTTTTTCCCGAGCTGTCTATAACAGGGTACCCACCGCTAGACCTCATCGAACAGTCAGGATTCTTCGAGGAACAGTATTCATGTTTAGAAAAAATTGCAGACTTAACTCAGGACAGTAACATAACGGTTATACTAGGTTATTTTGATAAACACGAAGGGAACGGTAAGCCGTTCCATAACGGACTGGCAGTTTTGTCGAACGGAATTATTTCCCACAAATATTTTAAACGTTTGTTACCTACCTACAACATATTCGATGAAAGTAGACATTTTGAAGCAGGTAAAGATATTAAGGTTATAGAGATCCAAGGAATAAAAGTCGGGCTACTTATTTGTGAAGATATGTGGAACGACAAAGCTATTACAAATAATTTTATTTATCCAATAAACCCTATAGAAGAAACTGTGAAAGCCGGTGCAGAAATATTAATAAGCATCAACGCTTCACCCTCTCAGGTAGGTAAACCGAGGTATCGTTTGGAGAAATTCGCTAAAATTACAAAAAACTATGGGGTGCCGCTGGTTTATGTAAACCAAGTTGGTGGCAATGATGATATTGTGTTTGACGGTACCAGCTTCGTAGCGGATGGAACGGGCTCCTTGGTTTCTGTGCTAAAGAGTTTTGAAGAGGATCAAGCTATTTTTGATATTATCAAAAATGACGAAAAAATATCTATACAGGTCGTTAAAGGGGATGCGGTTTCAAGCACCTTACCAAAAACCTCTTCGGAGTTTTATTTCAAACAAATCGTTTTAGGGATAAGAGAATACATAAAAAAATGTGGCTTTAAAAAGGTAGTAATTGCGTCGAGTGGTGGTGTGGATTCAGCTTTGGTGCTAGCGCTGGCAGTAGAGGCAGTGGGGGGAGAAAATGTTGTGGCTATCACTATGCCGTCTGCTGTCAGTTCTACCGGAAGTGTTACTGACTCTGAAAGGTTGTGTCAAAATTTGGGTGTAAAACTTTATAATTACGCTATCAAATCTCACGTGGATCTATTTATGGATGATTTTGCAAAATATATAAAGAAATCAGAAAAAAGTCTTACAGTAGAAAATATGCAAGCTCGTTTTCGAGGTATGGTACTTATGGCATTTTCTAATGAATACCCTGAGTACTTACCTTTGACCACTGGAAATAAAAGTGAGTCAGCAGTGGGATACTGTACGTTGTATGGAGATATGAATGGTGGGCTAGCTCCAATTTCTGATTTGTATAAAACAGAGGTGTGGGATTTATGTCGGTATATCAATGATTTTCATGGTAAGGAAATAATTCCTACTACTATTATTGATAAAGCTCCTTCTGCAGAATTGTACGATGGTCAAAAAGATACTGATTCGCTCCCACCTTATCCAGTACTCGATTCTATTCTTATTCCTTATATTGAAGGGAGGGCGATTGACCCTCAAGTACTAGAGCAGTGTAAAAAAATAGTTACTGAATCTGGTTTTACCGACTTTGCAAAAATTCATCGCATGGTTGATAGGGCAGAGTTCAAAAGGAGACAGGCTGCACCTACGATCCGTGTTCACGAGAAAGCTTGGGGTGCGGGTAGGAGATTTCCGATTGCTCAGAACCATAAACCTTTCAATAATTTGATTTAGTGTTAACAAAAAAAACTCCCTCTATGTTTATAGAGGGAGTTTTTTGTATTTCACTTATTTTCTAACCGCCTTCACTATTGCTATTAACACTATTGCACCTATTAGAGCGACAATAAAGCTGTAAACATTGAAGCCAGTTGTGCCTGATTCTCCGAGCATGTTCATAATCCATCCTCCAAGTACGGCACCTATAATACCAACTATTATATTCATTAAGGCACCTTGTTGTGCATCAGTTTTCATAATAAGTGATGCAATCCAACCAACCAGTGCTCCAAATATAATCCATAATATGAATCCCATATTTTTATATATTATTTAGTAAATTAATTTTAAGTTCTATTTCTGATACTGTCTTACTTCCTCCGCACCATTTTCCATGAAGATATCCATTGCGCTTGCATCATCAGCTCTACTCACAACCAAGACTCCTCCTCTTCGAACATGGTTTTCATACAGCTTGGCATCCTCGTCAGAGACTCCTAGCTGGCTCAGTCCTCCAATAAGACCACCTGCAGCGGCTCCTGTAGCTGCTCCAGCGACTGTAGTGGCTGCAGCTCCAGATAGACCTAGTGCTGTTGCCAAAGGCCCAGCTACGAACAGTGTACCCAACCCAGGCAGAATACCATTGGCTACAACTAAGCCAGCTATCGTTCCTAACACTGCGCCTGTGGTTGCACCAGCTACTGCTCCACCACCTACTTTTTCTCCAGTTTGGCTATCCTTCACATCACCTTCATGGTCTTTATAAACACATGAAATATCTTTATCAGAGATATTAATATCTCTTAATTGGTTGATTACTTCTTCAGCTTTCGCTTTGTTAGGAAATACTCCACTAGTTATTGTTGTCATATTTTATTTATTTAGAATTAGATATTTTTTTGTATTTAAGCACTGTGCCAATTATGGTTGTTGTTAGATTTTTTGAATTCATTCCATTCGTCTTCCAGATTGGTCCAGGCACTATCTACACTTCCTTTGAAATCATCCCACTTGTCTTCTGCCACATCCTGCCACTTGTCTAAGTTTCTTTTGAACTCATCTCTAGTGCTCTCATATTGAGAGCGCATGTTCGACTTCCACTTTGAAGCCTCTTTATCCATGTTTTCTATTTTTGATGAATATCTATTTACATAACTTTCTTGATCTCGATGTGTCATGGTTTTTATGGTTATTTGTAATGTATTAGATATTTAATCTAATTTTAATATTATATTAGATATATGCAACAAAAGTCAATCAGATTTATCTACAGCATGTTAATATAAAGTTAATAAACTGTGGAAAAGAAAAAAGTCTTATTCACAGGCTGTAACTGAGCCGGATTCATAACCTTTATTAAAAGCAGAAATTCTTTGAGCTGAAGAACCATGAGTCCAGGATTCTGGATTAACTCTACCTTGGGTTGTTGCTTGGATTCTATCGTCGCCTACAGCCGAAGCAGCATCAATGGCTTCATGTATTTCTCCAGGCTCAAACACTCCCAAATCTTTAATTGAGTATGCCCATAAACCAGCAAAACAATCCGCTTGCAATTCTGCTTGTATTGACTCGGCATTTGATTGGTCTTGTCTTAGTCCAAACAACTGTTGTTGAACATGGTGACCAACTTCATGAGCTATAACATATGCTTCGGCCACATCGCCACCAGTTGCACCAAAACGCCTTTGCAGCTCATCAAAAAAGGTTTCGTCCAGGTAGATAGTCTCGTCCAGTGGACAATAATGCGGGCCTACACTAGAGTCAGCCCCACCACATCCAGATGCAGTACCTCCTCGAAACAGCACGAGTTTTGGCTCGTTATAAACTAAGTTATTTCTAGTAAAAACATCGGACCACATATCATTGGCTGAACCTAGTACAGTAGAAACAAAAACTTCATATTCATCTGTTCCTTCAAAATCACTAGCGTTATACATCTGTGCATTTTGTGACGATACGTTTTGAAGCTGATTTAAAACATCACCCACATCTCCACCCCCAAGAAAGTTCATAAGTAAAACTAGTACTATCCCTGTTATTCCTAAACCCCCGCCTATCATAGTGGCAGGGGATCCACGTCTATCTTCCACATTTCCTCGGCCCCCAAGTTTGTTCCATATGGCCATAGTTTTTAAATGAGTTAAGCTTGTAAGTATATATCTTAAAACTTAATATATTTTTAATCAAGTTTACTTTTTTAAATATATAAAAATAGTCACTTTGTTTAAGAACAACAAAGTGACTATTCGTGTTTGATTCAGGCAATATCCGATGGGTACATGAACTTTCCACCCGGGTATTTTCTGATTAGTTGAAAAAAAGAACGCAAATCATCTCGACCAGCCTCTGGTGTAAAGACGATAATGTCCAAAAGCTCATCTTTCCTGCTCGGTTCTTCCGAGCCACTCAAGAGCTGAATACCATTTGGTAGGTATTGCGCTGCGAGACGCACTAAGTGTGGATTGGCAGAAGGAGGAATTGCATGATGCATGTAGGAACTGATGAGCGCCTTGAGTAGATCTGCAAGCGCTGCTGGCAATTCCTGGCTTCGCACACGTCCCTCAAGGTCTTGCCAGAACTCTGAGCGTAAAACAGTGAGAGGTTGTTCGCTAGTTGTGGTTGTTGTCAACGTGTTCTCCTCGGAAAAGAATCTATCTGCTGAAAATGAAATGAGCTTCGTAGTTTTCGTTATAGCCAGGTGAGTCGTACTTCACTTTCCATCCTGCTGCCCGGTATGCTTCTTCAACGTTCAGCCACTTACTTGAAAACCTGCGACTACCGTTCAGTTTTGCAATGATGAGTTTGGAAACTTCGGGAGTTTCGATTTTTGCCCTACCATCGGCAAAGTTTTGAGCGATGAGCTCATCGAAAGCCTCAAAGACCTCAGGTGGGAAACTTTCTCGCTGTCTTGCTCCAACCTCACTCGGCTTCATAGGTCCAGTACGTTTAGCCATTCGGCCTCCTTTGGAACATTACCATTTATATGAGATATGTCAAATAAAACTAATCAAATATTTTTATTAGATACTGGTTGATTTCTCTCTGGTCTAAGTCGTAAAAGAATTTATTTTCATTACGTAATTTGGTTGCAAGTTCAACACCGACGAAACGCCAATGCCATGGTTCGTATTGATAAAAAGTGTTGTTTTTAGGGTAGGAGAGTATGAACCCGAAACGATGGGCGTTTTTTGTCAGCCATTCATATCCTTGAGTCTTATCGAAACTGTTTAAGAGTTCACCTGCAGTGGAGTTAGTAAAATCCACAGTACTTCCAAGTTGGTGTTCCGAGTATCCCTGGTCTGCAGAAAATTGGTTTGCACCGGATCCATAGACTATTTTGTAGTTAGCTTTCAGGTTCGCCTGAGTATTGAATGAACGATATCCAGATAAAACTAGAAGATTAACTCCCTCAGCTTCCGCAGTTTTAATCATGTTTTCCAAGTAAGGTTTTACGTTGGAGTGAATGGTTTCAGGTTTGTCCTTCCTTAATAAAAAGGTCGTCTCTATGGGTGCCAAAGAAGAGGGGAGAAAATACTCGTTCAAAAAATATACCTTCGAATATTTCTGAAGGAGTTCCTCATCAGTTTTACTAAGCTTGTCTAGAATACCAACAGTAGATGATAGAGACTGAATTTGCTGGAAAAAAGAATCGTTTCGTAAAGTCTCTCCAGTTAGTTTGGTGTAAAGCTCAGAGTTCTCTGTTTTTGCAACTAGTAGATGTTGAGTTTTTTCTTCCAGTGCTTTGGTTGTAGAGGCGAGTTCGTTTTGTGTGGCAAGTAAGTTAGTATTCAAGTCTTTGTATCTAAAACTGCCGAATACAATAAAACCAATGAGTGCTAAAAGTACCAAACTTAGTATGTATGTAGAAGCGGGTATTGAAGACAAATAATATTTAAATTTGTGGGACATAAATACAATTATAGCATGTCCAAAAACTATGTTTTATATAAAGCAAAACCCGCGCGATTGCACGGATCGTGCTATCGGCGGGTGTTTTGAGAGAGTTATTTATTTCTTCTGACGTTTCTCCCATTTGTCCAGAGCCTTAACTGCCTGGGCAAAGGTCAGATCACCCTCACGGAATGCATTTAGGATGCCACCCGGGGTGGAGCTGTAACCCACCTTTAAATGGCGTGGTTTCTTTTTCAGAATTTTAGAGATTATGTTCGCTGTCTCGACTAAACCTCTCCACTCGTTGTCTGTCTTCGGCATCGGACCTCCCGCTGTTAGAATGACATAATAAAATTATAATGTCAAACATGGTGGTTGATAGTGCAGTTTTTATTCATAAGAATCATTTTGAAGGAACATTTCACAAGAAAACATGTAAAAAAAGAGCCCGTGCAGAGGGGGTGTAATACTACACGAACTCTTTCACGGACTCAAACCTCGCAACCTTCCTTGCGAAGGGCTTCGAGGTATTCGGGTGTCGGACGCTTTGCTTCCGCCGCTTCCTCAATCTGGCTGTCTTTGGCTACAAAGGTGCGAAGGGCATCCAGGATTTGGGGGACAAGGATTTCCCACGAAAACATTGGACTTTTCAACATCTGGATTTGATATCGGTTGTAGGAAATCCTCTCTTCCATTCCATCCAGGGCACTGATTGCCTGAGAGAAGTTGATGAGACCATCAGTGTTGATAGCTTCTTTCTCAAACTCCTCTTTGGCACGATCGGAGATGCTGAAGTGAGAAAAAACAAGGATGCTTCCACGAATGAGACGTTGATCGACGTGAATCTGCAAGCAGTTGGGATTCGGACAATATTCAATCTGGTATTTCAAAACTCACCTCCAAAGTTGGTCTAATAAAAAGCTAGCACAATTTTAGCATGTGTCAATGTGTACTCTGAGGCTATGGGTATTTTTGAGATACAGAAACCGCTCGCATAGCGAGCGGTGGTCTTTGAATCTCTAGAGTTTGCGGCAATTGATTGCCCAAACAATGGCTTTCCATTCTTCTTTTGTAAGCTTCGACTTGCCTAGCTTTGCTGTTCTTAATGTCTGAGAGATTGATTTCTTACGCTCCTTCTCTCGGTCTCTCTCCGCGCGAGCTTTCAATCTTTCTGCATGTTTACCGAAGCAGTCGGGTTGTCCCATGAGAAGTCTGACATTTTGTTTGTAACGCTCACAGAGTCCTTTGTACTTCTCAGTTTCGAAACTTCGGCTTGAATCCTGCCTCGCTCGAGTTATTAGTTTTTTCGCATGGCTCCCGTAGCAATCTGGTGATCGATCGTCCGAGTACACGACCTTTTCATTGTACTTACCACAAAGAAATTCGTATTCCCGGATATCGTCAGAGATTGCACTCATAATACTGCCCATATACACCTCTACTTTTAAAGATAGGGTTTAGTGATAAAAAAGTCAAATAATGGATTTTTAAATGTGTTCCACAGCTTTACTCCCGCAACGCAAAAAACGCCTTTCGGCGTTTCTCTTGCTCCAAACTTGTAACTATGTTCGAAATGGTATATCAGAAGGATAGACGGGAATTAAATTAAAACTTAACCACTAATAGAACACCTATAACAATAGCTGCGATTGCAGAAATTACCCCTGAGTGCTTAAAGGGATAAAAATGGCTTATACCAAAAACAAGAAAGAATACGACTTGAGCGATAGTGAGTAGTGACATACAAGAAAAATGTTAAAAAACTTTATAATAGATGCTTTTATAATTATAGCATGAACAAACTTTTCATATGTGCTTTCCTGGCTACTGCGGGGAGGGGTATCGAAACTTACAGTTTCAGTACACCTTTTCTATTTTTTACTTCACAAAGTTTGTAAAAAATTATCACAGGTTTTCGATCCCTAACGTAAAGCTGTAACACAGCTTTACTCACGCAACGCAAAAAACGCCTTTCAGCGTTTTTCTTGCTCCGCGGGTAGGGATCGAACCTACGACCAATCGCTTAACAGGCGATTGCTCTACCACTGAGCTACCGCGGAATGGGGTGTTTGTTGGTTGCAAACACAAAATCATAATATCAAAAATAGAGGATAATGCAATTAAATGCAGACATGCCAACAAAAACTGGTAGCTTATATTGACTTTTAATATAAATATAGTATAATATAAGAGGAGACAATGATGAATAGAAACTCTTTGTGGATGGCCATTTCAGGCGTCACAGGGTTTCTATTCTTCCTTGTGGCTAACTTATCCGAACTGTTTGTCGGACTTAACTTACTTGCAGGGTCGTTGCAACTCTGCCTCAATATCTTCGTGTTTACGGTTTGGCTAAAAGCTTTCCGTGAATTAAAAGGCTTGAAAAAATTTGTGGCTTTTTGGGGAGTCTGTGTGCCAGTCGTAATGGCTAGTTACACTCTCTACAAGGTTTTTCTACCGACTTTGCAGCAATACATGCGAAGCTAACACCCTCAAGGAGTCTATCCTTGAGGGTTTTTTCATGTTATTTTAATTATCCACTTTTATGTTTGTCCGAGTTTTTTGAGGTGATATAATGAACTTATGAATATAAAAATACGTTCAACAAATTTCGAATTAACACCAGCTATAGAAGAATACGTATACAAAAAACTTTCTTCTCTAGATAAGTTTTTCGTAAGTGAAGCGTTATGTGAGGTAGAGATAGGTAAGTCTACGAATGCACATAAAACAGGAGATATATTCAAAGCTGAAATAAATATAGTTGGAGGCGGGATAGACCAAGTGTATGTCACAACTGAAGAAATAGATTTATATACTGCAATAGATATTGTTCGAGATGAGGCAGAAAGAAGTATCGTTAATAAAAAGAAAAAGAAGGACACCATGATAAGAAAGGGAGGAGCGATGGTAAAAAATTTACTTAAACGATTGGACTTTAGAAAACCACGCTAATGGAATTATCGAATCGATTAAAACAGAAGGCAAGTAATGGCTTGGTGCTGTTTGTTCTAGCTTGCACTATTATAATTGTCGGACTGCTGTATGTTATGCAAAAAGCAGAAGCGACTCGGGAACACTTGAATGAACAATCAGACTTCGAAAGTTATTTGAATTAATGTATTCCGTTTAGATAATCCTGATGCGCTATTTCTTTGCCTCCCTCAGGGGTAACTTTTTCTATAGTAAAAACTCCGTTCTGAATACTAGCTTTTCTTATTACCACCCGCTTGTTTTTGTTGTTTAAGTCAAAAAAATGTGGGTTTAAATGTTGATATGCTCTTACTTTTTTAATATTAACAACTGGGTCGTCACTAAGGTTAACTAAGGCATCTTTTTTGTCTAATTTTTGGCAGAACGTAGCCAGACTATGGTTTTGCTCTAAGGGTTCTATTGTTCTATTTATTATTTTTTCAAAAACAGGAATTAAAATTTCTACACTTTTTTTAGCAAGTTTCTGCTCGAGGTCGTCGGCATATGGCGGATTATTTTCCTCTATATCAACTGTCTTTTCTTGTGCCAGTATTGGTCCGTGATCCATCTCTTCATCAAGTTTAATAATAGTTACACCGGTTTCCTTTTCTGACAAAATTGCACTCTCAATAGGGGAGGCTCCTCGAAGTTTTGGAAGAAGGGAAGGATGCACGTTTATTGTTCCGTGTTCCGGTATATCTAAAATGTTTTTAGGTATTATTTTTCCATAAGAAGCTACTACAGTAAGATCAATATTATCCCCTGAAGTTTTTTTTATTTCTTGAAACGCCTCATCGGTTCTCAAGGTTTTCAGTTGAAGAAAAGGTATTTTGTTCGATTCAGCCCATATTTTTACCGGGGGTGGGGTTAAAACAAGTTTTCTTCCCTGAGGTTTGTCCTCTGTTGTGACAACAAGCATCGGCATAATGCCATACTTTTTTAGCTCATCAAGAATAATTACAGAAAACTTGGATGTTCCAAAGAAAATCCATTTCAATTTATTTAGTTGTTCCATCTTTTTTGGGTAAGATTTCTTCTAAATCTTTTGCTTTATCTATAAAAAGGATACCGTCCAGGTGATCTATCTCATGCTGGAATATTTGTGCCAAAAGTCCAGTTCCTCCTCGGCTAAATTTTTTTCCGTTTTCGTCCAATGCCTCAACAGTTGCTTTTTCTGACCTTTTAACTTTTCCGTATAGATATCTAACTGAAAGACAACCTTCTTCTAGAACTTTCTTTTCTTTGGATATTTTTTTAATAATTGGGTTGATGTATACAGAGTCTTTATATAGTGATTCCGTTTCTGGAGTAACCTTTTTGTTCATCATTGCCACCTTCCTAGAAACAACAAAAATTCGGAGTGAATATCCTATCTGGGGAGCAGCAATAGCCACACCATCGTCTTGGGAATCAAGAGATTCTCTCATCTCCTTTAGGATTTTCTGTATTTTACTGTAAGGGATTTCCCGAGGGTCTACTTCTTTGGCGACCTCACGAAGTACCGCGGAGTCTTTTTGGACTATTTTCTTCATAAGGTTAAAATACCACAAAAAAAACCATTATAAAAGCGAAGAAGGGTTAACCTTTATTGCAAAGCTCAGAGGCAGTTCTCTCAATTTTCTTAGTAAATCTCTATTAACCCATTCAGCTTCTTCCATGGAAATAAGCCCATGTCCGGTGTATTTTGCATCTCCTCCCGGTCTCCATCCTGGGAAAATAGAAAGCTCGTGGGGTTTTAAAAACAATGCCACACTCTCCATGTTTTTTTTGACTGCTAGCTTCTCGCCCTCAGTTGTGATTTTTATGTACAGTGCAAAAGGAGGGTAGCCAATATTTTTTCTGTCGGCTATCTCATCCTTATAAAAGTCGAGCAGGTTTCCTCTCACAGCATATTCAAATATTTTTAACCCGAAAGAATCTGGCTCTTGCCTTGTTTGTATAAGAAAGTTTCTTTGAGTAAGTGCACGCATTTCTAGTAGGATGTGAAATATTTTTTCGTTAATTTGAAAATCAGGTATCGAAAAATATGAATCAATCGATGCGACAGCAGAGTTTTCTAGCTCTTGGTTTAAATAAGATATAGCCATTTCAGTTCCTATGAGCACGCTTCCTGGGGTACTGTAAAAAGCATCTCTCATTTTTACTGCCTGCTTGTGGGTTTTTACATTGTCTTTATCCATCACAAACACTGCCATTCCAGGAAACAAAGTAAGTATTTCCTCTTTTATTTTTTCTGTGCCAATTCCGAGTGGGGTGAGTCTCCACCCGTTACAGTGCACACACAGCTCTTCAGCCACTCTTCTTTCTCCACAATGATTACAAACAAACATATGTTTACTTACACCTTCTTTTTTGCCATACAATACTATCGGAGCCTTGCAGTTTTTACATGCCACGGTAGTGCCACAGTCACTACACACAGTGATAGGATACATACCTTTTCTACCGCAGAATACAAAAGTGCGTTCGTTGTTCTCTTTGGTTTTTTCCAATATTGCTTTTAGTTCAGGACTTAGTAGCGAGAACTCCTTTTTTTTCATATCCTTGGAATGGTTGTTTTGGATGATTTCACATTTCGCGCTCGTTAGAGATCTGAATTTTAGGGGAGCTAGGGCTGTGTATTTTCCGCTTTTTTCCTTCCACAAAGTTTCAACTCGCAAAAGGATGTCTCCAAATATTATTTTTGTTTTTGTTTCCTTGGCGATTGTCTCGGCAACATGACGGATATCTAGAAAAGGTCTAGCTTGCATTTTGTATCCTCGAGAACTTTCTTTGTCTAAAATAATAACTCCAATATCTTTTCTTGGTATAGATAAAAAGGACCCTGTTCCTATGATTAGCACAGGGTGGGGGTTTTGAACAACCTCGTTCCATTTAGTTTCCATATCTTTTTTGGAAAGACCCCCATGAAAAATATATGTATACGGTTCGATACCTTTTTCTAGGGTGTTTTTACTATTTAAAATATCTTCTGTAGTAGGTAAGCAAAAGAACACACTTCGATTTTTTGCAAATTCTTCTCTTATAATACTCCTGTATGTAGCGTATCTTTCTTCAGTTTCTGTTTGGAGCAACTGAGTTTCATAAAAGTTTTCTATTTCTCCTTCAGTGGCTTCTTGTAAATTCGGAGACTCAAGTATGGACTGAGGCAATAGGGAATATATAGTTGAACCCAAACTTGCTGCTGCATAGTCGGCCACCTTTTCACAACTTTTGATAAATGAATTTAAAAATATTTTTTTTCCGTTCCCTTTGTTTATTTTCCTAATTCCATAAGGAAGGTTTTTAATTTCCGACTTAATATCCTTTACTTCTTTTGTTTCCACAACCAAACCAAAGCTTTCTTTGTTTCTTATGGGTATAGATACCACAGATCCTATGGCTATATCTTGGTTTGTAAAATAAGTGAGTGTGTCTGTACCTATCCCTTTTTTTATCGGTATTACAGTTACAGTTTGCATCTGTAAATTATAGCCTAAAACGCTGTAAATTAGCCATTTTATTAGAAAATACAGGGCTCAAGAAGTAAATATTGACAATATACATAATAAGGTGTATAATAGTAAAAGTAGTTCTTTCAAAACAAGATCGTAACCTGTATAAATCAGGCCTTTTAGGATAGCACTTTGAACGCCATTTTGGTTTTTAAAGTGCTACCCTTAAGGAGCTGTGTGACGAGCAAGAACTCGTTATGGAGTTATCAAATGATGCGAAAGTTTTTCCTTGCAATGGTTTTGGTCTGCCTCGGCATGTCCAGTGTCGCTTGCAGTGCGGTTTCCCCGGACGCTGGCTACGAAGCCGTGTTGGTGAAGAAGCCGTGGTTGTTTGGGTCTGGTGGTATTGATCCCACGCCGATCAAGGCCGGCAAGACAACGTACGTTGCATTAAGCACCGAGGTTGTGTATGTGAACATGCAGCCTCAGGAGACTGAGATCGAATTCAAGGACGCCATGACCTCGACGGGTGTTCCTGTTGAATTCCACTCAGCAATGCAGTGGAAGTTTAATGACAGCGTCAAGGCGGTCTCGGACTTCGGAGTCGACGCTGGCTTTTTCTCTCGGAATATCGAGCAGAAATATCGTATGTCGGTTCGGGATGCAGTCAAAAAGCAGTCCCTGATCGCGATTGCCATCGATGCGTCGGCGGCAGAAACCGTTGACTTGGAAGTGAAAACTGCAACGCTGGCAGTCATTAAAGAAGTGGGTGCCCCGATGGAGTTGTTAGGCGTAACTCTCGGTAAAGCCAACCCTCCTGACGCAGTGAAGACACAGCGTATCCACACTGCCGAACAGCAGCAGCGTCAGGAAACGGAACGGCAGGGCAAGTTGGCCGAAGATGCGCGAAAATTCCATGAGGAAAGTCGTGCCGAGGCTGACATGGCATATCTCCGAAAGATGAATCTGTCGCCTGAGCAGTTTATTCAGCTCAAGCAGATCGAAACATTGAAGCAGGTGTGTGCCTGGGAACGTGGCAACTGCACGTTCGTCACAGGCAACACCGGCGGTGCCATGTTCACCATTAAGTAACAGAATTTTGCAAGACACAGGGCCTAGACGTATATGCGTCTAGGCCCTTTTTTATATAGCTACCTGCATTAACATCTGGTTATCATCTATATATATAGTTTTCTCTGTTTCCACCACAAAAAAAGGATCCTTACCTTTGTAGATAGGCATGAAGTTTTGAGTCCCGACTTTGCTGACTTCTATAGCATAGATAGCTCCACCGGCTGAAAACATAACCACATCAGTTCTATTTTTATAAAAATCCAGGTTTTTAATCTTCACTTCAGATTTCAGTACTTCCAAAGTCTCTCCATTTTTTACAGCAAAAATTGTATTATCTTTTACAAATATTTTTACATCTTCAGTTTTATGTACTTTGGGAGTATTCTCATCAGGTAACTTATTTTCTAGGATGCTTTTTTTGATAGCTCGATAATCTTTATCTGTTTCTCCAATAATATAACCAGATGGATTTTGTGGAACGAACATTGGGTTCAATGTTACGAGTCCCTTGCTTGGCATGACAATATCTTTGGTCCAAGGATAAAATTCTTTTAGAGCAACTATAATTTTATGAGTTTTAGGAGAAACTTTTTTTTCAATACTCTCATTCTCTACAATAGTTGTTATTTTTTGGTCGTCATTTATATAAACATCAGTTCCTATGTATGGAGTGTTGATGACCAATGTTCCTGTTTTTCCTATGCCAACTTCAGATGTTATTCTCCACCCACTTACATACATAATTATTAAAAACAATACGAAGGCTAGAGCTATTGACCACAAGATTTTCTGTTTTTTATCTTTGTTCATTCCTGTTAGAAATTGGTTATTATTTATGGTATTCTACCCTATATGGGAATTTTTTCAAAAAAGCTCGGAATAGACTTAGGAACTGCCAACATCTTAGTTTTTTTGCCTGGCAGAGGAGTCGTATTAAATGAGCCATCTGTTGTTGCTGTGTCAGAAGAGGATAACAGGATAATTGCTATTGGTCTAGAAGCAAAAGAGATGATAGGCAGAACTCCTGACAATATAATTGCTTACAGACCAATGAAGGATGGAGTGATAGCTGATTATAGAGTGACAGAGGCGATGCTACGATACTATATAGATAAAGCACTAGGAAAATGGAATTTTGTTAAACCAGAGGTTTTAGTTTCTGTTCCTGCCGGGGTAACATCTACGGAAAGACGAGCCGTGATAGAAGCAGCGGTTAGAGCAGGGGCCAAAAATGCGTATGTGGTGAAAGAACCTATTCTTGCAGCTATCGGGGCGGGCATCCCTATCAATGAAGCGATGGGACACATGATAGTGGATATAGGAGGAGGAACAACTGACGTTGCTGTAATATCGCTTTCCGGAATAGTTGCATCCACTTCTGTAAAATGTGCAGGAAATAAAATCGATCACGCTATTACTGACTATATCAAAAAAACTTTTAACCTAGCTATCGGAGATAAAACCGCAGAAGATATAAAAATAAAAATTGGTTCAGCTATTCCACTTGAGGAAGAATTGTCTATGATGATAAAAGGCCGAGACTTTGTTACCGGACTTCCGCGAAGTGTAGAAATAAAAACAAATGAGATAGTAAAAGCTATAAGTAAGGACCTTCGAGAAATGATAAAAGCTATCAAGGATGTGCTTCAAGAAACTCCACCGGAACTTTCATCAGACATTATAGACAAAGGAATTATTATGACAGGAGGAACATCTCAACTTAGAAATTTTCCAGAGCTTGTATTTAGACGAACTGGAGTGAAGTCAGTTCTAGCAAAGGATCCGTTGTATTGTGTAGTAAAGGGAACAGGGATTGCATTAGAACATTTAGATACCTACAAGCGGCTTATTATATCCAAAAGATAGGATTTGAATTTATTTATAAAAATGATAGTGTTCTATCCGGAGGTTAGTTATGTGGACGATTGAATACGGTTCTAAAAACTACGGAGCACTTCACTCAGAAGAGGAGGCCAATGAGTTTCTGTTGAATAAAGGCTGGAAACGAGTTACCGGCACACGAAAGCGACGCACGTTTTCCAAAAAGATTGATGGAAATATCAAACTAGCTACAGTTAAGCAAGTCTTCTCATATGAGAGCTACACCCTGTTGCCCTGATCGTTCAAAATCCAGCAGACTACTCGCTGGATTTTTTGTATAAGAAACAGATTTCCAAGAGGTGATCGAAGCACCCAGTAGGTTGCTTGAGAAAATACAAAAGGATGCTACTATCTTTGTGGAGGTGTTTAGAATGTGGACCATTGAATACGAAGGTAAATTCTACGGGGAATTCCGTGAAGACCAGTCCGCTATTATGTTTTTGATAAACAGGGGCTGGCGATACCGCCCACGTAGATTTTCTCAGCGCAGGTATTTGAGAGGAGTGGGGAGTCGTCTTAAGATGGTTCAGGTTGTGTGGAAGGCAGGTTTCTTTATTGCTGAAGATCGAGAGCTACTTCCATAGAATTGTTGAATCCAGTGATAGCATCGTGCTGTTACTGGATTTTTTTATTTGCCGACATTTCGGTGACGATTTGATATACTGGGATATATTTATGCAAACATTTTTTGAGTCATACAAGAATTCTGGAGATTTGCACCATGCCTATTTTTTAGTGGGGGATACAAAACACATCCTCTCAAACCTTATCCCTTTCCTGAAGGATAAGGTAGGGGTGTCGGTCCAAGGTTCAGCAGATTTTTGGCATGGCAAGTTCCACAACATGACAGTGGAGGAGACAAAAAGCATCTACGCAATGTCACAAAACAAGGACTTCGCTCGAGGCAAAAAGATTTTTATAATTGAAACTGATTTTATAACAGAGGAAGCTCAGAACACCATGCTCAAGTTTTTTGAAGAGCCTACCCCAGGCACTCACTTTTTTATTGTGTCACCTCAAGACTTTCTACTTCCTACTTTGCAATCTAGAATAATCAAGATTCACACGATTGCTAGATCCTCGGAAACAAAAGAAAGTATCTTGAGTTTAAATTTAAAAGAAAGGATAGATAGAGTAAAAGTAATTACCGAGTCAATTAAGGACGACGAGGGCACAAAACAGGATGCCATAAGTTTGTTAAATGACATAGAAAAGGAACTCTATACTGATGGAGTAGAAAAAAACTATGACAGGTTGGAGTTATGTCAGAAAACTAGGCAATCTCTATATGATAGAGGTGCTCCAATTAAAATCGTGTTGGAAAACCTACTTATTTCAATTTAAAGGACGGTTATGTTAATATCATAGCCATATGGCATACAATTTTTCACCATTTAAAACTGCAACAAAGGACACTGAAGAGTGGCTAAAAAGAGAATACTCAGGGATAAGAACAGGAAGAGCAACTCCCGCTATACTTGATGTCGTTTCTGTAGAAGCCTACGGTTCAATGATGCCAATAAACCAAGTAGCAAACATATCTGTAGAGGACGCTCGAATGATTCGTATTTCTCCTTGGGATGCAACTCAGGCAAAAGCTATAGAAAAAGCTATTATGCTTTCTGATCTTGGACTTTCAGTTACAGTGGACGACAAAGGTCTTCGTGTAGTTTTTCCAGATCTTACTTCAGAAAGAAGACTATCTCTTGTAAAAATAGCCAAACAAAAACTTGAGGATGCGAAAATTACTATGAGAGGAGAGAGAGAAAAAGTGCTAAAGGATTTGGATAGACAGGAAAAAGAGGACGGAATGTCAAAGGACGATGTTTTTAGATATAAAACTGAACTTCAGAAATTAATAGACGAATCAACTCGGGCACTTGAGGAGTTATTCGAAAAGAAAGAGAAAGAAATAACAGAATAATCCATGTCTATAATTTTATTTATCATAATTTTAGCTGTTTTAATTTTGGTTCACGAGTTCGGGCATTTTATCGTAGCCAAAAAATCAGGAGTAAGGGTTGATGAATTTGGCCTAGGATTTCCTCCAAAACTTTGGGCAAAAAAATTTGGTGATACATTATATACACTTAACGCGATACCGTTTGGGGGATTTGTGAAAATATTTGGAGAGGATCCACACAGCACTGAGATAAAAGAAGAAGACAAAGCAACAAGTTTTTACTATAAGCCAAAATGGATCCAAGCTTCTATTCTTGTTGCAGGAGTAGTGTTCAACCTTATTTTTGCTTGGTTGCTGATTTCCGGAACATTTATGATGGGTGTGCCAGCTACAGAGGGTCATTCAAGGTGGGGAGAGGTGATGGACGCAAAAATGTCCATAACTGCAGTTGCACCAGATTCACCAGCAGCACTTGGTGGTATTGAAACAGGCGACACAGTTCTATTTGTTTCTTCTGAGGTCGGTTTTGCTCAAGGGGAGAGTCTGACTGTTGAGAATATACAAAAAGTTATAAGTGAGAGTGAGAGTCAAGTTGAGATTTTATATAAAGATCCATCAGGCGTAACTCAAACTGCCTTTATTGAACCAACCTTAGACGATGCTTCTGGTAGAAAAGTAATAGGTGTTTCTTTAGACAAAGTCGGAATATTGAGACTACCTGTTCACTATGCTTTTCTAGAAGGTGCGCGTACTACATATTTATTTACAAAAGCTACTGCAATAGGTTTAGGTGACTTTTTGTGGAATGTTGTTACTTTTAAATCAGACTTTTCTCAAGTCTCTGGCCCTGTCGGTATCGCTGGCATAGTTGGGGAAGCAAGCGGACTAGGTTTGGTATACGTTTTGTCACTTGTTGCAGTCATCTCAATCAACCTTGCTATTATCAATCTTGTACCTTTTCCTGCTCTTGATGGGGGAAGACTACTCTTTGTACTAATAGAGTCTATAACCAGGCGTCCAATCAATCCAAAATTCGCAATCTGGGCTAACACTATAGGTTTCGTACTTCTTATTATTCTAATGATAGTAGTGACTGGACACGACATATTCCGCCTATTTTAAGCCATTTTTTGACCTAACAGTTTTTTTAAGATAAGATTTAAGAATGTTACAATCAAAGCTATTTACAAAAACAAGAAAGGAATTTCCAGCTGACGAAACTTCAAAAAATGCTCAGTTGCTAATACGTGCTGGTTTTATATATAAAGAAATGGCAGGTGTTTATTCCATAATGCCTTTAGGTTTGATGGTGGTAAATAAAATCAAGAAAGTTGTAAATGAGGAGATGAAGAAAGTAGGTTCTACTGAAATTATAATGTCTACTTTGCAAAACAAAGAGATTTGGGAAACTACAAACAGATGGGATGATAATAAAGTAGATGTCTGGTTTAAATCCGCATTGAAAAGCGGCGCTGAAGTTGGATTCGGTTGGTCTCATGAGGAACCTATTACAAATATGATGAAAGATCATATTTCTAGTTATAACGATCTTCCAAGTTATGTACATCAGTTTCAAAATAAATTAAGAAACGAAGTTCGAGCGAAAAGCGGAATAATGCGCTGTAGAGAATTTATCATGAAAGATATGTATTCCTACACTGTAAATGAGGAACAGCACATGGAGTTTTATAACAAAACTATTGAGGCCTACATGAATGTATATAGAAGCCTTGGATTAGGCGACATTACTTTCGTGACTTCTGCTTCTGGTGGTGTGTTTACCGATAAATTCAGTCACGAATTTCAAACATTGTGTGAAGCAGGTGAAGACAATATATATGTTCATGCAGATGGAAAAACTGCTTTAAATGAAGAAGTTTTCAGTGATGAAATGCTAGAAAAACTAAACCTTAAAAAGGAGGATTTTAGTATTAAAAAAGCAGCAGAAGTCGGAAATATTTTTACATTCGGTACTGCAAAATGCGAAGAACTCGGACTGTATTTTAATGATAAGGATGGTGTTAAAAAACCAGTTTATCTTGGTTCATATGGAATAGGTATCACAAGGCTTGTTGGGGTTATGGCTGAAACTTTTTCTGATGAAAAGGGACTTGTTTGGCCAAAAGAAGTGGCGCCTTTCCGTGTGCACTTGGTTCGCCTAGGAGAAAGTGAATCCGTAAAAACTTTTGCAGATGAGTTGTATACACAGTTATTAGAAAAGAATATAGAAGTTCTCTATGACGATAGAGAGCTACGTCCTGGTGAGAAATTTGCTGACTCTGACCTTATCGGTATTCCTACCCGTTTTGTAGTGAGCGAAAAGACTGTAGCTGAGGGCAAGGTGGAGATTAAGGATAGAAAGAGTGGGGAGGTCGTGATTGTTTCAAAGGAAGAAGCGGTATCTTCATTGTAATTTTGTACTTGTTTATTCACCTGTCCGCGCAGGCAGGTAATGTTTTCTATTCGTAATACTTATGATTAAAAACTTTGAACAACTGAAAAGATTTCTTTCCAACGATATCGGTATCGACCTTGGTACCGCTAATACACTCGTGTATTTAAGTGGAAAAGGAATAGTTCTTAATGAACCATCTGTTGTGGCAGTAAACCAAAAGACTGGTCGTGTTGTTGCGGTAGGAAAAGATGCAAAGCAAATGTTGGGTAGAACACCTGGGCATATTCTAGCAGTCCGGCCACTAGTTGATGGTGTTATTTCTGACTTCGAAGTCACAGAGGAAATGATTACTTATCTTTTAAATAAGGCACAAAAAAATAACAAAAAACTTTTGGGTCCTCGTGTTGTGGTAGGAGTTCCATCTGGAGTTACAAACGTTGAGACACGAGCTGTGCGAGATGCAACAAAAAACGCAGGAGCAAGTGAGGTTCATATAGTGGAAGAACCAATGGCGGCTGCAATTGGAATAAGACTTCCTATCATGGAACCAGTTGGAAACAT
This sequence comes from Patescibacteria group bacterium, assembly GCA_040384485.1. GTDB lineage: Bacteria > Patescibacteriota > Minisyncoccia > Phycocordibacterales > DATDWN01 > C7867-006. The sequence continues at coordinate 67,458 of JAZKJH010000002.1, forward strand.
GATTGTTGATATAGGGGGAGGAACTAGTGACATTGCTGTTATATCTTTGGGTGGAGTTGTACGCTCTAAAAATCTACGAATTGCGGGGGACAAACTGAACAACGATATTATTTCGTATGTACGTGGTGAGTTTAAAATTTTAATAGGTGAAAAGACTGCAGAAAATATAAAAATATCCATCGGGGCTATTTTACCCGGCGATACACCACTTGAAGCTTCTATAAAAGGGCGTGACTTGATTTCCGGTTTGCCACGAGAAGTTATTATTACTGATTCTGATATTCGGGAAGCTATCTCACAGTCTATAGATACCCTGATAGAGTCGATCAAAGAAGTTTTAGAGACCACACCACCAGAGGTTTTGTCGGATATAATGCAGAGAGGAATGTATCTAACAGGTGGAGGCGCTCTTATCAATGGACTTGCTCCTCTTATTGAGGAATATACAAAAATTCCTGTTCATGTAGCTCCAGATCCACTAACTGCTGTTTGTAGGGGTACAGGTATTATTTTGGAAAATGTAGAAAAATATAGAGATGTGCTAATAGCCAACGAAGATGAACTACCCCCTAAAAAGTAAACCAGGGAAAAGTCCGAACAGAAATAAGATAATTTTAATAGCTGTTGTTTTCCTGATTCTTTTAGGTACATCTTTTTTCTTTGCCCCTTCAGCCCGTAGCGGAGGAAGGTCCGTGCTGACACCTCTTTGGTCAGTTAGAACTGCTGTTTTACGCCCATTTAGTGCCATAGGACAATTTTTTAGTTTTAAAACAACTCTTATAGAAAAAAACAAAGTCTTAGAGGAAGAGAATGCAACATTGAGATTAAAATCATTTGATTACGATATTTTGCTTCAGGAAAACGAAAGTCTAAAAAGTAGTTTGGGTAGAAAGGAGAATGAATCTTTTCTTTTTGCAAAAGTTTTATCAAAACCACCAGTTTCTCCATACGATACCTTAGTTTTAGATATCGGTTCGGAGGATGGGGTTATGCTCGGGAGTAAAGTTTATTTATCAAGCAATGTAATTATTGGTTTGGTAAAGAATGTGACACCAAAAACAGCCTTGGTTGAACTTTTTTCAAGTAGCTCACAAGAAAATCAACTAACAGTTCTGAGAACAGGTTCTTCGTTTTTAATTGCAGGAAAAGGTGGAGGAAATTTGCAGTTAGAGGTACCAAAAGACACGGATATTGTGTGGGGTGATGTGTTTGTTTATCCGGATCTAAAAACATCTGTTTTAGGTACTGTGTATTATGTTGATGCGACATCTCAAGGTTCTTTTAAAACCATACACATCCGACTTTTTGCAAATATTTTTGAAATTAATTCTGTGTTTGTTGCGCGCTAATAGGTTTTGCAAAAAACCTAATTTTAAGTAGTATATTCTACGGAGGTTTGCTTGGTAGATTTTGTTAAGGGATTCTTTTTTCATTGGAGGATTGGGTTGTTGTTGTGGGTGCTCACAGCACTAGGAGGATGTTTAAAGTACTCCAACTACCTAGCTCTGTTCATGTTTGTGTCTGGTGGGTTGTTTGGTTATGTTACAAAATTTTATAAACTGAGCCGATCACAGTTTTTTGTTTTCTGTCTCTTTTTTCTTTGGAAATACGAAGCATTTATGTGGTATGTTGGCGGTTCATTCGAAAGCAGCTTACCCGAATTTGCTCTTGGCTCAGTTTTGTTTTTTATTGGCACTTTTCTTTACCGGTTTAAACCCTAACCCGCTCGGCAGATACCTGCTTACGAGCGGGTTTTCTGTTGTGTTACAATGTGTCGTATGAATAGTAAAAGACTGAGGATGCTAGCTGGTGTAGTGTTACTTATTTCTATCACGTTTGTTCCGTGGTGGGTGTCTTTTTTGTTGATGCTTGCTGCCGTAGTGTATTTTTACCTGTATGTGGAAGTTTTGTTTCTCGCCTTTTTGTTAGATTTAGTTTATTCACCAGTGTCTACTTTCCCATACGCGCTGCTCTGTACTGCATTTGTGGTTTTAGTTTTGTCCGTGTTAATAAAAAGTACAATTAGAAAATAGTATGTTTCATCAATTTAAAAAATTTTTTAAACAAAGAAGATATACAAGAAACAAGGATATTGATCCCGATGAGATTTTTTTGGATTCACAAAACTTACCGGATTTTGATGTCAGTCAGTTCGAAGGCACTATCGAAAAACCTATTCCAAAAAGTACTTTGAAAGCCCTACTATCTTTTTTACTTCTTGTTGGGGTGTTGTTCGGTTGGAAAGTGTGGGATTTGCAGGTGGTCCAAGGAGAGGAACTTAGAAAAAGAAGTGACAATAACAGCTTAAGAAGAATATATATATATGCCGACAGGGGAGTAATCCAAGACAGAAATGGAAAACCACTAGTTTCCAACACCATAAACCCGAATTCTGAGGATTTTTCTTTGAGGGTGTATGAGGGGGGATCTGGGTTGTCTACTGTGTTGGGGTACTTAAAGTATCCAACAAAAGACTCTTCAGGATTTTATTATCAAACCAAATTTGAGCCAAAAGATGGAGTGGAAAAAATATATGATAGTCTGTTATCTGGTGAAAATGGTATCAAAATAATAGAGACAGATGTAAAAGGCAGTGTGGTGTCTGAGAGTGTCGTTCAACAGCCGAGAAACGGAACAAATGTTGTGTTGTCTATTGATGCTGGCTTACAAAAGAAACTATACGAGTCCATGCTCGATGTCGCAAACAGAGCTGGTTACAAAGGTGGTTCAGGAGTTATTATGGATGTGAGAACAGGAGAGATTTTAGCAATGAGTAGTTTTCCTGAGTACGATTCGGGAGTAATGACAGACGGCGGTGACTCTGCAAAGATATCAGGTTGGTTACGCGATACCAACTATCCGTTTTTGAACCGTGCAGTAAATGGGTTGTATACACCAGGCTCTATTATGAAGTTATTTGTTGGTTTAGGTGTATTGGAAGAAGGAGTTATAAATCCCAGCAAGCAAATATTGAGTACCGGAACCATGACAGTTCCGAACCCGTTTTTTCCTGACAAGCCGTCCGTTTTTGTTGATTGGAAGGCACACGGACTAGTCGACTTTAGGCGTGCCATTGCGGTGTCTTCCAACATATATTTCTATCAAGTAACAGGAGGGTACGGAGATCAAAAAGGAATTGGAATTGATAATATTGGAAAGTATGCAAGCATGTTTGGTTTTGGGCAAAAAACTAATATTAATTTTCCAGGAGAAAAGAACGGTACTATACCTAGTCCCGAGTGGAAGGAAAAAAATTTTGAAGGTGAGATTTGGAGACTAGGAGATACTTACAACACTTCTATTGGACAATATGGTTTTCAAGTCTCTCCATTACAAGCTGTGAGAGCTGTCGCAGCTTTGGCTAATGGAGGCAAGCTCTACACCCCAACTTTACTGAAAGAGGGCGGAGGAGACTTTACATCGCTTCCAGAGCTAAAAGAAAGCAGTTACCGAATAGTAAAAGAAGGTATGAGGCAAGGAGTAACGGAGGGTACTTCAGGATCCCTGAACTTTCCATTTGTAAAAGTGGCTTCTAAAACAGGTACAGCTCAAATAGGTGTAGGTAATACTGGCGTTAACTCTTGGGTAGTGGGTTTTTGGCCATATGAGGATCCAAAATATGCTTACGCAATTGTTATGGAAAGAGGCTCTCTAAATAACCAGTTCGGAGCAACTTTGGTGATGTATGAATTCCTAAATTGGGCTAGTCTGTATGCAGAGGAGTACTTAAAATAGCTTTGACCAAACCCTTATTTTCTGATATACTTTCGTCATTAAATTTAATTCATTTCAAAACCAATGAACGAACACGAGTATTTGACACAAGAGAAATTTGAAGAATTCACAAAAGAGTTAGCTCATCTTAAAAATGTCAAAAGAAAGGAAGTTGCAGAAAATCTAGAGTATGCAAAGTCACTTGGCGACTTGGCTGAGAATGCAGAATACCACGAGGCAAGAGATGTACAAGGAACTGTAGAGGATAGAATAATGAAACTTGAGCATTTGCTAAAGTATGCAAAAATCGTATCTGCTAGTTCAGGTGGAGTTGTTAGTATTGGTTCTACTGTGACTGTAAACAAAGATGGCAAGAAAACAGACTATATTATCGTAGGTTCAGAGGAATCAAACATTGCTGAAGGAAAGATATCCATGAAATCACCATTTGGACAGGCTATCTTGGGTAAAAAGAAGGGAGATGAATTTAGTTTCAATGCTCCGAGCGGGGAGGTTTCCTATACAATTGTAGACGTAAAATAAACGAAACAACAAAAACCCGCCACTGGCGGTTTTTTGTGCCTTTTAACTTTATAACACATACTATATACTTAAATTATGGCATCACTAGAAGAAATAAGAGAGGGTAGAGTCGCAAAATTAGAACTATTAAGAAGTAAGGGAATCAATCCTTACCCAGCAAAGGTTCCGAGAGATTTTTCTATTGCTGAACTAAAAACAGATTTTGATAAAAAAATACAAGAAGCTAAGCCTGTTTCAGTAGCTGGAAGAGTTATGGTAAAGCGCGGACAAGGGGCAATACTTTTTGCTGTTATGTTCGACGGCACAGAAAAAGTTCAGGCTATTTTCAAAAAAGATGCTATGAGTGAAGAAAGTTTTGCACTTTTTGGAGACACAGTGGATATGGGAGATTTTATTTCCATAACAGGAGTTCCAATGGTTTCTAAAACTGGAGAGAACAGTATTATGGTAGATACTTGGCTTATGGCTTCTAAATCACTTCTTCCTTTGCCTGAAAAGTGGCATGGACTACAGGATGTGGAGGAAAGATACAGAAAGCGATACCTGGATTTTTTGATGAACGATGAGTTGCGAGATTTGATATTGAAAAAATCAAAGTTTTGGTCAGCAACCAGAAACTTTATGATTAAAAAAGGTTTTCTAGAAGTAGAAACACCAACCCTTGAGACTACTACAGGTGGAGCAGAGGCAACACCGTTTAAAACCCACCACAACGATTTTGACCTGGATGTTTATATGCGTATTTCTATAGGAGAGTTGTGGCAGAAAAGACTCATGGCCGGTGGTTTTCCTAAAACTTTTGAAATAGGGAGGGCTTATAGAAACGAGGGAACTAGTCCTGAACATGCTCAGGAGTTTACTAACATGGAGTTTTACTGGTCTTTTGCTGACTTTAATGACGGAATGAACTTGGTTCGCGAAATGTACATCGAAATAGCTAATGAAGTTTTTGGTACTACAAAGTTCACTGCAAAAGGTCACACATTTGATTTGGGAGACGAGTGGACCAAAATAGATTATGCTGGAGAAGTTTTAAAACAAACAGGCATAGATATTCACAGTGCCACGATGGAGGATATGGAGAAAAAGCTTCAAGAGCTTGGTGTAAAATATGATGGAGAAAATCGAGAGAGGCTTATGGATACTTTGTGGAAGTACTGCAGGAAAAACATTTCTGGTCCAGCTTTCCTAATAAACCACCCAACTATCGTAGCTCCACTTGCAAAAAGTAATGTTGACGGCAAAACAGTACAGAGATTTCAGCCTATTTTTGCGGGGAGTGAAGTGGGTAACGGTTACTCAGAGTTGAACGACCCAATAGATCAGCGAAATAGATTTGAAGAACAACAAAAACTAATAGACAAAGGAGATACAGAAGCTATGATGGCCGACTATGAATTCGTAGAGATGCTAGAACACGGAATGCCACCTACATGTGGTTTTGGTTTCGGGGAAAGAATGTTTGCAATCCTTGCAGACAAACCATTACGTGAACTACAAGCATTTCCACTCATGAGACCAAAAAGCGACTAGTACTTATTAAGTTATCTAGATTATGAGTCCAAAATTTAAAACAATATTATCTACCGTTCTTCTGTTGGCTATCATACCTGTCTGGTTTTGGAGTTTATTGATGGCAATGCTTACAGATGGCAGAGTTTGTTACGGTAGTGATGTTTGTTGGTATTCAGTATACTTTAGTTTGTATATTTTACCTCTTACTCCGATCGCATATGTTACATATCTAATAACAAAAAAAGATATCTACTTTTATATTATTTTGAGTTTGTTTGGTTTTGCATGCCTAGCTTTTTTATTGATGACTTTATAACAAACAAATGTAAGTAATATTTCTGCAATACACTTGGAGAATTTATTAACTGAATAAATAATTAGTAACATAAGCTGATTTTATAGAGAGAATGCTCGCAATCCTTGTAGACAAACCATTACGTGAACTACAAGCATTTCCATTGAGGTGTCGTAATACAGTATAAAATTTGTTTTTCCTGGGGATGGACTACTGTACCTAGATCTGATAGTCTTTTTCACAGAGGTGAAAATGTTCGAGTCAGTCAGGGAATTTCTTGCCAAATATAACATCAGTTTGTGGTCAACCGCTGAGAGCAAACCGAAGGAAGTCAAAAGACTGTATTTTGACTTCTCAGAAGCTGGATGGAATAGGCTGGTTGAGCTGTCAGAAGCTGCAGATCAGACACCCCAAGCTTTCGCGATCGATGCGATGCGGGAGTCCATGCTGTTTCGAGATCTTTTGGCCACAGCCAAAGCACAAGGCCACGATTTAGTCGTGGGGGTCATCCACGAAGACGGTTCTGCAGAAGAGATACCGCTTTTCAAAGCACAGTAATTTTAAGGTCCTAACTACATCAGTAGTTGGGGCCTTTTTGTTATCCACATATAGAGTGGGATGCGGTGTTTCACAGTGGGAAGGAGTGGTATATAATGTTATCTAAGTGGGAAAGAGTGGGAAATTAATAAAAATGAAATGCTCATAGGCGAATACACACACGCAATAGACGATAAAAACAGATTGTCTTTGCCTGCAAAGTTTCGAAAAATAATGGGCAAGAAAGTTTATATAACTCCAGGACTCGATTCTTGCTTGTTCGTTTTTACACCAAAAGAGTGGGAGAAAATAGAAGAGAAACTTTCCCAATCTTCGATGGGTCAATCTGACAGTAGAAGTTTCAGTAGACATATGTTTGCTGGTGCATCTGAAGCAGAGGTCGACTCTATTGGTCGTATACTCGTTCCTGATTTTCTACGAGAAAAAGCAAACCTAAAAAGCAAATGCGTGATTATAGGTGTCTCAAGTAGAGTAGAAATATGGAATGAGAAAACTTGGATCGAGTATAAAAAGGTTGTTGAAAAACAAGCTGACAATCTCGCTGAAAAGTTGGGACAAGTAGGAGTGATTTAATATGATCCACAAATCAGTTCTTTTACATGAATCAATAGATGGTTTGGAAATAAAGAAAGGTGATGTTTTTGTTGATGGAACTCTAGGCAACGGAGGACACACTGAAATTGTTGCAAAAAGGTTTGGCGATGCCGTTGTCATGATCGGTATCGACCTTGATCCTGAAGCTATATCACGCACAAAGGAGCGTCTCGCTCCACTAAATGTGTCAGTAAAGTTTGCAGAAGAGAGTTTTCGCCACATAGATAAAGTTATAAAGTCGCTCGGTGTGGCCCAAGTAGACAAAATACTTTTAGACATCGGCCTTTCATCAAACCAGTTTGAAGAGTCAGGAAGGGGATTTTCTTTTCAAAAGAATGAACCTTTGATTATGTCTTTTAAAAAAGACCTAACTGAGAACGACCTGACAGCTCGAGAGATAGTAAACACCTGGGAGGCAGAAAACATCCAGGCGATACTATCTGGCTACGGTGAAGAACAGTTTGCTTGGAAGATAGCCAAAGCAATAGTTGCCAGAAGGGAAGAAAGTCCTATTGAAACAACCTTTGACTTGGTGGAGATAATCAAAATAGCAACACCAAAGTTCTATCATCACAGAAAGATTCACCCAGCTACTAAAACATTCCAAGCTCTTCGTATCGCTGTGAACGACGAGTTGGAGAGCTTGAAGGATGGGTTGAAGAATGGTTTTGACTCACTCTCAGTCGGCGGAATGATTGCGGTCATATCTTTCCATAGTTTGGAGGACCGCATAGTAAAAAGGTTTTTTAAAGAAAAGGAAGAAAGCGAAAAAGGTGAGAGGGTTACCAAAAGACCTGTGACTGCCAAGGATTCAGAGTTAAAAGAGAATCCAAGAGCACGAAGTGCAAAACTAAGGATATTTAAGAAAACAGCGAACTAAATTATTAATTAACAAATACATATAAAAGTTATGACAGAAAAGATTTTAAGTAAGGTTTCAACTTTGGACAAAGAGAGAGTGTTGTTTTGGGCCATGTTGTCGCTACTTGTTTTGTGTGCTGGTTTTTACATGTATTTCATAAACTCTACAGTTTACAATACTGTCGCGAGACAAAACTTTGAGACAGAGGCTTCAGCTCTTGCTCTAGAGATAGGAAAGGATGAATTTTCATATATAGCAAAAAGAAACACCATAACTGTGGATTTGGCTTATACACTAGGTTTCAAGGATGTTGCGGTGAAAAAATATGTTACACGAGGAAGTAGTGACAAGTTTGCATTCTTAGATAGATAGGTTTTTGTAGGTTTGTTAATCCTCCGTTTTCTGAGATAATAGAGCGAACCTAATATTTTAATGAAAAGTAATACCAGAATACGTATTATCTCAATTTTTGTGTTTGCATTCGCTCTCGTGTTAATAGGGAGATTGTATTTTGTGCAAATAGTTAACCATGACCTTTATATACAAAAGGGTGATAAACAGTACTCATCTACCTCAAAAAAAGTTTTTGACCGTGGGACCATATTCTTTCAAAACAAGGATGGTAGCTTAGTGTCTGCTGCCACTCTAAAATCTGGATACATAGTCGCCATAAATCCTGAGGTGCTTAAAAATCCTGATGATGCTTGGAAAAAGTATAACGAGATACTGCCAACAGAGCGGGATGTGTTTATGCAAAAAGTTGCTAAGAAAAATGACACGTATGAGGAGCTGGCTCAAAGAGTGGATACAGAGGTGGGTGAAAAAATTAATGCTTTAAAGATACCAGGGCTCCAAGCATACAAAGAAAGGTGGAGGTTTTACCCAGGTGGAAATACTGCTAGTCGAGTTGTTGGGCTTTTGGGTTACAAAGGTGATGAATATGCAGGACGTTACGGTCTTGAACGGCAGTATGAAAACAATATGCTGAGACAGGATGGAGGGTACGTAAACTTTTTTGCAGAAATTTTTTCTGACATAAAATCTTTCGCTGAGGAAAAAGGAGAAGTAGAGGCGGATATTGTAACTACTATAGAACCGGCCTTACAATCATATTTGCAAGGGATTTTGAAAGAAACAACTCAGAAGTTCGGAGCAGAAACTATGGGTGGGATTATTATGAACCCTAAAACAGGGGAGATATATGCTATGGATGTTTATCCAACATTCGACCCCAACAATACCCAGGCTGAAAAGGATATAACGGTTTTTTCTAACCCTTTGGTTGAAAACGTATACGAGATGGGTTCGGTAATAAAACCACTCACGGTTTCTGCAGGACTTGATGCTGGAGTTATTAAGGCGAGTACCACTTACTATGATCCGGGGTATCTTGTGGTGAACAACAAAAGAATATCTAACTTTGATGGTAAGGAAAGAGGGATGGTGGATATTCAGGAAGCACTGTCTCAGTCCCTAAACGTTGGGATGGCAAAGATAACTAGTTTACTTGGTAACAAACTTTTTTCTGAGTATATGTATTCGTTTGGGATAGGTGAAAAAACTGGGATTGATTTGCCAAACGAAGGTAGAAACCTGGTGGATAACCTAAAGAGTCCGAGAGATATAGAGCATGTTACTGCTTCGTTCGGGCAGGGTTTGGCTTTAACTCCTATTTCCACAATACGTTCTTTGGCAGTTCTGGCAAACGGTGGATTTTTGGTAGAGCCACATGTGGTAAAAAGTATAAACTACAAGATAGGAATATCTAAAACTATAGAACCAAAAACTATACGACAAGTATTAAAACGAGAAACAACAGAAGAGATATCTCGAATGATGGTACATAGTATGGACAAGGTTTTGCTTGAAGGTAAGCTCAAATTGCCAAACTATAGTGTGGCCGTAAAAACAGGAACAGCTCAGATGGCAAAACCAGGTGGAGTCGGAGGGTATTACGATGATAAATTTTTACACTCGTTTGTAGGTTATTTCCCAGCATACGACGCCAAGTTTATTGTGTTCATGTACGTTATTAACCCTAGAGGAGTTAGATACGGATCCGAGACACTTTCCCAGCCATTTGCCGATCTGACAAACTTTATCATCAACTACTACGAGGTGCCCCCAGACAGATAGTTATGGATTATTTAAAACAAACAGCAAAAAAAATACTGCAATGGCAAGCAAAACGAGTGTTGCAAAAATATAACCCAAAGATAGTGGGGATTATTGGAGCAGTTGGAAAGACTGTTACGAAAGAAACCATATATACTGTTTTGTCTAAAAAAGTCTTTGTTCGTAAGTCTGAAAAAAGTTTTACTACAGAAGTAGGAGTCCCTTTAACCATACTTGGTCACGCATATGGCACAAACACACTTTTAGAGTGGTTACAGTGTATTTTTTCTGGACTCAATTTGATTTTATTTAAAAAGACCTACCCAGAATGGCTTGTTTTAGAACTAGATAGCGACAAGCCAGGAGACCTGGAAGGAGTGAGTTCTTGGGTTAAACCGGATATATTAGTGGTAACTGCTATTGGAACGGTACCATCACATATAGAGTCTTTTGGGGATATTGAGAATTTTGTTAGGGAAAAGAGTTTTATGGTAGACGCGGTAAAGAGAGAGGGAGTCATTATTTACAATTCAGACGATGTGTTGGTGGAGAATCTAGTGAAGGATTCTGAAGTTAGAAAAGTATCCTGTGGAACAAACCCTTTAGCAAATATCAAAGGAGGGGAGCTCGAAATGTTGCTTGGGGGAAAAGACAGCTCAGTTCTCACGGGAATGAAATTTAATATAATTTATCGAAAGAAAGAGTACTCTGTTTCTAGACTAGAGTGTGTAGGTATTCACATCGAATACGCTTCACTTCTAGCTTTTGCAGTTGGGCACGAGTTTCATTTTTCTTCCAAGGATATTGTTACATCCCTAAACAAAGTAAAACCTCTGCAGGGGCGTTCACGAATAATTCAAGGAATAAAAAATTCTGTACTAGTAGACGATACTTACAATGCTTCGCCACTGGCCACTCGAGAGTTTGTTGGTTTGCTAGGAAAAATAAATACAAATACTAGAAAAGTTTTAATTTTGGGAGACATGTTGGAGCTCGGAAAGTATTCGGCAGTGGAGCACAGGAGTCTTGCAGTTTTAGTAAAACAAAATGCTAATTTTGTAGTTACTGTTGGATTTAGAATGAGGAAACTAGTGGACGAGCTTTTGAACGAAGGATTTGATGAATCATTAATAATTTCTTTTGACTCGGTAGAAGAGGCCAATAAAACTATGGATAGTCTGATACAGGAAGGGGATGTTGTTCTGGTAAAGGGTTCACAAGCGATGCGAATGGAAAAACTAGTGGAGGAGGTAATGCGACACCCAGAGGACGCAAAAAAAGTTTTGGTTAGACAAGAAGAGGAATGGATGAGTAGATAAAGAAACACCACCCTTTAGAGGTGGTGTGTTTTTTTTAGCTGTACATTCCTTTTCGGTGTAGATCCAGCTTCATTGTGATTTGCGGATCTGTAATTTTTTTGAATCGTGGAACAGTCTCACCATTCACGGTGACTGTTTCCATCCACATTTCAAGTGGTCGCAAGTCAAAAAGCTGACCATTTACATACACGGAGGCCTCCGGGTACAAGGGCCTGTAGATGACCATGTTTGCGTCTTCAGGTCTGCAATTGTCTTCTGTGTGGCAACCAACCCCTACAAGCTCGTAGGCATAGTTGTTCACAGATACGGTAGGGTCGTGTTTGTAGTGGTAATAATAACCACGCTCTGGAACTTGTGTCGGTATTTTCATAATTTCTCCTTTTGGAGTTTAGCATTTTGGTGGATGATTTCCAACACCGTTACTTAACTGTGAGTATTTACAATTAATTAAATAAATGGCATATTAAAAAAGGAAACAATGAGAACATTAAATCAAAATTTGGACTATCAAACAATCGATGAGATGTTAAATCTCCTCGATGAACCCAACGGTTCTATTTGCAAACGTATTTTGGCGGACCACAGAGATCTGTTCGAGAAAGCTCACGGTTCGACTCATAACCATCAGACCTGGGAAGGTGGTTACATCGACCATATTACGGATGCAATGAACTATACACGGCATCTGTATGTGTTTGATGGGGCGTTCGGAAGACCGCTTCCATTTTCACTTTCCGATGCTTTGCTTGTAATTTTTCTTCACGATTTGGAGAAGCCGTGGAGAATATTGGTTCAAAACGGTCAAGTCTCTAACAGGAAAGGTTTGGCTACCAAAGAGGAGTTCAAAAAGTTTCGTGAGGACAAGCTTACGGAATACGGGCTTGTTCTTACTCCAGATCAACTCAACGCTTTTACTTATGTTGAGGGGGAGTACAAGGAGTATTCATCCACTCACCGTGTGATGAACGAACTCGCAGCCTTTTGTCACAAAGTCGACACCTGGTCTGCACGTGGGTGGTTTGATTATCCGAAAGCAGAAGGGGATGAGTGGACTGGCGCTGGAAGGTTTCGTTCGAATTGATTCAAGTTCATAATAAGAAAAAACACGGCTTGAGGGTCGTGTTTTATTTTTGCAAATTTTGGGAGTACTTTGGTCTATTTAAATAATCTTACTCTCGCTAAGGCATCAACCTGAGCAACGTTGAAGGCGATGCTATCAAGTGGTGTTTGCACATTTTGTACCCAACCAATACCAATACCTCTTGTATGGATTTCGAGGTCGTTGATGGCTTTTTCCAGGTGAGGGATGTGTGTTTTCACCACCTCAAGTTGTTTTAGTATTTCCTTCTTAAGATACTCAATCTCTGGACTGACATTTGTTTCCATCGAACTTCTCCTTCTGTTTGTAAAGTTAGCATACTGAATAACAACTTTCAATGAATTTGATTTTTAGTAAAAATCGGGTTATTGTTTACCTGTGTTCAATGGCCTTATCGTCTAACGGTTAGGACGAAGCCTTCTCAAGGCTTAAATCCGGGTTCGATTCCCGGTAAGGTCACATTAGAAAAATCAGATTCAGGGATAGAAAGTGAGTTGTTCTGTCAAAAATGTCAAATATATATTGTTGCAAGTATGAAAGTATGCTATAATGGAAGCATGCACAACAAACAAAAACAGCTTTTAGCTCTCATAGACACTGATCCAAACATTGGGTCATATAGCCTTAGAACAATAGCCGATAAGATTGGTGTGCCTGATAAGCCACAAATAGTGAAATACCATTTACAACAGCTTGAGAAAGCCGGAATGATTCAAATGAACCTTGAACAAGGGGTTATAAGGCCCGTAAAGCGAGGCCATGTGAAATCAACAGTTAATACCGTATTCTCACTCCCTGTGGTCGGAAGTGCAAATTGTGGTCCCGCAACAATATTTGCAGAACAAAATATTCAGCAGTATCTCAAGGTCTCGTCTTCTATGTTGCCATACAGCAAAAAAGATCTCTATTCTGTTATCGCAGACGGTAATAGTATGAATCTTGCAAAACCAGACGATAAAAATTCTATCGAAAATGGAGATTTCGTTTTAGTAGACAGTGGACACAAAAACTACAAGAACGGAGATATTGTTGTCGCTGTAATAGACGGCATGGCAACTATCAAGCGGTATAAGTATGACAAGGAAAATCAGCGCATAATACTTGAAGCAGATTCGACTGATAAGTATCTTCCGATATTTATTCACGAAGGTGATGATTTTCAGTTAAGTGGAAAAGTTGTTGGAATTATTAAAAGTTAATTTATTAAAACACATATGAAGAGAATATTTATCGCATTCGCTATTGAAGACAAAACATCTAGAGATTTTTTAGTTGGTCAAGCAAAAAATGACAATTCGCCATTTGAGTTCGTTGATATGTCTGTAAAAACACCATGGGAAACGGACTGGGAATCCAAGTGCCGTACAAAGATAAAAGGTTGTGACGGTGTAATTGCACTTATTAGTAAAAATACACCTTCAGCAACAGGACAGTTGTTTGAGATCGCGACAGCAGAAGAAGAGAAAATTCCAACAATGTTGATGTACTCAACTAGTGATCGACCCACTCTTCCTTATTTTTTAAATAAACGAACCATTAATGTTTGGAGCTGGGCTAACATTAAATCGTTTTTGAGTAAACTTTAATATCATGAGAAAAGCACTTGTAATTGGTATTAACGATTACCCAACCATTCCTCTTAGGGGGTGTATTAACGACGCCACTGCTTTTGGCACAACAATTGAAAAAAATGGTGATGGATCTCCTAATTTTGCCGTTAAATTGGAAACTAATGTCACAACAAAGGCACAGCTAAAGACAATGATTAGAGAGTTGTTTGAAGGTGATAGTGATATAGCTTTGTTTTACTTTTCCGGTCACGGTTTTTTTAGCGATCTTGGTGGTTTTATTGTCACACCAGATCACCAGCAAAATGACGAAGGTGTTTCTATGGATGAAATACTTACTTTAGCAAATAAGTCGAAAGCAAAAGATAAGGTAATAATTTTAGACTGTTGTCATTCTGGAGCGTTCGGCACACCTGCGATAACTGGAAATAGCTCCTCTCAAATAATAGAGGGTGTCGTGATATTGACTGCTAGTAGACCAGCAGAAAGTGCTATTGAAATTAATGGTCACGGTATTTTTACTAATCTGTTGATTGATGCCCTGCAAGGAGGAGCTGCAGACCTACGCGGACACATAACACCTGGCAGTGTTTATGCCTACATCGACCAAGCTCTTGGTCCATGGGATCAACGACCAGTTTTTAAAACTAACGTCACAAGATTCACTTCTTTACGCACCATTAGTCCACAAGTACCAATTGAAGTTTTGAGAAAAATTACTGAGTATTTTTCTGTTCCAGAACAAGAATATCAACTTGATCCAACTTATGAGTTCACCAATAAGGATGTAGCGATTACGGAAAATGTGGTTATGCTAAAAAACTTACAGAAGTTAGTTAGTATAGGTTTAGTGATGCCTGTTGGAGAGGATCACATGTTTTACGTAGCCCAAAATTCAAAGACCTGTAAATTAACTGCGCTCGGCTATCATTATTGGAGATTAGTTAAGGAGGGAAAAATATAAACCATGAGACATTACAACATATTCATAAGTCACTCTTGGGCATACAGTGATGCATATGACAAGCTTATAAAAATGCTTAACGCAGATCCTCGATTTAATTTTAAAGATTATTCAGTACCAAAGAACGACCCTATCCATAATGCGCCAAATTCTACTGCACTATCTCGAGCCATACAGGATCAGATGCGTTTTTGCGATGTTATCATTATTCTTGCTGGAGTGTATTCAAGCTACAGTGATTGGATTAATAAGGAGATCGCTCTTGCAAAAGGATTTACTAATCCAAAACCAATTCTGGCCATCGAGCCATGGGCAAGTGAAAAAACTTCGTCGGTAGTAAAGAAGAACGCAAATAGGATCGTAAAATGGAATACAAGTTCAATTATTGCAGGAATACGTGAGCTTTCGTAAATATACGAAAAATATGGAGATATGTATTTTAACCGTCATATTGGTAAATATAGAATTTATATAGATACCATTGAAAGACATTGATCGCAGACGAAAAGCATGACTAGATATAGAAAATTTAAAAAACGAAGTAGCTATTTTAAAAAAAGAGAAAATGAATTTGAAATACCCAAATGGATCTTTTACTTTTTAACCCTAACAATTTTATTTATTGTTTTTTTCTCTTTCAACTTTGTTTCTAATTGTATTATTGAATGGCCACCTAGGTGGGATGTTCGTACTTGCTGGAGTGAGCAGTTTGAACCTGCTAAAACAAAAGCAATTGAGAAATCTGCTCCATTTATGCCACAACTAAAAGTAAGGTAGTTCTACCAGTACCCAACCTCTCTAGGTTTGGCTCACAGGTTAAAACACTCAGAGAAATCTGGGTGTTTTAATTTATAAAAAAATCAGTTTTTTATTGACAAAAAATACCATTAACATACTATGTTTGGCAGGAGGTTCATTTGAATAAATCACAGAACACGGATATCCCAGTCATCACTCTTGATGGGGATGCTGGTGCTGGAAAGGGTACAACTAGAATACTGGTTGCCCAAAGACTTGCTTGGAACGAACTTGATAGCGGAGTTCTTTATAGGCTCGTGGCCTATTTGGGTCAGGATTCTCCTACAGAGGACCATTACAGGATCATTGCGCAAGGACTAGTCGGAGTTCGAATGTCGGAAGGAAAAGTTTTCTTGTTCGACAGAGTCCTCACAGACAAGGAACTCCGAACTTCTGCTATGGACGCTGCAGCTGCAAAAGTTGCTCGTGACAAAGAAGTAAGGCTTGCACTTCGAGAGATTCAGGAAAGGGCACGCAGTGGTCGTGGCTTGGTCACTGACGGTAGAGATATGGGAACGATTTTCATTGCTCCCAATGTTTATCGCTTTTACCTTACAGCCGATGCAGAAGTACGAGCTAGACGGCGTGTCGCTCAGGACCTAGATAAAGACGTGGTCCCGAGCGTGCTCGAAGTTCGGCGCAGTCTGGAGGAAAGAGATTTGATGGACAAGACAAGAGCAGTCAGTCCACTTACTCTTCATCCTGAAGCGGTGGTTGTTGATACCACTCACATGAAGCCGGAAGAAGTGGCGGAACATATTATCAGCATCTATAAGTCCAAGGCAGCATAGATATACCGAGAAGGTAACACCTTCTCGGTTTTTTTTATTACACAAATCTGTGGAAAACTATTTGACCTGTGCTTACTGTATCTGATACAATAACATTGTGAGTTTAGGTTGAGTTGGTTCGTTTGGAAGTTGCACATGCACTTCCGAACACCTCCTCAATCTGGCTCGCACCAGTATCACTACCGTCATCAAAGCTATAGCTTAGATGACACCAGTTCTTTTGTTCGCACGTTCTCCCGTTTTTGGACCATGTGGTCCACCCCTTACAACCTCTTGCCACGGCACGAGGTTTTTTATATATAAACTCAATCCGACGCACTTTACATAGGTGAGACCTATGTATTTATAGATGTGTGTTTCGTGTTATAATCCAAAAATGATACAAAAAACCATAAATTCTTTCAGGTATGCACTAAGAGGTCTCAAAACAACTTGGTCAGAGGAACATAACTTTAGAACGGAAGTCTTTGCCACTGTACTTGTTGTTATTTCTATTTTTTATTTTGATTTTACTTTTGTTGAAGCAGCAATCCTAGTTCTTGCTGTTACTCTTGTTCTTTGTGCAGAGATCATAAACACGGTGGTTGAAGATTTATGTAATAAAGTAGAGCCATCGCACGATCCAATAATCGCCAAAATAAAAGACACTTCAGGAGCATTTGTTCTGGTCGCTGTTATCGGCGCAGTTGTTGCTGGAGTTTTTGTGCTACTAAATCATTTTTAATTGAATGTTGGACGATATCTATCGGGAAATAAACAGGAGAGGTAATAAAATAAAAGCGCAACAAGCACAGAGATTTTTTAAAACTGGCGAAAGTAGTTACAGTAAAGGAGATGTGTTTTTAGGCTTGAATGCAAAGGATGTAGACTTTGTTTCAGAAAAGTATGTTGATTTGGGGATTCCGTTTGTTGTGAAGCTTTTAAAATCTGAAATACATGATTATCGAGATGTGGCACTATCGATTTTGGTTTTGAAATATAAAAAAGGAGACAAGATTGTTAAAGACAAGGTAGTCAAAACTTATCTTGCTAACAAAAAATATGTTAATAACTGGGATTTGGTGGATGGAAGTGCCTACAAAATACTTGGGGACTATCTTTTGGATAAAAGTAGAGATGTTTTATATAAACTGGCTTGTTCTAAGGTCATGTGGGACAGAAGAATAGCTATAGTTTCGACTTTTGCCTTTATACGTTCTGGCGATACAAAAGATGCTGTAAAAATTTCTAAAATTTTACTGAATAATAGAGAAGACCTAATGCACAAGGCAGTTGGTTGGATGTTAAGAGAGGTTGGTAAAAAAGATGAAAAAATCTTGAAGGATTTTCTAAATAAAAATATAAAAGTTATGCCCAGAACAACATTGAGATACTCAATAGAAAGATTTCCAGAAAATATTCGACAGTATTATCTAAAACTTAAGTAACTTTGTTTTCAAAAGAAGTAGTATTGTATATAATATACATATGAATCAAGAGAGTCTCCCTAAGTTCAATAGCCCTGAAGAGGAAATTGCTTTTTTGCGTCA
This sequence comes from Patescibacteria group bacterium, assembly GCA_040384485.1. Lineage (GTDB taxonomy): Bacteria > Patescibacteriota > Minisyncoccia > Phycocordibacterales > DATDWN01 > C7867-006. The sequence goes on from JAZKJH010000002.1 coordinate 85,722, forward strand.
GCAAATCTCAAACAAAGAGTTAGAGCTTCGAGAAAAAAAGGAAGATTTTAAACTTGAAGAAGTTGTTCAAGACCAAATATCTAGATATAGAGACACTCTACCGAAGCAAGTTTTAGAAGAAACATATGAGTTATCAAAGCACGATGCTGAATCTATTGTTTTAAACCTGGAGCCAGAACAACACGACGACAAGATGAGCGAGCTTTTGGGTATTATGAATGAAAAGGGTTTGAAAAATGCCATGACCGTTCTGTCTCACTTCAAGGACCCTCACCTAGAAGATGACTTCCACAGGTTTTTAGTGCAATACATAAAACACGGTTATGTGTCAAAAGATATTGATACATATAGCAAGGAATTGAGAGGTCTCAGTATGACTCTATATGAGGTGGTGATGCTTGAAAGTCAGGATGATAATGATCCCAACAAAAATAAATCCTTAAAGGAAGTTATTTCAAGTATGGAGCAGTTTTTGTCCGGTATGATATCAGTGACAGCAAAGGACGAGACAAAGAAAAGCAAAGAGAACTATATAGTGATGGAGATTGCCAACCCAAACGGTAGTGATCAGTTTATTTTTTACGTTGCTGTTCCAAATGCTCATAAAAATCTTTTTGAACAGCAAATCATTTCAGTTTTCCATAATGCACGCCTAACCGAAGCTACTTCTGATTACAACGTTTTTAACCATGATGGAGTGTCTTTGGGTTCATATCTCGAGACTAACCAAAACCCTATTTACCCATTTAAAACGTACGAGCAGTTTGATCATGATCCGTTGAACGTAGTTTTAAATAGTTTTTCTAAGATACAAAAAAACGGGGAAGGGGCAGCAATACAGATTATTTTCTCACCAAGAGATGATTATTTTAATAAAAAATATGAGTTTGCTATAGAACAAATAGAAGATGGAGTCCCAGTAAAAGAAGCTATTGATCTTCCAGAAACTATAACAGGAAGTTTGAAAAAAGGAGTTTTCGGTTTGTTCAAAGCAGCGCCTAAAATAGGAGAGGAAGATAAACCAGCAAAAATAGACAGTACTGCTGTCGAAAAAATAAGAAGAAAAATAGCAACAACAGTTGTTGCGACAAATATTCGATTAATTGCTTCCGCTAACAACAGAAATGATGCGGACAGAATACTGAAAGGATTAGAATCAAGCTTTAACCAGTTCAATGACACAACCTCAAATGGTTTGAAAGCAAAAAGACTAGAGAAGGCAGCTTTGACGAAACTTTTTAGAGATTATTCATTTAGAAGTTATTCATTAGACAACCTTTTGCCACTAAACTTACACGAAGTAACAACCCTTATCCACTTCCACAACTCAACCCTTGCACCTTCACCACAACTTAAGCAATCCCAAGCAATCTCAGCCCCAGCTCCGAGTGATATGGGCACCACAGGAACCTTCCTCGGCGTTAACACCTATAGAAATGTTGATACTCAGGTGTACATGCAGGACGAGGATAGACTTAGACACATGTATGTTATCGGTCAGACAGGAACAGGTAAAACTGTTTTCTTGAAGAACTTGATCATTCAAGATATAAAGGCAGGTAAAGGTTGTTGTTTTATTGATCCACACGGTTCCGACGTTCAAGCCATTCTCGCTAACATACCACCTGAGAGATATAAGGATGTTATTTATTTTGATCCTAGTCATGTGGAGAGACCTATGGCATTAAACATGTTGGAGTATGACAGGAGTAAGCCTGAGCAAAAGATTTTCGTAGTAAACGAACTCTTTAGTATTTTTCAAAAACTATACGGCGGGGTACCAGAGTCAATGGGGCCTATGTTTGAGCAGTATTTTAGAAACGCAACTATGCTTGTGTTGGAAGACCCGGATTCAGGATGTACACTGGTGGATGTCTCTCGTGTCATGAGTAACAAGGAATATCGTGATTTAAAATTATCGAAGTGTAAAAATCCTATAGTGCACCAGTTCTGGACTGAGATAGCTGGCAAAGCTGGAGGGGAAGCATCTCTTGCAAACGTAGTGCCGTACATTGTTTCGAAGTTCGATGTGTTTTTGGCCAACGATATAATGCGACCTATTATTGCCCAGGAAAAATCTTCTTTTGATTTCCGACAAATAATGGATGACAAGAAAATTCTCCTAGTAAATCTTTCTAAGGGTAGGTTGGGAGACATAAACGCAAATCTTATCGGCCTTATTTTGGTAGGTAAAATTCTTATGGCCGCGTTGTCACGTGTGGATTTAGTTGGTAAAGATTTTCCAGCATTTTATTTGTATATTGATGAGTTCCAGAACATTACCACTGATTCTATTTCAGTTATTCTTTCAGAAGCTAGAAAATACAAACTTTCGCTCAACATCGCTCACCAGTTTATCGGGCAGCTTCAGGACAACATCCGAGATGCAGTTTTTGGAAACGTAGGTTCCATAGCGACCTTCCGTGTGGGAGCAGAGGATGCTGAGTTTTTGGAAAAACAATTTGCTCCGGTGTTTACTGCAAAAGATATTATGAACATAGATAACTTAAATGCATATCTAAAAATGCTCATAAACGGAAAAACTGTAAAAGCATTTAATATAAAGGAGCCGTATCCGCCAGCAGGGAATCCAGCTGTTATCGATACGTTAAAACAACTTTCATATCTAACATATGGAGGGGATAAAGAGGAGATAGAGGCGAGTATTTTGGCTAAGTACAAGAAATAAATCTCCAAGCAGTATTTCTCAAAAAGCAATCTATCTGGCCGTGGTCGGCCAGCGAACTTCTCGGCTCGCCAGCCTGCGAAAGGCTTTTTTCAAAACACTGCTTGGAGATTTTTTCTGTGCCAAAATAATTGGGAGGTGGATGGAAGGAATAGGAAAAGTTGGGTAATAAAAAAGGCGAGTCCTGTAGTAGCGACTCGCCTGTGTGTCAGGTGGAACGGCTGAAGCCCATTGTCCCGTCGTTTTCCCGACGGTACTTTGCGTGAGCGTTTTTTACGATCGCCATTCCTTGTGCCAGGTTATTGCGATAGCCGGCTTCAATGGCGACTTGCTTCACGATTTCCTGGTAGGCTTTGCGGAGATTGACTCCACGTCGGCCAATTGACTGCGCCATAACGGCTCTATATCGGAGTCGGACTTTCAAGCACAGACTCTGCTCATGCGGTGTCAACATGGGACCTCCAAAATTCTTACTATATTATACTACCAAATAACCCTATTTGTCAATAGGGTTATCCACACTTAAAATAGGTCTAGAGTTAGGTTTTTTAGTTAAGTAGCTCGTCTACGACTGACTTCACCACGTCTCCGTCTGCTTTTCCTCGAAGTTCCTTCATAAGGTTACCCATAAGCATACCTGCCTTGGTTTTGTCCGTTACTCCAAGCTCTGTCATTTTTGCTTTTGTTATCGCTACAACTTCTTCTCTCGGCATCATGGCTGGTAGATATTTTTCTAACACCAATAACTCTGCTTGTTCGCTTTCAGCAAGCTCTGGTCTTCCACCATTGGTGAACTGTTCAATAGAGTCCTTTCTTTGTTTTACTGCTCTTCTGATAACATTTAACACTTCTTCGTCTCCTAACTCATCTTGAGGCATTTTGCCTGTAGCTACTAATTCGTTTGTAAATGCAGAAACAAGTCCTCGAACTACTCCAAGTTTAACGGTGTCTTTTGCAAGCATTGCTTCTTTTACTTGCCCTTTGATTGTTTGATGTAATGACATATTTTCTATTATACCTTATTTTGTAAATTTGAAACTTTCAATAACTTTTTTTACACTGTCGTCAAAACCAATAACCATTATAAAATTATTACCTACTTTTTTACCAATATCTGGGATAAATGGCAAGTTGTTTTTTTGGAAAGATTCATTGTCCCAAACTTGAACTTCTAGTGGATATATTTGGCATAAATGCGAACTACATTCAAGTTGAAGTAGTAATTCCTTAGAACCTCCAATTGTTCCATTTTTACTCTTCTCCAGAATGATAAATTCCTTTGGACAGTCAAATTCAAAGCCATATTCTGTATTTTTGTATTTTGTAGGACATTGAATCATGGTAGGCTCTGCAACAGGTAATTTTTCATCACTTTTTTCATCTATATATTCCTGGGATGGTATAAATCGATAGCCATCGTTGAGTGTTTTGTTATACACAATATCCTTACCTATAAACAAAAACAAACATGCAATTCCAATTGCTGCCACTATTACTATGAGCAAGTTTTTATGTTTTTTCATAAGAATACATTATCATAATCAGCATTCATTTGGTAGAATATTGTCATGGAAATAGTAGCTTATGTATTAGGCGGACTAATTGTAGGAGGAATTGTTGTATATTTTTTGCGACCAAAACAAGTAGAAAATGATACAGGACTGAAACTGATTCTTCAGCAGATAAACGAGCTCAACCGAGTAGTGGATACTAAAATTGGTGAAAGTACTCGCTCAATGAATGAGTCTGTTCGTCACCAGCTTGGGGAGTCTGCCAACCTTATCCGTGAAGTAACCCAAGGTCTGACCAAACTCGACGAGACTAACCGACAGGTGGTTTCTTTTGCAGATCAACTACAGAGCCTTCAGGATATTTTAAAAAACCCAAAACAGAGAGGGATTTTGGGAGAGTATTATCTGGAAACACTTTTAAAAAATGTTTTAGCTCCAAACCAGTATCAAATGCAGTATGCATTTAAAAATGGTGAGATTGTAGACGCTGCTGTGTTTGTGAAAGATAAAATAATCCCTGTGGACTCAAAGTTCTCTCTGGAAAACTACAACCGCATGGTAGAAACAACAGATGTTACAGAAAAAGCTCGTTTGGAAAAACTGTTTGTAAATGATTTGAAGCTTCGTATTACAGAAACTTCAAAATATATCAGACCAGAGGAGGGAACCATGGACTTTGCATTTATGTTCATACCTCACGAAGCTATTTATTACGACTTACTAATAAACAAAGTAGGAGCTGTAACAGAAGATACAGAAAACTTGATACAACGAGCAGCAGGAAAGAATAAAGTTATTATAGTTTCTCCAACATCGTTCTTGGCATATTTACAAACTGTTCTGCAGGGACTGAAAGCAATGCAAATAGAAGAGCAAACAAAAGATATTATAAAGAGGGTGGGAGAGATTGGAACTCATTTAAAAAAGTACGAGGACTACCACGGGCGTCTCGGTAACTCACTAGAGACAGTGGTAAACCATTACAACAACTCAAGTAAGGAATTTAAGAAGATAGATAAAGATGTGATGCGGATAACTGGGGAATCATTAGGTTTTGAACAAGTTTTGATTGATAAACCAGATACAGAGGAATAGTTGACAGTGATGTTTTGTGTGGGTATAGTTTTAAATGGAGGACAAAGCTTTGGTTGGAGCGATTGTATGTCTCGTTCTCGGAGTAATTTTTGGCTGGATCGCACTCGAGGCCGATGTCAGTCCGCAGACAGGCGTTGCTTGTGCGTTTCTAGCTCTCGTTTTCTTTGCCGGTGCAGCGGCAGGCAGTGACCCCAAAACAAAACACGGTGAAAGTCACGATTTGCCCCATCCATAACCCATGCAAGCCTGTGGTCGTATTATGACCATAGGCTTGCTTTTTTTATATAAATATCTAGTATTAACTTTGGAAAAGGTGTGGGTAACCACTGAGTAACCAGACTGCAACGCTTGGGGAAATCGGCAGGAGCTACTGCCGACAAAACAAGTGAAAAATTATGGTTCTTATGTCGATTGGGACGCTGCGATAATCCGATAAATGGGAGACTATCTAGGTCTCTCTAACTATGGGGTTAGATCCCATAGCGCAGGGGCGTTCTAGACCCTTATCCACTACGGTTCGACCTTTCGAGGTTGAGCCGTTTTTTATACTTGCAATTTTAGGCCTTTTTCTGTATATTATAGGGACTAAAAAATATATGGAATTCGCAATCATCAAAACAGGTGGAAAACAATACAAAGTCTCTAAGGGAGATTTGGTAAAAATCGAGAAAATCAAAGGAGAATTGAAGGTAGGAGACAAGGTTGTTTTCGAAGATGTTTTGCTAGTTGAGGACGGAAAAGACACTAAAATCGGTACTCCTTATATCGCTACTGCAAAGGTAGAAGGTACTCTAGAAGCTGTAGGACGAAACAAGACAGTAGAAGTAGTAAAGTACAAACAAAAGAGCCGATACTACAAGAAAAACGGACACAGACAACCATGGTTCAAAGTTAGAGTAGACGCAATCAAATAAGAAAAATCCGCCACTCGGCGGTTTTTTTATTGTCTGTTTTTCAAGGCATTCTTGATAGTGTCACTATCTGAATACTCCAGTTCAGTTCCAGTCGAAAGTCCTCGTCCGAGAGTTGAAATTTTAAGGGTAGGGAATTCTCTTTCTATGGTTTCTTTTAGGTAGGTCAGGGTATTTTCACCCTCTGGGTTGTAATTTAGGGCGAGGATGACTTCTGTAAGTCCGTTCTTGATTTTATCTTGTAGTGTCTGTGTCAGTTCTTTTTGTCGGATACGTTTTTCTGGATTTTTTTCAAGAATAGGAATACTTCCACCTAATACAAAATAATAACCTTTGTAGAATTTGGTTTTTTCAATATTTTCAAAATCTACATCTTGGGAAACAAGCATTAAGGTATTTTCTCTAGTATCATCACGACAAATAGAACAGGTTTTGTTAGTTCCGTTCGGAAAGAATCTGAAACAAGTGTCACAGGCATGTACAGTACTGCGGACCTCGCTTATTAGACGGGACAGGTCTGCTGAGTATCCTTGATTTCTATTTAACAAAAAATATACAAACCTTTTCGCTTGCCTTGGTCCTATACCGGGGAACTCTTTAAAAAGTTCTATGAGCCGTTGAGTGTTGTCCATAAAATAAATATCTAGAAGTCACTAAACTCTCGTTCGGCCCCTCCATATTGCGACTTATCCAAAGATTGAAATGTAGCCTTTTTGTCGTTAAAGAATAATTTAACTGCCCCAACCTCTCCGTTTCTATGTTTCTCAATAAGTATTTCAGCTATGTTTGTTCTTTCGGACTCTTCTTTGTATTTGTCCTCACGGTGGATAAACATAACCACATCAGCATCCTGCTCAATAGAACCAGAGTCTCTTAGGTCAGACAGTCTAGGTTTACCCCCACGTTTCTCCACGTCTCGAGACAACTGTGATAGAGCAAGTACAGGAACATCTAGTTCGCGAGCAAGGGATTTTAGGGACCTGGATATTTCTGTAACTTGTTGAACAAGGTTGTCGTTTTTAGAAGGAGTCGCAGGGACCATAAGCTGGAGGTAGTCAACTACAATCAGGTCAAGACCTTTTTCGTTTTTAAGTCTTCTGGCAATAGAACGCATTTTGATTATGTTATTGCCAGGTTGGTCGTCTATATAGATAGGGGCCTTGTTTAGCTTATCCAGAGCCTCTCTGATAGCATCAAAGTCATTCTGACGAGATAGTCCTCCTGTTCGGAGTTTCCACGCATCCACGTTGGCTTGTGCAGCAAGCATTCTATCCACTAGCTGTTGACTACTCATTTCGAGAGAGAAAATACCAACCGACATGTTGTGTTCCACAGCGGCTTGGCGCGCTATGTCCAAGGCAAAAGAAGTCTTACCAACAGAAGGTCTAGCTGCAAGAATAATAAGGTCAGATTTTTGAAGACCTGAAAGTTTTTTGTCGATATCGGGAAAGCCAGTAGGAATTCCACGCATTCCTTTTTCACCACTATGTATCTTGTCTAGTCTGTCCCAGGCTTCACCCAGCTCATCTTTAATAGCCACAAATTTTCGAGACGTGTTGAAGTTCGTTACATCAAAAAGTTTTTTCTCTGCACCATCCAGTAGTTCCTCAAGTTCCTTTGTCTCGTCGTAACCCATTTGACCGATATGGTCGGAGGCTTCGATGAGTCTTCGCATCATGTATTTTTTCTGAACAACCTGAGCGTAGTAAATAACATTGGAAGAAGAGGGAACAACATTTACAAGCTCAGTTAGATAAGAGTTTCCACCTATTTGGTCAAGCCAACCTTTTTCACCTAGTTTAGATGAAACAGAAAGCATGTCGATAGGGGAGCGTTTAGAAAAAAGCTCCATCATCGTTTCGAATATTATTTTATGTTTTTCAGAATAGTAGGAATCAGGTTTTGTTATGTCTACAACGTCGTACATTGATTCTGGGCGGAGCATCACTGAACCCAAAAGCGCCATTTCTGCGTCAAGGTTCTGAGGAGGAATTCGAACTCCACTTCTGTTTTGTGTCATGCAAACATTGTAACATGCACTACTTTTCGGACACTACTTTACAAAAGTTCATAAACTGTGGGAAAGGTGGGGATTAAAAAAAGCACCAAACCTAGGAGGTTTGGTGCGGTGAGGGGACGGGGGTTTCTCTTGTGATGCCAGCCTCTGCCATTCGACGTTCGCACTCTTTCATGTTGTCCTTTTTTGAGCAACTACATGTGCCGCGGGCACATTCCTGTGCAAATCCTAGCGCTAAGTACTTAAGAACTTTACGTGCCTCAGTAATATTCAAAGGAGCCTCCAACTAGTAATTTACCACACCAACCGGACAAGTCAATTTTAAATAGGTCTTATTTCTGGTCCACTATCGGTATCTTTTATTACAAATCCAAGACCCGCAACTTCAGTTCGTAGTCTGTCACTTTCTTCAAAGTTTTTGTTTTGTCTTGCATCCTCTCGCTTACTTACAAGGTCTAGTATATCTTTTGGAACTACATATATCTCAACTTTGTCTAGGTTTAGTCCTAGCACTTTATCAAAGTCCCACAACAGGTGATGCTTTTCAGAATCAGAAATATTTTCATTTTTGATAATATCCCACATAAGCGCCAATGCTTTTGGGGTGTCTAAATCGTCATTAATGTATGATAAAAACTGTTCTTTATGTTCAGTTGCAGTAGCTGAAAGTGTGCTGACAGGTTCAGATTCCTCCTTAACTTTACTATTCAAATCAGATTTTATTTTTCTCAATCTTTTTAGAGCAGAGTCTGAACCTTCTAGAGATTCAAAACTGAACTGTAATGGGGAAGAATACCTAGCAGAAAGGAATGTGTATCTCAAAGCAAGAGGGTCAATATGTTTCGATTGCAAAGTTTGCAAAGTTATAAAGTTTTCTCCTGATTTGGCCATTTTCTCCTCACCGATATTGTAGTGTGCGTTATGTAGCCAGTACTTTGCATATGGATACCCAGCACAAACCGCTTGAGCTATCTCGTTGTTGTGGTGAACTGGGATGTGGTCTATCCCGCCTGTGTGAATATCAAACTCTGGACCTAGGTATTTTACTGACATCGCAGAACACTCTATGTGCCAGCCAGGAAAACCTCTCCCGAAAGGAGCTTCGTAACCTAGTTCTGAATTAAACTTCCACAATGCAAAGTCTCGTTGATTTTTCTTTTCGTTGTTAACTCCTATTCTTGATTCAGCGTCATCTATTTTTGGGATATTTCCAAGCTTGCCGTATTCAGGAAACTTTTCTGTATCAAAATATACTCCATCAGTTGTAGTGTAGGTAAAACCACCATCAGTGAGTTTAAGTATCATATTAATATCCTCCTGTATATTGTCAGAAGCAAAAGGGAAGTGCTCCGGAGTTCTTATATTCAAACTTTTCAAATCTTGTTTGAAGGCTTCAAAATAAAAGTTAGCAACTTCTCTCATTGCCTCAAGTGTTAGTGGCTTTCCTTCACGTTTTAAAGCCTTGGTCATTTTGTCTTCGCCGTCGTCTCCATCAGAAGAAAGATGACCTATGTCAGTTACATTTACTACCTGGGTTACAGCTAGGTTATTGTATTCAAAAACTCTACGCAAAGTATCTGCAAAAATGTAACTTCGAAGATTTCCTATATGAGCATAGTTGTAAACCGTAGGACCACAGTTGTACATAGAAACCACCCCTGCCTTTAGTGGTTTAAAAATTTCTTTTTGTCCTGTAAGGGTGTTGTGTAGAAAAATATCTGACATAAAATAAAGTATACAGTATGTAGTATGAAGTATAAAGTATGCTTTTCCTTTACCAAATAACTTTTTTTTGAGATAATTGTACACATATGAATGACTTTTTTAAATACAGAGCATATGTTTTTTCAGTTCTAATGGCCATAGGACTTGTATTTTTTGCTGGGTACTATATAGGACAAGAGAATGAAAAAGAACAAGCAAAATTTTCTACAGTTCTAAACAAGGATGGCAGTGGGGAGATAGACTTTTCTGCTTTTTGGAAGGCATGGAGTATTTTGGACGAAAGGTATGTGGCAGTAGCTTCGACTACTGAAAAGGTAGACAACCAAGCTAGGGTATATGGTGCTATAGAAGGTATGGTAGCGTCTCTAGGCGATCCATACACAGTTTTCTTTCCCCCTGTTGAGTCAAAGATCTTTGAGGAGGAAATTAGTGGTAACTTTGGGGGCGTGGGAATGGAAGTGGGCATGAAAGACGAAATTCTTACTGTTATAGCACCTTTGAAAGATACACCTGCTTATAAAGCAGGTATAAAAGCTGGGGACAAAATAATTAAAATAGACGATGTAGTTACGGCGGGACTCAACACATCCGAAGCTATCAAAAAGATAAGAGGTGAGGTGGGCACTGCAGTTGTACTAACTTTAGCCAGAGAAGACGTTGAAGAAACATTTGATATAAAAGTAGTTAGAGGTGTAATAAATATTCCAACCATCGATACAAAAATTAAAAATGATGTATTTGTTATAAGCCTATACAATTTTTCTGCTATTTCTTCCAACGCATTTAGAGGAGCTCTTCGTGACTTTGTGGAGTCAGGTAAGCACAAAATGATTATAGACCTACGAGGAAACCCTGGTGGATATCTGGAAGCTGCAATAGACATGGCTTCATGGTTCTTGCCTCCAGGAAAAGTGGTTGTAAAAGAAGACTTTAAAAACGAGGCTGACGCCCAGTTGTTTAGAAGCAAGGGTTACAACATATTCAACGAAAATCTAAAACTCGTCGTATTGATCGATGAAGGCTCTGCTAGTGCATCAGAAATTCTAGCTGGAGCACTACAAGAACACGGTGTGGCAACTCTTGTAGGTCAAAAATCTTTTGGAAAGGGTTCTGTTCAGGAACTCATAGACATCACTGAGACCACTTCTTTAAAAGTTACTATTGCTCAATGGCTAACACCAAACGGCAAATCTATTTCTAATGGTGGACTAACCCCAGACGTAGAGGTGGAGCTGGATGTGGAGAAGTTTAAAGAGGGTGTAGACACTCAACTTGAAAAAGCAATTGAAATTCTAAACAAATAACTTATAAGAATCTGCGAAGTAGCATGTATTATCCGTAGACATTCGTAGGTTTGCATTATTTGTATATTCGTATAATCTAAATATATATGAAAGTTATCTTACTTAAAGACGTTCCGAAGATAGGTAGAAAGTATGATGTTAAAAACGTGGCTGACGGTTACGCAGTAAATTTACTACTTCCTAGAGGATTGGCCAAAGTTGCAACCGCAGAAGCAGTAAAGCAACTAGAAGTCCTAAAGGCTCAAGACCTTACAGAAAAGAAAATCCAGGAGGAGTTGCTCATAAAAAGCATGGCATTAGTAAAAGATGTGAAAGTGGTGGTAACAGAAAAAGCTAATGACAAGGGACATCTCTTTGCGGGGATCACAAAAGAAAGACTTGCTGCTGAAGTTGAAAAAGTTTCTAGAATAAAACTTGATCCAGAATCTATCAAAATTGCCAAACCTATAAAAGAAGTGGGGGAACATGTTATAGCTGTGGAAATCCAAGGAAAGAAGTCAGAATTTGCTTTGGAAATCAAATCTAACTAGTTGCGGTCATACGACCACTGTAACCGTGCGAAGCCGAGCAATGGTCGTATGACCGCTCGGCTTCGCAGGTTGAAAAATATTTTCTTTTTGTTAATCTAGCAGGAGGAGGTTCTTGATGGGTTTTTTGATCTGGGCGACTTTGCTCACTACAATTTGGATAATCAGTGAATCAAGTGTGAGAGAGTCATACAGGGCACTCGTTGCTAACTGTGATGCTGCAGAGGCTTTCTATCAGTGGAGACAGAGAAACCAAGGTGTTTACATCGGACTTTCTCCAGAAGGAAGTTCTTTAGTTATTGAGCTTTTGGAAACATACGACGAGTACATGAGGACCCATTCCTTTTTGGAAGAGTTGGGACAGCGCGAGCTTTACCTCAGCTGGCTCAATGATTTTCCACCCCAAACACCCAAAACGATTCCGTTTAAAAAAAGAGCGACCAGGACGGCCGCTCTTTCTTTTTATTTATGCCACTATGTGGACTACTTTTTTGACGAGAGTTCTGTTGTTGAATGAAACTTTTCGTTTTGTTCCAAACTTTACAACACCAGGAGTTAGAGCAAACAATGTGTGGTCCTTGCCCATACCTACGTTTCTTCCAGGAAGAACGTCTGTTCCTCTTTGTCGTATGATAATAGAACCAGCTTTCGCTTTGTCTCCTTCTGTTATTTTGACGCCGAGATACTTAGGATTGGAATCTCGACCGTTTTTGGTGGTTCCGCCGGACTTTTTGGTTGCCATGGTGTGTTATAATTCTATGATATTGTTAAAATATAAGTCGTATGAGTATAGAACAAACCGAAGAAAAAATCAACCCTATTGTAGAGCATAGCGCCTTTCAGGACAGTACCCACTCCTCAAACCCAGGTTTTCTGGCTAAAATCAACCCTTTTTACTCACTTTTGCTCATTTTGGTGGTTGCTAGTATTTTCTTTGCGTTGGGAAGGTTTTCAGTACTAGAGGAAAGAAAGGGTAGTATAAGGATATATAACGAAAATGGGTTACAGCAAATAAGTGACGAAAATACATCCGGAAACACAGCCAGTGTAATTAATGCTGTAGGAAATCAGGAGTCATCGGGTGGGGAAGTGATTGGCTCAAAATCAGGGAAGAAATATTATTTTCCATGGTGTGGAACAGTCAAAAGGATCAAACCAGAGAACCAAGTAAAATTTGCTTCAATTGAAGAGGCCAAACTTGCTGGGTTCACAGCGGGTGGAAACTGTAAGGGTCTAGAATAATCAACCAAGTTTTCCCCTTGGAAAAACTTCATTTTTGGTGTATTATTTTGCAATGTCAGTTACATCTCATTTGGTGAAGGGTAAGCGAATAAAAAACTTTCTAACATCACTCAATCTCGGAACATTTCTAGCCTTTAGGCAGGTAAAGCGAAGTAGTGTTGGTACCACAGCACTCATTGTTTTTGTTATGATGCTTACTTTTTTGAATCTAGTTGTTGTACGAGGAGTTTTGGTAGGACTTATTCAGAGCTCGACTGATTTGTACAGAGAAAAATATTCTGGAGATGTTATTGTTTCTAACCTTCCTAAAAAGTCATACATCGAAAACAGCCCTTCAATAATAGAGATTGTTAAAAACTTACCATGGGTAGAGACTTACTCACCCCGATACCTAGAATCCGGAAAAATAGAAGGAACATACAAAGAGAGAATAGACTATACCGAGGATGCTAACTTAGCCAACGCTGCCTTCACAGGTATCGATGTTAACCTCGAAGAATCAGCCACTGGAATATCTGAAATGTTGATAGAGGGCGAAATGCTAACTCCTGAAGATACAGACAGCATCTTGCTAGGAGCTAACCTAATGAAAAAATATTTAGACATAGAGGCTCCAGGACTTTTACTTCTTGAAAATGTACAAGTGGGAGATGTTGTCCGAATAACTGTAAACGGGAATACGAAAGAAATGTTTATAAAAGGCATCATAAAAGCAAAAGGAGCTTTTGACGACAGAGTGGTCATGCTCGATTCAACTCTGCGAACACTCATCGGCAGAAACGACTACAACGTCGACGAAATAGCCATTCAAATAACACCCAACGCTGATCCAGTAATGGTAAAACAAGCTTTGTTGTCTAGTGGAGTAGGTGAAACTGCCAGAGTTCAAACATTTGATGAAGCTTTGCCGAAGTTTCTAAAAGATATGCAGGCAACGTTTGGAATGTTGGGGGACGCGATAGGTTCTATCGGTTTAGTGGTGGCCTCTATCACTATATTTATCGTGGTTTACATCAACGCCATCACTCGTAGAAAATTTATTGGAATAATGAAAGGTATTGGAATCGATTCTGTTGCGATCGAGTTTTCATATATTTTGCAATCTATTTTCTATGCATTAATGGGAGTTATGATCGGTATGGCTCTTTTATATGGACTACTCGTTCCATACTTTATTGCCAACCCAATCAACTTTCCTTTCAGTGATGGTGTGCTTATTGCAGAACTAGATGGAACGATAATGCGAGCCGGTTTGCTACTAATAGCTACAATATTTGCTGGATATATTCCTGCCAGGTTGGTAGTAAAGCAAAACACATTGGACGCGATACTTGGAAGGTAGATACAAATACAAAAATGCAAAAGGATAAAGAAAACAAAATAATAGAAGTTAGAAACCTGGTGAAGTCTTTCAAAAGTGGAGAATCAGAACTTGTCGTACTAAAAGGCTTGGAGTTGTCAGTGCCTAGAGGTCAGTTTCTTTCTATCACTGGACGATCTGGTTCTGGTAAATCAACTTTGCTGTACCAGCTAGGACTTTTGGACAAACCCAACTCGGGAGAAATAATAATCGATGGTACAGATGTTTCAAATCTTTCGAAAGAGGAGTCAACAAAGTTCAGACTAAACAAACTCGGATATGTTTTCCAGGATTATGCTTTGATTCCTGAACTAACAGCTTTGGAAAATGTTTTGATACCACTACTTATGCAAGGTCTGAGTAAGGAGCAAGCTCATAAAAAAGCTGTTGCTTCTATGACCAAGATTGGTTTAGGTGACCGACTAAACAATGTTCCCAGTCAGCTTTCTGGAGGACAGCAACAACGAGTTTCTATTGCAAGAGCCATAGCTCACGACCCAGATATCATTTTTGCAGACGAACCTACTGCTAACCTTGATACCGAAACATCTGACAGTGTATTACAAGCGTTCATCGACTTGAACAAGCAAGGACAAACGATAGTGATGGTTACCCACGAAAAAGAGTATTCGGATCTGACAGACAGAGTGGTTCAACTCTCAGACGGTAAAATAATTTCTGATATAATTAATAAAAAATAATATGAAAAAACACGCAAACACAGCACTAAGTTTTATAAAATCACACTACATACTTTTCGGTATCGGAGCGCTAGTAGTAGCAGGTATCGCATATTCTGCATCTGGGGGTAACGGGATAAAAGCAGAGTTGTATACCGTTAAAACCGCAGATGTTATTCAAAAAGTTATTGTAAATGGAAAAACAAAACCTGTTGACTCAGTTGAGCTGGCCTTTGAAGCTAACGGAACTGTTCGGAGTGTTTCAGTAAATGTAGGCAGTAGAGTTGTAGCCGGACAAGTTTTGGTCACTTTGGACCAAAGCCGAGTATACGCAGACCTTTTGAAGGCGCAAGCAAACGTGGCTAGTGAAAATGCCAGACTAGATGAAATCAAAACGGGTACGCGACCAGAAGAGATTCAGATAGCTAAAACTGAAGTAACAAACGCAGAACTTTTGCTTAGTGACGCAAGAAACAATATATCTACAAAACTAACTGATGCGTACAGTAAATCTGACGATGCTGTAAAAAATATTGCCGATCAGTTTTTCAGCAATCCACGGAGTGATAGTCCACAGTTTAACTTGTCTACTCCTAGAGCTGGTCTAAAAGAAGAGCTGAATGTTGGAAGAGTCCAGATGGGGAATCTATTGGATGTTTGGGCAAATGTTTCGACCGACACTTCTGCAGTTGCTGTTGCAAAGGCAGAACAGAACTTGTTGGCTGTAAGTAGCTTTATGGACAAAATCGCAGAAGCAATCAACTCTCAAACAGAATCAAATAACCTTTCTCAGGCAACTATTACTTCATACAAAACTTCAGTAGCTACAACCAGAAGTTCACTCAATTCAACATTGGGAGCAATTGTTACTGCGAAGGAAAAACTAAATGCAGCTCAATCAGCTCTGACTGTTGCACAGAACAATTTATCACTAAAAGAAAATGGCAGTACTCCACAAGCTGTTAAAGCTCAAGAGGCGAAAGTTCTCCAGGCTATTGCTGATGTAGAATACAAAAAAACAGAAATAGCTAAAATGACTTTGCGTTCACCACAAAGTGGGATAGTAACAATAAGAGACGTTAGCCCAGGGGAAATAGTGAGTGCGGGGAAACCAGTTATTTCGGTTATATCAGACAATAACCTAGAACTAGAATCCAATGTATCAGAAATAAGTATTGCAAAAGTATCTGTGGGGGACAAAGTAGCAGTTTCCTTCGACGCATTTCCTGGAGAGCTATTTTCTGGAACTGTCACATATATAGAACCAGCAGAGACAATAATAGACGGAGTTGTTAACTACAAAGTAACCGTGGCATTTAGTGAAAAGTATCCACAAATGAAAAGTGGACTTACATCAAAACTTGAAATTATAACTGAAGAAAAAGCAGGGGTGTTGGTGGTTCCACAATACTCAGTAATCACTGAAGGAGAAGAAACTTTTGTTCTAAAGCAGTCTGGAGAAGAATTTGTGAAAACAAAAGTTATGCTTGGACTTAAAGGTCAGGACGGCACAGTAGAAGTTTTGTCTGGACTAGCTGCTGGGGATGTGATAAATATGTCTGTATCAAAGTAACTATGAATGATATTAGTCACACAATATTACTGTTTTACAAATATGTAAAAATCGAAGACCCTGTTCAGCTACGAAACGAACAGCGTCTTTTGTGTGAGCGGTTAGGTTTAAAAGGACGAATCATCATTGCAGAGGAAGGGATCAACGTAACTGTTGAGGGAACTACAAAAAATACAGAAAAGTATCTAGAAGTGTATTTGGCGGACCCTCGGTTTTCTGACACACATATAAAAAGAAGCGTTGGAAACGGAAAGTCTTTTCCGAAACTTTCTGTAAGAGTACGAAAGGAAATAGTCTCATTGCATTTGGAAAATGATATTAATCCAAACGAAATAACTGGAACTCATTTGAAGCCAGAAGAACTCAAGAAATGGTACGAAGAGGGAAAGGAGTTTTACATTATTGATATGCGCAACGACTATGAGTTCAATGTAGGCAGGTTCAAGGACTCTATACTTATGCCAGTGCAAAACTTCCGAGACATCCCGAGCGCTTTGTCGCACATCGAACATTTAAAAGGAAAGACTGTGGTCCCTGTATGTACAGGAGGGGTAAGATGTGAAAAGGCATCAGGATTGTTGGTACGCGAAGGTTTTAAAGATGTTTATCAGTTGGACGGAGGGATAGTTACATATATGGAACAGTTTCCAGCAAGTGAGTTCGAAGGATCCCTTTATGTTTTTGATAAAAGAATTTTAATGCATTTTGACCCTGCTGATAAACACAAAGTTGTTGGAGTGTGTGAAAAGTGTCAGGATAAGAGCGAAAGATATGTAAATTGTAAGTACCCACGATGCAACAAGCACTTTATTTGTTGCGAATCATGCAGTGAAGAAGACGGGAGGTCGTTTTGTTGCCTTAAATGCAGAGACTCAGTTTTAAGTCCTAAATAACTCTTGTTTGTTTCATCCCTTGAATTATTTTGTATAAAATGTAGTATTAGTGGCAGAAAGGAGGTCATAAAAATGGCCAATCACAGCCCAAACACAAGTGAGTATTCCAAGCCCCACGAAAGTGAAGGTGAACCCAAAACACATGTTGACCAATATCACTATGATGAAAGTGGAAAACATGACACCCGGCTTGATAACGACCACATCACTGATCCGGGACCAGTTCAGATGGGACAGGAAACTTACGAGTGGCACCAAAGTCAAAAAGACGATGATGACGATGATGCTGACTCGGATGATGGAAGTAGTTCAGGAAAGTAAATCAAAAGGATTAAGGTGAAGACACCTTAATCCTTTTTTGATATGCCTTCTTTTTGTAGTTACTATAGATGCTTAGATATTTCAGTTTTTAGCTTTTCCTTTGTGACATCACTAAAAAGCACATTGATTAGTTGTTCTTCATCCTTTACATCTTCATTACCTCCTGTAAAAGTAACTCCACAATTTGTAACGATTGTTTGTAGGGTGTTCAAATCAGCTGACTCCAAAAAACTCAAAACAGGTACAAGTTCATCTTTTGTCCAATCCTGCCTAAAAGCATCGATATTATAGTATTTACTTTTGAATTCTTCCATGTGTAGTTTTGTTAGCTTATAATCGATTAAATATTATCACACTTTTGTGGTTGAGTGTATTGCTATTAATTTAGATATCTAGATTATAAAAAATAAGCGAGTTGAGTTAACTCGCTTACTTTGCTGATTTACTCGGCCCTATCCTGATGGAAGTGATTTGCTTTTGAAAAAATGCCAACCTAATTACATCAAAACGTTGACCGTCTAAGAGCTTTTGCTCACGAAACCTTCCTTCCTCCACAAACCCTGCGCCTATCAGTGCCTTTAACGAGTAAGCGTTATAAGAATATACATCACAGTATATTTTATGTAACTCAAGAGTTTGGAAGAGGTGAAGTCCAAAAAGCACAATAGCAATTGCTCCATAGCCAAACCGACGATACTGCTCGTCAATAAAAACTGTAATGAACACATGGCCATCATGTGTATTGAGGTTATAGGAAAAAATTGTTCCTATCGATTTCCCATCTCTACGACGGACGATTATGAACTGTTGATGTCTGTCCTTCTTGAAATCCTGCTGAAACTCTTTCAAAAATTGCTCTTGAGTAACCTGATTGCTCCGACTTGAACAGTAAGTCTGAAAGTCCTTACTATTTCTCCATAATCGCAACTGCTCCAAGTCCTGATCTGCAACCGGGCGCAGATACAATTTACTGTTTTCTAATAGCATGTCTGCCTCTTTTAAAAGAACTGTGTCCTTGCATAATATGACCATATATACATCAACCATGCAAGAAGTTGGGTTTTCGATAACTCTAAACTCTAACCCACTAATAAAATTAGTGTTTCAAGTAAGCCATATTTTATATATTGACAATGTGGTATTTTGTGTGCTATAATTATATCCAGATGTAGGCTATTCCGTCTACACAAAGTTTGAGGTGACTATGATTGTTTCTTGGCTGAAAAAGAGCCGGGAGAGAGTCCTGGCCATCGGTTGGAGACTCTTCGCGTATGAAATCTTCAACTATCTCTTTAACTACCCTCTATACATTTGGGCCATGGGCACCTTGGGTCTAGTGCAAGGTTGGTTTCTCATGACGACTCTATCCCTTCTGTCTTGTGCCTATTTGTTCTGGCGCTATGACAGGGATGGTGTTGACTGGCTGTTTGCAAATGCAGCCAAGGAATGGGAAGAGGGAGTTAATGACGATTCTGGTCGGTTTAAGAGATTAGTTGCAAAGCTCCTCAGTTCCAAAAGAGGGCTGAAGGGTGTCGGCACTTTTATTCTTGCCAGCATTTACGTCGATGCACTGATTGTGGCAGTTCACTACCGTGAAAGCCACTTTAGTGGGATTAGGTCCCGTGACTGGTTTCTGCTTTTTTCCACCGTTGTTATCGGTAACATTTGGTGGGGGATTAGAATCGGTCTACTCGTGGAAATCCTGAAGTGGTTAGCTGAACACTTTTGGTCGCGATGATTTATAGGATTTTACGTCCTGCAAATCATCGCGTTTTTTTTATATACAATTATTTGTTAAATACCACATAATTTGAATTTGTTGTATAATCTATTTATGTCAAAAAGAATAATTAAAATTCTCAATATAACCCTTATTATTTTGTTTATCGTGATGTGTGGAGTTGCAGTTGGAGCAAGCTATTATAAGTATTATTACACCAAAGACTATTATTTTTTAGTTGAGGCCACATGTGACCCAGAAACCCAGGTGTGTAACTTTAGAGATTGTGAGAATGAACCGGATTTGTGTCCTCCTAACGGTCTTTCTTATTATAATGAATATCAGATTAAGGCATATGATTTTCCAAAATGTTCTGACAACTCATGTAAACTCGAGTGCGAGAATCAAACAATATATTGTGAGTTAATTCCTCCTACTGAGGAAAATTAAGTAGCATGGAATTTGATATAGATATTGATATTGAAAAAATAGTTTTAAATAGGGAAGAGTTCAATGCTTTTGTGTATACTCCTATACACGAGGCGATCGATCAGCTAAATTTGAGAAGAAAAGACAAAAAACTGGAAGAGTTGATAGATGAACTATTAACTTGTCCGGTTCCTCACCCAATTAAGCATGAGCCAAAAGCTGTGCTGTTTCGACAAATTTTTACCCCAAACTATGAGTTTCTTAGGTTTAGAGGAGTGATCGATGTTTTGGATATGGATCCAGTTTTTTGGGAATATCATAACGATAAATTCACACCAAACAATCCCATGAAGCTTTATCTAGGAAAGATGCCAATTCATAAAGGTTTTAGTAAAAAAGGCCACGGTAAAATTGAGTTCGAAACAATAGTGGATTTTAATAAAAGTAATGGTAGAAGACTTGCTGACATAAAGACTATGTGGAACGAATCACTAATTGATTTCCATCACAAATTACTTTTTACCTTTGCTGCGAATACCGAGAAATACTTTTTTGACGCATCTGAGTGGTTTAAATCCCATAATGGTTCAGCTAAGGAATACTATAAAAATTACATCGCATTGTTTGTTCGTCATGGAATTTTGTTTGAAAATTTTGTTCTGGAAGGAGAAGAGTTAGATTTTACTAGAAATGTGTTTTTACCAGCTTTTATCGAAGTATATAAAAAAACAGGGAAAAAACCCTTGATTGTGGCTTTGAGTCCAACTGACATTGAGGGGGATATTTTCTGGTCATCCTATCCTCAGCATGTAAACCAGCACATAGCAAATAAAAGAAAGGGCACATGGTACACAAAATTTTTTAATTATTTTAAAAGTTTAATATAAAACTATTGCTCTGGTTCCTCTTTTATTTTTTTAATTTTTTCTTCAAGATACCACTGAAAATATCCCTCGTATCTAGTTTGTAATTCAGGTATCTTCCAGTCTTCAGTCGTAACCTTTCCACGACAATCTGGTGAGCCACAGAGGCAGTCAAACTGGTAAGGCCTATCTTTCATTTCACTTAAAACCATAGCATAGTCAAAAGTCATACTTTCACCTTCCTCTATGTCACGCATTGTGTATAAAAATATTTGACCTTTAAAACCCACGTTAGGGTTGCAGCTATGGTTATAAAAATCTGCGTCTTCAATTTCATCTTTTCCCCAAATTCCCATTACAAAGTCAGGATGGATCATGTGTCCATAGTCGTTTAGTGGCTCCGGCAGTTTCTCCTCTTCTTGTGTTGTCATTATGTATCCACCAAAAATAGTGACCAGAGTTCCTTTTTTTATTGGCTTTTTTGCAAATAACCCTTTGTTAATGCCTGGAGATTCTCTCGCTTCTATGTCATCGTGTACCCATGAAAAGTTGTGTTTGTTCATATGTAAACAATAACAATTAACTTGTATTGCCGTCAAACCACGTGTATTATATTTATAAACTAAATTTAGTCACACAATCAATATTATGGACATTAATACTTGTTTTACAACTACTCAGGATTATCACACAATAGTTTATTACACTCATTTAATTCCTATATTCATTACTCTTATAATAATTATTTTTGCTCTTATAAAGTCGAAGTTTTCTTTCTTATCTAGGATTTTTGGAGGTTTTGCAGGAGCATTCTGTTTGTGGCTTGTCGGTAGCCTGGTTACATGGACTTCTCCGGATTATAACTTAGTTAATTTATTCTGGGCCCCTCTAGACTATATAAGTGTGGTTTTTCATCTACTTGGGGCATACTTTTTTGCTGTACTAGTCAAGGAGAAAGACTTGTCAGTCGGTTACAAACTTTTATTCATTGCCATATCTATACCAGCATGGTGGATTACTGTCACGAGTAATTCAATAACATCATTTTATCAGCCTGTGTGCGAGGCATACAATAATGACTTTCTAACAAACTACAAATTATATGTTGAAGCTTTTGCTTTGGCTTTTATACTTTTTATATCCATTTTTAACTTCAGATCATTTGGGTGGAATAAGAAAAAACAGATTATTACAGTTGCTTCAGCCCTGATCCTATTTTTTACATTGTTCTCTCTTTCAGATTATATTTCTAGTCAAAACGGGATATATGAAATAAATCTTTACAGTTTATTCATACTCCCTATCTTTTTGTTCATGATTATATACTCGATGACAAATCTTCAAGTTTTTAATCTAAGGTTGATGGGTAGTCAACTTCTCGCATATGTTATGGTTATTATGGTTGGATCTCAATTTTTCTTTTTGCAGAACGCAACAAGTCAGGCCTTGACCCTTGTTACTTTTGTTCTGTCACTATCCTTCGGGGTTCTTCTTGCAAGAAACGCCAAAACGGAGGAGAAGCAGAGGTTAAAAATAGAAAAACTAGCTGAAGAACTCCAGGTTGCAAACCAGGGACAGTCTAGTTTGATCCACTTTATGAACCATCAGATTAAAGGGCGATTTGGAAATATCAAAAATATTTTTGCTGAGCTGAACAGTGAGGACTATGGAGTTATGCCAGCAAACACAATACCGTTATTGAAAAAAGGTTTAGATGAGGCAAACATCGGTGTGAACTATGTTCAAGGCATTTTGAACGGAGCTAGTGCAGAGAAAGGGACTATTTCGTATAACATGGCTCCAATAGATTTCAAATCTATTGTTGAAAATGCTCACAACAAACAACAAGAACATGCAGACAAAAAAGGTTTGAAGTTTGAGTTGGAAGTAAAAGAGGGAGACTACACTGTAAACGGGGACACACTTCAACTGGGAGAGACAGTTAGAAACCTGTTTGATAACTCTATAAACTACACCCCAGATGGTTCAGTTAACGCTGTCTTGGAAAGTATTGGTAATAAAATTAGACTCTCTATAAAAGACACAGGGGTTGGTTTAACAGATGACGACAAATCTAAATTATTCAAAGCTGGAGGACGTGGAGCGGATTCCTTGAAGATCAATGTAAATGCTACGGGATACGGTTTGGTATTCGTAAAAGGTGTTATAGAAGCCCATAAAGGCAGAGTATGGGCTGAGTCTGAAGGAAGAGGAAAAGGATCAGTGTTTTACCTCGAGATACCAAAAAACTAATTTAATGGAAATAAAATCCCAGTACGAATATCATGGCAGACTATGGAATTCACATTATGTCGAAGGAGATCCAAATATTAATCTGAACGGTATAAAACTTAATGGCGTACATTGTATTTGTTTTTATGGAGACAAAATAGTAATAGTTTATGAAAAAAAGAAGAGTATGTGGTCTCCTCCTGGAGGAGCTATTGAACCCGGAGAAACATATGAAGAAGCATCCATCCGTGAAGTGATGGAGGAGTCAAATATGAAAGTTCTGTATCAAGAGACAATAGGCTACCAAGATGTAAATCGAGTTGATGATAACCTCACCTATAGACAGGCCAGAATGTTTTGTATTGTTGAACCATATTCTGATTTTGTTGTAGATCCGGATGGCGATATAACCGAGATAAAACTCATAGACTCAAAAGATTACAAACAGTATTTTGACTGGGGAGAATCAGGCGATAGGATCCTAGAAAGAGCCCTGGAAATAAAAGCTAGTTTAAAAATTTAAATGGCTCAGGAACAAATTTGGGATAAAGAATATAGAAACTCGAAACTTCTAACAAAAGATAATAAACCTCAGTCTGATGTGGTGAGATTTGTTAAATTCCTTAGGAAGGATGAAAAGTTTGAGATTGAGGGTAAAAAAGTTTTGGACCTTGGATCTGGTGCGGGAAGAAACAGTTTTTATTTTGCTGAACTCGGCGCAATTGTCACAGGAATTGAAATTTCAAAAACTGCAGTTGAGATAAGTAAAAAAAACATTTCCAACACAAATTTGAGTATAAAATACATCAAACAGAGTATTGGAGAAATTTTCCCAGTTCAAGATAGTAGTATAGATATTGTATTAGATATAACCTCATCAAATTCATTAAATGAGGAGGAGAGAGAGGTATATCTAAATGAAGTAAAAAGAGCTTTGAATAGCGAAGGGTATTTTTTTGTAAAAGCTTTGTGTAAGGATGGAGATGAGAACGCAAAGTTTCTTTTGAAAAATCATCCAGGAAAAGAAAAAGATACTTACATTATGCCAGAGCTGGGAGTAACTGAACGTGTATGGTCCAAAGAAGATTTTGAGGATTACTACGGAAAGTACTTCAACATTATTCACATGGAAAAGAAAACTACCTATAGCCGAATGAATAATAGGGTTTACAAGCGAAACTTTTGGATTGTTTATATGAAAGGGTAATAATTTCGTGACCTTGCATTGACATTAAACTGGTGTATCATTCATAACAAATGAAAATAAAAATTGGGCCAAATATTAAATTAAAAATAGAGGATGTAGTCAATGTGGCAAAGCAAGGTTTTTTGGTTGAGTTTGATAAGAATACAAAGCAGGTGGTGGACAAATCTAGGAGTCATGTGGAGAAAATAATCAAAGCACATCATGCCGTATACGGCATTAACACTGGTTTTGGGAGTTTGAAAAGCATTAAAATTTCAGACGAGGAGCTAGACCAGTTACAGGTAAATCTTATAAGGAGTCATTCTTGCGGTGTAGGGACTCCTTTTTCTTTAGAAGAAGTTAGGGCGATGATGTTGATCAGATTGAATAGTCTTATAAAAGGTTACTCAGGTGTTAGGTTTGAACTCGTAGATTTGGTGAGAAATATGTTGAATAAAGATATCGTGCCTTATGTTCCATCACAAGGTTCAGTTGGAGCTTCTGGTGACCTGGCACCGTTGTGTCATATGGGGCTCTCACTTATTGGTGAAGGTAAGGCGTATTACAAAGGCAAACTTATGGATAGCGGTGAGGCTCTTAAATTGGCAAAATTAAAACCTATTGAGTTCAAAGCAAAAGAAGGTCTTGCTTGGAGCAACGGAACCTCTGTCATGACTGGTCTTTCTGCTTTAACTATCGCAGAAGCAAAAAACATAGAGAAATGGGCTGATATTTCTTGCGCACTTTCTTTTGAGGCTCTACGGGGTTGCGCTAATGCACTCGACAGAAGGATTCATTTGGTGAGGGGACAAGTTGGACAAATCGAAGTGGCTAAAAACCTACAAGATCTACTTCATGGTTCCAAACTGGTTAACTCTGAACCAGAGAGGATCCAGGATTCCTACACGCTGAGATGTTCACCGCAGGTTCATGGTGCTTGTAGAGATGTATTGAGGTATGTAAAAAACGTTATCGATATTGAAATAAATGCAGTAACCGATAATCCACTTGTTTTTGGTTCCAACCAAATTATTTCTGGGGGAAATTTTCACGGAGAACCAGTTGCTATAGCTATGGATTCACTAGCTATAGGTATATCAGAGTTCGGCAGCATTTCAGAAAGAAGAACAGCAAAACTTGTTGACCCTGCAACTAACCATGGACTACCAGCATTTTTAGTAGATGAGAAGTCTGCTGGAACACGAAGTGGTCTTATGATACCTCAGTATGCAGCCGCTGCATTGGTTTCTGAGAACAAAGTTTTATCTCACCCAGCTTCTGTAGACTCTATTCCAACATCTGCAAACCAAGAAGACCATGTAAGTATGGGAACTATATCTGCAAGGAAAATTAGGAGTATCTGTCAAAATACAAAAAATGTTTTAGCTATAGAAATATTAAACTCTTGTCAGGCTATAGGATTTCTAGATGACAAAAAAATGTCTCCAAAGACTAGGGAAATATATAAAAAAGTTAGAAAGGTGGTGCCGTTTGCTTCTGAGGATAGGATTTTCTCGTATGACATCGAAGCAATAAGCCAAAAAATTATTGTATAAAAAAAAGCCTGTCCTCGTTGGAGGGCAGGCGGTAGAACAGTTTTCCCAAAAGAGGGAAAAGGGCCCAACGGGATTCGAACCCGTGACCGCTGGTTTCACAGACCAGTGCTCTAGCCAACTGAGCTATGGGCCCACAGTTGGTGTCTTCCTAGAGAGTACCAGAGTTAGCTCCGGCTGTCAAAGGAAGCCTCTAACGGTCTCAACCACCTTAGAAACAGGGACTTCAATTTGCGTCCTGCTTTTTAGGTCCTTGACTTGGACTGTGTTTTTGACTTTCTCGTTTCCACCAGAGATCACTACCACCGGAATGCCTTGCTTCAGTGCATAGGTGAGTTGGCCTTTGATAGCCTGCTCTCTTCCGAGATATAGCTCTGTGTTGAAACCGCTTTGTCGCAAGGCATTGGCCACCTGCGAATTGTAGATTTCAGCATCTGGGTCAAAGTTCAGAACAATGACTTCCGTTTGGGTTTTTCTCTCAGGCAACAGTTTGAGCTGACTGAGAGCTACGAAGAGTCGATCAACTCCGACTGAGGCACCAGTGGCTGGAATTCTATCTCCACCAAGGTTCTCAACCAGATTGTCGTATCTTCCTCCGGAAAAAACACTTCCGATGGAGAGCAAATCTGGTAGAACAGTCTCGAAGACAATTCCAGTGTAGTATCCTAGACCTCTAGCGACTGACAAATCAATCGACCAGAAGTCACGCGGTACTCCTAGGGCATCCACCAGAGAGACAAGCTGTTTCAACTCCTGTATTCCTTCGAACGCTTCAGGAGAATCAACCATCAACTCCTCAATTTGAGTCAGCGTATTTAGCTGGTTGTCAGTTTGTGAATCGATAAAAGTTTTCAGCCGGCCGATTTGGTCTTCTGTCAGACCAACAGTGTCAACAAGTTCCTTCCTAACACCAGCCCAGTCAAGTTTGTCCAACTTGTCCAGGGACCTCATCACGTTTTCACTCTTCAAGGGGTCATAACCAGCAAAGCTGGAAAGTCCGTTGAGGATTTTTCTGTTGTTGACTCTGATTAGGAACCGACCGACACCCAATGCTTTCATTGTTTCGTAAATCACTGAAACAATTTCAGCATCTGAAGTTAATCGGCTAGACCCGACAATGTCAGCATCAAACTGCATGAACTCGCAGAACCTTCCTGCTTGAGCCTTCTCTCCACGCCAGACTTTACCCATTTGATACCGTTTGAACGGTTTTTGGATATCACCTGGATACAGAGAAACAACTCGAGCCAAGGGGACCGTGAGGTCGAACCTTAAGGCCAAGCCATAGGGCCTGTCCTTGGTGTAGGAACGAAAAATTTGTTTCTTTGAATCAGGATCCCCACCAGTCAAAACTTCTTCTCTTTCGATACCTGAAGTATCAAGTGGCTGAAATCCAAATTTCTCAAATACTCCTCGGATTGTGTCGAGCATCCATTGTCGCGGGATCATATCCGCAGGCAAGTAGTCTCGAAAACCTGAGGCAACGCTGATGTCTATCTCTTTCTTTGACATAACACACTCCATTCAATGAGCTTCTAAACTAAAAACTACCATTATTGTCTATGGTTGTAAATATCACCTAAAAATTGCTACCATATAGTATATGTATGAAGAAGTTATAAAAAAAACTGGAGCAAACCCTGGACCGAAGAGTGTGGTGTTTGCCGGAATCCACGGTAATGAGAAATGCGGTGTGCTTGCTTTTGAAAAAGTATTAAAAGACTTAAATATCGAAAATGGGGAAGTAACTTTTGTATACGGCAACCCGAGAGCCATTGAACAAGATGTTAGATTTACAGAGGTAAATCTAAACAGAATGTTTAAACCAGAGGAGGGGATGACACTAGATGAAAAAAATAGTTACGAATATAACAGAGCCCAATATTTAAAACAATTTTTGAATCAATCTGATTTTTTGCTCGATATCCATGCAAGTTTTACGCTAGACAGTAAACCCTTTGTAATATGTGAACCGAATGCTAATGATATTGTTCAATACCTACCTTTTGACTTGGTGGTCCATGGGTTTGATGAACATGAACCAGGTGGAACTGATTACTACATGAACAAGATTGGAAAGATTGGAATATGTGTCGAGTGTGGTTATTTAGGAGATACAAAATCTACCGATATTGCAGTAGAAACTATCTACTCTTTTTTGAAAGCAGTTGGTCACATAGAAAGCGTCTTAAGTGTTGGAGAAAAAGATTATATATCTGTGTATTACTTGTATCATACAAAAACAGACAATTTTAGAATCACTAAAGATTTCAGAGACTTTGAGGAAATAATGCAGGGAACACTAATAGCAATGGATGGCGATACCGAGGTCAGAGCTGACAGAGATTGCTACATAATTTTTGCAAGAAATAGAAATAAAATAGGAGACGAAGGTTTTCTTTTGGCAGCCAAATAAAAAAGCCTTGCGTATTCTTCAATACGCAAGGCTCGAGCTTAAGGTGACAGTGAAGATCTCAGTTCTTCGTTGAACTCTCTTCCAAGAACAACACGTCCATCATTGCCTGGATACCTGGCGATCACACGATATCCGAGTTTTTCGGTATACCACGTGTAAGTAACTGATGGTTCAGGAAACTGTCTGGTTCTGACCACGCCATACTTGAGACCTCTCGAAAGAAAATCTTCGAGTCTCTTCAGGACTAGCCGCTTTGCAACCTTGAAGTTCCTGTAGTTGAGTAGAACACCGACTTCGTTCTGGTAAGCAATAGTTTGCCCGCTCAGATTTTCCGTTGGGTTGAATTCAAGGCCGAGTTTCTTTTCCAAGTCATCAGCTAACATTGGGTAACCCCAACAAAAACCAATCACTTTGAACTGGTCAACGGCCAACCAGCAGGACGAATCCTGAACCAGGTCACGCCGGATATTTCCGAGAACCTCGGTCCTTGTCCAGAAATCAACCAAAGGCTTTTCACAGTGGACGAATCCGAGCTGTACCAGCTCTTCTCTGTCTTTTGTACCCCAGTATTTTTCACAGACACAGCATTTGAGCCACTCGTTCCAAGGTCTATCTTGGAAAACATCTTTGTAACACTCAATCAACTGTGCTGTTCGGGAATGGTCGCTGTCATCGTATTCTTCAATTGCAACATGCATACTAGCCACCTTTCTACTTGGAATGCTAGCATACATGTTTTTAAATCAATACTTGACAAATATTTTTTTTAAGTTAGGATGAATAGATCATGAAAAACATGAATACAAAAGCGAATATCGGTTGTACGCAGGCACACACCTACGGAGTGTTTTCTGTACCAACATTCATCCTTGCTGAGAGCAAGGGTTTGCGCTGTATTTCTAGTATTTAACCAAACTATTGTTTGAATACTAAAAATGCCGCGTAATAGCGGCATTTTTAGTTCTTTGGTTAAAACTTCATAATTTGGCCTGTTTCGTTGTTAGACCTCGGTAAAATAATTATCACAATAGTATTCCTATTGCTCTAATTATTTTCCTTGTCTGCCTAGAAACAAACTCAGATTCTGAGAGTTTTAAGAGTTCTTTCGCAATTACATAAGGAGGGTCGTTATGGGTAACGAAGAGGTGTCGGAAAAGAAAAATGCATTCACATACCTTTTTGGAAGGATGTGGAAGTTTTCAGAGGGTAACCGCAAGAAAGTGGTTTTATATTTAGTTCTCTCAGTAATGAGTGAGCTGGTTAACACATTTTGGTCACCTTTGGTTATGGCGGCGATTATGAACATTCTGGTCACAGAAGGTGCAAATTTGGAGAAAATTATTCCAATTATGCTCCTTTTGCCGCTGGGTAGTTTCTTGTCGTGGTCATTTCATGGACCCTCAAGGTATCTTGAGGAAGTTAACGCTTTTCTAGCGAGAGCAAATTATCGCAAATACCAGTTGCAGGGTGTGATGGACATGCCACTAAAATGGCACAACGAACACCACACTGGGGACACTGTCGACAAACTTGAAAAAGGGGCATCCTCGATTTATGAGTTTTCCTCTGAATCATTTCAATTTGTTAAACCATTAGTCAAGCTAATTGGTTGTTTTGCGGCTGTGACCTACTTTAGCAATGTTTCCGCTTTCATAGTGGTTGCCATTATGATTATCGGGATACTTGTTACTGTAAAAATCGACAATTTTTGCGGGTCTATCATCAGATACATCAGCAAGCAGGAAAACATTCTTTCTGAGAGTGTTCACGACACAATCAACAACATTTCAACCATCATTACCTTGCGCGTCGAGCATTTGGCTTTCAAATCGATTGTGCAAAAAATCATGATTCCGTTTGATCAGTTCAAAAAAATGATTATGTTGAATGAAGGCAAGTGGTTTGTTACGAGCATGTGCTGCTCATTTATGACCATTGCTGTTTACTATGTTTATTTCCTTCAGCACCCAGGGGGTAAGGAGGCAGTAAACATAGGGAGTTTCTATCTAGTTGTGAACTACCTCAATAAAGTCAGCGAGCTGTTCAACCAGTTTACTGGACTCTATGGGTGGACCATTCGACGGAAATACAGGCTGCAAAATGGAGAGAAGCTTTCCAGAGATTTTATCAGTCGAAGTTTTGCAGATCATCATTTGCCCGGCAACTGGGAGAAAATCCAAGTTTCAAACCTTTGGTTTACTCACGGTTCCTCAGATGATGATAATCCACATCTCGATGATGTGTCCTTTGATATCTATCGCGGCGAGACTATTGCCACAGTGGGACCGAGCGGTTCAGGCAAAAGCACTCTCCTTATGGTAACCAGAGATATGTATCATCCACAAACTGTGGAAGTTCTTGTTGATGGTATGCGTGCACCTCTTGGTTTCAAGAGTATCAGCAAGGCGATATCTTTTGTTCAGCAAGAGCCCCAGATTCTTGAGCAAAGCATCAAGGATAACATTACATTCGGAGAAGAATACAGTGATGAACTGATTCGTCTATATTCAGATGTAGCTTGCTTTTCAGAAGTCGTGGACTCGTTACCGAAAGGCTATGATTCTATGATCAAAGAAAAAGGCGTTAACCTCTCTGGTGGGCAAGTTCAAAGACTTGCACTCACTAGGGGTTTGCTTGCGAGCCACGACAAAGACATTGTCCTCTTGGATGAGCCGACAAGTAGTCTTGATTCCGTTACAGCAATGAAAGTTTTTAAAAACATCATTGAACAGTTCAAAGGTAAGACAGTTATCTCATCAGTGCACACCCTCCAAATGCTGCCATTGTTCGACCGTGTTTTTATGTTCGACAAAGGCAAGCTTGTTGGAGCGGGAACTATTCCCGAGTTACTCAAGACTTGTCCCGAGTTTGTAAAACTTTGGGAGGAGCAGTTCGCAGAGTGTGCTTAGGTACACACCCCCGTTTCCGAAAGGAAGCGGGGTTTTTTTATACAGGGTTTTTTGCTACAATGTTTGTATGAGTAAAAAAACGTTACTTTCAGGGGTAAAACCGACTGGGAGACCACATATTGGAAACTATTTTGGAGCAATGAAGCAGTTTGTAGATATGCAAGAAGAACACAATAGTATGGTTTTTGTTGCCGACTATCATGCACTCAACTTTATCCAAGATGGGGAAGAGATGAAAAAACAAATTCTAGATTTAACTCTAGACTATCTAGCAATAGGCCTTGATCCGCAAAAAACTATTATCTACAAGCAGTCAGATATTCCAGAACATGCAGAGTTAACTTGGATTTTCGACACCATAACTACTATGCCGTATCTTATGCGGGCACATGCATACAAGGATGCTGAGGCGAAGGATAAAGAAATAAGTGTTGGAACTTTTAATTATCCAATGCTTATGTCAGCTGACATTCTTATGTACGATCCTGACATAGTTCCAGTAGGGCAGGACCAGAAGCAACATGTTGAATACGCTAGAGACACCGCTCAGAAATTCAACCACGTATTTAAAAAAGAAGTTTTCAAACTCCCTGATGTAAAAATAATAGAAGATGTGGCTGTCGTTCCAGGAACCGACGGAAGAAAAATGAGTAAAAGTTATGGCAACACTATTCCACTTTTTGCTGAGGATGCTGAAATAGAAAAAGCAGTTATGTCTATTGTGACTGACTCTGGAAGCGACATCCCAGAAAATGTTTATGCAATTCACAGACTTTTAAAATCAGAAGAGGAGTTGAAACCATTATACGAGGAGCACAAAGGGAAATATAAAGCTCTGAAGGAAGCACTCATAGTTGATATGAAAGCTTTTATTGGCCCACTACGTGAAAAAAGAAAACAATTAGAAAATGATACTGACTACGTCTTAGATATTCTAAAAGAAGGAGGCAAGAGAGCAAAAATGCAAGCTGAGAAAAAAATGGAACTCGTTCGAGAGGCTATCGGAGTAAAGCTGTACTAATCAATGGAAAGCAAAACTGATACTAAAAAAGATAACCATACACTACAAGGTTTTTTAAATTTTTCTAATGTATTAAAAAATTTAAAAAAAGCGCTTAATTTTGCGGCTAGATACGACAAGAGTAGAGTTTACACTTTGTTTACTATTGCAGCTTTAACAGCAGTCATTCCATATGTTCAAAATGGGCTTTTTGGAAGAATGGTGGATGTTGTTCTGTCATATAAAGACCAACAAACGGACATCAATTCAGTGGTTGTTACTGTGGCATTGCTTATTGTGGCGACTGCGATACCTAACGTACTTGATTTAATACGCAATTTTGTTGAAGTTAACTACAGGTTTAATCTTGTAAGGAATCTTGATTTGCATTTCAATGAAAAAATAAGCACCTTGGATATTGCAACTATTGAAGGGACTGAATACCAGGAGCTAGTTCAAAAAGCTAATGAAAGAGGGACAATGAGCATCTACAGCTTTCTTGCTTTTTGTATGGACAACTTATCCAACCTAGTTGGGGTGATTGTTTCTTTTGTTATTTTAGGTTTTCTTGATCAGACACTGCTCTTTTACGCATTTTTCGGAGCATTACCAGCCTTGTATGTGCAGTTAAGGTATGGAAAAGATATTTATTGGATTTGGGATTTGAATGCAAACAATAGAAGAAAATATTTTAACAGAAGGCAGCATTTTTGGGGGACTACAAATCTAACCGAGATGAAAGTTTATCAGCTAAGCAAAAGATTTCTTTTTGAAATAAAGAAAATTTTGAATAGTTTTGATGACGAGCTAAAAGGGGCCGAGAGAAGCAAACTTGCCTGGGAACTTTTTGCATTAGCAACATTCGCTGTATTTTCAGGATTTGCATTATGGAGAGTTGCTACGCTTACTCTACTAGATATTTTACCTATTGGACAAATGCTTTTCGCTTATACCACTTACAGAGGTTTTAAGGGAACATTGGGTCAATTTTTTAGAAGAGTTGGTAGCATGACAGAATTTTCGAATTACTCCTCATATTGGTTTGAGATTGATGCATTGGAACCAAAAATAAAAGATAATAAATCTTCTTTGAAGGTGGATTACAAGAATAATCCTCCAAAAATTGAGTTTAAAAATGTGAGCTTTCGTTATAATAAATCTAACAATAACTATGCCTTGAAGGATATGTCATTTGTTATAAATCCAGGAGAAAAAATTGCAATCGTTGGTTTATCTGGTGCAGGTAAAACTACTTTGATTAAACTTTTGTGTCGAGTATATGATCCAGAAACCGGGTACATTTTGATCAACGACACAGATTTGAGAAATATAAGTTTGGAGGACTGGCAGAAACAATTGGCAGTTCTGTTTCAGGATTATGCCAGTTATGAGTTTACTGCAAAGGAAGCTATTGCAATAGGAGATTCCAGTAAGCCGTTAGATATGGAAAAAGTGTTGCTTGCTGCAAAAATGGCCAAGGCAGATAATTTTATAGAAAGATTACCTAAGAAGTATGACCAGTTACTTTGGAAGGGATTCGAAGATGGCGTTGAGCTTTCTAAAGGGGAAAGACAGCGTATGGCACTTGCCCGTGTATTGTATCGAGAATCGCCAGTTACCGTTTTGGATGAACCTACTGCTTCTGTTGATGCATTAGCAGAATTAGAAATATTTGAGACATTAGAACAACTCCCAGCTGATAGAACTGTAATACTTATTTCACACAGATTTAGTACTGTAAAAAATGCTGACAATATAATAGTTATCGAATACGGGCAGATCGTAGAAGAAGGTAAGCACGCTACCTTACTAGAACGTGATGGAAAGTATGCAGAGCTTTATAAAGCGCAAGCTGATAGTTATAAATAAATGGATATTCAGAAATTAATACTAACAAGTGAGGAGTATAAGAAGGTAAGGTTTACTACTCCATATATATTAGAGATTAGTAATGAAAAACAAGAGCTTGTATATTTAGGAGTTCAGCATTCTACTGATATTCAAAACCCACAGTTTGAAACAATAGAAAAGCACTGGCGGGATTTTATAAAGGATAAAACCACTTCCGAATGCGTGGTTGTAATTGAGAGTGGCTTACTGAGTACAAATCTAGTAAAAGAAGATGCAGTGATAAAACAAGGAGAGTCTGGGCTGACTGTTTTCTTGGCGCAAGAGTCAGGTGTGGAGGTTCTTTGTTTTGAACCCAATAGAATAGAAGTTATGCAAAGCTTGCTTAGTAAGTTTTCAAAGGAAGCATTGTTTTATCATCATGTTGCTCAGATGTTGTTACAGTGGAATAGATATGTAAACAAGCCTGAATTTAATAGTTATATTGATAAGGTGATTCAAAACGACAAAACTAGAACTGGTTGGGATGATTTAGATTTTTCATTTGATAACATACAAAAAATTCACAAATCAATTTTTCAAAATGATATAGATATAAACGATAAAGATTTTTTTAACAAAATAGTGAATCCGCATTTGGATTTTTCTGTAATAAATAAAATTAGTAAATCCTACACAGATATACGAGAAGTAAAAATAGTTGAAGGTATACATGAACAGTGGAACCTCGGTAAGAGTATCTTTGTGGTTTATGGTTGTGGTCATGCTATTGTTCAAGAAAGAGCACTAAGAGAACTATTGAAATAATTGAGGCGGGTTGCGGTTTTTTGAGTCAAATTGTATAATATTTTTACCTAAAATGACTATTGGAAAAAAAATATTAATAATGTTAAGTTCATTATTGCTAGGGTTGGTTACTTTCTTCGCTCTATTTTTTATGGGGATATACCTGTTGGGAGATTCTAGTGGTTTTGCTGTTTTAATGGTTGTTCCGTTGTTAATTCCACTGTCTTTATTTAGTATCTATTTCTATTATCGCCTTCTTAAAATCAGGTTTGCTTAAGTGATTCAAGATTTATATTAAAACAGTTGCAGGTTTTTCGCGCAAATTGTATACTAACTTTACCTACGACCCGGCCGACACCGGTGAGGTGAAGAAAGAAAACCCCAGGGTGAGTAGAATCTTCCGGCACTGCACCGTCTGCAGAAATTAAGAAAAAAACAGGGTGGCACCGCGATGAAATCGCCCCTGCGAAGTCATTACTTTAATGAATTCGGAGGGGTTATTTTATTACTTCAAACTAAAAACTATGACAAATAGAATATTTATTAAAGATTTAGCGCAACATGTTGGTGCAGAGGTCCTAATAAAAGGATGGGTGGATATCCGTCGAGACCAAGGTAAGTTGGTTTTTATGGACATGCGAGACATGACAGGAAGAGTTCAGTGTGTAGTTTTACCAAATCATGCTGAAGCTATCGAGCAAGTAAAGGACGTAAGACTTGAATGGGTTCTAGCTATTAAAGGCTTAGTAAATAAAAGACCAGAACGAAATATAAAGGCTGGAGTTGTAAATGGAGATATTGAGCTAGAAATTCTAGATATCAATGTTCTAGCAAAAGCAGAGCCGCTGCCATTCGACATGTCAGTTGGTGGTTATAATGTTGACCTAACCACAGAGCTAGATAACAGAGCACTAGTTCTTCGTCAACCAAAAGTCCAGGCTGTTTTTAAAGTTCAAGAAACTGTTATAGATTCTTTCAGAGAGTATATGAAAAAGAATAACTTCTTTGAATTCCAAGCTCCAGCCATAACTCCTGCAACTGCCGAGGGGGGAGCAGAAGTTTTTCAAATTGATTACTTTGATAAAAAGGCTTATCTGTCACAATCTCCTCAGTTGTATAAACAGATAGTTATGTCAGCTTTTGAAAGATGTTTTTCTGTAAACAAAGTTTTTCGAGCCGAGCCTTCTTCGACTACACGTCATCTAACAGAAATAGTTTCTTTGGATGCCGAGATGGGGTTTATCGATTCTTGGACTGATGTGCGTGATATGGCAGAAGAAACTGTTAGGCACATCCTAAATCAGGTAAAAGAGAGAAACGCTGAACATTTAAAAACTCTCGATGTTGAGTTGCCAGTTATGTTGGATAAAACTCCAACTATGTCACTAAGAGAGGTTCAACAAAAGATTTTTGATAAAACCGGAAGAGATGTTCGGGGTGAAAAAGATACCAACCCACAGGATGAAAGAGAGATATGTGAAATAATAAAGGAGGAGACTGGTTCAGACTTCATATTCATATATGGTTATCCAACTCGTAAAAAACCATTTTATGTTTATCCAAATCCTGAAGAACCAGAGTTCAACGAAGGAATGGACTTGATCTGCCGAGGTGTTGAATGGCTGTCCGGAGGAAGAAGAGTAAATGATTACCAGCAGTTATTAAACCATGCTAAAGAGTGGGGAATGGATGAGAGTAAAATCAAAATGTTTCTACAGGCATTCAAGTATGGTGTACCACCTGAAGGCGGGTTTGCTTTTGGTGCTGAGAGAATCACAATGCAACTACTTGGTCTGAAAAACGTTCGTGAGGCATCAATGTTCCCACGAGATATGAACCGAATCGATGAGAGACTTACAGAGGAAGGTTACTAAAAGATTTAATTAAAAACCTCCGCTATAATACGCGGAGGTTTTGTGGTGGGATCAACTTTACCTTTTCTTCATTCAGGATTTCAGTACTCATACAGGCCAGAGACGGGTCATTCCATTTGGCGTCTCTTTCGTAAACACAAGAAACTCCATCGTAATAGTCCACAATCTTAAAAGGACCATAGTAGTATTCTTTTGGTTGTCGTATGTATGTGAGAACTGTCAGAATCACTAGAATAACGAAAAGGACAAGTAACATCTTTTTTCCCAAAAGAAACCTCCAGATTAAAGGCTACTATATATGTATAAAATTGCAATAACACAGCAAAGCTTATATTATTATATAAAACTATGACATATAAATATAAAGTTACTTATGGTGGTTGGTATCAGAGAACGACTCTACATTTGAGCGAAATTTATAACTTATTTTCGGAAGGTAAATCTAATTTGGATTTATCGAAAGCGGAATTAAAGAAGGTATACAAAGCTTTGGAACTGGAAGTAGTGACGAGAGAATCTGGGGCACTAGAGTATGTAAAAGCTATTACTAAATCTGGTATAGAGATTCGATATTACGAGGATGGGTTATATATATTGGAAATAGAGAGTGATAATGTGAGTAAGTCTCAAAAACTTCTTGAGGAGTATTTAGATAACAAACTAAATCCTGCAATCTCTCTTATTTTTTCTTTGGGAGCACCTACGCCAAAAGTTCTAGCAAACATAAAAACTGTTCACCCGGTTGTTATTAGTGTAAAAGATGGGGAGGATTTTACTGTTGATGAGTCAAAGTTTGGAAAGGTTTACACAAAAATTTCTAGCAACGACATAACCGTAGCCAAGACTCCAAAGTTTATTTTCATAATTAACTCTAGTGGTTCCGACAAGTCTGTAAAAGACTTGATAGAAATGCAAGTGTTTTTCCGTGAGTTCAAAGATCAACTGGAGAAGTATCTTGCGATTCACAGGAGTATTTGGGAGGAGATATCAGACATCAAAGAGGCGAAAATAATAAAAGGAAAGGATGTAGACGCTATCAGAGGAAAGCTAGATGGTTATCAGAAAACCATAAGTCTGATAAGTAACCGTATCAACCAGATGAATTCATATATCAACACTCGTTCTTCTGTTGCAAAGAGTCTAGAAATTGAGAAAGAGCTGTTGTCTTTGTTTGAATACAAGTTCGAAACTTTAACTGACACATTGTCATACATAAAGGAAATATGGAAAATGACGAGTGACTACTTGGCTTCAGCCATAGGGAATCTGGTAGAGATAAAAAATCAAACCACCAGTAACAATTTAAAGTCTTTGCAAACAATAACCAGCATTGGAGTAATATCTGGGGTACTTGGATATTTGTCAGCCAATAAGCTACCAACTATCAGTAGTTCGGGTGTGGTCTACTTTATTATTCTTTTTGCTATTACTTGGCTTATGAACTACGTAATAGTTAAGAAGTATAAGAACAAAAAGTATAGTTTAAAGTTTGCTGACAGAGCATCAAATATCTAATTGTATATATGGATAGTACTTATAACGTCAAAACTCATATCTTTGAAGGGCCACTAGATACACTCCTCGGTCTTATCGAAAAAAGAAAACTTTTTATTAACGATATTTCCTTGGCCCAGGTTGCTGATGACTATATTGCATATATAAAAAGTCTAGAAAATTTTCCTATTGCCGACTCCGCTCATTTTATTCTCATAGCATCAACATTGGTTCTTATTAAATCCAAGTCGCTATTGCCTGACCTAGCACTTACTACTGAGGAGCAAGACAGCATTGACGACCTGGAGGATAGACTAAAGCAGTATCAAAAGTATAAAGAGTTAAGTCGTCATCTTAGGGAAAGATTTGGTATACAAACATCTTATTTCAAGCAACCAAGAAAAGATGCGATTATTCTTTTTGCACCAGACAGAAACACGAATGTCGGAAAACTTTCAGAAGTTATTCGTTCTATTCTAGCTTCTATTCCAAAACCTGACTTGGTTCCAAAAGCTATGGTCCAAAAAGTTGTGTCTCTTGAGGAAATGATAGAAAGCTTAACTGACCGAATACAAAGCAGTATGAAAATGAGTTTTAAGGATTTTTCTAAAATGGGAAGAGTAGAAAAAGTAAATGTTATCGTAAGTTTTCTGGCTATGTTAGAATTGGTAAAACAAGGAATAATAAATGTGAGACAAGACAGAGATTTTCACGATATCGAAATGGAAACTAATAAAATCGGAGTTCCGACATTTTAAATATGAACATTGAATTAATAAATAAAATAGAGGCAATACTTTTTTATTCAAGCGAACCGGTGAAGGCTAGTTTTTTGGCTAAGGTCCTTGAAGTTGGCGAGACAGAGATACTGGAGAGTTTGAAACTTTTGGAGGAAACTCTGGGATCAAGAGGTATTCGTTTGTTGTCACATCAAAACGAGGTTAGTTTGGTTACTGCACCAGAGTACTCATCTCTAATAGAGGCTATAGTAAAGGAGGAACGTGAAAGAGACCTAGGAAAAGCTAGTCTGGAGACCCTGGCCATAGTTGCCTATAAAGGGCCTGTCACAAAGAAGGAAATAGAGTATATTAGAGGAGTAAACTCACAGTACGCCCTTAGGAGCCTTCTTCTACGAGGACTTGTGGAAAAGAAAGGGGTAGAGGGAGATGAACGTATGGTAGGGTATACTATAACGGCTGATGCCTTAAGACACCTAGGTTTGTCCAAGCTTGAGGACCTACCGGAATACACAGCTGTTAAGCAAGAAATACATAATTCGCTTAAAAATGAGGAGACTGTAGCGGAAGAAACCCAAGAATAAAATGGAGTTTAATATACAAAAAACTGAAGGAAAATTTGAGCAGGTAATATCCAAAAGACTTCTCGTGCTTAACGGGATTATGGTTTTCGGTATTATCGGAACTGTTTTTTTAATTTATGGACTACTTAACATACCAAAAGAAGAAGATACTGCTTTTACAAATCCAGTTATTATGTCAAATGCTTTTGCAAATATTGCCATAAACGCTAAGTCCGCATATGTTTTTGATGTATCAGCAAACCGTGCAGTGTATAAGAAGGATGAGTTTGTGCAGATGCCACTTGCATCTATCACAAAACTTATGACAGCAGTGGTGGCAACAGAAAGTGTTCCTGAAAATTCTAAAATAACCATTAGAAAAGAATTTCTTCTACCAAGTGGGGATAGTGGTTTGGTGGAAGGAGAAGATTGGAGGCTGAAAGACCTTTTGGACTTTTCGCTTGTAGTTTCTTCAAACGATGGCACATATTCTATTGCTTCTGTTGTTGGAGCTATGAGTTTAAATTCTACTGACTATGAAATAGGACGCGAGGAGTTTATTAAAAAAATGAATGATAAGGCAAAAGAGCTTGGTTTGTTTCAAACATACTTTATAAACGACAGCGGGTTGGATGAAGGATTATTGAGTGGTGGTTATGGTTCTGCTATAGATGTTGCAAAACTCATGCAATACGCTTTGAAAAACCATTCCAATATTCTAGAAGCAACCAAGTATTCAGAACTGACAATTGACTCTTTAGATGCATCTCACAGCATTGAAAACACTAACAAGGAAGTAGCTTCTATCCCAGGAGTCATAGCTTCGAAAACCGGTTTTACTGACATGGCAGGCGGTAACTTGGTGGTGGCTTTTGATGCCGGCATAGGACAGCCTTTTATAGTGGTAGTACTGGGTGGGACACCGGAAGGAAGGTTTGAAGATATTTCTAAACTTGTTGCTGCGACCCAACAATATATAACTGAAGAAAATAAATAATATGTGTGGAATAGCTGGAATTGTAAATAAAAACGTTGTATCGAAAGATGAGTCTATACAAAAGATGGTTTCTTGCATTACCCACAGAGGACCGGATGAGGATGGCTTTTTTGTAGACGAGTTTGTGGGTCTTGGTATGCGAAGACTCTCTATTATAGACCTGTCTTCTGGTAAACAACCTATTTATTCTGCTGATGGGAAAAAACTTATTTTTTTCAACGGGGAAATTTATAACTACAAAGAACTTAGAGAAGAGCTAGTTGCCACAGGTTCCTTTTTTCAAACCCATTCCGACACTGAAGTTATTTTGACCATGTATGAAAAAATGGGCGAGAAAGCTTTGTTAAAACTACGAGGAATGTTTGCCTTTGTTATATATAACAAGGAGACTCACGAAGCTTTTGTTGCTCGAGATTATTTTGGTATAAAACCAGTTTATTATTTGTTGGACAGTAACAAAAAGATTCTTGCATTTGGTTCAGAAATAAAAAGTTTTTCGGGCATTCCTAGCTTTAAAAGCGAAGTAAACGATAATGCTGTTTTCAACTATCTATCGTTCCAGTACAACCCTTTGGATGAAACTTTCTTTAAAAATGTCTACAAACTTGCTCCCGGTTCTTACATGAAAATAAATACTGAGACAGGTGAATACAAAACCGAAAAATACTGGTCATTTGAATTTAGAAAGGACAATACATTGAATGAGGAGGAAACTAAGACAAAGATTCTTGAAACCATGCAGGATTCTGTGAGTCACCACATGATAGCAGATGTACCTGTCGGCTCATTTCTCTCTGGTGGAATAGACAGCAGTATTATCGCGACTCTTATGCAGAAAATAAGAGTGGATTCAAAGATAAAAACTTTCACAGTTGGTTGGAACGATTTAACTGAAGGGATAGAGGCCAAAGAGACTTCTAATTTTTTGAACACTGACCACACAGAGATAACAGTAAGCAGTGATGAGTATTTCAAAGCGCTGCCAAAAGCCGTGTATCATTTTGACGAGCCCGTGGCTGACCCATCTGCTATCGGACTTTATTTTGTTGCAAAGGAAGCTCGCAAACATGTAAAAGTAGTTTTGTCTGGAGAAGGTTCAGATGAGCTTTTTGGCGGCTATAACATCTACCTTGCTCCTTTTGCTCGAAAAAAACTGGTATGGATTCCACAATCATTAGTAAACTCAGTTGTAAAAATTTTCGATTCCTTGAATCTAAAGTTCTGGGGTACAAACTATCTCCGAAGACTCAATATGAAACTTGAGGATTGGTATATCGGTAACGCAACTATCTTTAAGGATGGAGAAATAAATAAAATCTGGAAAGGTCCGTCACCAGAAAAATTTTCATTGAAAAATTTGTATTCAAATGTTTCAAATGAGAGCGACTCAGTAAAGATGCAATATATAGATCTAAACACTTGGTTGGTTGGAGATATATTGGCCAAAGCTGACAAAATGACTATGGCGAACTCTCTAGAACTTAGAGTCCCGTTTCTAGACATAGAGGTGGCAAAACTTGCGGAGACATTACCTGATAAATTTAAATGGAGAAATGGGGTTACTAAATATTTGCTTAGAGAGGCCTTTTCAAAGGTTATTCCAGAAACAACACGTAACAGAAAGAAACTTGGTTTTCCTACTCCGATACGCAACTGGCTTACAAAAGACAGAGTGGACTTATGGAAAACAATACTTGAGAATGAATACATAAAAGAAAGGATGGACACTGTTTATATCAAGCAAATTATAGACGATCATACTTCTAAAAAAGCTGACAATGCCAGAAAAATCTATCTCCTTTTGATGTTGGCCTTGTGGTATGATGTCTTTATTAAGAAAAATCATTCATAGATATTCCAATGATCGACATAAACGTCCTAAAAGTTGTAATACCCTCAGTTCTCACATTCTTTCTTGGGATTTTGATTACTCCTTTTTTCACTGATTATTTCTACAAGTATAAAATGTGGAAAAAAAGTGCTCGTACAGAAGCAGGGGATATCACCAACACTGATTTTGCAAAGATACACAATACACAAGAGGAGATTTCGACGCCAAGAATAGGTGGAGTTATTATTTGGTTTTCAGTTTTGCTGACAGTTTTGACAATATATCTAGTTTCCATAATCTTCCCAACAGAACTCACAGAAAAATTAAACTTTTTCAGTAGAAGTCAGACTCTTGTCCCTATTGCTGCTATGATTTTCGCATCACTCATCGGTCTTGGAGATGATTTCCTTCAGATTTTTGGTAAAGGAAACTATGCTCGAGACCCTATAGTTTACAGAAAAATAAAAATCGCATGTATTGTAGGCATCGGGGCTTTGATAGGGTATTGGTTTTACTTCAAGCTAGAAGTTAGTAGTATTCACATTCCATTTGGAGGGGAGTTGGAACTTGGTTCTCTGTTCATACCATTTTTTATAATGGTCATGCTTGCAGTTTTTTCTACTAGCGTTATTGATGGGATAGATGGTTTGGCTGGTGGAATAATGGCTACTATTTTTACCGCTTATTCTGCTATTGCCTTTGGTTTGAACCAAATAGACATATCCGCGTTATGTGCAGTTATTGCTGGGGGGATACTGGCTTTTTTGTGGTTTAACATTCCACCAGCCAGGTTTTATATGGGAGAGACGGGAATGCTCGGACTTACAGTAACTCTTTCGGTTATCGCCTTTCTTACAGACTCAGTTCTCATGCTTCCTGTTATTGCTATCCCACTTGTTGCTACATCTGCCTCAGTTATCATTCAAATCATCTCCTACAAATATTTTGGAAAAAGAAGAGTATTCAGAGTTACACCACTTCATCATCACTTTGAAGCTATCGGGTGGTCCCGATCTAAAATAGTTATGCGTTATTGGGTTATCGCTATAGTTTTTGCCATTATTGGAGTTATTGCAACTCTGGTTAGTTAGCTCGTCTTTCAAAAAATGATACAATAGAAATCGATGAAAAAGACCAAAGTCGATATACCATTTCTAATCTCTATAATAATTCTTGTTGTTGTTGGATATCTAATATTTGCATCAGCATCTCTTGGTTTACTTTCTAAACAACCTGAGAAATACGCGAACGTCGCTTTCAATCAAACTTTTTTCGGCTTACTTTTTGGGAGCATAGCTTGTTTTATTGCATCCAGGATTGATTATAAGATTTATAAAAAGTTTAGTATTTACATATACATAGCAGCGGCCATTTTAACGCTTTTGGTTTTTATTCCAGGACTTGGTTTTGAACATGGCGGTGCAAAAAGATGGATACACCTAGGAGGCTTCTCCTTTCAACCTGGAGAATTTTTGAAAATAGGTTTTATTGCGATTCTGGCGACATGGGTCGCGACTGCAAAGGAAAAATTTGGAACATTTAAATTCGGCTTTTTACCTTTTATGATTCTGGCAGGAGTGACTGGGGCAATACTACTTAGCCAACCTGACACAGATACTTTCTTCATTATTATTTCAGCAGGACTTGCTATTTTTGTTGCCGGTGGAGGA
Source organism: Patescibacteria group bacterium (assembly GCA_040384485.1). Taxonomy (GTDB): domain Bacteria; phylum Patescibacteriota; class Minisyncoccia; order Phycocordibacterales; family DATDWN01; genus C7867-006. The sequence goes on from JAZKJH010000002.1 coordinate 129,675, forward strand.
CGATGGAGAGATTTGCTCCTCGGTTTTATGATTGCGGTTGTTTGTGTAGCTGGACTCGCTTTCACCAAGCCGTACATAATGAACCGTATCCAGACTTACATAAACCCAAGTGAGAATTCCCTTGGGAGTGGTTGGCAGATTCAACAGTCACTCATCGCGATAGGTTCCGGCGGATTTTCGGGCAGAGGTTTCGGTCAAAGTATTCAAAAATTCAATGTTCTTCCAGAACCAATCGGGGATTCTATTTTTGCTGTAGCTAGTGAAGAGTTCGGTTTTGTGGGTTCGGTAACTATCATACTTTTGTTTGTATTTTTTGCTATCAGAGGCCTTAAAATAGCCGTAAAAACCAACGATTTGTTCGGTAGACTAATGGTTGTGGGAATTGTTATACTGGTAACAACCCAGGCTTTTGTGAATATAGGGGCCATGGTGGGGGTTTTACCCCTGTCTGGCATAACATTGCCTTTTGTCAGTCACGGAGGAACATCGCTGTTTATAACCTTATTTATGATGGGAATAGTTTTGAATATATCTAAAAATACTAAAAAATGAAAATACTATTTACAGGAGGAGGATCAGGAGGACATTTCTATCCAATCATCGCAGTCGCGCAGGAAATAAATGAGTTGGTAAAAGAGGAACGACTTTTACGTCCAGAACTTTTCTATATGTCTACAGATCCTTATAACGAAGGACTACTTTTTGAAAACAATATTTTATTTGAAGGAACTAGCGCTGGGAAAATCCGAAAGGAAAAGTCTCCACAAAATATCATTTTGAACTTTATTGACCTATGGAAAACAGGTTTCGGAGTACTTTGGGCAGTTTGGAGAATGTTTATTATTTATCCAGATGTTGTTTTTAGTAAAGGTGGATATGCGAGTTTTCCTGCACTTTTTGCAGCGAGACTTCTTAGAATTCCTGTGGTTATTCACGAATCCGACAGTTCGCCAGGAAAAGTAAGCAGTTGGGCAGGAAAATTTGCAAAAAGAATAGCCGTTTCGTATCCAGAGGCAGCAAAGTATTTCAAGGAAGAGAAAACTGCTTACACCGGCAACCCTGTTAGAAAAGAAGTGAGAGAAGTTCTAACTACAGAGGCATATGAACTTTTAGGACTCGACCCAACACTAAAAACAATACTAGTTATTGGAGGTTCCCAAGGTTCAAGATTTATAAACGAAGTTATTATGGATGCTTTGCCAATGCTCGTTTCAAAATACCAAATAGTACATCAGACTGGAAGAAACAATATTAAAATAATGGAGGAAACAAGAGATGTGGTTTTACTGAACAACCCGAACAAAAGTAGATATAAAATGTTCGACTATTTAAATGTGCTTAATACCAGAGCTTCTGCAGGTGTAGCTGATATTATTGTTTCTCGTGCAGGCTCAGCAATATTTGAGATAGCTTTGTGGGGAAAGCCGTCTATTATTGTGCCAATACCAGAACCAACTTCCCACGACCAGAGAAACAACGCTTACTCCTATGCTAGAAGTGGGGCGGCAATAGTCATAGAAGAGAAAAACTTGGCTGGGGGAGTTTTGGTGTCAGAAATAGATAGAATAATTAACAACCAGTACGAGTATGACAAAATGGCTGAATCAGCGAAATCTTTTGCTCGTTCAGACTCGGCGAGACTTATTGCGAGAGAAATACTTGCCATAGCAGTAAGTCACGAAAAATAAAATGCAAGAAAATACAGATAAAAAAGTAATAGTAAGGTTCCCGCCGTCACCGACGGGGAATCTTCATATTGGAACAGCGAGAACTCTACTTTTTAACTTTTTGTTTTCTAGAAAACATTCTGGAAAAATAGTTATGAGAAGCGAGGACACTGACAAGGAACGTTCTAAACCAGAGTTTGAAGAAAATATTTTAGATGGATTAAAATGGCTCGGACTTTCTTTTGACGAATTTTCTCGACAATCAGAGCGAGCAGAGATCCACAAATCTTATTTAAAAAAAATGGTTGAGTCGGGTACAGCATATGTATCAAAAGAACCTTCTAAGAATAATCCAGACGTTGAGGTAGAAGTTATACGTCTAAAAAACCCAGGCAAGGTAGTTACATTTAATGATGTGGTAAGAGGTGATATAACTTTCGATACGACTGAATTATCTGACTTTGTCATTGCCAAAAACTTTGATGAGCCATTGTATCACTTGGCGGTTGTAGTAGATGACTTTGAGATGGGTGTCACTCACGTTATACGAGGCGAGGACCATATTTCTAATACTCCTAGACAAATACTCATCCAAGAAGCTATCGGCGCTCCTAGGCCAGTATATGCCCATATCCCACTTATTCTAGGTGCCGACAGATCCAAATTATCTAAGCGCCACGGGGCAACCTCTTTGGTGGAATACAGAAACCAAGGCTATCTTCCTGAAGCACTTATAAACTACCTAGCCCTCCTAGGATGGAACCCAGGGACTGACAAAGAGCTGTTTACTATGGATGAGCTTATGACAGAGTTTTCACTAGAGAAAGTTCAGACGGGTGGTGCTATTTTTGACCAAGTAAAACTTGACTGGATAAACAAGGAACACATGAAGAATTTACCTAAGGAGACTGTAATAAAAGAGATTATGGCTCGTCTCAATAAGAGTCCGATATTGGCTCAGAATTCTAAAACTTCTGACCCGGATTTTATCAATAAAATTTCTAATATTATTACTCAGCATATTTCTAAATGGGGTGACATAGATACTATGGTTGAGGCAGGGGATTTATCATTTTTCTTCAATTCACCTAGTTACTCAAAGGAGCTTTTGTCATGGAAAGGCGCTCCTTTGGAGGAGTCTGAGGCTCACCTACAGTGGGTGGCTGATGCTTTGGAGAAAGCAGGGGAAGATAAGTACTCTAATCCAGAGGAAATCAAATCCCTGATATTTGACTATGCGACTGAGAAAGGGAAGGGTAATGTTTTGTGGCCACTACGAGTGGCACTGTCAGGTAGAGAAAAAAGTCCTGACCCCTTTAGTCTTATATATGTTTTAGGTAAAGAAGAAGCAATAGAAAGAACCAAAGCTGCAGTTTGGAAAATTAAAAATGCATAAAAAATTTAAACTTTTTACAGCTGTTTTTGCCCTAGTTTTCAGTCTGTTTTTTGCTATAAGTATAAATGCCCAAACGGAGGAAGGTGATGAGTTGGTAAACAAAATACAGGAGCGAGAAAAACAGATTCAGGAGCTTGAAAAAGAAATCCAGCAATATAATAAAGAAGTAGAAAACGCTGCCAAAGAGGCAACGACTTTGAAAAGTACTATAAAAACCCTAGACCTTACCAAGAAGAAAATAACTACAGATATAAACCTTACAGAAAATAAAATAAACAAGACCAACCTCACTATTCAGCAAGTAAATCAGCAGATAGAAGAGGCGGTTGAAAATATTGATGTAAACAAAAGAGCAATTATTTCCGCTATTAAAAACTCACAAAACCTACAAAACACGAGTCTTTTGGAAGTGATGTTTTCAAGCAAGGATTTGGGAGAGCTTTGGACAGAGCTAGATAATACAAAAAAAGTCCGTACCGAAATTCAGATTCATTCAAATGAACTAGCAAAGCTAAAGGAAGACTTGGGTGAAAAGCAAACCAGTCTTTCTGGGCAGAAAAAAAGTCTTGTTAACTTGAAAACAGATTTGAGTGGGAAAAAGCAAGCAGTTGAGTACACCACAAAAGAAAAAGCTACATTGCTAGTACAAACAAAAAACAAGGAAGAAAGTTTTAAAGAACTTGTAAAAACAAAAGAGCAAGAAAAGGCTTTGTATGAAAAGGAATTGTTTGAATACGAATCACAATTGAACTACAACGTGAGTAAAAGTGGTTATCCTGCTCCGAAACCAGGACTTATGGCTTGGCCATTGGATAATGTTTTTGTGACTCAAAGATTTGGAAAAACTTCTGGTTCAAGTCGTTTATATGCTTCTGGTACTCATAACGGAGCCGACTTTCGTGCGAGTGTCGGAACCAGAGTAAAAAACGTTTTGGATGGAACAGTTGTGGGAACTGGAAACACTGACCAATACAAAGGATGTTATTCTTTCGGTAAATGGGTTATGGTTCGTCACGACAACGGTCTTTCTACTATTTATGCTCACTTGTCAGTTATCAGTACTTCTCCGGGACAAAGACTCGATACAGGTGACCTTATTGGCTACAGCGGAAACACAGGATACTCTACAGGACCTCACTTGCACATAACTGTGTATGCAACAGAAGGAGTGCGAATAGAGAAGTACACAAGCAGTAAGGGGTGTAAGGAAGCAACCATTCCTCTAGCAGACATCAAGGCTTATCTAGACCCGTTTGCCTACTTGCCAAAGTTATAAAATAAAAAGAAATTTCAAGGTCTTTTAAAACATTCTGCGGATCATCCAAGTCTCACAAGCTATGGCAATACCTGTAAGTATTCCAGCAATTAAAAAATCCCAAAACAATTTTTTGCAGTGCTTTATTGAAGCATCTTTTTTTGTGGTGTCCTTATAAAAAATACTGGTAATACCATAAACAATAGACGACAAGAGTTTAGTCAAAGTAATGATACCCAGAATAATAGAAAATATAGGAATTGCCATTTAGATTGTTTTAAGTTTATTAAACCAAAGGATAATAGATTAAATGATACAAATTAAAAAGTATAAAAGCAATTTTACTTACATCTTTTTGCCTACCTACCTAAAATCTAATTAGTATTATATAATTTATAACATTAAGTATTCGTAATGTTATATTTATTATATTATTTTTCTTATTATATGATCGATCTGATCCTTGTGCTCGCGGTTATTGTTTTATTTATTAAGACATCAGGGCTTGGCAGGAGAGCTAATAAACTTCAAAATGAGCTTATCTCGCTAAAAGCTCAAGGTCTACAACAAGCAGTTCCAGTACCGTCAGTTGTACAACCTGCAGCACCTGTCATGTATGGTGATAGACTTCAACCCACTGCTCCTATTTTAGTTCAAAATATTGTTACCCCAGTAAGTGCTCCAGCCCAAGAAAGTGAGTTTATGATGTGGCTCAAAGAAAACCCGCTATTGAAAGTGGGTATTTTGATGATACTTGTTGGTTTTGGTTGGTTTGTAAATTACGCATTCTCACACAACTGGATTGGTCCTGTCGGAAGAATTACTCTAGGAGTGTTTGCCGGAACGGTTGTTACTCTTGTTGGTACGACACGATTAGGTAAGAATGAGACACAAGGAAACGCTCTGACAATTCTTGGAACGGCACTAGTTATTATTACTATTTTAGCTGGACAATACTTTTTTGATTTCTTCAGTTCATACATGGTACTCGGCATAACATTTATGGTTTCTTTGTATACAAGTCTGACTTCAGTGGCTTACTCAAGTAAGAGACTGGCAGTGTATGGAATGTTGATGGCCCTTTTAGCACCAGTTCTTGCAGGTACGGTAGATATCGAACCTATCGCGTTGTATGCCTACCTACTAGTCGTTTCTATTGCAGGAATTTGGATGTCTATTGTTAGAAACTGGAGAGAAGTTGGTTCTCTAGGTATCACCGGAGTATTTTTGTACAGTTTGGCTGTCGTGTTTGACGGAGGCCCGTTACAAGGCGACTATGCGGTATTGTTCATGGTCTATATTATTTCTATTTTGTACTTAGTGATAGGAGTATTCAGTCTAATACAAAACAAAGTGAAGGCAGAGGCTGGAGATGCTTATCTAACTATAGTAAATACTCTCGTCATACTTGGTTTTACTTTGAACGTGGTTCCAGATGTGTACCAGAGTTTAGTTGTAGCATTATGGATGTTAGTCTACGCATTTTCTGGTTTTCTGGTGTTCATTAAAACTAAGAAAGAGCAGTTGTTCTATGTTCATGCATTAGTCTCCGTTTTGTTGCTTGCTATAGCGACTTCACTGGAGTTAAAGGGTCAAACTCTGGTTATTGCTTTTGCTATTGAGTCTGCGCTTATTGCTATGGCTGCATATGTTGTGACTGGCAAAATAGCTATTGCTAGAAGCTTTGCGATACTGACTGCTGTACCTGTTCTCATGACTCTTCCGAGTTTCTCTTCAAATAGTTGGAATAATAGCATCATCTTTCACTCAGATTTTGCAGTACTGGTTATTGTAGGCGCGGTTCTAGGGGTTCTAGGACTGTTTTATAAACTAAACAGGACTGGGCAAGCAGGTGATCCATCAAATGTTCATCAAATAATGCTGGTTGGATCAAGTATATATGTCTACGCTCTTATCTGGCTGTGCTCGCATTCAATCATTGGATTCAACGACACTGCAGTGTTTGTGTCACTATTTATCTACACCATTGTCGGACTGTCTACACATTTTTATGGACTATTTAATCAGCATGATGCGCTGAAAAAATACGGAATGGTTATCTTGATTCTAGTTGTTGCTCGGCTTGTTTTGGTGGATGTTTGGAATATGGATTTAGTTTTGAGAGTCGTAACCTTTATTGTGCTCGGAGTTATGTTTATGAGCAGCGCTTTTATTTCCAAGAATCAAAAAGCTAATGTTATACAAAACTAATATGAAAAAATATTTATTTGCATTTGTTATTTTGCTAGGAATGAGTAGTGTGGTATCGGCCCAGGACTGGACTCCGACCAACACCATAGATAGGGAAACTCTGAATAGTCAACTTTTTAGTTCATATAAAAGTGTAGGTAAAGTTCCTGTAATAAACATAACGGTTCCAACAATAGTTGAAGTAGATTTTAACGATGTGGACCTATACAGCAACTATTTTGGAGTATATAACGAGACAACAAAAAGTTTTGTTCCAAGTAGATTAATGAACACAGATAACTCCAGAACGGCTGTTAGGAGTGCGCTAGATACCAGAACAAACGCAAACTTGTCTCCGCTTTTTGATAACAACCTTTCCACAATGTCTGACTTTTATCTGAACGGGGATGCAGGAATTGCCGAGATAATAATTACCTTTGATAAACCTATTACCTCTGATTCACTTACATTGTCTTTGGCAAACAACGTTGCACTTCCTAGTTATGTAACCATAAAAATAAACAAAAACGGCGGTGAAGTAACTGTGATAAATAAAATTGTACCGACTTCAAGGGTTGTAACTTTTCCAACCAATACAGCAACTACCTGGATAATAGAGCTAAACTACGCTCAGCCGTTACGTATTTCAGAGATTAGTTTAAATGATTATAACAACCAGGCTACAAAAAACAGTCTTCGGTTTTTGGCACTTCCAAACAATACTTACAGTATATATGGAAACCCAGAGTACTATGTTTCCAATTACGCGGATTCTCTTGAGGCTCCAAACTATAATGCAAGAGATATTAAAAAGGTTGGAACAGTGCAGTTTTCAACAAACCCTAGCTTTGTTTTGTCAGACATAGATATGGATAAAATTCCAGATATAAATGACAACTGTGTCCACGAGTACAATGCAGATCAAGAGGATAAAAACAGTAATGATAGGGGAGATGCGTGTGACGACTTTGATGCTGACGGTCGCATGAACATACGAGACAACTGTCCCAACGAACCCAACAGTGACCAGAGAGATACTGACGGCGATGGAGTAGGGGACGCTTGTGATTCAGCTGAAAGTCGCCCAACTGAGAAGTACCCTATTATTGTTTGGATTGGAATAGGTTTTGCAGCATTGGTGTTTGTAGGACTGCTGTTTGTTGTTGGGAACAGAGTTAGAAAGAACAATGAGGATAATAACACTCCTCCAGCACCAACAAATCCTGTACAATAATTTAATAAAAAATATTATGAATACAAAAAATAAAAATAACGAGGGGGGATTTATTATGAAAATAGTTCTGCTTATTGCCGCCATAATCGCGTTAAAAGTTTTTCTAGATTTTGACCTTATTGCTTGGCTTCAGTCAGAAGCTGTTATGCAATACGTACGACCTGTTATTGATTGGCTGAAAGAAGCATACTATTGGTTGGATGAATTTGTGAGAAACCTTGTAAGCTAATGTCGTATTACAATCTACTTGCCGATGCAGTAATGGTCATTCACTGGACCTTTATTGTGTCAGTGTTTTTAGGGATACTACTAAGTATCAAATACAAAAAATTCAGACCAATAGAGTCTTTGGTGTTACTTTCTGCCGTCATCATTTGGTCGTTGTATGGAGGCTGCCCACTAACCAATCTAGAATCTTACCTAAGAGATTTGTCATCAAATCCATTACCAATAAACGAGATTGGTTTTATACCTTATTATTTGTCTACTTGGTTTAATATTTCTCTAACTAACTTTCAAGTCGAAATACTCACATATGGGATTTGTTTGTTGTTTGTAATAATTTCATTTGAGTGGATTGGTAAATATTTGCATAAGCCGTTGCGAGTTAAAATAAAACGAAATTAGTTTAACCTAGTAGTCGAGTAGAAAATTTTTTACTGATCCTTTGACAAATATTAAAACTGTGTTAATGTTTGGATAGGAAATTAGGAGGGAGTGCAGATGCCAACACAGGACATCAGGAGATTCAAAAACCGTTTGGAGTATTGGGAGTACCGAGGTCCATTTTCTATCGTGCTGTCAGAAAGCGGAATGAGAACCCTGCTACCATTGATTGGTGAGACGAATGGCAACATTCTTCAAATCAAAAGTGGATTTATCAAGCAGGCTGGATATGATGCGGTGGACCTCAGAGCCGACACAGGTTTCAGCTATTACGGTTCTCGCTCGATCCTGGCAGTTCGTGATGCGAAGAATAACCTGCTTTGGGTTAACCGTAGTTTGCTCTAGTATTTTTAACACAAAACGCTCGACTGAAGTCTCTGGCTCAGTCGAGTTTTTTTAATAAAAAAACCACAAAATTTCTGTGGTTTGCATAACTAAATTAAATATAGATGAGTGCGACTAAGCTAAAAATGAAAACGATTCCCATAATAAACATCTTTCCAAAAAAAGATGCAACATTAGTATCCATGACACCATTCTTCCAGAAGTAGTAAACTCCTGCCCCAAAAACAGTCCCACTTAAGACCAGAGCCAGCCATAATAGAATCGACATCATCTAACCTCCAAAATGGATACTATCATAAGTCTTGCATCAAGTCATTAGGTTATATAGACATATACCTAGGGTATGGTAATGTGTGTGAGGAGAAAATCACATGTACAACGTTGTTTTTGAAATTATCAAAGCCGGCAGTCGTTCATATGGAAAGAGAACATGGAGGACCTTTAAAAATAAGAAAGCCTTCAACGAATGGTACGACTCTGAACAAAGATCATTTTACAGAGTACTCCAGGCTGGCGTTGCTAGCCAAAAGCAAGCGCGCATTCAGTGCGATGAGCGTGATTCAAATCCATGGGAGATTGGATAGCTAAACCCAGGCAAATTCATTGAATCAAATTCACCCTTATTATCAAAAGTCACCCAATTTAGAACTGGATGGCTTTTTTATTATATGAAATTATATATATATCCTAAACTAGGGCAGGGGACTTCCCTGTCGAAAAGGGATTTTTTGAAGGAGGTGTTTTTGCACATATTAATTGTAGTAGCGTAGAAAGAGAGCTAGTAGTGGTTAGGTAGGTGCTATCTAGGTACCCATAAAACAATGTAGGGAAGTTAATTGATTTGTATTAATAGTTGATTTCGTAAATTAAAATTGAAAAACAATACTTTCACTTTACCCCTTAGGTATACCTACCAAAAGATATATTGTGCAACGTTCCTATACCACTTCCCTCTAGGCAAATAGCTAACCAGAAAGAATTAAAGAAATAATAAGTTGCGATCTAAATCATCCGCTTCTGTTCCCTGTTGGGGACGGTTGAGAGCTTCATGAGTTGAACCGAGATAAACTACTCTCTTTCCAAACTTGTTTTCTAAAAAATCGATTTGTTTGTGAACGGCCTCAAGTTTGGTTTCTTTGGCCAAACCACCAAATAGGTCTTTCTGGATTACCTCATCTGACACTAGTTCATATAAAGTGACTCCAGCAGTCCTATATAAGGTACCTTTGGTCCAGACTTTGGCGAAATGAAGCTTCACTAATGCGACTATTGGTTCTGGCGAGTTTGTTGGAAAAGGTAAATCGATTGCAAAAGAATAATATCTGAAGTCCTGACTTTTTATAAAAAAAGAAAACTTTTTTGCAATTAAATTATAATGTCGAGCTTTTCTACACGCGTCTTCAATATGTTTTGAAAGTTGTGAAAGCAAAAACTTTTTGTCATTTGTTTTGGGATGAAAAGTTCTAGTTTTTTGAACTGATGAATACTCGGACTTGGTCTCGGGGTTTATTTTGTGAACCGAGGTGCCACGAAGTTCCAACCACAGAGCCTCATAAGGACTCGATAAGTTCTCTCTCACCCATTCGATATTTTTTTCTACAAACTGTAGGGCAGTGTCTATTCCCTTTTGTCTTAAAAATTCCGAAGTCTGTCTACCGATACCCCAGATTTTCCCGACAGAAGTTTCTTTCAAAAAATCGTTAGTAGTTTCTTTGGTTATAATGGTAAAACCGTTTGGCTTTTGCCATTTGGAGGCTACTTTGGCCAGTACTTTGGTCGGAGCCAGACCTGCAGAGATAGATAAACCCAGTTCTTCTGTTATTTCACGTTTTATCCGCTCACCTATCTCCTTGTAGGACATGTATAACGGCTTATCAAGTCCTGTAAGCTCTGCGAAGCATTCATCTATACTGTATTCTTCAACATCATCAGCATATCGTCGTACGATATCAAACATTTTGGTGGAAAGTTTTGCATACAAACTGTAATCTCCTGGCAAAATAATAACTTGGGGAAAATCTTTTTTTAATTTGAATATCGGATATCCACGATAAACTCCCAAAGCTTTTGCTTCATAAGAAAGTGCGGAAACTATTCCTCGTTCTTGTCCTGTAACAACCGGAAGTCCTTTTAGTTCAGGGTTTCTAGATACTTCACAGGCGACAAAGAAAGCATCTCCGTCCATATGCAAAATAACTTTTTCCCGTTTACTCATTACCCTATTATACAGTGAACCAGGGTTCACTAGTCAAGGTAGTTTGCATTTTGTCAGATATTTAGTAGTCTAATTGCAGGATCGCTATTTTCAATTTTGGGGTGTTATTGTGCCGATACAAAAATTTAAAAATGTGGCTGCTGAATTTTGGTTGGAACTAATTGAATGTTCCAACGTTCTTGGAAAACGAATGTCGGAAGTGCGTTCATATCCATCAAACGTTGCAGCTGCAGTTAAAATTGCCGAGAAGCTAGACCTGGGTGCTCGTCTAACTGCCAAAGAATACAAAAAATTCTTGGAGGAAAAAGGTCAGTGTACAAAAGGTTATTTCATTGCAAGGAAAATGCTCGTTTTTCCAAACGGTAGGGGCCGAAGAGAAGGTCGCAGTTACAGACTTGAGTTGAATTGGCCAGATGGTCAACGACCAAAGTTAAAGAAGCGAAGCTAGTTGCTCGACCCAAGTAGGACTTACTCGTGGCAACAAATCCCCTCAGAAATGAGGGGTTTTTTTATTTACCACTTCCCCTTCTAACTATTTACAAATATAATCTATATGGTATTATAATAAATGGAGGTTTTGAATGGGACTTATCGGTCTGCAGAGAGTACTGATTACCCTTGTTGTCGACCCAGACGTAGCCAATGGTCGCATGGTACTGACGAGCCGACAGGAAACACCGGCGCCCGACGTGGCAGCGATGTTGCGGGATATTGCGAAACATAATCCCCCCACCCAGTCAGATTTAAGTTTCAGCACAGCACTCGCTTTGGCATCCGGAAGGAAGTCCCGGCGCGGTGAGCTCAAGGCAACGAATGCCCGAGTCTACATAAACAAATCTGTCTCGTTCGGTCGCAGGACCGGTATTCGGAAAAAGGGATAAACTCTCCCCTACTGCACTCAAGCACAACCTGCTTGAGTGTTTTTTATTTAAATTTTAGATATAGAAATACCCTGCACTTATTAGGTGCAGGGTTTTGAGGCCGAAGCCCGTTCCTCCTCAAGACGTTTTCTTTCGGCTATTCGTTCGTGCATCGCCTTGCTCGCCGCTTCCCACTCTCGAACAATTTTGCGGTTTGTGGGTGAAAGGAACAGGATCCACACCAATGCCCCGATTCCCACCACATAACCCGCGCCAATGGCCATTGCAAGCCAAACCATAGAAGTCTCCCTTGATTCTGAAGGTTTAAGATTTAACCTATTTAATAATAACATTTTATATTTAAAAGTCAAGCATAATGTTCTTTATTGGTCATTTATATATAAAACAAAAGCCCCTTAAAGGGGCCTTTGTTTTTAGTTTTACTTGTTTATAGCTAGATCTTTGTTCTCATACTTACCCCAACAAGGCTTAGATGAGTTCCAAGGTCTTGTACCTTCTCTCTCATATAGGTCTCGGGCATAAGCTGTGTTCCCTTCAATAGTATAGATGTCGTAATCCTTTTTCTTGGAAGTATCTAGGTGGTAATACTCGTTGATTTGCATAACTCCAACGTCTTTGTTGTTTACCTTACCTCTATGAACTTCTCCATCCTTACCTAGGTGTCTAAATGTTGATTCACATCTAGCGATCTGGATCATGATAGGCACGTCTGCGAAATAGTCTTTAACGTATTCCTCAGTACTCATCATTCTCTCAACCTCTTTTTTATTACTTGATGCCATCTCTCGTATTACTGTCTGTTCCAGTTTTGGAACTTCGGTAACTACGACTGGACTTTCGATACCTGCAAAGGCAGATATGGCCATAAACAAACTAACTGCTGTAAAATTTAAAATAAGCTTTTGATTATATGTTAATTCTGTAGGAATTCGGTATTTTGTCTTTCCTTTTAAAACAGACTGATTTACTCTGTCGGCTTTAAATGGAAAAACTCAGACTTGCTGAGTTAGGTATATAGTAGCACACTCAACCCCCTTCTGTCAAGGAAATATCATGAAAAACAGGGTGCGTGAAGGGTATTTTTTTGGCTTTGTTAGGCCATATAATGCCTATTTTTATTAAACATTAAAACTTGCATTTCTGCAAGTTTTAATCGTTGGAAACTATGTTTTTGGAATTTGGACTAAAAACCTTCGTTCTTCAAGTCCTCGATCGCCTTTTTGGCAGACTTTGAGAGCTTTTTTGGTAGTAGGATAGCTACTCTTATTAGAATATCTCCCCTACTTCCCTTCTCAAACGGGATTCCCTTGCCCTTTACGCGCAATATTTCGCCGTGTGAGACGCCTTCAGGTACTTTCAGGTCTATCTGACCATCCAATGTATCGAGACTCACTGTGGCACCAAGCAACGCATCTGTAAGTTTTACTGGAAGATCCATCACTAGGTTAAAACCATCCTTTTTGAAGTGCGGATGTTTTTTTACGTGAACCTTTATATATAGGTCTCCAGGAATACCTTGGGCTACTGCCTCACCTGCCCCAGAGAGTCTCATCATTTCTCCGTTCTCGATTCCTGGAGGAATTTTGATTTTTATTTCACTTTCTTTCTTTAGTACTCCGTGACCATGGCAGTCCTTACATTTAACCTTTGGAACCTTGCCCAAACCATTACAAACATCACACACAGAAGTTGACTCGAACTGTCCGAAGAAGGTTCGCTTTACCTCTCTAATGCTTCCCTTACCGTTACATTTGCCACAAGTGTCCATCGCTGTTCCCTTTTCTGCCCCAGTACCAGTACAGGTCGCACATTTTGATACCTTGTTTATGAGAACTGTTCTTTCAACACCAAACACTGCCTCGTCAAAAGAGAGTTCTATGTCTACAGAGATATCTCTTCCTCGTTTCTGTTGTTGCTTTCTGCCTCCACCAAACACGTCGCCGAAAATGTCTCCGAAGTCGAACTCGAACCCTCCGTTTCCACCCTGGGTGAACTGAGAAAAATCAAATCCATCAAAACCACCATTACCTCCGCCGAAACCTCCCGAAGGACCAGCTGAACCATATGTATCGTACTGCTGGCGTTTCTTATCGTCAGACAAAATAGAGTAGGCTTCGTTTATCTCTTTAAACTTTGCGTCATCACCGGACTTTTTGTCAGGGTGATGTTTGTGCGCCAAAGTCCTGAACGCTTTTTTGATTTCGTCCTTTGAAGCTTTCTTATCTACACCGAGTATTTCGTAGTAGTTTTTCATGGTTTTATTATATGGATTTTTGATAATTTATCTACTGTTGACTAAGCTTCTAAATGATATAGAGTTGTAAGCAGAACGGAGCTTTTATGCCTATCAATGTTGGGTTCGCCTTCGTGACTGTTGCCAAGGAATTTATCGTAGACCGAAAGCGGTACGTAAGACTTCCAAAGAACATGCAGTTGGTTATTGACTCCAGGGTTTATGAAGCCAATGCACTTCAAGTAAGTCCGGGTCCTGGATACGGAACCGTCGCATACTTTGATGACAGCACAACAGTTCTTATGGCTGAGCGTTAATTTGTTTCTTGCAATCAGTACTTGAGGTGGTAACGATGTCAAAAAAGAAGAGAATGAAGATTGGTAAACTGGAGGTGGAAGGCATTGTTTCTAGTCCACCTGCAACACCCACGCGCAAAGTAAGAGACTTCGGTTTTACTGGAGGAAACCCTCTTGAAACATCGAGTGTTCACTTGTCTCACGACGGAGTTAATGTCAGTTGCAGTGTAACTAGTACACCTGGCAGCAGCAACAGTAAAATGTATGTGAGTGTTGGTGTCGATGGTGCAGAAATCAGAATTTACCGAGAAGGTAAAGATCTGGTCATTCTTGGTAGCGAGGGGGAGATGAGGATTCCTTGCGGACGGTCACTCCCTTGTGTCATGGTTGCCCCCACCAAATCCAAATAGTGAATTAGTTGTTCCATCAACCACTCGTGCAGTTCATCTGCCGAGTGGTTTTTATTGCATGCTACTGGTCATACGACCCTGTAACCGTACGGAGTCGAGCAATGGTCGTATGACCACTCGGCTACGCACGGTTGTTGTTATCCTCAGGTTTTTTTTCCTCGAAATCAGCATCTCTCACTTTCTCATCTTTTGGAGTCTCAGTGTTTGCTCCTGTATTTGCAGACTCCTGAGCTGCCTTGTTCATCATCTCACCTATTTTTGATAATTCGTTTGAAAGCTCAGATGTAGTCTTTTTGATTAGATCCATGTCTTCACCCTCTTTTGCTTTCTTTGTGTCAGCTATTTTGTCTTCAATAGATTTTCGCAAATCTGCTGGAACTTTATCACCGGCATCAGCTAGGGATTTCTCAGCTGTATATACTAGTTGCTCTGCAATGTTTTTAGCTTCGATAACCTCTTTTTTCTTCAAGTCGTCTGCGGCGTGAATCTCTGCATCTTTTTGCATTTTCTCAATCTCGTCTTTTGACAGACTTGAGCGGGCTTCAATTCTGATAGACTGCTCTTTGTTAGTTGCTTTGTCTTTCGCTTTTACTGACAAGATACCGTTCGCATCTACATCAAACATAACTTCTACCTGCGGCATACCTCGTGGAGCTGGTGGAATACCGTCTAGAATAAATCTTCCGAGAGACTTGTTGTCGCTCGCCATAGCTCTTTCACCTTGTACGATGTGTATTTCTACAGAAGTTTGGTTATCTGCAGCAGTTGAGAATACTTGTGAACGAGAGGCAGGGATAGTTGTGTTTCTCTCAACTAGTTTTGTAGCCACACCTCCCATAGTTTCGATACCAAGTGATAGTGGGATAACATCTAGAAGCAATACGTCTTTCACATCACCTTTTAGAATACCTCCTTGGATAGCTGCACCAAGAGCTACTACTTCGTCTGGGTTGATAGATTTGTTAGGTTCCTTTGCGAAGTATTCTTTTACTCGGTCAGATATTTTTGGCATTCTTGTCTGGCCTCCAACTAGGATTACCTCGTTGATATCAGAAACAGAGAAGCCAGAAGCTTCCATGGCTCTCTTTGTGATAGCCATTGCTCGATCTATGAACTCACTTGTTAGTTCCTCTAGTTTTGCCCGAGTTATTTTGATAAGCAAGTGTCTTGGGCCTGATGAATCTGAAGTAATGAACGGGATGTTTACTTCTGACTCCATAGCAGTAGATAGCTCTATCTTTGCTTTCTCTGCAGCTTCATCTAGTCTCTGAAGAGCTAGAGTGTCGCCACGCAGATCAATCCCTGATTCCTTTTTGAATTCATCAGCAAGGAAGTTAATTATTTTCTGGTCTATATCCTTACCTCCCAAGTGTGAGTCTCCGTCTGTTGATTTTACTTCTATAACAGAGTCTCCAACTTCTAGCACAGAAACGTCGAATGTTCCTCCACCGAAGTCGAATACCACTATTTTTTCTTCTTTTTTACCTTTATCGAATCCGTAGGCTAGTGCCGCTGCTGTAGGTTCGTTGATAATTCTTAGAACTTCAAGTCCTGCGATAGCACCTGCGTCTTTTGTCGCTTGTCTTTGTGCATCGTTAAAGTATGCGGGCACTGTGATAATAGCTTGAGTTACTTTCTCTCCTATTTTTGCTTCTACATCAGCTTTGATTTTAGAAAGAATCATGGCTGAAATTTCTTCTGGGGAAGATTCTTTTTCTCCCATCTTTATTTTCACTCCACCTGTCGCAGACTTTGAAAGCTCGAAAGGAACAATAGCTTTGTCTTTCTGAACCGCCTCATCTTCAAATGTGTGACCGATAAATCTTTTTATTCCGAAAACTGTGTTTTTCGGGTTTGTTACTGCTTGTCTTTTTGCAAGAAGCCCAACTAGTCTCTCGCCAGTTTTTGACACAGCAACAATAGAAGGTGTTGTTCTCGCACCCTCTGCGTTTTCCAATATTTTAGGCTGTCCGGCTTCCATAACTGCGACGGCGGAGTTGGTTGTACCTAAGTCGATTCCTATTACTTTACTCATATAGTTTGTTTGATTAGTTACAGAGCTTCCAAATTTGGCGAACTCCTTGTTTCTGTTTTGAAAATTCTCGTCACCTTATGCTCGATAAGGCTTCTCACCTTTTCAAAACCTCAACTTCGGATTTCACTCAAATTATGAAAGCGTGTGGTTTTGTAATAATTGATAAATTCTAATACTTGACTAAATTGATTATTTGTTTTAAGTTAGTGTTTGGAGGTTGCTTGATGTTCCCTGTTCCTATGGTCCTGTTCTACTCGATTCTGGCTGCAACTGTCACGATGATGCTATACCTGCTCCCACCTAAGAATGCTGGTGAGCCTCGCTCCTTTTTAAGGATGATGCTTGTAAGTGGTGCCGCAGTTCTTCTTGCTGAGATCGTCACCTACTTACTAGGTATTCCCCATCGGCACACTTACTAATTAAATCCGTCGAGAACCGCCAGTCAAGGCACTCGGCGGTTTTTTATATAAAAGTCGGTGCGCGGGGCTTAGAACCATTAAAATACAAACTGTTTGAAACTAGAGTTAAATTATATGAAAAGACGTTTTTGTAGTACTGAGAAACTGCTTTTTTTATTTTTGAAAAACCGTTAAGTGCAAAAACTGCTCCGTTAAGTAAAGTTTGTTCTGCTATGTATACGAAATCAATAAGTCTCGCTTTTATTCTTCCTGCTGATTCGTATATTGCAAAACGAGCACGAACAAGTCGGCCCTCCTTGTCTCGGATGACTTTTTCTACAATATTCTGTTGTGATTGTATTATCTGCATTGGACTAAATTATATCACGATTCATTTTTAAAATAGTTGACAAGCATTGATTAACAATTTACAATATATTCAGGAGAAAACATGACAGAACAGGTAGTATTATTTGTTGGTGAAGAGCAGGTTACAGCCGGAAAGGCCAACAAATGGCTTGAGGCAAATGTTGGTGTACACATCACTAGTCGTCAAATTTCCACTTGCCATAACGGTCACTACACAATTGTAACAATTGCCATTTTCTACAGAGGCTAAGCTGAGCCAGCACCACCCGCCTAGAAACCGCCAATTAAGGCACTCGGCGGTTTTTTTATACAAACTTATTCTAAGTGTCCAACTCTAACTTTTGGTGCTCGGAGTTCTTTTCCATTTAAGGCATAGCCTACTTGTACCACCTCCAATATTTTACCATCACTTTTTTCATCGTCAACTTTTATATTTTCGATAGCTTCGTCTCTTTTTGGATCGTAACTCTCCCCTATCGGGTTCAAAACTGTAACTCCATTTTGAGTCAGGGTTCCCAAAAGCTGGGAATGAATGTACTCCACCCCTACTCTCCAGTTTTTATCTACTTTCTCCCATGCCTCTTTGTTTTTAAATGCCCCGTCAAACGAATCCAGAACCCCTAGGAGCTCGTTTATTAGGTCAGCCTTGGCAAACTTCATAAACTCCTTTCTGTCCTCATCTGCCTGCCTTTTGGCGTTTACGAAGTCTGCCTTGTCTCTTTGCCAACCATCCAGAAGTTCAGTATTCTTTTTCTCCAGTTCTTTTATCTTGTCTTTCAATTGCTTTACCTTGGCAGAATAGTCGGCACCCGTTACTTCGGTGTTATCTTCGAAAACAACGTCATCAACCTCTTCAATATGAGTTTTTGTTGCCTCTGTATCTACTATTTTTTTATCTTCGTCTGTCATAAGAACAACATTTTAGCATAAAAAACATGTCTCTCAAAATAATTGACACATCAAATAATTCGTATTATTATAAAAAAGGAGGTAACTTGTGATAACTCGACATATTTCCGATGTCTTCAGTGAGTTCAAGGGCGGTATAGTGCTAAGTAAAGGTGTGTCTTACAGAACTATTGAATTACACACTCAGGATACTGGGTATGGTGAACGAGCCTTTTTCATCCGGTGCACTGATGGTACTTCGCTCTGGTGCGGAGCAGACTCAGAAGCAAAGGGTGTGGAGCGCAATGGAAGGTTCTATATTGACGATGGCAGGCTTATTCTAAGAAAAAGAAAGTCGAGTAGAAAAAAAGTTGCCGGAGTTGATTACGAAGGCTTTTTTCCAAAACGTCATCCGAGAAAAGGTGAACGACTTTGTCCTTATGACGGCATCGCCTACAGAATGGTACCGGGGTATGAATCTTCACGCGGTTGCCCTGTTTGTAAAGCAATTGCGGAGTTCCATCTTCCTGTATCAAAGGAGGTTGCGGACAAGTTCCCAAGAGGAGTGAAAAAGCGAATCGTGACTCAGGAGGATAAATGAGACAGAGAGCTGATACAGGCAAATTTCTCATCATCGGTGAGGCTCCGATGGACACCGATACGTTCGATCTTGGTCAGAAACACACAGTCGAGGAAGCAGTGAAAGTTGCAGACGATTATGTTGCAACCAACCCTCGATTTCTTTCTGCCCAGGTCTTCAACGACCAGGAGCAAACCGTCTACAGCGTGGGTGTGATCTAGTCGAATGGGCAAACCACAGCCACATCTAGGCGGCCAGTTTCGAGGCTGGAGAACGTCGAGAAAAGAGTACCGGTGTAAAGGTTGCAGAGCAAAGATTCTAAAGGGCACTCGCTACTGGCGACAGTACACCGATCCTGCACATGCCGACCCCTTCCCCACTGATGGAACTTTCTGCAAACCTGAGTGTGAAGGAAGGTTAATTTTTAAAAACTAAGGACCAGGACCTCTGTTTGTCCAATAACGACCCGGCTAATGTAGCCGGGTTTTTTCATACACAAAACTTTTATTAAATGCTACACTGGATTTCAGAGGTGAAGCATGACTACTGTTTCTATTGTGATACTCGAAGAAGGAAAAACACCAGTTCTTGCAAGAGCGACTGCGTTCCCAGGAGCACGAACTGGGCCTCCTAGCGAACTGGTTGCTGAGCTCGCAGAGGTCCTCAAAGCACGCGAGAATGGAGAAGGTGAAGTTCTCTATTCAGAGAAAGACGGAATAAACCTACTCGATAGGAAATAAACACATGATGCGAATGCAAATTCGCTACTAACCCACCTCACTCATAGGAGTGAGGTTTTTTATTGACACATATTGAATAATCAGGTACCGTACTTTTGGGAGGTAATTGCTATGTTATCTGTGGTTAAGCTGAAAAATTCGTCTGGTGATGTGAGATTTGCTCGCTGGGTAAGTGGCCCATGGGTAGAGCTTGGTGATAAGGTTTTGTCTATTGGAAAAGTCACCTGGGAAAAAGGAGAAAATCCAGCACAGGAGAATGTGGCTTTAATTCAATGTGGACAATATGGGATTAACAAGCCGGGACGGAAATACACTGTTTGGGCCGGAGATGTAGACCTCTGTATTGGCGATACTGTTGAGAATTTTGCCTCAACATTTGGTATACCGATTTTACCTGGCGAAAAGCAGTACACAGAAGACGAGTACTTCGCACACCTAGAGACACTTTTAAAATAATCTAGTGTCAAAAAAGGCATCCCTCAGGATGCCTTTTGTTTTTATGGACAAAGTTCCGTTATGAATTCTGGAGAACTGTCCATACGTCCACACTGCCAACTTTCCTGAACATTTTCCGCTTCCCATCTGCCATTTACAAAAGCAATATTTGCTTCTGTTTTTGTTGCTCTAACTGAGTCGTCCATCAGACCACTGTACAAAACAGTGGCTTTCCAAGAAGTTTCGGTATTTTTAATAATGGTGATTGAACAGCTGCGGTAAGAACCTTCAACTCCATTTTTTGGACAAGAGTCTGCTTCTTTACCCAATGCTGTTAAAACCACAACTTCATCAGCAGCAATCTCAGACTGTGCTTGTGTGTCTAAAACTGGGTGGATCTCCGGCTCGGGTTGTTTAGTTGTTACATAAAAATATCCAGCTACCAATAAAATCAATATCAGGCCGATTATATATAATTTTTTCATAAATATATTATATCAAAAACAAAACCCCTTGTCGGGGCTTCGTTTGTTATCTCTTTGACCTAGCACGACACAGTCGTTTACTCCTATGTCTACTTGGAAACACCACAAGAGTACTTCCATTTTCTAAAAATGATTACATTTAAGAAAATTTAGTCGCCCACGGTTTTCCCAATCCTTCCTCCACGGAAAAACACCCAGTTTTCCCGACCCCTTTCTGCACCACAGTGGTCAAAAATAACAAAACCCCTTTTCGGGGTTCTGTTTGTTATCTTTTTGACCACTGTGGTGCTTTTCTCGCTTTCTTCAATCCGAACTTTCTTCTTTCTTTAGCTCTTGGATCTCGTTTCAAGTATCCTGCTTTCTTTAGTCCTTTTCTTAGTTCTGCTTCACCTTCTACTAGTGCTCTTGCGATACCGTGTCTCATAGCTTCTGCTTGTGAGTGGATACCACTTCCTACTATTTTTGCTGTGATTTTAAATTTGTCAGAAACTTGAAGTAGAGGTTGCTTTACAATCATTTGCATTTCTTTGATTGGAAAATATCCGTCCAAATCTTTCTCGTTGATTGTGAAAGTAGTTTTTGCTGCAGGAGTAAGTCTAACTCTAGCTACCGCTGTTTTTCTTCGTCCTACTGCCTCTATGTATTTTTCTGCTTTTTCTGACATATATTTATTCTGTAATAATTAAATTGTTCAACATTCTACTTCTAAGTTTGTTTTTTGGTAGCATACCGTAGATTGCCTCTTTGAAAATCTCACTGTAACCTTTTTTAGCAATAACTTGCTTCATTGAAGGTTGTTTTAGTCCTCCTGGGTAACCAGAGTATCGGCTGTAAGTCTTTTGATCCATTTTTGTGTCAGCAATAAGAGCTTTTGAAGTGTTGATGATCTCAACTGTAACGTTAGGAATAGTATTTCTTGCGTATTCAGGAGTGTTCTTGCCCATAAGCAAAACTGTTGCTTCTGTAGCCACTCGTCCAACTCTTTTGTTTGCTGCGTCTAATGTGTATTTCATATAAATTGATATTACTTAACGAACTCGATAACTGCCATTGGACTACCATCAGAAAGTCTTTGTGGAAGCTTTGTGATTCTTGTGTATCCACCTTTTCTTGTAGTGTATCTTGGAGAAATAGTTTTTACAACCTTCTCTGCTCCCTCAGCTCCTATTTTAGCAATAACAGCTCTTCTACCAGCGAGGGTTCCCTTTAGGCCTTGAGTAACTAGCTTCTCTACGTATGGTCGTAGAGATTTTGCCTTAGGTTCTGTAGTCTTGATTTTCTCTTCCATAACCAATGCCAAAGCCAAAGACTTCATAAGTCCTTTTCTGACCTTTGTTACTCTTCCGAATTTTCTGTTTGCTTTGTGATGATTCATGTTTTTCTATTCTATAAATACTGACTATTTTAGTGAGATTCCGAAACTACCTAGAACTTCTTTTATCTCAGAAAGTCCCTTGCCTCCCAATCCCTCTATTTCTAATATATCCTTCTCTTTTTTTCTAGCTAGACCACCTACTGTTCTTATGTTCGCGTTTGCTAGAGCATTTTGTGTTCTTGCTGACAAGTTTAGAGTTTCGATTCTAGTTTTCAATGCATCTTCGTCTGGAGCTGACTCGCCAGCACTGTGTGTTTTGTCTTCAAATGAACCTGCTGTTACAACTTCCTCTTCTTTAAAGCCAATTATAGCTTTTAGCTGACCAATCATTATTTCGATAGATCTCTCTAGAGCTTCTTTTGGAGTAAGAGTTCCGTCTGTTTCAATAAAGATTTTTAGTCTATTGAAATCTGTTCTATCGCCAACTCGCATGTTCTCTACTTCATAACTAACTCTTCTAACTGGTGTGAAAATAGCATCTAGAGTGATGTGTCCGATATCTACTCTGTTTTTCTCAATAACTTCTTTTGAAATAAATCCAAGTCCTTTCTCTACAAAGATCTCCATATCAAGTTCTGCATTTTTGTCTGTCAAAGTTGCGATAACCAAGTCTTTGTTCATAACCTCTACTCCTCCAGTAACTTTTATGTCACCAGCAGTTACCTCTTTTGCCCCCTTAACTTTTAGAGTTAGTGTCTGAGTTTCATCTCCAACTATAGAAAATCTGATTTTCTTTAGGTTTAGAAGTATTGTAACTGCATCCTCTTTAACTCCAGGCATAACTGAAAACTCGTGAGAAACACCAGCTATCTTTACAGATGTTACTGCTGCTCCAGGTAGAGATGAAAGAATGATTCTTCTAAGCGAGTTACCTAGAGTATGACCGTAACCAGGATAAAGACCGTCAATCTCGTATGTTCCACTAAATTGAGCTTCTGATACAATTTTTGGTTTTGATGGCAATACGATTGTATGGTCAGACATAGTTATTTTTGTTAGTTATTATATATAAAATAAGGCTTATAAATTCTACACTATTTTCATCCTTAAAGCAAGTTTTATCTACTGTAGAACTCGATAACTGCGTTAAGATCGAACATGTTCTCAGTTTTTACATGAACTGGCATTCCCTGAACCTCTGCTGTCTTGCTTGCTGCATCGATTTTCAGCCATGATGGCATTGCCGCATTTTTGATTTTTTCGTCAATAGTTGCAAACAAAGGTTTCTTTAGAGATCTTTCTGCAATAGTTAGTTTGTCCCCTATTTTAAGTCTTCTACTTGGAGTGTTTACTCTTCTGCCGTTTACAGAAATGTGACCATGAGACACCATTTGTCTTGCACCTGATCTAGTTGGAGAAAAACCTAGTCTGTAGATAGCGTTATCAAGTCTGAGTTCTAGGAATTGGAAAATAGTTTCTGGGGTGTTGATTGCCTTTTTAAGTAGCGCTTCTTTAACGTAGCCTGAAAACTGCTTCTCACTAATACCGTATGAAAATCTAGCTTTCTGCTTCTCATTCATCTGCAGACCGAACTCAGATTTTGGTTTAGAAAATTTCTTAGATTTACCTCTTCTTTCTAGGTGAAGAGCATACTTTTGAGTTTGAGTTTTCTCAAATATTGGTGCCCCAAGGCGTCGTGCTATTTTGTATTTTGGTCCTATTATCATAAATATATTTAAAATTGAAAATTATACTCTTCTTGGTTTCTTTGGTTTTGGTCCGTTGTGAGGAACTGGAGTAACATCCTTGATACTTGTGATACTAATACCTTTACCAATAAAACCTCTGATTCCTGACTCTCGCCCAGATCCAACTCCTTTTACAACTACAGAAGCCTCTTTCATTCCCATAGCACTTGCCTTTGCTCCTATTATTTCACCAACTTTAGCAGCTGCGAAAGGAGTACCTTTTTTTGCACCCTTGAAGCCAGTAGCTCCTGAGGAAGAAGTAGCAAGTACGTTACCTTTTGCGTCTGTAAGAACTATCTTTGTGTTGTTGTATGTTGATTGGATATTCAAAATACCTACTTCAACTTTTCTTTTTGATACAGCAGAAACAGCAGAAGACTTCTTGTCCCCATTCCCATCTTTTGTTGTTACGATTCTTTTTTTGCCCATGATAGTTTAAATGATGTTTACGCTAATTATTTCTTGTCTGCTGATTTTCTTCCGGTACCCATAGTTTTCTTCGCTCCTCGTTTTGTTCTCGCGTTAGTTTTTGTTCTTTGTCCTCTAACTGGAAGGTTTCTTGAGTGTCTAGTTCCTCGGTAAGTTTTGATATCTTTAAGTCTCTTTATGTTACCGGCAATTTCTCTTTTCAAATCTCCTTCTATTTTGAACTCCTCAACAGCCTTTCTAATAGCGTTTTCTTGCTCAACAGTGATCTCTTTAGGTTTCAGACTTACCTGTACTTTCGCTTTATCAAGAATACTGTGTGCTCTCGCACGGCCTATTCCATATAGGACTGTAAGTCCTATCTCTATTCTTTTCTCGTCTGGTATTGTGATTCCTAGTATTCTCATTTTTGTATAGTTTATTAAAAGTGCGAACTAATTCTTATCCTTGTCTTTGTTTGTGTCGAACATTTGCCTTACAAGTAACATAAACATAGCCCTTTCTTCGGACTACTTGGCACTGTGAACACATTTTTTTTACTGATGATTTTACTTTCATTTTAGATTTAAACTCTCTTGGTTATTCGGCCTTTGCCTCCGTATGGGTCAATTTCAACAACAACTTTATCCCCGACCAGAACTCGTATTCTGTGCAGTCTCATTTTTCCAGAGAGATACGTTAGCATCTCTTCACCATTATCCTCTCTTCTTACTCTAAAAAAAGTGTTTGGCAAAGCCTCTGTAACTTGACCTACTATTGCGGTATCTTTTTTGTTTTGATCTTGCATTATTTCACACGATAGACGCGCGAATCACCCAAATTTTTAATACAGATAGTATCCTAACAGAATTAGGGGTGTTTAGTCAACCCTACATCTACCTAGTTTTCCAGTGTATTGACAATCTCGACTTTGTCTGGGTTATTCGGTATAGACCTGCTCCAGAAAGGTTGGGTTTTTATCCAGGCTTCTTTCATATTTACATATGTTCGCAAAACCTCCTCCGCACTCTGTTTTGAAAGTCCCAAGAGGTCAGTTTTTATCTTGCCTTCGTCAAATACCCAGACCACATTGGCGTCCCCCTTGATATTAAAAGATATATTATCGGTAGTGTTTGGATCAAAGTTAACTGTGTTAAGAGTAAAGTCCAAAACATCAAGGTTAGAGATTTTTACTGAACCCTGTTCTGTATCAGGCAGTATTTTTTGCAAGATAACACCACTAATAGCTGTTCTGTCGAAAATAATAGCACTTATGACTCCTCGCTTCTTTAAGACAGCTGATGACGTGCTTCCGCCTCCTGTTTGTGTGACCGGTTCAAATTTGTAGCTAACACTGCTTTGGTATAATACAAAGTTGTTCGGAATCTGTGACGCAATCTCAGTTGCTAATGCAGCCTGCAACTCTTGCTCCATCTCGGCTCCAGCCTTATCTAGCACTTCTTTTGAAACAGTTTTCTGTACACCAGAGAAACCTCCCGTCATTGCAGTTTTTGATCGAGCGTATATTTCGGTATATTTAGGTGTGCCTTTAAAGCCGACAATGGTTAAATCTGAAAGAGGAATGTTGTATTTTTCACCTACTGCATCAGCCTCTACCACCACTTCGGCAGAACCCGAAACAGTTTTTCCGTCTTTTACCTGTCTTGCTGGCACAGTAACGGCAGTTTTGGCTCTGTATATCAAACCTCCTGCTGCCTCAAAGCGTGTAGTTGCCACTAGTCTTTGGGCTTCAGCGGTTTTATTGTAAATAACTATGGTTCCAGAAGCCTTTGTATCTACTCTTTCTTCTCCAGTTGCTGTAACTGTTCTTTCTATATCTTTGGCTGTACTAACTATCTGGAATCCTAATCCACCACTTGCCAGGTTTTTCTCAGCAGAAAGAACCTCATTTAATACTCTAGTTTCCTGTTTCGGAGAAAAGGTTATCTCCGCACTCTTAAAAAATGAGGAAACAAAGAAAACAAGTCCGAACAAAAGCGCTCCTAAAAGGATATACCGAGTAAATCTGCTTTTACTTTTTCTGACCGGCTCGTTGTATTCAAAGTTGTTTTTTGGAACTTCTTTTTTTTCTTCTTTTACAAT
Organism: Patescibacteria group bacterium; assembly: GCA_040384485.1. GTDB lineage: Bacteria > Patescibacteriota > Minisyncoccia > Phycocordibacterales > DATDWN01 > C7867-006. The sequence continues at coordinate 155,964 of JAZKJH010000002.1, forward strand.
AGTTATTTTTGGGACAGACTTTCTTACTATATCTTGAGTTTTTGGTTTTGGTTCAGGAGCAGGGGCAGGAGCCGATTTTTTCGACACCCTAGGTATCTCTACATTTCTTATCGATTTTTTTGGAGGGAGTACATCTTGTACAATATTTTTTTTCATAGAGTTTGTTTGTTGTTATTTTAGCTCAAAACAATAGGTTTGCAAAGAAATAGTGTTTATAACTCTTTTAGTTTTATTTTTTTATCATAAAAAACAGTTTCGATTCCCACAAAAATATCTTTTTCTTTGGGATAAGCATCGATGTAAAGATGTTCCAGTGCCTGAGTATCAACCTCTACCAATTTAAGGCCATTTCTCCAGTTCTGCGTTTTATCTTTTTTCTCCATCGCCAAGAAATTTAAAAATATTTTATTAATGTCTTTTTCTCCGGTGATAAAAATAGTTTTTGGAACTGCACCTTTTGGTGAAAAAGTAAGAAGTGCATCCTCTAGATATATCGCCCATTCTTTCTCTATGTCCCCAACCACTAAGTCGATAAGCTCTGTAGTAACAGTATCTAGCTTGTAGTCGGTATAGAGACGCAGATAAGACTCGGCAATTTCCATACCCACTTCGGCGCGTTTAGCTATCTGACGGACGATATAGCTTCTTCCAATAGGCATTGTTGCAACATCCTTTATAATGTCTCCACACACAAAAGATATGTGCGTGGTTTCCGAAGTAATATCCATGGTTACAAAGCTTTCTTGAACCAAAAAGGAATCGCGAATAACCGAAAACAGTACGAGTGGAAAGGAGTGAGCAAGTACGTGCTCTTTTGATATGTGAGTGTGTTTTTGAATAAGTCCTAAAACCTTCTTCTCCACACTCTCCGGTATTAAGGATAACCAGATATCAGCTTCGAGTGATTTGGTTTTTTTGCCGAGTACGTTGTTTACAGGATAACCGTTCATTCTGGTATTTACCACAGAGCTTTCAAGAATAATGAGGGAATCTTTGGCATTTTCTGGCAGAGTTTTAAGGGTGTCAGATTTGAACTGGGCAGCTTCAGTATCAGCCAAGTTTTTCAAGGACTTACTTGTTACATAAAAAGGTTCTTTTTCCTCTACTTTTAGACTTTTAGACAAAGTGTAAAACCAAGGAGACGAAAAAGTTGCTAGTACTTTGTGGATTTTTTTATTTTTGGAATTCTGTATTCCCTCTTTTAGGGTGTTCTTTAAAACGATATTGAGTCCTGTCTCCATGCTTTTCAGTAAATTGTTTGGGCCATCCTCGGATATAGGAAATACGCTTTTTGTGATAAACAAAATTTTTGGCAACTGATTTTTTGAAAACAATACTAGCGAGCTACTAACTAGCCCGCTGCCGATATCGATTAAAAGAGCTAACTCCTCTTTATCTTTTTTTATGAAAGACAAAATAGACATGCATATATTATATAGTAGCCGATACTCAGTAGCTAGGGAAAATTTGCAGCTTTATTCCAGTATTGCTTTTATTCTTCGAACTCCAGATGAAACTGCCTCCTCTTTTGAAATTTTAAAGTGACCAAGTGTTCCGATGTTCTCTACGTGAGGACCACCACAGAATTCCTTTGAGTATGCGGACTCCAAACTATCTCCAATAAAGTATACAGAAACTTCGTCACCATATTTATCACCGAAAAAGTGTAGTGCTCCTGTATTTACAGCCTCATCTTTTTTCATAACAACTTTTTGCATAGGTAAACCGAGCTGTATTTTCTCGTTCACTATATCCTCTACCTGTTTCTTCTCTTCATCAGTCATTTTTCTCTCAAAAGCAAAGTCAAAACGTAGTCTTTCTGCTGTTATATTACTACCCTTTTGAGCTACGCTGGTACCTAGCACATCGCGCAAGGCCTGATGTAACAAGTGTGTAGCAGAATGGTATTTTGTCTCCATTTCCCCAGTACCAGAAAGTCCTCCCTTAAATTTCTGTTCAGCACCAGCTCTGGAAAGCTCTTGATGCTTTTTGAACTCCTCCTTAAACAATTCTTCATTCAGTACGATACCTTTTTCAGCAGCGAGTTCCTTGGTTAGCTCGAAAGGGAAACCGTAAGTTGTGAAGAGCACAAAAGGGTCTTCTCCTTTTTCGAATTGTCGAAAGCCTTCATCTATAGTTTTCTTAAATTTTTCTATTTCCAGATTAATGACATCTAGTATTTGTTTCTCATTGAATGAGTAGGTATCTCTGTATGCTGTGTGCCCAACCACAACTGAAGCCACAGAAATCAAAAGTGCAGTGTCTTTTTGCATTTTTCTCATAGAAACAACTGCTCTTCGGATAAGCCTCCTTAAGATATAACCCTTTTCTGTATTGGATGGTAAAACCCCATCAGAAATCATAAACACAGCAGTTCTTATATGATCACAAACTATTCTTGCCAACCTATCTTCTTTGTTTGAAACTGGTTGAAGTGGTAAAAACAGCGGCAGAAATAAATCTGTTTCAAAAACATTACTTTTTCCTTGAAGAGTCATCACCACTCTTTCAAAACCAGAACCAGTATCAACATTTTTATTTGCTAGTCTGTCGATTACTCTCCCCTCCTTAGAAAGGTATTCCATGAAAACATTGTTCCATATTTCAACAACTCTTTGTTCATCATCCGCTTTCAGGTACTCGTCCAAACTCATACCGCTCCGCAGATCTCCAGTGAGGTCGTAAAACATCTCAGTGTCAGGCCCGCAAGGTCCGTTTGGCCCAGCACTCCACCAATTTTTTTCCTTTGGTCGGAAGTAGATTCTCTCTCCTGTTACTCCATTCTTCTCGAAAATTTCCTTCCAAATAGAAAACGACTCTTCATCGCGAGGAGCATTTTCATCACCTTCAAAACATGTCACATACAGTCTTTGAGGATCTAGTCCAAAACCCTCTTCCTTGGAAGTGAGTAGTTGGTAACTCCAGTTTATCGAGTCTTTTTTAAAATAGTCTCCTAGAGACCAATTCCCCATCATTTCGAAAAAAGTTAAGTGGGTATTGTCTCCAACCTCTTCCAAATCCCCTGTTCTTACACATTTTTGTATATTAGCCAGTCTCTTGCCCTTTGGATGCTCCTCACCAAGTAGATAAGGTACTAGTGGTTGCATACCGGCAGTATTAAACAAAACGGAAGGATCATTTTCAGGCACTAAAGAAGCCGAGGGTATGATAGCGTGCCCTCTGTTTTCGAAAAACGAAAGAAACCTTCTTCTAACTTCTTTTGATTCCATAGTAGGTTTATATTAGCTTAAAAATCTTAAAAATAAAAATTTGTTTTACGTTAAGCTTTTGAGTAAACTCTCTACAAGTATTTTTTCAGCACTTGAAAATCTTGAGCCAAAATATCCTTGTTCCCACCGTTATACAAAGCGACAGCTGGATGATACAAAGGAATTATAGTTATAGGCCCATACTCTGCTTCTGCGATAAATTTTTTACCGTGCAGGCTGCCAATCTTATCTATTTTATCTTCTAAACCGAACTTTTTCATAATATACTCCATGGAAAACCGACCAAGAGTCGCGATAATCTCAGGCTGGACTATATTTATTTGTCTATCTAGAAAGTGTGCGTATGTTTTAACTTCTTTTGGACTAGGATCTCTGTTCTCTGGGGGCCTGTCATTTACAATGTTTGTTATATAAACATCACTTCTATTGAGTTGAATGGATTCGAGCATTTCATCCAACACTTTTCCAGATTTGCCACAAAAAGGGCGTGCTGTTTCAGCCTCGTTTTTTCCTGGAGCTTCTCCAACAAACATAATTTTGGCGGAATGACTACCTTCTCCTACCACTGGAAAATACTTGTTCTCAATACGGTACTTATACAAAGGAGATTCTTTGAAATTCAATAACTCGTTTCTTATCTCCACCATTTTTTCAAATTTTTCTTCAAGACTGATCGACATAGTTTTATTTCTTGTTTCTATTTACCCACCAATCACTATCTTTATCAAACCACCAATCGTTGGAATCGGTATTTACCATCTCCTCAGCTATAGCAAGGGCCTGTGGCGTTTTAAGTCGTTCAATAGCCTTAGTCATCCACTCCAAAGCCCGTATGTTTCCCGCATCTACCTGCTCCTTCAAAGAAAAGGCCCATTCTAGGTTGTCTGCATCTTTTACTAAGATAGATTCCGGAGATTGTCGCGCCTCATACTCTTCTATGGTTTGAAACATATCTTGTCCAAACGGAAGCGAATCCGAAATATCCTTTACTGCCTCATGCTCCTTTCTGTCCACATACTTCTGATGCACATAGTTTAAATCAGATACTCGAGACTCACCTATGTCGTGGAACAAACACATCTTCATTACTTTTGAAACGTCTACAGTGCCATCCATCATAGCTAGACAGTACCCAATAAAAGAAACTCTGTTTATGTGCTCAGCGACTGATTGGTTTCCAGTTCCTAGAAAATGAAAACCGCTTCTTGGAGTTTTAGTTAATATTCCAACTTCAAAAATAAAGTTGGTTACTTTTTGGTTTGTTGAAATTTCGTTTGGTTTGTTTTCTTCCATATTATAATGAATTAATTTCGTTAATTACTTTTTGTATTTCTGAATCCTTCAAACCTATACCTTTTAAAAGCTCAGGTTTTTCTGTAAGTTTTTTTGCTAGTACTATTCCTTGGTTTAGTAACTCTTTTTTCTCCCGTCCATTGAGTGTCACGAGACATGTTAGTGGGTGCAGTTTGGCCTCGACTATCATGTCATGTAAGTTACCTATTGGTGGATAGTTCCATCCAATCATCTTTATCCCACCTTGGCAACTACCGTACTCGATTGCGGTTGAAGTGAATTTTGTATTAGTAATAAGCCAGCCTTCGTCGAGTTGTCTTTCTCTGCCATACTTAAACGTCATTTTTCGCAAGTCGTCGAAGCGTGCCTTTATATACAAAATAACTTTTAGGTCAGATTTAGTTCCACCCTCGTTGTGGAACTTAGCCTCAGCCATGATTAGTTTCTCAGCATTCCAAGCCACCACGTCAACTTCGTGCTCCACACAAAAGCCTTTTACTATTTTACCTGACTCTGCCTCAAAACCTTGGGTTCTGAAAATCTCGGCAATAAAATCCTCAAAAGGAAAGCCTGATGGCCCCAAATCCATAATAGCCTTTTTAAGTGAGTACTTAACAGCAACTGGCATTTCCTCTGCATGCAGTTGGTGAAAGGCGTGTCGATATATCTCATGAGTAGTTATTTCGTTCTTAAGATGTTCTTTTGTGTGCTTTATGATATCTACAACAGTTTTGCTAGAGGCACCTGCTTTTTTTAGTGAGTGTTCAAGTTTAGCGACATCAAATAGTTCTTTCGTTCCATCAGCCTTCACCACGTATATTTTTTCGTCCGTCATATTACTTTATTATCTCATAGAACTTATTTTGGACAAAATAATTTATATTATGTTGCGTTCTCTATAACTCCCCCTCCTAGGCAAGTTTCGTTTTCATAAAAAACTACAGACTGACCGATAGAAACTCCAACCTGTGACATGTCGAATGTTGCCTTAAAACCTTGAGCTGTTTTTTCGAGTATGCAACTTTGTTTTTCTTGCCTGTAACGTATCCTAGCTTCTAGTTTATATGGAAGCTTTAATGACTCACCACTTATAAAATGAATTTCTTTAAACAATATCTCAGTCTTTGCCTCTTTTTGCTTATCTATTTCGTCCCCAACAGTAATAGTGTTATTCTGGATGCTTTTTGCAACCACAAAAAACTTCGGATCATTCGGACCTTTTTTTGTAATACTGAATCCATGACCCTGGCCTATGGTGTAGAACATAGCACCGTCGTGAGTTCCAACGACTTCTCCTTTGATGTTGTGGACATTCCCTGACTTCTTTTCAATATAGTGCGCTAGAAAATCCTTCATATCTACTTTTCCAATAAAGCAAAGCCCTTGGCTATCTTTTTTTTCTGCTGTTGGCAGATTAAATTCCTTTGCAAGTTTTCTAACTTCTGGCTTAGTAAGGTGTCCTATTGGAAACAATACATGTTTCAATTGCTCTTGATTTAAAGTGTGAACGAAATAACTTTGATCTTTTTCCTTATCTACTGACTCCTTGAGTTCGTACCTATCATTAGATTCGCATCGCTGGGCGTAGTGACCAGTCGCGACAAAGTCCGCGCCCATTTCGAGAGCCTTCTTCAGAAAAACCCCGAACTTAACATATTTATTACAAAAAACATCTGGGTTTGGAACTCTTCCGCTTGAGTATTCTCGTATCATATAATCCACCACCTCATTTTTATACTCCTTTTCACAGTCCATTGTAATAAAAGGAACATGAAGAGTAGCGCAAACTCTCATTGCACTTCGTCTCTCTTCTTTCCAGTCACATGGTAGCCACTCTGGATGCCACACTTTCAAAAATACTCCGGTAACATCGTATCCATCTTTTATAAGTAGCGCCAAAGCAACAGAAGAGTCTACTCCTCCAGATACACCAACAAAAACTTTGGGCTTTTTATTCATCATAATCTTTATATCACAAAACTAGGGTATTCTCATAAAACAAAAGGAAGATTTGAAGATCTTCCTTTTATACATTGGGTCCTAGGACACATTACTATGTTGCCGGTTATAAATATGTGTGGCAATCATTGCCGCAACCAAATATACCAATCCAAATTCCCAAAACTTGGACTCATTTCCAAAAATAATTCCGTACACAGCAGTGACTGAAATACCGCAAAGAAACGCGAATCTGAAACGGTCTGAATTGAATGGAACTTTCATTAGATTCCTCCTATTGGTTATCCTACAATAAAATATATCACTCGTCTAGCTTTAGATGAACAAAAAAATCAGGGTTGCCTGTTGGACAACCCTGATAAGTCACGAGAAGAAATTCTTAACTTTCTGCCAGAAACCAGGTTCGGTCTCTGACATGTCGAATGTCTCCCTTACAGGAGATGCTGGATAGTTGGGCGTTCGTTCTCGCTCTGGAAGGGCCTGATCTCCAAACCTCATAGGATGCCCCATGAGTGCCTTTCCGAAACTGAAAACGTATGCCATAACGCAACCCCCACCGGCATCGGAGTAACAAAATGCCAAGTCCTCGGCACCACTCGCAACGCTGATAACTTCGCCAGATCGAAATGTCCGACCACAGTTGTCGCACTTTGTTTTAGACCCCTTATACTTCGCTAGCTCGTAATAAGGGTCGTCGTCGGGAACGTACCCATCACTCACCTCAATTCCACCCATCCTCGCACCTCCAAGAATCGCGACACCTTCTATCTCTCCTGCTGCCATAAGCAACCTCCGATTACCAAACTATCACCTTTGAATTAATTGTCAAAATTTTGTATAAAAAAAACGAGAGTTACGGACGATGTATTGTCCATAACTCTCGATGTGTCACTGAAGATCGAAGTTACGCTTCAGTGTGTCGGCCGGAATGTAGATTTCGTACTTCTCCCTGTGTGGAGCGAGCGCGATCCAGTCATGCCATGCCGTTTCCAGTTTCCTTGTATACTTTTTGATTGAAGGCTTGTTTTCATTTCCTTCAAACAAGGTCACGTTGTCGCGAACTGGAATTTTTCCTGGACGAATCCCGCCGTTTCCTACTTCGGTGTAGTAGAAGTAGTATTCATTAGACTGAATTACGCCGGTGCCAAGAAAGAAACTTCCGTCACCACGACTGACACCGCGGAGGTGAATCAAGTTAGTCACTTCCGGTTTTGACCAGCCATGACTCACAAAATCACCGACGATATAGGCGACAACTGCTCCTAACCCTAGACCAAACATACCAACAAAGATCGCCATCATCATGATCGGCATGTAGTCGAACAGGTCTTTTGGTGGCATCCAGGCGGCTTCAAAACCCAAAAAGGTCCCAAATACCAAACCAATAAGGCCAAAAACTAACACAACAAGCATCCTCTGCTCCTTTTGACTCTGATATAGTGTGCACGATTGCACAAATTTCCTAGTAGGAATTATACACTATAATATAAATATTGTCAATATTTATATTATCTCAGATACCTATCTCTGTTTACCTGGTGGCCCTCGAAGTTTGTAGCGTAATACATTTTTCCATCCTTACTAGAAAGGAAGTACAGGTAGTTTGTTTTGGTTGGATTCATTGCGGCCAAAATTGAATCTAGTCCCGGGTTGTTTATGGGTGTTGGAGGAAGTCCTCTGTATTTATAGGTGTTGTAAGGTGAATCAATCTGTAGATCATCCAATGATAGCTCGTAAGTGTTTTTGCCGTTTATGTATTTAAAAGTTGCATCGACTTGCAGAGGCATATCTATACTTATTCTCTTCCACAAAATTCCGGCCACTATTTTTCTACTCTCAGTAGTCTTTGCTTCTCCTTCTAGGATAGAGGCCATAATAATTATATCCTCTATGTTTCGGCTATTGCTTTTAATCCCAGGAATTGCCAGAATCTTTTCTTCAAAATTTGTCTCCATCTTTTCTATAACAGCATCGGGTTTAGAGGATGGATGAAAAAAGTACGTATCAGGAAACAAATACCCTTCTTTTGTTTTTGCGAGTTCGTAAAAAAGATTTTTATCAAAACCTACAAGATTTTGTTCCAGATAATTCCCTATCTCAATAACGCCCCAGCCTTCAGGTATAGTCAGTTTCTTGTCTTCGAGTTTGGATTCTCCTGTAGTTAGTCTTTTTGCAATAGTTAACACTCCAAGTTTTTTCTCTAGCAAATAATCTCCTGCAATAATATTTTTCTCGGCTTCCATAAGGATGACTGCTATCCTAAAAATAAAAGGTGAGCGAATTACGTTTAGACGCTCTAGCTCCAAAGAAACTGCCTGAAGGTTAGTACCGTTCTCTATATGCACTATTGTATTTACCGGAAAACTTTTAGGAGGAAAAAATGAAGAAAGAACAGCAAGTAGAACAACAAGTGCAGAAAAAACTATTACCTGTGCCTTTTTATTATCTTGCTTTATTTCAACTATACTTTCCGAAACTACAGACTGTTGTATGTTTTGATTTTCATCCATAGGTTATATCGGTAGGTTAGATGGCGGCTCAGCTTTTCTAGATTCAGTTCTAGAGAACGTAGGAGTGCCTGCAACGGAACCAGGAAAGTGAAAGATAGTCGCAAGTTCCTCAGTATTCAATACAAAATATGGACTTGGAGGTATTTTGTAGAAATAAGATCTTTTTTTATATGCATCAAGCATCGCTTTTTTTTCAAACTGCAGATCCTTTGGTTTCTTAGAAGAAAATCCTCGACTTGGTTTAAATCCGTTTAATGAGGAATTGAAATGCATAACCCCTCCCACAAGTCCTCCGATATTAGCCATATTGAACACATCCTTATTTGCGATATACATCATTCGCATACCCACATCAAAACCTGACTTAGAAACACTTCTTTCGAGTGCTGCGATAATATCGCTTTCACCGGAAGTAAGACTTCTGTTTGTACCAGGAACTGGTTTTCCTTCCGCATCCTTATCACCTTTTGTTTTAGCAATTATTTTGTTTATCTCTTCCTCTGCACCTTTCTGCCATTTTAGATCAACTAGTTTCCCTGTTACAGGATCAACATTCTCAGCCTTGTGTCCACGTATAATAATCTGAAACCATGCCTGATGTCCTGGTGGTATGGCCCCCATAGCTTCAATAAGTGGTGTAATCGGGTCGAGTTTGTATTCTTCTTTTGGATCCTTTTCCAAACCATAATCAATATATGTTTTTATAGGATATGCATCAGGTTTTGTAAGATCAAACTCCGTTGCCCAGATATCGTTTACCTCTGGGGTATAAGTTACCTCCAGTGAGTAGTCGTCTTGTTCGTATATCTCTATCCCAGGGTACTGAGAGTAAAGGTTTGCTTCTATCTTGTTTTTGTCTCCTTTTTTCACCCAAGCAAGAAACTTTACGACCCCACCTAGCGAAACTATTTCGAGGGACTGCCACATACGTAACTTGCCTTTCCAATGCTTTTCTAAAAACGTCCCCTCACTACCTGGATCCCACATCCCGTTTATAAAAAACTCAGTTGCTCGAGGAGATTTAAAAACATCTTTTGGAGGCTTTATTTCCAAAACTATATACTCCTGCTTGTTAAAAAAAAGACCCCTTCTGTACCGCATCCATAAATCAAAATTTATTTTGATTAGAAAAACAGGTATAGCAAAAAAGATGGCATAGAAGAAAAACTGAAGCGCTACTTTTATAAACGCGGTTATGTCTCCCGAACCTAACTGACTGAGAAAATCCATACAATAATTATACCCGAGTTTTAAAAAAAGTATATTTATCTGTAGGGAAAACTCAAAACAAAAACCACCATAGTGGTGGTCTTTTGTTTTATGCTAGTGCGTATTTTCCGTCTTTTTGCTTTTTGAAAAACTTTGAGTTCTGTAGGTTTACTAGGATTGTGTTTTCTTTCACATATCTTTCCTTCATTACCTTTTTCACGATATCTTCTTTTGTCATAGGACCGTTCTTTTCGATAATGCCTCGTATAACGTCTCTTACAACTCCGCTCATATAACCCCATTCAGAAAGAGCGTACAATCCACGTCCTACTAGTACGAACCTTGGGTCTTTTATAAGCTCGTTGTGTGTAGTCGCTACGTGAGCCTTCTTTTTGAACAACTCTGTGATTAGTTTTGCCACTTCTCTGAAGTGAATAGGAGAACCGTGTCTTCTGATAACCAGGAAGGCGTAGTCTCTCATACCTTTTGCATTGATGTTTGATGAGCCAGATTTACCCCATTCTCCTAGTGGGTTTTTGTCGATAAGTTTAGACAGGTGCAACCATCGTTTTGCTATTTCTTCGTTTTTGTATTTGTCTGAAACATCTTTTACATGCTCTAGGAACTTTTCAACCATGTCAGACTCTAGCAGTATCTCGTCGTCAGAAAGAGTTGCGTACAGGTTTCGTAGTGACTCATGAATCTTCTTTGTTAGTTCTTTGTCTACTGTCCATCGGTGCTTGAACTCGTTGTCTTCTTTTTCCTTGTGGAAATCGTCGCCCACTGTCAGTAGGAAGTGGATTTGGTTTTGAGTAGATTTGTCTTTAGATATGTGTTTCAAAAATGCATCCTCTCCGATAGTACCACCCATCTCATGCATTATCTTTTTTAGCTCATCAAAAACAGCCTTTTCTTTTGCATACTCCTTTGATTTTCGGATATTGATAATAGAGTAGTTTTCTATTTGTCTTACTCTTTCTCGTGTAATCTTGTACTTCTTTCCGATAGCCTCAAGAGTCATGCGTTTTGTATCGTTACCTAGTCCAAAACGAGATGTAATCACGTCTTGTGCTCGGTCACCTAAAACAGACACAAGTCTCTTTATAACTTGTTTTGGTTTAAATGTTATTGGTACTTTTTCAGCCATAAATTAATTGATGAGTTAATTATTTAATAAATTGAAACACTAAAGCTTGTCTATTTGTATCATTATTAACAAACTAAGTCAACCCTTGACGATAGCTCTCTTAAAAACGCTTAAAACAGGCTTAAACCACAAAGTTTATGATCTTGTTCGGCACAAAAACAACCTTCTGTACGTCCTTCCCCACTATCCATTTTTCTACTTCAGCCAACCCTCTTGCTAATCCGCTAACGTATTCTTCTTTAGAACCATACGGCACAACACAAGTAGCTCTAACCTTACTATTTATCTGGATAACAATTTTAACCTCGTCTGAGACAAGTTTCTTAGGGTCGTATTTTGGCCATTTTTCTAAAACTAAGGGTTTCTTGTTACCGAACTGTTGCCAGATTTCTTCTGTAATATGTGGAGCAAATGGGCAAAGAATTTTCAAAAAAGCTTCAAAATCCTTCTCTGAAACTATCTTACCGTTGGACAATGTTTCCTCTATTTTATTCAAAAGCACCATCATTGCAGAAACAGCAGTGTTGAAACTAAAACTTTCTATATCCTCACCCACTTTTTTTATCGTTTTGTGGAGAATAATTTCAAAATCAGGGTCAGATTTCTTATTTTTTTCAATTATCTGGGGTGATACTCTCCAAGTTCTTTCTAAAAATCTTCGAGAACCAATAATACTGTCAGTATTCCATGGTAGAGACGCTTCAAAGGGCCCCATAAACATCTCATATACCCTTAATGTATCTGCACCATATGTAGAAACAATGTCGTTTGGGTTTATTACATTTCCCCAACGCTTACTCATCTTTCGATTATCTGGACCAAGAATCATTCCTTGATTTTTCAAAGTTTTAAATGGCTCAGATGAAAATACGAGTCCATGATCTTTCAGGAACTTGTGCCAAAACCTTGCATACAACAAATGCCCAGTAGCATGTTCAGCTCCGCCAACATACATATCAACACTGTCCCAATATTTCAAAGCTTTTTTATCCGCAAAAGCTTTCTTGTTTTTTGGATCCATATAGCGCAAAAAGTACCAAGACGAACCAGCCCAACCTGGCATAGTGTTTGTTTCTAAACCTTTTTTCACCCATGAAGAAACGCCAGCGAGTGGAGATTCTCCTGTACCTGTTGGCATATATGATTTAACCTCGGGAAGCCTTAGTGGCAACTCTTTATCTTTTAGAGGATTAATTGTTCCGTCCTTACTGTGCACAAGTGGTATAGGCTCACCCCAGTACCTTTGTCGTGCAAAAACAGCATCACGAATCTTATAAGTCGCGTGAACTCGAGCCCAACCCTTAGAAACTAGATACTTAACCATATCCTTTCTAGCGTCTTTTCCATTCCTTCCCATAAACTCCTTCGGTTCAGTTAGTATTCCAGACTCCATATCATTGAAACAAACCTCTAAGTCTTTAACTTTTTCTCCAAGTGCTTTATCTAGCGGCATTAAGACAGTCTTAAGTGGAATATTGAACTTTTTTGCAAAAGCAAAATCTCTTTCATCATGAGCTGAGCACTTAACTATTCCTGTACCATATTCTTTTAGAGCGAAACTAGCTATCCAAATAGGCAAATTCCCATTTCCTAATGGATCCAATGCATAGCATCCGGTAAAAATACCGTCTATCTCTTTGTATTCTCCTTCAGCAAAAGATTCACGTCTTTTTACTATATCATTTGCCTTTTTGAGTATTTCCTCCTGGTTTGATCTGTCAGCTAAAAGTTTTGGCAGTAGTGGATGATCTGGGGCAATGGCAAAAAAAGTATCGGCATAACATGCTTCAAAATGCGCAGAAAAAGTTTCCAACACAATATCACTATCCTTTACGGGAGCTTGAAAGATAAGACCTTCACTTTTTCCGATCCAATTCTTTTGAATCTCTTTTATGCTGTCGTTCCAGTCTAGTTTTTCTAAACCAGCCAAAAGTTTGTCAGCATAGGCAGTGATTCGCAAAAACCACTGTCTCATTTCTTTTTTTTCAACAGGATAACCTCCTCTTTCAGATACTGGACCGTTGGGTCCATCTAATATTTCATCGTTAGCCAGTACTGTGCCCAAAACAGGACACCAGTTAACTGAACTCCAGCCTTCATAAGCCAGTCTATAGTTCATCAAGATATCCTGTTTTTCCTTTGGAGTCTTACTGTTCCAATCAATTTTTGAAAAGGTTGTACGCTCTGTAGTGTGAGCTTTTATTTTTTCATTTCCCTCCTTTTCAAATATGCGAACCAAAGTTTCAATTGGTTCCGCCTTATCCTTTTCTTTGTTATACCATGAGCCAAAAAGTTTTAGGAAAATAGACTGAGTCCATTTATAGAATTCTGGGTCGGTTGTGTTTACTTTTCTACTCCAGTCATAGGAAAGGCCTATTATCTGAAGTTGCTTCTCAAACATCTTAATATTATCCATGACTGCTTTTCTAGGAGCTATTTTGTGCTCTAGAGCATACTGCTCAGCAGGAAGACCGAATGCATCATATCCCATAGGGTGAAGCACGTTATAGCCCTGCATGCGCTTCAGTCGAGCATAGACATCAGAACCTATGTATCCCTTTGGGTGACCTACATGCAAACCTGTCCCGGATGGGTACGGAAACATATCCAAAACATAATGTTTTTTGCCTTTTTCCTTAGTTTTATAAACCTTTTTCTTCTCCCAAAGAGATTGCCATTTCTTTTCAACCTTTAGGTGCTCGTATTCTGGATTTTTTTTAACTGAGTTTGATTTTTTCATAAATAATCTTTTGAAACGTATAATTCATAGTACCTAAAAAACAACTGTATTGCAAAAATCACCCCGACTTCGTGGGGTGATTTTTTTCAAACTATCTCAGTGGCGCTTTTGAATATGTATTTGGGTTTATTGTTTGCTCGAAACAGTGTCGTCCAGCTGGATGTACTCCTGAAATACCTCCGTAATAGTACATATCGCGAGGAGCAGAAATACTTTCCATTTTGGGATCAGAAGGTAAGTTGAATTCTGCACACAAACTGTAAGTTAAATCTCCAGTCTTTATGTACTCGTATGGTTTTTGAGTCTGTGAGTCTATTATAATTGGGTAATAACCAAGTCCCATGCTGTCATTCAATGTTTCCGGTAGCTTTTCATTCTCAGCGTAAAAACTAGTTATAAAGTTATTTATCTCCTGCAAGTTATTCATCTTATGGTTATCTTGTTTGTACTTTCGTTGTGTAGCAGGTGAACCTAGAACAGCAAAACCTAGAACAATAGAAATTAGAATAAGCGCGGCAGCAAAAATTCTCCACCCTTTCCTTGATTTTGAAGTAAGTGTTCCTCGAATATCTGATAAATAATATGTAAACAAGCTAACTGAAACAACAAACAATGCAAGAACTTTTAGAAGAAAACCTGTTGTTATGTCTTGTCCATCCAAAAAGTAGTACAGAACAGTTACTAGGTTCCCTACCACAACCAACCCAGCAATAAACAAAGTTACATAGGTAAGTAGTTTGTGAATTCCAGTGTTTCTTGCTTCAAGACTGTGTCTGTATGTTTTTTCCAAAATCCACATAAGGTAAACAAAGATAGGAAAAACTACAATTAATGCTGCTACTGGCCATGAAATAGACTGACTAGCATTGTAGTAGCTGTATCCACTAGTAACCTTTGGATATGCATAGTTAATAACTGTGAACAAAAGGTTCATTAAACTAATGACCACAGTATACAGTGCTACTGTAGCCCCTAAATTCAGAAAGAAATCTTTTGAATCGAATTTTTTTATATCCATTTTAAACTAGTTAATTGATAAAATTATTGTTTTGGGTGAGTAGTTTTATTTACAAAACCCTCAAACGCCTTCAAAACCTCCATAGGTACCATATATACGACGGTGTTACTCTGATCTGATGACATATCGTTAATTGACTGCAGTGTTCGGAGGTGTAATGCACCAGGAGCAGAAGCGAGCATTGCGGCAGCTTTTGCCATGTTTTCAGAAGCTGCCAACTCTCCTTCGGATGTAATAATAACGGCTCGCTTCTCCCTTTCAGCTTCAGCTTGCTTGCCTATAGTTCTCTCTAGCTCTGGTGGCAAAGAAATATCTTTTAGCTCTACATTTTGAACTTTCAATCCCCAAGCATCTGTTTCTTTGTCCACGATATCGCGAATAGTATCCGCTATCTTATCTCTACTTGAAAGTAGTTCATCCAAAGTAACTCCGCCGACAATATTTCTCATAGTAGTTTGAGCATATTGAGAGATAGCATGTTGAAAATCCTCCACTTCGATAATAGCCCTGGATGCATCAGAAACTTTGTAGTAAATAACTGCATTCACTCTTACTGAAACGTTGTCTTTTGTTATGGCGTTTTGGTCCGGCACATCTACAGCTTTTGTACGAACATCCACTTTTTGGTATGACTGAAAAATAGGAACGACAAGTCTCCATCCTGGCTCCATAACTCCTGTGAATTTTCCTAGTGTAAATCTAATTCCTCTTTCATATTGGTTTATTTGCTTAATACTACTTAGTAGTATTAAAAATATTATTCCAAAAAATATATATGACATTTCTTTTTTGTTAGTCTAGTAAGGTATTATTCTGTTGTAACTCCATCAAACTCTTCTTCGTTTGCCATTGCATCTGCTTTCGTAACTCTCTCTATGCCGTCCTTGTGATGAGCTGGCATATATATAGTATAAAACTTTAGTGACACCTCGCCGGTATTGATTATGTTGTGAGTGGCTCCTTTTGGCACAACTACTGCATCTCCGTCACTTATTTCGTATTCTGTTTCATTTATAACAGCCTTACCTGTCCCTTCATCAATTCTAAAAAACTGATCATTCTCTGGATGAATTTCGCTCCCAATATCTTCTCCTGGAAGAAGTGACATCAGCACAAGCTGACTCTGCTCACCCGTATAAACAACTTTTCTAAAACTCTTGTTCTCTTTTGTTAATTCCTCAATATTTGCTTTGTATCCTTTTTTCATATGCAATAAGTATAACATACGAAAAAAGCTACTTACCACAGAGAGTGTGGTAAGTAGCTTAGAACCGAATGATCAGGAACGAGCGTGGGCCTTTTTGGGCTTGCGCTTCTGGCGGTCTTGGAAATACGCGACCGGAAAGCGAAGCAGGAACATCACAACAAATGCGATGACGACCCGCTTGAGGGAAAACTCGAACGAATTCCCCTCGGGCACCATGAGGTGCGCGACAACCATCCCAACAAACATTCGTGAAAGAACCCAGTTGCCAAAAATCGGAAATTTCATTTTTACCTCTTTCAATTGTGATGTGTACTTAATTGTATTCCACTTCAATCCTGAATGTATCTCCGTGCGCACTAACGAGACTGCCAATTGCCTCATACGGGGTATTGCCACAACCCCAGATTTCGGGGTGACCATCCAGACAGGCATGGTAATCATCGCTACGCTTCGTGATCACAATCTTCATCAAGGTGCTCCTTTGTCTAAGGTTTAAATAAATTATATATGGATATCAAACTTTTGTCAAGTATTTTATATTCTGAATTCTATAATATCGCCATCTTTGACAATATACTCTTTGCCCTCAGTCCTCACCTGCCCTTTTTCTCTCGCAACTGCATAAGAACCAGAAGAAATTAGATCTGAATAAGCTACAATTTCCGCTCGAATAAACTTATCTTTGAAATCCGTGTGAATAGCCTGTCCGGCCACAGGTGCTGTGGAATCTTTCTTCACTGTCCAAGCTCTAGTCTCATCCTCTCCAGTCGTAAAATATGTAATAAGGTTTAGTAGCTTGTATCCAGATTTGATTAGCGTATCTATGCCGTCGTCTTTTCCACCAAGTTCTGTTCTGAACATTTCTTTTTCATCTCCCTCCAGGTCCTTCAGTTCGTGTTCTATACCAGCGTCTATTAATACCCACTCGTTATTGTTTTGTTTGAAAAATTCTATCAGTTTTGTATATCTTTCGTCATTCATCTCATCCAAGTTTTTTCCGCCGCCTTTTTTATTCAAAGCATACATAATAGGTTTAGAAGAAAGCAGGTTCATTTGCTTTACTACAGGCCACTGCTTCTCGTCAAAAGTCATTGTGTTGACCAACTTTCCTTGTTTCAGGTTTTCTAAAACGTTTCCCAAAACCTCGCCTTCGAAAATAGCTTCTTTCTTACCAGCTTTTATATCCTTTTGTAAGTTTCCAATACGTTTCGCGACAGTTTCTTCGTCAGCAAGAATAAGTTCCAGGTTTATAACCTCAATATCTGAGAGTGGATTGATCTTGCCATCCACGTGAATAACCTTGTCGTCTTCGAAAATTCTCACGACTTCTAGTATCGCGTCAGTCTCTCTGATGTTAGTTAAGAATTTGTTTCCAAGACCTTCTCCAGTTGATGCACCTTTTACCAGCCCAGCAATATCCACGAACTCAACAACCGCTGGAATAGTTTTTGCTGATTTCGAAAGTTCAGTTAGTTTCCATAGTCTCTCGTCTGGAACTGGGACGATTCCCACAGATGGATCGATAGTACAAAACGGATAGTTCTCCGCTGGAACTGACTTTTTCGTAAGCGCATTAAAAAGCGTGGACTTCCCCACGTTCGGCAGACCTACAATTCCTATAGATAGTGACATAGACTAAAGATAACTAAAAAATGTAAATATGTAAAATCACTTGTTAAACTTCCTAATCTATATATCTTGCAAGGTTCAGGCTTACCGTGATATAGTCTGGCTAGTAATAAGAAAAATTCACAACTGAATGTACCTTGAAGGAGAAGTTATGCAGAGAGTTAGAATCCCAAGAGGCGGTTTGTATAGCAGATTCAATCCACCGTCCTCCCTTGAAGTTGCCTCAACTAGAATTGATGAGCTTAACAGGGAAATCGAGTACATTGAAAATTCAATTGAATTTTCGGGGCCCAAACAAGGTCAATCCGAACAGGAGTACCAAACTTGGGTTCAGAAAGCAGTCAGTGCTCTGAGCTACTTCAAAACAGAAAGAGTCTACTTAGTCACATGGACAACCCAGAACCAACCTGGTTCCGCACGTACAGACGGAACATATGCTAGTTCACTCGCGTACATTGACACTGAAGTAAGAAACTTTCTGGCCTCAGAGGAAGCAAAGTATGTTGAGTTATACTCATACTCACGTCCTGAGCCAACCAAAGAGCAAGCGATCTCTAGACGTCTTGAGCTAAACAAGCTTATGGACTATTTGGAGAAAAAAGAATTACATCTTAAAAATCTTTCCGACTCCAAGAAAATTGATATGCAGGATTGGAGATCAATCAGGAAAGGTATTTGGGATCTAAAGTCCAAAATCAAGGTTGAACAACGATATCTCAAACCCCTTGCAAGACTCGCTAATCGTTCTGGGCCAGCAGTATTTCTACTGGGACTCCTTGAACGTGCGGTATCGGAGGGCTTTAAAATGACCCCTGAAGAGGAATCCCAATTCAAGGCTTTGCAATAATTTATCTAACACAATCACCTTCCAGTATGCTGGAAGGTGATTTTTTTGAAGTTATTGTATCTGTTGGTGCCCCGCAAAACATCGCGGGGCTTTTTTAATATAAAAAAATACCACCCGGGTTTAACGCCGGGTGGCTTGTATCGCACAATGCGATACTCAAACAAAGAACAAATTACAAACTGGCAAACTGACCTTCGATTGCCTTGACGAAATCCGCGAATTTCTGGGTTTCAGTTACTCCCGGAATCCAGCAAAGATCAAGTGCTTTGAGATCGTAGTCCCCTACAACCCTCGCACCCGATGTCACATTCCCAGCTTCATCGTGGTCACGACCAAGCAGGATCACTCTGTCTGCCGTTGCACAGGCCATGCGAATGTCATGGGTTGTGACAATAATCGTGTTCAACTCGTGAGCATTTGCCATTTCAGTGATCAGGATTCTGGCTCTCTCCTTACCGAGGATGTCCAGGTTGGCAAATGGCTCATCCATCAGAAGAAAATGCTTTGAACACATCATCTGCTGGATAATAGCGACCCTCTGTCGTTGACCACCGGACAACTGAGACGGATAGTTTTTGACCACACGGGTCAAGCCAAACCGTTCCAGATACTCCATGGCAATTTTTTCGCCAGTTTTTCCGCCCACAACATCCTTTTTCGAAACCTCGAAGGCTCGAACAAGGTTACCCAAAACTGTCCGTGACTCGATGAGTGGATAGTCCTGAGCAACAACACCCACTTCTCCCTGTCTTACTGGTTCAGTGTGGTTGTTAATGTAGATACCACCTTCGGTGGGTACCTGCAGACCAGCGATGCACCGAAAGAGTTGTGTCTTACCGATGCCCGAGGGTCCGAGTAGAGCCACAATCTGTCCATAGCCAAGGGTGTTGTAAATCTCAAACTCGAGATCTTCCAAAACCTGGGTCGTTTTGAATGACAACGAAACCACTGCCCTCAATAGCCGTTCACCGACTTGGTATTCCATTATTTTTTTCCTCCCTCACGAAGACCAGCCCATGGAAAAATCTTTCGAGCCTTCACAAAACCGAAGTCAATGAGAAGACCGACAATCCAAAGAAGAATCTGGATGGCGTAAACTTCATCCAAATTCCAGGTTCTCTGGGAATTCAAAAGTAGTGTACCAACACCACCTTCGGACCTGGCGATACCTTCCACAGCGGTCAGCATCATCCAGCCCATTGCCTGGTTCTGACGAAGAATTTCAAGCATTTCAGAGGCACGACCCCGAAGGTCTGTCTCGTACATTGCCTGCCATTCTGACATCCCCATCGTTCGCATGTAATCTCGCTCGGCTTGGGGAACGGCATCAACCATTCTTGCCCAGCCAGCGATACAAAATGCACCCACAAACACAACCAAGATAGACAGCTTTAAGCTGTGTGCCCCGGAGGTGTAGTAAGTCAAAATGAGAGTAATACCGGCAGTGCTCAAAAACCTGAAGTTTCCAAACACAGTCACGATACCCTTTGTCACCGACAAACTTCTTGCAATGACTGTCAAAATCCCGATTGGGATAAGGATCAGAATCATTTGAAAGTTGAGTGTCAGACTGACAATAAGTTCTCTTCCGAGAGCGTTCTCGGTCCAGAGCTTTCCAATTGCATCAACAATTGAAACAGGTCCTGGGAATGTCGACTCAGGAATCATCATCCAAAATCCAATTGCAATTGCAATGTGGACAAGAGTGATGACTCGCATCGCCGAACTTGGCAAAGGGACATGCGGCAAGAAAGCTGCAATAGCTTTCCTTCCCCATGTGTTTGCATTAGCAACACGAAGATTCAAACTCGGTTCTACCGACATTGCAACATCGCGTTTTTTCGACTCTTCTGACATTTTGCCCTTCCTTTGTAAAAAACTGTAACTGTCAAAGATCTAATCGTGGACTGATTTTTAAACCCTTCCACCAAACCACTTTCCTGTACTCATTTCTGAATACTTGAAAGGGACTTGGAAAAGGGTCCGATAGCTGAGCAAGCCCAACTATCGGACCGTAGATTAACCTTATCTTCTACAAGGTGTTAAAGAACAATTATCGACCGATGGTGATTTCCACCCGTCGATTCCGTGCTCGTTCCGAAGCCAAGTTCTGATTGGCTTCCGGACTGAGAGGCCGGTCGGGACCCATGCCTGACGCGTTCAAGCGTCGGGTATCAATGGCCCCTCGGGCAATCGCGAGAATCTCCCTTTTCACGCTTTCGGCGCGACGGAAAGACAAACTGCGATTCAAGTCAGCAGACCCCGTGTTGTCCGTATGACCGACGATGTCGGCCTTCAGGTTACCGGTTGCAAGCTGACGGTAAATCATTTCGATGGTTGAGAACGAACTGGGGAGTACCCGGTCCGAGCCAACTTCGAAATTGATTGCGTAGCTGGTGTTACCAACAACTTCCGATACTGCACCTTCAGAAACGGCTGCAACATCGGCTTTGCCAGCATTCACACCAAGTACTTCGTTCGCCTTGGCAAGAGCACCCAACTCGAGGATTTCATCCACGGGCTGAAGCTTCTTGATAACAGTCGGCGCAAGATCATGGATCATGGCGCCATACTGTTCATAGACGGCAGCGTAAATGTTTGCGCCACCATCCAGACCGTAGTACTGCATCGCATCAGCGTTGTTCCAGACTCGGCTTCCACCGAACTGAACGTCGTATCCCGCCTTGTTACGATGCCGAACACTCTTGTAAACCTGGACCCATCCGGGCTTTTCAGAAGTACCCTGGGCTGCGAGACCACCCTGGCCCTTGTAAACCAATACAGCCATCTCAGCTGCACGCGTAAGCGCAGCGTCTGACGACTTGATCATGTCACTGGCTTCCGAGGTGCCTGCGAAAATCGCCGAAAGTGAATCAACGTTCTGCTTGCTCCAACCACGAATGGTCAGAACAGTTGACGCCATCTGGTTCAGGTTCTCTCGAGTTGAGATAGCTGAGACCAGTGTATCGCGACTTCCCTTTGCCATATTGAAATCGGCGGGGCTCCACGATGCAAATGCTTCAACGCAGACGTTCTTCTTTTCGCCGGTGGGTTTTCCGTTGCGGATTACCACTCGTTCTTCGCAATAAGCGGTGTTGTACTTCTCGACTGCGTCGAGGAAGTCACTGGAATTGAGAAAGTTCACAGCATCAGGATCCCAGGTTTTTTCATCCGGGTTGACCTTGAGGCCATTCACTTGCGCCCAAAACAGTGCCAGAAGATGGTCACCGTCCCAGAAGTAGTTGGCGATGAGCCCGCCGTTCTCGGTGTTTTTACCGAGAGCCATTTCGGGCTGGTCCTTCCACTTCACAGGAACGAAAACCTGATCTTCACCGTAGGAAGAACCCACAGCTCCTGCAACAACAACTTCGCAATCCCGTTCGGGAAGCTTGTTGTCCTTGCAAATCTGACGCATGACTTCGTTCCACTGAGCAATGTAGGCCGGGCCTCCATCACCCATCACGATGACAGCCTGAACTCCAGCTTCGGGATTTCCCCCTCCACCATTTTCCGCCCATGCTTTCGCAAAGGCAGTGAGTTCATTCTTCATCTGGTTGGTGTCATCTTCGTTGATGAGCTTCAGATAGGCTCCCCGCTTACCGATGGTTGAATCCGTCAAAGTGACGGGACCGCCATTGGCAAGAAAAAGACCGAACTGTGCGCTCCACTTCATAACATGAAGTCGAATCTCCTTATTGGCGTTCCGCGTTGCGGGACGACCAGTGGGAAGAACAACCTTCACGTTTGTTGCGACATTGGTACCGACTTCACTGGAGCCAAGCTCCACTGCCTTCGGCACAGCTGCCTCCCGAATCTTGCGATACGGAAGAAGACTGTCCTGGAAATACCAGCCAAGAGCAACGAGGATGAGAACAAAAGCGACTTTGGGAACAATTCCCAGTTTCTGCAGAAAACTCATAACACGCTCCACTGTTAAACTGTTTACGAAATTAGGTTTGTATCACCACCAGTTCACTTTGAACTAGTGGTGATACGTTAGAGAAAAAATTCTTCTTCCTCTTCTTAACGAGGGGGGAGAAGACTGCCAAAACGATCTGTCGGTTCAGAAGTCTGGCTGACCTTTCGGGCAACCGGAACTTCTTCCCCAACTCTCGATCTGGCTTCGATGAGAAGTACTGGATCGCGATTCTCCGCCAACTGTCGCTGACCTTCAGCAAACGTTGACATGGAATCAACACGGCCTGTCAGTTCACGAATCAAATCTTCTTCGCCAATGGCGTCGTCAATCTGACCCGCAACCAGTTGCCCCCTAACCGTGTTCATAACGCCTTCAGCTTCGGCAATCCACTGATCGGTCTGCTGCATCATGCTCTGTGCAGTCATCTCGAACAGCTTGGTCTTTTCGTCCTTACCAAGGATTCCCTTCAGATCATCGGCACCTTGTGCCAAGTCCTCAGCTGATTCGTAATCCTGGACCATCATCTCAACATTGAATCGAGTAACCTCGATAATTGAAGTGATGACCCCCTGCAACTGCGTCAGAAGAGCAACATAGCCCTTCTGAACCAGCAACCGTTTTTCGAGCTTGGCAACTGCGCCTGTCAGAGAACGAATCTTCTGACTGAGAACTCGAAATTCGGTCTGCAGTTTACTGTCCGTCCACTTACGGCCCCCATCGGAGCTTCCGTGTTCGACGCAATATTCTGCACGCCGCTTTGCTTCTGCGAGACTCGTCTGGGTCTCTTCCAACCTACGTTGTGCCGATTTTTCACGGCCAACCGCACGATCAAGAACTTCCTGGTTTTTTGCACCCTTCGGTTCGAGATAGTGAGTAACGTATGACCTGGAGCGAGTGACGGGGTCAACCTGTGCGATTTTCAAAGCAAAGGCATCAACCCATCCCATGAACAAGTACCACGCTGCTGCCTGAACCTTGGGGTTCATGACAAAAGCGCCGATTGTTCCGATGATGGCGAGCATGCCGCCCAGAACTAGCAGTTTGTATCCTGCTTCGATTCCGAGCGTTGCAAAGTTGATAATGTAAGGCAGAACGAACGTTCCAATCCCCACGATACCAGCTGCATAAGCCCCGCCAACAATCCAACGCCAAACCTTCTCTTTTCCAAGAAGGAATTTCGGCTTTGATCCAACCAACTCAGGCAAATTCGACATCTACTGCTCCTTTGATGAAACAAAACTCAACAAACGCTTGTACTCTTCCGTACGAGCGGACACGGTAGCGCTAAAGCGACTACGGGGTCCATCGTATTTTGCTGTCACAGTTGAAAGCTCAACTTGGAGCTGTGCAACCTGTGATTGAAGTTGAGTGCGTTCGGCCACAAGACGGGCCATATCCGCATCAACTTCCTTGGTGCGATTTTCCAAGTCGGAAATAGTCGCACTTTTGTCTCGAGTTTCCTCACTCTCACGTTTCCTCGCTTCATCCATATAGGACGCCTCGAAGGTTGAGAGTAAACGCATACGCTCACCAACACTCTTTGCGATTTGTTGTGCATTGAGTCTTGGATTTGAGGCTGACACTGCTGCCAGCGCCGCACGTGTGCACTGAACTCGATCGGTTATTACGCCAGACAAGGCATTGAACTGTGCCATGAACTCTTTGAGACCAGGTTCTTTCGATTCCTGATCCAAAGCGTTACTGATCACAGCGTCAAACTCCTTATCCACTGTTGGTTGCGAAGCCGAGCCAATGCTCGAAATCACACCGGTCGTCCGCTGAAAAATTGACGCGGACGGACCCAAAGGAACTCCTGCCATTACGGCTGGAACTCTCTGAACAGGGCGTGATGAAACAGAAGTATTTTGTCCTCGCGGTACGTCTGCTTCATCCGGTTCCGGAGTTTCTTCTCCATCACCTTTCCAGAACAATCCTTTCAAACCCATCTTTATCCTCTTTTCTCCTAAAACAAAAACATTGACAACGAACTTACACAAAAAAAGAGACTTTTGTCTCCAAAATGTACCTAATTAAAATAATAGCAGTTATATGTACAACTGTCAAGGCTTACCAAGTTGCCAAAAACGTGTTATTTATGGCCGTAGTTTGACACAATCAATATATGTATTATCATTCATGATAGAGGGCAACAAATGAGTAAATTGACAGATGAAGTCGAACGAGCTGCGGAGTACGTCGAGACTAAGATCGAGAACCTGGCTGAAGCGATTCAGTCAATTGTAGCCAAGGGAATGTCCTACGACCTGGAAATTCGCAAAAACGGAGTGAAGGTCCACAACATGCCTACGACAGTGGCTGGCATCCTTGCTGGACTCAGCTTCCTCCCGCCATTCCGACTAGCGGGTCTTGCTGGCCTTGCAGGCGCAACTCTTCAAGGGTATACCTTCCATCTTCGGCAGGTTACTCCACCCAAAGGAACCGGCGCTTCCTGGCTGAAGGAAACCTAGTACAAAATCAGACCCGTAACATTGTTTTTATGAAAAAGTCCGTCGCATGACGGACTTTTTTTATTTAAATACTCTAGTAGACCTTTCTTCCCCAACTCACAAACTTGTTTTGCCATTTAACTATAGACTCAGGAGATATTTTTTTCATCGGTCCAACTTTTTTCATCTTGGTGTGAATGCCAGAAAACCAGAGAATACCGTCTTGGATTTCGTTAGTATTGTCCCCAAACAACATCCTGGCTACAAGTGGCGGAGAATCAGAAGTCACAAACACCGTTGCTGTTCTTCCCTTCAAAAGTCTTTTCCACCCCATTCCATTTTTATTAAAATTGTATGCAAAGCCAGGTAACCACATCCGGTCAAACATTCCTTTGAGTAGTGCTGGCATAGTTGACCACCATGACGGATATACAATAACCAAATGTTCACACCATTTTATGTCCTCTTGGAGTTGTTTTAAGTCCGGCTCAAGCTGTTGAATAACTTTGTAGCCCTTATGGAGTATCGGATCAAATTTCAAATCGCCCAAGTTAACTCTTTTTACCTCATGCCCAGCCGATACAGCACCTTCTGCATATTTATCACAAAAAGATCTTCCTAAACTTTCACTATCGGGGTGTCCCAGCAATACTAAGACTTTTTTATTGACCATCTTTAATTTTTTTTAGTTCCAACTCGTGGCGTTTTACTACTTCCATCGTTGCTGCCATCTGGTCTTTTCCTTTTTTCATTTCTTCTTGAACTTCTAAACCAATTTTTTGAAAGAAATCTGGATTTTTTTCAATCATTTCAAAAAGTTTGTCCTGCTCAGCTTGCGGAACTCCTTTTAGTTTTGAGGCGAGCATTTTCCTCATTAAAAATGTTTTCATTGACATATATAAGTATTTTACCAATTATACCGCTCCAGGTCTACTTACTTCTAGATGCAAAAATATGTTAAAATTGTTTCAATGAATGTCCGAAAGTTTTTAAAAAGTAAAAAAAGTTTTTGGAAAAAATCTAGCACCAAAACTCTTGTCCTAGTCAGTCTACCTATTGCCCTTCTTTTTTCAGTTATTTTTTATTACGGTTTCTCAGTTGGAGTACTCCTTGACTGGTCTTTCTATCAAAGCCTTGCAAATCCTAGTATAAAAACAGTAAATATACGTGAGGGTCTCCGAAAAGAAGAAGTTGCCGAGGTTCTTACAAGAAGTCTTGGTTGGTCAGAAACAGAAAAACAAAAGTTTCTTACTGCTCACCTCGCTTACAATGATGAATCGTACGAAGGAAAGTATTTTCCAAAAACATATCTCATTCACAAGGATGCACCACCAGAGGATGTGAGTAAAACTCTTACTAACGAGTATGACAAAAAGGTTAGTAAAATTAAAAAAGCTGAAAGAAGTAAGATAATCAACGAAGATACTGCTCTTATTGTCGCATCTCTTATCCAAAGGGAGGCTGGAGGAAAAAGTGACATGCGACTTATCTCAGGGATTATTTGGAACAGAGTCTTTGCTGGAATGAAACTCCAGATAGATGCCACTTTGCAATACGCCAAGGGTGAAGAAGAGCTTTGGTGGCCACAGGTAGACCCACGAGACAAATACATCGAATCTCCTTTCAATACTTACAAATACAACATTCCACCGTCCCCTATCGCTAGTCCTGGGTTAGCAGCCATTGAAGCAGCTTACAACCCTCAGAAAACCTCATGCATGTTCTATCTGCACGATAAATACAGGAAAATCCATTGCTCAAAAACATACGAGGAGCATAAAAGAAAAATAGAGAAACATTTATAACCGACAAGAGCGAGCGAAATGAAAATGTACTCATTTTTATTTCCGAGCCGAGAAAAGTCAAATAAGATTAAAACTTCTATAAACCAAAACTATGTCCGAGAAAATAACAACAGCAGACACACTTTTAGAAACTGAGGCGGGTAGATTTCTTTTGGAGCTTGAGGCTGGACACCACAATATACAACTCCTTGTAGAAGCATCTGATGTGCCCGAGGAGATAAAGGTCATATATAAAAACATCGTCGAAGAACTGATCAATGACTTACATAATTGTCCTAACCTAGACAGAGAAACAACTTTTGCTTTTTCTAGGGGCGCAGTAGCTCACCTACTGGACACAGTAGACAGAAAAGATAAGGAGCAGCATCACCTATTTGAAACTGTCCGAAATGCCATCTACCGAGCTGAAAACTCCGCAGTAGGTTTTCGTTCTGACTACCTCCAAGCATAATCAAAAACATAATCCAAGTTTCAAAAAACCGACACAAATTACGTGTCGGTTTCGTTATCTACCGGACTATTCCGGCAGTCATGGACGATTTGCTACTCGCAAGTATCGTCTGAATGGTCTCAAAGAACGCTAGGAGGGTGTTCTCGAAACCAGAAAAAATTCTTGGTACTAGGAACTTTAGCATGATAATAGCCAGTGCCCAGCCCACAACTCTTAAGATTTTCATATCTTTATTGGTTGAGGAAGGATGAAGTATTGCTCGGACAAGAGACAACACTCTGGCTAAAACCAGACTACCCCCCTCCTCTTTTGTCACTTTGTTAAGTGAAAAAAGAACAAGAGAGGTTCCAATCTGTCTTTTATGTAAATGTACCTACTTATATTATACAACTACCTAAAAATAATGCAAGTACCTCTAATTTCTGTGCTACAGAGCATTGGCGATCAGTCCAATTAACAAAATTCCGATAAAGTTGAATACAAAAGAGATTGGTATGAACCACTTCGTTTTCACGTGCAGAAAACCAAAAATACTAACCGCTATTTCGTCTGGAAAAGGTGATGCCAAAATAAAACCACCAAGCAAAAAAGTGAGCCATCTAAATATTTTTAACTTAAAAAGCATTTTTATTCTTTTTCCAGGCTTCTGATGTTTCAAAACTTCCTCTAGGTGGTTTGACAGTCGGTCGCGTATAAAACGAAAAATAATAAGGTCTCCTACTACTGAGCCCGCGGCTCCTACCACTGCCGTAAGTATCACTGACTGCTGTTGTGCAATTTCACCCAAGGTAACTATGGCTGGTGCTGTGGTAAAAACTGAAGTAAAAAACATTCCAGCAAAAAAACTTCCGAACAATTGCATGTCCTTTGTAAATGTAAGTACTTGCGCAATAACTCCACTTTTCACAAGAACAATAGAGACCACTACACTTAAGCCTATAAGCAAAATATCGTGAATAAAAAAATTATTGCTTTTTCTAGAGTGAATATGGTGTCTTTCGTGCAAAATCATTTAATAATTATATATGATGCTAGGGTATAAAAAAAGTCGGACAAGTATCTTCACTTGTCCGACAACCTAACAGTTTTATCCATTTGGATGATTTGCAGAGAGTAGCACTATTTTTCTCGTACCACTCAAAGATTGGATTGACTTGTGAGCACCAGCAGAGTCCACAGATAGAGTTCCGGACCCATCATTAAAACTGAATACCAGCCAATTTACTTCCCTCCAAGAGGAGCACTTTCTTTTCTTTAGTCCTGCTTCGCCCTGAAGAAAAGGCGGACCCTCTCTTTCTAACATGTTGGCAGAGAGAGTTATGTGAACAAATGGCTCGTTAGACCGAAGAGTCGGCACGGACATCACTTCCACCTTGGACACCTTACCGAGCCACTCAGTGCCGGTCATAAAGTAATACACTCGAAGTGTACCTCCAACGAACGCTGCTAGTACATCTTTTTTGATGTCAGTTACCTTCATCCTTCACCCTCCGCCGTAATAATAAAGCTCTGAGTAAGATACTCTCATATATTTACAATAAGTCAAAAACCCCTTACGGGGCTTTTGACTTAAAACTCTAATGGAGAAAACTATTCTAGAGTTACAACTACTGTAGCTTTCGCTCTTAGCTGTGCAACAAACGCCGCTATAAGAGCTTGTTGTTTGTTCACTGTAAGCTGTTGAACTATTTGCTCTCTAACATCTGCTAATGCAGGTGCACCTTCAGTTTTTCCACCATTTTCATCATAGAAGGTTTTTATTTCTGCATCAGTTACTGTTATAGCACTTGTATTGATGTTCTGTGCTAGGTATTTCTGAATAGTAATTTGTCGAGCAATGTTGGTTCTAAACTGATCTTCTGTAATTTTTGCTTTTACCAACTCTGCTGCCAAAGCTTCTTTTCCACCAGCTTGTGTTTCAACAGTTGTAAATTGAGCATTTACCTCTTCGGTAGAAGCAGTGATACCTGCCTTTGCAATTTCTTGCATCACAAGTTCGTTGCTAATAAGGTCATTCAATACTTGATCCTTGATCAATTTTGCGTTCTCCGCAGTTGTCACATCCACTCCTTGTTGTTTGAAAGACTCAGTTGCAGCAGTTAGTTGTGTGTCGAAAGTATCTTTACTTATTTCAACACCATTTACTGTCGCTACACTCGCGCCAGCTCCTTTAAAAACAGAATTATCCATACCAAATATTCCGTATGCAACTGCACCCAACACTACCAGCACCACTATGATTGAAACTATTTTGTCTTTATTCATTTTGATTTTGCTTAACTATAAATTAATTTGATTCCAATATTATATCACAAGACTTTTCCTTCGCTACTAAGTTATCCCATAACCGGCTTCACAGCCTCGGACAGAACCACCTGAGCCAAGTCGTCTATCAACTCCTTGAACTGCTCATCGTTGGCAAACATAGCATTTCTTCCAATAATAAGCCGGAGCAACTCTATCGCCTCTTCCTTTGTCCTTCCGCTTCTTCTCCAAAAAGCATCGTATTTATCCAAAATGATAATAAGCTTTTCGGCTCTATCAAACTCAGCATTCTCTCCAAAATACCTAGTAAATCTCCTGTCCTCACCTATAATATTCATTGGATTCACCCCGTCCACGATATGATGCGAGGCAGCCCCGGCAACTGCTTCAGCAGGAATACCGTCACCACTTATTATCTCTAGAGTCCACTGACTATGCATATTCCAAAAATTTCGCATACTCATTTCAGAGTTCAACTCCATTTCCTCAAATTTTTCTATTCTTACTTCTGCGTCAGCAGGAAAGTACATCTGGAAAAAGTCAGCGACTGTCATTTGTGGATCCTGCACATTCTCTACTGCAAACATATCCACCACCAATCTTTGTTCATCTCGAGTTGCCTCCCGTGGACCAGTTTTCCCTACATCAGAAAAAAGTGATCCGATAATAACCACTTTCTGTTCTAGTTCCGTAAAAACTTTTTCAGGTTTGTTTTGAACATAATATTCAAAAATAGATTTTGCAATCTGAACAGCATTTTCTCCATCTTCGACAGTTTTTGTTACTTCATTCAAAAGTTCTAGTCTTTCGACTATTCGGGGCGCTACATGCTCAGCATCTAGTCCGACTTCTTTTAATACATCAGATATTTTAATTTTTGGATGTGTATCTAAAACTTCCAGCACTGGCATTTCTGTTGTTAACATACTCATAATTATATCTAATAAACGGATTCTTGGAAATTAGAAATAAAAAAAACAAGCAACGGGGGCTCCAGCCCCGTTGCTTGTTGTTATTTACTGCGTGCTAATGCTCTCAAAGATGTGACAGGAGCTCCTGTCACAAGAATCATTGAAAGGACAACGTCCATTCAAACAGCCGACCTCTTTGGCCACTGTGTTTGAAACCGAAGGACGGTCAGGAGCTTCAGTGATCAAGCTCCCAAACATTAGTGCAATTTCGACATGGTTGACCAACTGTGTGGATGGTGCCAGTCGCTGTCTCAAAGTACCAGTCTTCATCAAACGCCTCCAAATATAAGCTTATTCCTATAAAAAAATCTTGTCAAATAAGGTTCAGTATGATGTGGATAAAAAGTGGAAAAATTACGTTGACATTTCAATATAAATGGTATATAATCCGTTACGGTGGATCGTTAGGAATCTTGAAATGTGTGAAGGCTCGCAACTAGAGGCGCCGGCGCGTACGTCTTGTACGGGCAGTCCTATTTTGAGAGATGAGATTGTTCTAACTGGTTTATGTATACTCTAGCACGACTCCGGGGAGTATAACTTCGTACAGTTCCTAGCAGTACGATGTAGAGCATAAGCCAGGGAGACAAGCCGGGAAGTCCTAACTTCCACCACCAACCACTAGCCTCAACTATTTTAAAACAGGGGCTAGTTTTTTTATATTTGAAAATCCAAGTGTAGAGCTGCGTGATCAGAAACCTCATCTGGCAACACTTCAAACGC
The DNA here is from genome assembly GCA_040384485.1 of Patescibacteria group bacterium. Lineage (GTDB taxonomy): Bacteria > Patescibacteriota > Minisyncoccia > Phycocordibacterales > DATDWN01 > C7867-006. The sequence continues at coordinate 187,334 of JAZKJH010000002.1, forward strand.
ACCGACTGTAACTGCAGGTGTGACTAATATGTAGTCGGCAAATTTTTCATTTTTTTTATACAAACTAGTTCTTGTTGACTCTATATTATGTGTCTTAACCAAGTTAACCAATCCCGATTCAATCATTTTCATACTTTCAGTTTCAGGTCTCAAATTAAAATCTCCACAAACAACTACAGGCAAACTTATCGAGTTAAGAAATTGCTTTATTATTTCAGACTGTCGTAGCCTGTCTGTTGTATCGGTTTTGCCCATGCCATTCCATAAACAGTGTACATTAACTAGCACGAACTCACTCCCCTCACTCTCGAGCCTAAGCCATTGCAACTTTCTGTCATGATACCCGCTATATTTATGGTGGGTATCTTTTTTCATATAGTCCTCGTGTTTGTGTATAACAACCTCACCATTATCCAAAACTCGAATACCTTTTTTTATGAATACACCTATACCAAACATGTCCTCTATAACTGGACTAAAAAATAAACTGTGCTCAATAAGAATATCTTGAATCTCATCAGTGCAGTTGTAGTTCTTTCCACTGTAATATTTCTCAAGCTCCGTGCTGTGTGAGTTCGCTTTATTGTAAAGCTCTTGTAAACAAAAAATATCGATATGTTTATTACTTTCAAAAAACTCTCTCAAAGGTTTTTCGATCTGCATTCCCCATATATTGAGAGATATAACTTTCATAGCAAGAGTTTAGTATAAAAAATTATCCCAGTCCATCTGACCTGCATTATCTAAAACTAGATGGTAAAATTTGTAGTATAAGAGTACTATCATAGACACAACATGAAAAACTACTTTTCTTTACTAGACGGAGTTAGGTTTTTTGCTGCTTTTTGGGTAATGAACTTTCATTATCTATTTGCCCAAACTGGTGACCTTGAGTGGTATAGATATGGAAACCTAGGAGTACAGCTATTTTTCATCATAAGCGGTTTTGTGATTGTTTTATCACTCAACACAAAAAACCTAAGAGATTTCGCGACAAACAGGTTTCTGAGACTCTTCCCTATTTTCTGGATACTATGTACTGCTACATATATTCTTACTCTTATTGTCCCACACACTAGTACAGTGAGTTTTACCGAATACTTAAGAAGTATGACTATGCTAGGAGACCTATTCAATGGAATTGTTGGCTACACTAGACTTATTGACCCTTCTTACTGGACACTCACTGTTGAGCTACTTTTCTACATGAGTATCGCTGTATTCGCCTACTTTTTCACTAGTAAAAACATCAGGTACTTTCTTTCAACCTGGGTGTTGTTCAGCATGATTGCATTTGCAGTCAAAATCGATCACAACTTTTTTATTAAAATTTTACTAGTTCGCCATGCGGCATACTTTGCATTCGGTGGAGCACTAGCGCTCATAGCAACAAAATCAGCTGAAACAAATTTCCAAAAATACTTCGACGGGATACTGCTTTTTGGAAGTGGTATTTTTGCTACCTATATCCATCCTCGATCCCTTGAACCGTACTACACAGTTAACCCTCTTGATACAAAAATAATAACTATCCTACACATATGTTTCTTTATACTAGTTCCGCTTCTAGTATACTTCTCTCCTCGTGTTAAAAATCTAAAAGTATTGAGTTTGCTTACAATACTTGGCGGGATTACCTATCCTTTGTATTTACTCCATCAGAAAATCGGCAATACCTTAATAAATTATATAAGCTCAAACTTCGACCTATCTTGGACACAAATCTCAATCGGTTTTGAGGTTGTTGTAATATGCGTTGCATACTTTGTTTACCTACAGGATAAAAAAATGAGAGTCTGGTTGAAATACAAGTTTTTTAACTAAAACAATTAAATTTTATTACAAAAACCACAGGAGTTACCTCCTGTGGTTGATTCTTACATGTTCTAAATGAGAACTGTTTTTTTACTAGTACAGTTACCTGTCACTTCTGGTCGGGTTTTCGAAGAAGTCATCCTTGGTGCTCTTGAACACGTTCAAGCTGATTTTTTCGAGCAGTGTGCTGATTCTCCGATAAATCCAACGAACAAGCTTCTTCAGAGGTTCGTCAAGGAAATACCCGACCACACTCCACGGCCAGAACAAAATCCAAAGATAAATCTCGGATTTGTGCTCATTTGGACTCGGATGCACGACCCCATTGTTACCGATCTTGAGCTTGACCTCCCGACCATAGTCGGTTTCCCTACGGATGTGATCAAGCCACTCTTTCTTAAAAGCGTCCGGAACCTTGTTACCTTCGACACCTCTTAACTTAAGAAACTCTCTACGGATGTCGTCGTATCTCTCAAAGATGCGAGTGACAAATCGCCACCATTTACCTACCGCCCATACCGCACCAATGACAAAGTATGAGAGGAAGTAAAATGACGCCTGAAGTGGGTTTTGAATGATCCAAGAAAACTGCAGAACACCGGCGTAGTAAAGAACCAAGGTTATCACCACAAACGAGATTGTAGTGTACCCGGGCCAGTCGTTTTCGACAAAGACCCCCATTAGGATCCATGCGGCTGCAAACAATATCCAAAACGCTACCGTTCCGAATGCGAAAAAAGCAAGTAACCCTGCGAACAACTCACCCATACTCCACCTCTTCTTTTACGAGTTTGTAAATAACTTCCATTCATGAGAATACCTTAATTTATTAGAATGTCAAGAATCAAAAGTTAATTTCTTATGAACTCCTCTAAGCTGGAATAACTTACACTTTATAAATAGAGTTTAGTAAACCAATTTTATTTAAAATTTCTGCGTAATTTTCGACTGTCATTTTTTCATATCCCAAACTATCTAATAAATTAATAAATTCAGAGATTGCATAATCATAATAACGCAAGGTCATTGAAAGTCTGAGCTCGTTCTGGTTTTCTTCTGTTAGTTTCAGCATTGCCTCCCCGACTAAATTTTTCCAATACTGATCAATTAGATTAGCATATTTTCTACACATTGCAGTATTTTCCGAACCCGGATAGTTAAGTGATAACAAAATACCACCAGGCAAGGAAATCAAATCCTCGCTTCTTTCATTTCCTAATATATTAATTATATCCATCAACGAGATTTTATTTGAAGAAACTTGCTCTACTTGAGTATACTTATCAACAATGCTTCTTGCCATTGTTCTTACCTCATCTGAAACTCCCGGAGGCAGGTCTTCCTCCTTAAAGATAACTTCTGAAATATTGCTATCCGGGTGACTATGCCAACTATTCTCAATATTAGGTGGAAACTCTGTCGATATTTCACTATCGCCAACTTGATAATAGAAACCAATTTTTGAAGATTTTCTTGCAACAAAACCATGCGCCTCGTTACTATTTGCTTTCCTTATTTCCTCCATGCGACTATACATTTCCTCCGGTGATTCGAATACTTCAAGAGTGTACCCTTCTATTTTATCAAAACCCTCACTCTCATTGGATTCGTAAACTTCAAAATTTTTCATGTACAAATTTTAACGCATTGGCTGGATAATTACTAATTCAACTTACGTTATCTCTGGACTTCCGTATTAACTGTTTTGGTTGGTATCAAAGCATTGTTTCGTCTTCCATAAAATCAAAAAGTCTGGAATTAACCAGACTTTTTACATTTTGTGGACCCGACAGGACTCGAACCTGCCACCCCATCATTGCAAATGATGTGCTCTACCAGATGAGCTACGGGCCCGTATTAAACTTTGAAACACCTACATATCTATCCTACAATTCACAATCATTTGTGCAAATGATGGTCGCAAATATTTTTCTGGTGAAAAATTTGGCGACCCCACCACGGCTCGTCAGCCTCCGGCCTTGCGGTCTGGATCCTAACCAGACCTCACTCCACCAGATGAGCTACGGGCCCAACATACTCAGTAACAATTTAATATTTTACACTATTTTGTATTGAAAGCAAGGTCACTATTTTGTATTATAAAGTCTATTAAGGGCTTGTAGTATAGTAGTAACACGCGTCCATGGCATGGACGAGTCCGGAGTGCGATTCTCCGCAGGTCCACAAAAAGCAAAAGACTTTCCTAAACGGAAAGTCTTTTGCTTTGATGGAAGACGGAGCAGGCATCTACTCAGCAGAGTGGGTCGCGAGTCAGGGTCGTGGAAACTTTGTTTTGACGATAACAAAATTATCCCTGACCACAAATAAATTGACAAAATCTAAATATTATGTATAGTTCTAAATAGATTTATTGGTTCCGAAGGAGTAACGGATGGCAGATGTGGTAACTAAGTTAGTGACTGATGAGGGGTCGCTCTATACCCTTTTCGACACTGTATGCGACCAATTTACGAGTCCCGCCCTCCCAATCCGGGATTTGGCGATCAAACTTCGTGAGAATGCTTCCATGAGCGAATGGATGCAGTGGGCACAAAACACTGAACACGTCTTCGACTTGAGACGTGTTACGATTCGGAAGAGGTTAAGTTACCTGACTGAGCTTAAGTCTGGTAGATCGCTCACTGACCCACAAGCTATCGAATTATACGAGTTATACCGATTTCTTCACGGCACGGTGGCGCCTCATCAGTACGAGTACCCAGAAATTGGGCGACAAGTGATCGAGAGATGGTTGACCGAGATGGACATGAGATCCAGATATCCCGAAGGATGGGATTGCTTGGATATCCTAAACGACAGAGTCGTCTATTGCACACTCCACAACCCTTGGGCTCGGAAACAATATCCAAATACCACAGAATTTTCGTTCACGCCGACCCCGGAGGAAAACAAACTCACTGGTCTATATGTGAGCCGGTTGGCAACGCTTGGACAGATTGCAGGAGTCAAGAGACTGAAACCTGCAGAAATCATTCAGAAGTTTCTTGGGAAGCAGCGAGTTACAAACTTGTGAGTTCCCGAAACTACCTACCCACTCACTACCAGAAATGGCTAGTGAGTGTTTTTTTTATTCCTACAAAAACCCCCTAACTGGTCTTATGAAAAATTCTTGGAATTTTCGCAGAAACGGACGACGCTTCCATTCTGTATAAGTTATTTCGCGAGAATGAGTGAGATCAGTATAAAAATGCTCCATTAACTCGGCCACTGCATTGGTATCCACTGTCACTACATTTGCTTCGTAGTTATAAACAAAGCTTAGACTGTCTAAATTGAAGCTTCCATAAGTTCCCCACTGATTGTCTACTATTGCAGTCTTTGCATGAAGAATACTCGGTCTATATTTAAAAATTTTAACTCCATTTCTTAGTAATTCACTGTATGAAGAATGTGAAGCAGTTGCTACAAGTAGAACGTCTATAGTTTCTGGAACAATTATTTTTACATCCACACCTCGGACGGCAGCTAGTCGTAGTATTCTAATAAGTCTCCTGTCGGGAATAAGATAGGGAGTGGTGAGATAAATACTTTTCTTTGCTCCTCGCAAAGCTTCCATCAAAGTGTAGTACAAAAATCTTTTTTTAAAGTATGGTGAGTTGGTAATAAAATCCCTTTTAATTTTATTTAGCCTGAATTCTTTGATACGAATAACAATATCCTTTTCTTCTGCCAAGTTCCACATCTCCTGAAAAGCTTGGCTCATTTCCTCAACAACAGGTCCTTCTAGTCTGGCAGCCGTATCTCGCCATGTTTTCATGTGATCCCCCACACCCACACCTCCAGTAAAACCTATCTTCTTATCTACCACCAATACTTTCTTATGATTGCGAAAAAACCAAGAAAATATTGTGTGAATCCTCCACGGGCTGATCGGATTAAAAAACCTAACTTGTATTCCACTATCAGCTAACTCCTTTAGTATTACTGAACTATTCAAAGAGTAACTGCCTACTGCATCAGCTAGAATTCTAACCCTAACTCCACTTCTAGCTTTCTCTTTAAAAATATCAAGAAACTCTTCCCCTATTTTATCTTTCAAGAAAATATACTGCTCTATATCTATAGACTCCTTGGCCTCTCTGCACGCACTAAGCATACCAGTCCAACTATTTACCGTATCGGTATAAAATTCAAAATTATTCGGAAACATATAGCTATTAAACCGCACGGCGGTGTAATGTCAAGTTAAGTACGTGATGTAAGAACTCTTTAATGTTTGAACCGACAGCAGTCAAAGATTTTGACAATAAAGAGTCCCTTGATAAACCAGGCAAGGAGTTAACTTCAAGAAAATATATTCCTCTTTTTGGATGCACAATAAAATCCGAACGAGAGTAGTGCCGTAGCCCCAGCGCCTTGTGTGTTAGCTCGGCCAGACGTTCTATCTCCATTTTTTCTTCCTTGGTAAAGTTACCTGGGCATATTTCCCTACTCTTTCCGCTATATTTTGCATCATAATCAAAAACTGAGTTAGCAGAAACTATTTCTATAGGTGGCAATGTGTAAAAATCCTTGTTTCGAAAATTATCTATTACCGCACAAGTAGCTTCTTTACCTTTTATATATTCCTCAACCAAAACAGAACCATGTTCCGCTAAAGTAGTCTCGAGTGCAGAGAGAAGTTCTTGAAATGAGTGTGCCACCACAATCCCCAAAGACGATCCCCCACAGGTAGGTTTTACTATCATCGGATGCGGTATTTCCCCCCAAATTTGTTTTGCTTTCTGCAACAGATGGTCAGACTGCTTAACCAAGATTCCTATAGGAGTTTTTATGTTGTGTTTTTTTAAAATTTCTTTGGTGTGCCATTTATTCATAGCTGTCATAGAGGGAAACCTGGTTGACCCCGTATACGGCACGCCATGAGTTTCAAGTAATTCTTGAACTTGCCCGTCTTCTCCATATTTTCCATGCATAGCATTAAACACAACATCCACACTACTCAAAACCCTCCCAGGATTTCTTTCAATTCCATTCAAGTGCCATTTTCCATCCTTAGAAACAAAAATATCAACTGGAGCATGAGTATCCTGCAATACATTCAATATACTTGCACCAGTTTGGAGTGACACGTCATACTCACTTGAAGGTCCACCTCGCAAAACACCGATTCGAAGTGATGTTGGAAGAGTAAAGTTGCTAGACATATTTTTTATTATAACATGTTATGTTTTCGAACCAACATTATTTTTGAACCAAAACACTCACGGGTGTTAATCGTGAGTGTTTTCTCAAATATTATGGACCCATGAGGGTCCCAAGTTTGACTCTGGCTAGGAGCCAGGAAATTTATTTTCTCGGCCGGAGAAAAGTAGATTTCCGGAAAGAACAAATGTGAATATATTATTAAATTATATTCACGAGTAATTAGTATACAAAAATTAAATATTGAGAGCAATGTGGAAAACTTTTTACATATAAAAAGCAGGCCGACGAATCGGCCTGCATGTGTTGGGTCTACGCGAAGCAGGTAACCTTCTTCGCGCCTGAAGACAAGTGATCATGAATGCGCGAATCGATCGCATCCAAAATATCTTTGTGAATGACATCGGGCTTTCTGGTTCCTGAAAGTGGCAAACAGAATTCCGGACATTCTGAGTACAAAACCCGGTTGAGCTCAATCAAGCTCTTGCGATACTTGGACAAACGAGCTACTAGCACTGCGCGCTTGTCATCGTCTCGAACATGCCCATGTTCATCCGTTCTTGGACCACGACTATCGTAGCGATCCAAACACATGACATCCGGTACATCAAGGAAAATAAAAAATGGCAACCTGCCATGATTCTTAAATTCGTTGATTGCGAAGTACGCTTGTGTTGCTGTTCGTGGGAAACCCACAATAGCCACATTCCGTACTGCGTGCAGCACCTTCAATTCCTCACCCACTAGAGTGCAGGCTCGTTCGTCAGTGAAGTAGTTACCCACTGACATAAGCGCCTGTTCCGCCGGATTTGAATTCCTGTTGGCAAGCTCTGAAGTACTGATTTTCTTGTAATCCAGCGCCTCCAACATATCCGCCTGTGTATCCTTGCCCCCATATGGCGGCGCGATAATAACCACCGCTCTCGACTCTGTAAACACAATAACCTCCAATGAACTGTCCAATGGAGAATATTAGTATAAAATGGCCTTACAGTCAATTATTTTGGAAGTACTCCTCTAAGCTTCTTGTGAAAACTTATTGCGTATCTGTGCGCCTCAGCATTTGAAAGCAATATTTCCCTCTCACATTTCAACCACTTTTTGTCCCCCAATATTTCACGTGCCCTATGTCTTTCATCCTTTACAACTGAGACCACCGGTATCTCTACCCCATTCTGTAAAAGTATCTTAGTCACAGTATTCTTTTGAGCAATCCCACCGTCGACTACTATCAGATTCGGATATAACCATTCTGTATGAGCCAGTCTCCTTTCCACAACCTCTTTTAGAGCGGCTGTATCATTTACCCCAGGATTGTTTCTTATTTTAAATTTTCTATAATCTGACTTCTTCACCTCACCATCCTCAACCACAGTCATTACACCAACGACATTCTGTCCCGACATATGAGCGATATCATAACTTTCAATTCTAAACATATTACCAACTGATTTAGGCAGATCCTCTTTGATAAGTGATATGTCCTGAATATGATTCAATGTAAAAATTGTTCTTTTTATTTTTTCGGCTTTTTCAAACTCCCGAGCTTTAGCAAAAGCTTTCATTTGCTTTTCCAAATTCTTTATCAGCTTTTTCTTGTTTCCTTCAAAAAAGGTTTTTATATTTTCTATGGTTTCCGCGTATTCCTCTGCACTAACCACACCCGCACAAACCCCAGGACAAAGCCCTATTTGATAATTAAAACATCCTCGTTTCTGACCAGGCGCGCACTTGTCTCTATATGGAAACATTTTACGGACTATCTTCATTGCTTCCTTGAGCTGACTTCCGTTAGGAAATGGTCCAAACGAATACTCAACCTCAAATTTATTCTCCTTTAGAAAATGTGAGTTAAGTAGTTCTCGTCCACGAATAACCAAGACTCTTGGAAACTCTTCTTTGGTAATAACTACAAAGTTAAAACTTTTATTATCTTTTTCTTTGATGTTTGCCTCCGGTTGATGCTTTTTTATTAGGTGGGCTTCTAGAACGAGTGCCTCTAGTACTGAGTCAGTCGAAATGTGTTCGATGTGATCAAAGCAAGTGAGCATTTTTAAAACGAGAGGACTTCTACTACTTACTACATCTGCATTAAAATAACTCCTTACTCGGTCCTTAAGATTGGTAGCCTTACCAATATATAAAATATCTTTTTTGCACATAAACAAGTACACCCCAGGGGTACTTGGTAGTTTCGCTATTTCTTTTTTTATATCTTGACTTAACACATATTTAAGTGTACTGTATTTTTTAGGAAAATCAACTTTTTGGAGGACTCAATGCACATGATTTCGTTATCACAGCGCACAATCGAGATTCATCATCTTGCCGTCGCTCTTCGGGAGGGATGGGACAGCCGTCAGGTTTTTATTGATCCAGACGTCTACGACGAATCACGACTTCATATTCCAGGTTGGAATACCTTGAATCCAGGTTGGCTTACTGCCTTAAAAAGGTTGTCTGAGTTGATGGATATCCCTCTATCCTTCGCCGATGAGATTGAAAAGTCCACAGCACGACCCCGATATGTTCTACGACTTCTGCAAGAAGCAGAAGGATTTCTCAAAATTGCGCAGTAGCTCCGAGCTACCAACAAACACCCAGAACACCGGGTGTTTTTTATTACTTGACTTTTCAAAATTTTATTATAATCTGATCTTGGGAGGCAGTTTATGTCACAATTCGCTCGTCTGATGGTTATTGGGGGCGCAATACTCGGCTATCTAACAATCAAGCAGTTTCCTCAAGATGCGGTTCCAGCAATTTTTCTTTTTTCAGCAGTGATCCTGGAAATTATTGGTAACCAGATTTGCGAAGCAATTCGTGCTAACAAAAAGGAAGCCTGATGGACAGCAGGCGATGGAATGCTTTGTGGCTTCTTTGGTTGATTGTGACCTACATCATTTGGGGCTATAACTACCAATGGCGAATGATGCTCGCGTCTGCCATCATCGGGTGGATCGTTCTCGATCTAGTGGACTGCGTCATCGAAGCAATCAAGAAAAAATAGTAGTTTGACACCGCGCTCGGGGAAACCTGGGCGCTTTTTATTACCTTGACTTATTTATAATAATATGTTAATATTAGGAAAGGAAACAAAAGGAGCACCCATGATTTTTGGTAACGGTAAGTCTGAGCGGGTCCAGCCCTCCGTGCGTGAGGAAATTCGACAGATGCATCAGGCAGACGACGAGGACCTGTTCGATCAGCTCCTCCTCGACTACCGCGATGAACGCTACGCCATCCCCAATAGTGCCAGGTATTCTCACTACTTCGACCTTGAGGACGACTTCGATCCTTCGCCAACTACGCGACCGGATGTCATCGACCTCGAAGATTCGGACTACGATTACCAGGACTACTCGGATCGCGGACCCTTTCATTTCATGAGGAACGGAGTTACTGACGAGCGGTCAGAGAGCGACCTCGAGGATGACTTCAAATTTGAGCTGATGCTGCGACGATCATCACCGCTAGACTAACAAGGAGATATGCGTGTCAGGAGAACGATGGTACGTTATGTGGGCTCTTTGGGTCATTGCATGCTACCTCATATGGGGTGGTAGGACAGGGACCGGACAGCCACAAATCATGTTTGCCGTGATCATATTCGGCGTGGTAGCCGGTATCGCGCTCGATGGCCTAATCAAGGCAATCAAGAGTAAATGACTTTTCAACACCGCGCTCGGGGAATTCCTCCCCGAGCGTTTTTTTTAACTCTGTCGTAAAAATATATTTTATCATCTAAGTAGACTTTTAATACTGTTTGTGAGATTGTTTTACAGGGAGAACACTGATGATAAAAGTGATCATAACGTACCATTCAGATTCAGGAGAACTGATTAAGCCTCCAGACCACTATCCCGCTGTGATTGATTTTCAGTTGAATAATGCATGCGAAGTGACGGATGACAAAGTCAAGGACATGGTAGAATCTTTTCTAAGATCTGTACACGACGAAGTTCTACCAAATGGAATTGAAATCGGCTGGGGGTTTTCCGACTCTATAACACCTCTAGTGGATCACAAAAAATAATGACATACCAATAATGCGTTCGTGGAGTTCCTCCCTCGAACGCATTTTTATTATCCATCTTCTTCGCTTAAAAGTAACTGCTTGTAATTGAAAAAGGCCTTTCGTCGGAGAGTCACTTCGGTCTGATGACCTCTAGTATTTCCTCGCCTTCTCTCGTCAATCGCAGCCGACCACGGCTAGATAGATTGCCTTTTGAGATTATATGCTGTTATTTATTTATCCCTTCCTATACGCTTTGTATTGTTTCAAAGCCTTCTTCAAATACTTCCCTGTATAACTTTTTTCGTTATTTGCTATCTCCTCTGGAGTTCCTTTGGCTACAAGCTGTCCACCACCTTCCCCACCTTCAGGACCAATATCTAGAACATAGTCACTAGATTTTATAATATCCATATTGTGCTCAATAACTAAAACAGAGTTACCCTTGTTTACTAGTTGCTGGAGAATCTCAATAAGTTTTTTTACATCCTCGTAGTGTAATCCGATAGTTGGTTCGTCTAGAATATACATAGTTTTTTGCAAATGCGCTCTGTATAGTTCAGAAGATATTTTTACACGCTGAGCTTCACCACCAGAAAGAGTTGTCGCAGACTGACCGAGCTCTAGATATCCAAGCCCCACGTCATTAAGGGTTTTTAGTCGGTCATAAATAGCTGGAATATCAATAAAGAAATCTAACGCCTCCTCAACCGTCATTTTCAAAACTTCGTATATATTTTTCTTTTTATAATTCACCTCCAGAGTCTCTTTCATAAACCTTTTCCCCTTACATACATCACAGGGTACGTACACAGTAGGCAAAAAGTGCATTTCTACTTCTATCATTCCATTACCCTGACAAGTCTCACATCGTCCACCTTTTACGTTAAAAGAAAATCTGTTAGCTTTCCATCCTCGTGCACGAGCTTCAGATGTTTCTGCAAACAAGTCACGGATAAAACTCCAAGCCCCAGTATATGTAGCAGGGTTTGAACGCGGAGTTCTGCCGATAGGACTCTGGTCTATTAGTATTGCTCGGCCCAAATACTCTGAACCAGCAAAAGTCTTACAATTAAATATTTCTGCTGTTCGATATCTTTTTTCTAGTCTTGCTTGCAGGTTCTTATACAAAATCTCATAAACAAAAGATGATTTACCTGAACCAGATACTCCCGTCACCGAAACAAACCTACCGAGTGGAATATCCACATTCATATTTTTTATATTGAAAACTTTTCCTCCGCGAATTTGAATATCACCTTTTGGATGGTCGCGTCTTTCCGCTGGAACTTCCAGAACTTTGTCCCCTCGCAAATAGTCTAGTGTGTTTGAACCGCTCACATTTTTCTTGGCAGTCAAAAGCTCGTTCAAATCCCCCGCCACAACAACATTACCACCGTGTATACCCGCACCAGGGCCTATGTCTACTATATAGTCCGATGCATATATAGTGTCCTCGTCATGCTCTACCACGATAATAGTATTGCCGAGGTCACGTAAATCCAGGAGAGTTTGGATCAATCTGTCATTGTCTCTCGAGTGTAGTCCAATAGTAGGCTCATCAAGCACATACAAAGCTCCTACAAGCCCTGAACCAAGCTGTGAAGCAAGACGAATTCTCTGTGCCTCTCCACCAGAAAGAGTGTGAGCTCGTCTGTTTAGCGACAAATACTCGATACCCACGTTGAGCATGAACAAAAGTCTCGATTCTATTTCTCGCAAAACTACTTTAGAAATATTTTTCTCTCGCTCAGACATTTTCAATCCTTCAAAAAATGCATAAGCATCTTTGATAGACATGTCAGTCAGATCTACTATGTTTTTCTTGCCTATCATCACGTGCAAAGCCTCCTCTCGAAGCCTTGCTCCTTTACACTTTGGACAAACTTCTTTTCCAAAAAAATGTTTTGTTCCTAGTCCGTTACATTCTGGACAGGCACCGTATGGAGAGTTAAAAGAAAATAGTCTTGGCTCTACTTCTGGATATGAGTAACCGTCCTTTGGACAAGAAAGTTTTGACGACATGAAAAACTCTTCTGGTTTGTAGTCTTTTACTTTTTCTTGCGCCATGTCTCGGAACATTATTTTTACCTGACCATCAGACTCGTTTAGAGCTTTTTCCAAATCCTCTGCTAGTCGCTCCTCAGCACTTTTTTTATCGTTTTTAAAATCAAGAAGCGAAATACTGTCTACCAGTACATCTATAGTGTGTCTCTTTGTCTTGGAAAGTTCGATTCTATCTCGGAGTGATTTTCTTTCGCCATCTATCATTATTGTTGAGTAACCTTTGCCCAGGAGGTCGTACAACATCTGGTAGTACTCTCCCTTTCTACCTTTTACCACTGGAGAAAATATTTCTACGTATACAGGTAGTGGAATTTTTACATCTACTTTTTTAGATTTGGTGTACTCACTAATTTTTTCAAGAATAAAGTTTTTTATTTCCTCGTTTGAAAGTTTTGTTATTTCGTCGCCACAAACAAGACAATGTGGGTGCCCAACTCGAGAATACAGTATACGCAAATAGTCGTATATCTCGGTGATAGTCGCCACAGTTGAACGAGGGTTGTTAGACCTAGATTTTTGGTCTATAGAAATAGCTGGTGAAAGTCCGACTATTTCATCCACATCAGGCTTTTGAAGTTGTCTTAGAAATTGTCTTGCGTACGAAGAAAGGGATTCTATGTATCGGCGTTGTCCTTCGGCAAAAATAGTATCAAAAGCCAGGGATGATTTCCCTGAACCAGAAAGTCCAGTAAAAACCACCATCTTGTTTCGTGGCATTTCTACTGTGATGTTTTTCAAGTTGTGGGTGCGGGCACCCTTCACAATAATTACATCATTATTTTTTTGTTCTTTTTTAGGTGACATGTACGCAAATAAACCCCTGAATCTCCCTATGGGTTAAGTATGAGCATATCATAAACTCCCTATAAAAAACAGACTCGTTACAAATGCAACGAGTCTGAGAATTTACTTGTTCTTGCGAAAGAAAAACCACAGAACAAAAGGGGTGCCGACCACCAAAACGATTAGAGCTTGTTTTGGTGTTTTAATGAACAACCCGGCTAAATCGCTCAAAATAGACACCGTACCTATTTCACCTTTGCAGAACTTGCGAGGTTGAGGCCCATAAGGACCGTTGCGATAGTCATAACTGAGAGTAGCCCAATGTACAAATGTGTTGGGTTCATTTGAGTCTCCGCTCAACATACTACTCTTTTTACAAGAAACCTCAAGTAGAAAGCTACCTTAGGGCATCCTTTGCACCTCTTTTGTTTTTTGGTTTTTCCTCAAGTTTTGCAGCGGCAGTTTTTTTAGCCTCTAGTCTTTTCTGCAACTCAACTATCTCATCTCGCAGTATCGCCGCTGTTTCAAAGTCTAAAATTTTCACCGCACCATCCATTTGTTTTTCTTTTTGTCGTATCAGTTTCTCTGGGTTTTTCTCCAACATTTTTTGATCAAGTAACAACAAAGAATCCACAGTTTTCTTGTGCTCTGTTTTCATTTGGTCCGTGATGTCCTGGATTTTCTTTATGATGGTCTTCGGAGTGATACCATGTTTCTTGTTGTATTCCATCTGCAAGTTTCTTCTCCTTTCTGTCTCGCCTATAGCATTTTTCATGGAGTCAGTCATATGGTCCGCATACAAAATAACTCGTCCATCAGAGTTTCTAGCTGCACGACCTATTATCTGTATAAGACTCCTTTCACTACGTAGAAATCCCTCTTTGTCTGCATCAAGTATCCCGATAAGTGTCACTTCTGGCAGGTCTAGCCCTTCTCTTAGCAAGTTTACTCCTACTATCACATCAAACTCACCTCGACGAAGAGCCGTTAAGATTTCTATTCTTTGTATTGTTTTTATATCACTATGCAAATACTCAGCACGAATACCTTTTTCTTTTAGATACTCAGACAAGTCCTCTGCCATTTTCTTGGTCAAGGTCGTTGCGATAACACGCCCACCTTTTTTAATAGCTGCCTGTGCCTCTTTTATAAAATCAAAAATCTGACCTTTGTAATTTCCCTTTTCTACTATTGGGCGCACTTCAACCACTGGGTCAAGCAATCCTGTAGGTCGTATCACCTGCTCTACTATTTGCTCCGAGTTCTCTCCTTCATAGTTTCCAGGAGTCGCCGATGTATATATCACTTGCCCGACTCGTTCTTCAAATTCTTTAAAATTCAAAGGTCTGTTGTCACGTGCACTTGGTAGTCGAAAACCGAAATCCACCAAACTATTTTTTCGAGACGCATCACCACCCTGCATCGCGCCTATCTGAGGAACCGAAACGTGAGACTCGTCTATGATAGTCAGAAAGTCTGGAGTACCATCGGCCTTATGAGGAAAATACGAAAGCAAAGTGTCAGGAGCCTCTCCAGGTTTCTTGCCAGAAAAATGTCTTGAATAGTTTTCTATTCCGTTACAGTAACCCATCTCTCGGATAAGAGCCAAGTCGTATGTAGTTCTTCTTTTCAATCTTTCTGCCTCCAAGTTTTTGCCCTCTTTCTCTAGCTCCTTCAATCTTTGGGTTAATTCCTTTTTTATAGAGTCAAAAGCTTTTTTACTTTGTTCGTCTGTAGAAATAAAGTGCTTTGCAGGAAACAAGAAGAAAAATTCAACCTCATTCTCGATAGCCCGAGTAATACTATCTATTTTCAAAATTTCTTTTATTTTGTTATCGACTATTTCTAACCTATAAATAACCTTTTCTGACACCGGCATAATTTCAATCATGTTTCCTATCGCACGAAACATACCGGGCACCAGGTCCGCTGTGGTTCGTTCAAAATGAATATCTACAAGTTTTCGTATGAAATCCGCTCGAGAGATTTGCTCCCCTTTCATTATCTTCAAATTCACCTTTTCATATTCCACCGGAGAACCCAGACCGTAGATACAAGAAACAGACGCGACAATAATCACGTCTTTACGGGTTAGTAGGGCTTGGGTAGAAGCATGTCGCAAACGGTCTATCTCTTCGTTAATCATTGCTTCCTTCTCTATATATGTATCTGAAACCGGCATATATGCCTCTGGCTGATAGTAGTCATAGTAGGAAACAAAGTAATGCACGGCATTGTTGGGGAAAAATTCTTTGTACTCTTGAGCTAGCTGGGCAGCTAGAGTTTTATTGTGAGCTATAACTAGAGTCGGTTTCTGAATCTCTTGAATAACATTGGCGATAGTGTAGGTTTTACCAGATCCAGTCACACCCAAAAGAGTCTGATGTCTCAGACCGTTTTTAACACCGTCAACGAGACCTTGGATAGCTTTGGGTTGATCCCCAGCCGGCTCAAAGTCTCTATGTATTTTGAATAATTCTTTTGCCATTACTGACACTATACAACAGAAATGAATAAAATAGAAAAAACCGCCTAAGCGGTTTTGGACTTTCCTTTTCTCCTTGGCACAAAGAATGTTGCTTTGGATGTGATGGGTTTGCGCTCATTCTCGATTAGACTGAGCATGCTCGCCCTGTGTTCGGGCGAAAGAGGTTCCAATTTCAATTTCCTTTTTGGAAGATTACTTGGGGTATTACCCGAGACATCAACATGCTTACTTGGAAAACTGATTCTTCTGGTCATTTCTCTCTCCTAAAAAACATATGCTGGCCAAAAAATAACAGTCGAAAGTTGTGAATACCAAGGCTCGTTCTTCGTAGAAGTGATGCCGTTCACACCTGCTCCCAACAAAAGCCACCCAAGAAGAATCAAAGACCATGTAGGCATAATGCCCTCCACTTAGAATCCTACTGGTTTCTAGTCTTAAGTCAATTTATTTTTATAGTATCTCTCCACAAATTCCTTTTTATATTTCAAAAAGTCCCCGCTGTTTATCTCTTCTCTCATTCTATCTACCATACTAACTATAAAATGTGTGTTGTGTATTGATGCCAGAACTCCTGCCAACATTTCTTTCTGATGAAAGAGGTGGGCCATATATCCACGAGAAAAGTTTTTGCATGCATAACACTCACAGCCTTCATCTATTGGACCTGGGTCTTCTCTGTATTCTTGGTTATAAATATTTACTTTACCGTCCTTTGTATACACACCTCCGTTTCTTCCAAGTCTGGTTGGTGCAACACAGTCAAACAAGTCACAACCTTTCTCAACTGCCATGAACAAGTCGAGCGGTTCGCCAATCCCTAGTAAATGTCTTGGTTTTTCTTTTGGCAAAATATTGTTGCACCACTCAACCGCTTTTTCCATATCTTCTTTTTCAAAAGACCCGCCGATACCGTAGCCGTCAAAGTCGAGTCCTGCCATAAACTCTGCACTTTCTTTTCGTAAAGTCTCATCACGTCCTCCTTGAATAATACCGAACAACGCTTGAATTTTTGAATGCTCTGTTCCTTTGTGATATTCCAAACATCTTTTTGCCCACCTGTGTGTTCTTTCAAGTGCTTCCTTCTGATAGTGAAGTGACTCGTACGGAGAAGTACATTCGTCAAATGCAAAAATAATATCTGCCCCTAAATTATGTTGAATCTCGATGGATTTTTCTGGAGTAAAATAATGAGCCGAACCATCAGAGTGTGAACGGAACATAACTCCGTTGGGGTCTATGCGAGCTATTTTCGGCAGTCCATCCTCTGGTGCAGTTACTGGCAAAGCTATTTCATCTTCGTGTTTTCGGTGACCTATTTTACTCACACCTTTTTGTCCGTATGCCGCACCGAGTGAAAAAACTTGGAAACCCCCAGAGTCAGTCATGAGAGGTTTGTTCCAATTCATAAACTTATGCAATCCTCCCAGTTTTTTTATTTTCTCATCCCCTGCTAGATACAAATGGTACGTATTAGCGATTATTACTTGTGTTCCTGCCTCGGAAATATCTTTCGGTGACAAACCTTTTACTGTACCTTTGGTTCCCACAGACACAAAAGCCGGTGTCTGTATGTCACCGTGGGGAGTAGATATGGTTCCGGTTCTAGCAAGAGTTCCTTGAAGTTCTTTGTTAATTACGAATTTAAACATACGAATAAATACAGGTTAACATTTATATCAGAAATATAAAAATAAAAAAACCGCGTTCCAGAAACTGGAAGCGGAGTGCTTTGAAACAAGAACTGAAGGTTTCCCCTGGCCCCCTAACACAGAATTGTATTAGGGGAACCAGGTTTCGTTGACCTAGATCACTATCAGACAGGCTACTGTTTGACTATATGACGCCGAGCTCGAACGGAGCTGGGCATAGTCGGATCCACATTACCAAGCAGATCACAGTAAACCGGGTCAAGGTCGAAGAGTGTCCAGCTCCTCAACTTTCAAGTCTGACGAGATGTGGACACCACCGAGCGAGGCTCGATAGCATCTCTGAGAAGAGCCTTGGCATAACAACACCCTAAGCAGCACACCGTCACCCGTTTTTTTTCTTTTGGTAGGCGGGGCGGCCACTCAGTACCCATTAAGGCCATTGGGATTCCTTTAGCTTCTCGTTAGCAATCTTTTACTACTTTAGCATACTATATAATATTTGTCAAATATTCAGAGCTTTAATATAAAAATAACCCTTAAATAAGGGTTATTTTTATATAGTTCGAAAATTTAGAATTTTACTCTACCTTGAGAAGTTCTACTTCAAAAATTAGTGTCGATCCCCCTGGTATAGGTCCATAGTCATTCATCCCATATCCCAACTCTGGTGGCACTGAAAGCAGTCTTCTGCCTCCAACTCGCATACCCTCTATACCCTTATCCCAACCTTCTATCACCTGCCCTACTCCTAACACAAACTGAAATGGTTCTTTTCTGTTAACTGAACTATCAAAAACAGTTCCATCTACAAAACGTCCTGTGTAATGAACAACAACTCTTTTACCTGCTACTGCTAGATCACCTGTTCCAGGTGCTGTCTCTTCTATTAAAACTTCTGGTGTATTATCTGACACTTGATTTGTATTATCGTTATTAATTAAAGAAAGAAAATATTGACCGAATAGAAAGAAAAATCCAACAACAAAGACCGCGACAACAACTGCTATCCATTCTTTTGTATCTAATGTTTTCATGAACAATATTATATCCCAGTGTGCTATAATTTCAAAATGAACAACAAACAATCTCGAGGATCAGGAAAAAAATCATACGGACATCAGTCACTTCGTGCTAATGCGCGACGTATCCCGCAAATTACAAAAGCGAATGCAACGAGCATGGAGAGAAACAACCGAACTAAGCCGAGCAGTAGCCGTGATGGCTATAACCGAACAAAGTCGAGCAGTGGCCCTCGTGGCTACAACCGCGCTAGCCCCGAGAGTAGACCTGGTATTTTTAATCCCGCTAAGCCTGAGGGTGGAATAGGTAGTGCACGAAGCAAACCTAAATCTAACAGAAAAAGAAAAGCTGCTTTGCCAGTAGTGAACAATGACACCTACCCTATGCGAGTAAACAAATACCTGGCACATAGAGGTATCGCTACTCGAACTGGAGCAGATGAGCTGATAAAAAGCAGTAAAGTTCTAATAAACGGAATTCTTGCAAAACTAGGTGACAAAGTCACAGAAAAGGACAAAGTAGAAGTCCGCGGGGTTCACCAAAAGAAAAATTATATCTATCTAGCTTACAACAAGCCGAGAGGTATCGTGAGTACTAACCCTCAAAGAGACGAAAAAGGAATTCTGGAAAACATCAAGACTAAGACAAAAGTATTCCCTGTTGGTAGACTCGACAAAGATTCCCATGGTTTAATTATCCTAACCAACGACGGAAGAATAACTGATAGGCTCCTGAACCCCGCCAACGAGCACGAAAAGGAATACATAGTAGAGGTAGACCGAAAGTTCACTCCTGCGTTTCAAAAACACATGGAAGAGGGAGTTGATATTGGCGACCCAGAACCAACTAAACCTGCTCAGTTTAAAAAACTAAAAGAAGACAGATTTAAAATAATTTTAAAAGAGGGGCGCAACAGACAAATCCGTAGAATGACTGAGAAGCTCGGATATACAGTCAGAGATCTACAGAGAGTCCGTGTCCAAAACATTGAACTAGGTAAGATTCCCCAGAACTCTTATGTGGAAATAACTGGTGAAGACAGAACACAATTTCTTAAAAGCCTCAACTTGGAGTAAACCTCGAAACCTAATATAATAGAAAGCATGACAGACCAAAATAAAGATTTTATCGAGGGAGATAAACCAACAGAAGAAAAACAGATAATCAATGTAGCACTCAAGGATGCCCCAGTGCGAACCATAACCAAAAAGGAGCTCCATGAGACAGCTGTAGAAAGAACTCATCACATAACCCGAGAATTTACTGACAGCTTCAACTTTCTAAAAAAATTCCCCAAATCAGTTAGTTTTTTTGGAGGAGAAAGAATAAATGAAGATGATCCTTACTATGAAAAGACGCGTTCACTCGCAAACCTCATCGTAAAAAGACTTAATTACGCTGTAGTTACTGGAGGAGGAAGAGGAATAATGGAAGCTGCCAACATGGGAGCGGCTCAAGCTGGAGGAAAATCTATTGGACTAACAATCGAGCTTCCAAACCATTTGATTCAAAATGCGTTCATAAACGCCAACCTAAACTTCCATTACTTTTTTAGTAGAAAAGTGGCACTAGCTTTTGCAGCCGAAGCTTACATCTTTCTACCAGGAGGATTTGGAACCTTCGATGAATTCTTTGAAATCCTAACCCTAGTTCAAACCAAAAAGATAGAAGCTGTTCCTATTATCCTAGTTGGAGGAGAGTTCTGGAGAAGTTTTGATGAGGTGATAAAAAAAGAAATGCTTACTCGAGGGACAATAGATGAGCATGAGACAAGTTTGTATACAATAACAGATGACGAGGAAGAAATAATACAAATAATACAGAACGCTCCCGTTCGAAACGGCATCGACCTATCCACTCATACAGACTAGATATAAAACAAAACCGGGAATATTCCCGGTTTTGTTTTATATCTTCTTTTTAATCTCTACGAATTCGTTCTCGATCTCTTTAAGTCGTTCTTTTGAATTTTTTATTATCTCTGCCCCTTCCTTTACCAACTCCAAACCCTTTTCCACATCAAGTTCACTCTCATTCTCAAACCACGAAACTATCTGGTTTAGTCTTTTCAATCCCTCATTCAAGCTACCTTTTTGTGTTGTCTTTTTCATAATGTATATTTTATTTTACTGTTCCTTTGATTATACCGTCAGAAACTGTTACTTCCAAACTATCCCCTTTGTCGACATCCTTCACACTCCTTAGAACCTTATTGCCGACCTTAACAATACTATATCCTCTTTTTAGTTGTCTCTCGGGGCTCAATTGAGTTATTGATCTACTGTGTTGACTGAGCTTCTCTTCAGCACGCGAGACTAACCCAGCAAATCCTTTTTCCAAATCACGCTTACTTCTCTCAACTCCTTTTAAAACTTCGGCCAATACAAAATCTATTTTGGAAATTCCCCTCGCCATAGCTTCGTCACTTTTACGGAATGTTTCAAAAATGGAATTAAAACTTTCTTGAATCTCAACTTTTGCATTCTCAACTAAAAACTGTTTGTCACGCAAAACTCTACTGAACTCAGAAAAAATTCTTTCTTCCGCAAAATTAACCGTCCCCAAAGCCTCTGCCCAGCTTTTGTTTAATATATTTGCAACAGCAGTAGGAGTCGAAACATTTTTGTCAGACACCATGGAAACAAGTGGAGCATCCTTGTCGTGCCCTATTCCGGTAATAACTGGCACGGGGAAATCCGCGACTGCTCTCACCAACATCTCATTATTAAAAGCCTGAAAGGACTCGAGTGAACCCCCTCCGCGCATAATAACGAGAACATCTATATCTACTTTTTTCAAAGTATTTACTGCTAATAGCAAGTCCTTTATTGCATCTAAGCCTTCTACCTTAGAATCGACAAACTGAACTTCATAACCAAACTTCCCAATGTTTGAAAGAAAGTCATGAATCACCGCGCCACTTTTAGAGGTTATCACTCCTATTTTGTTCGGATATTCTGGAAGTTTCCTTTTTCTATCTATACTAAACAATCCTTCGTCACTAAGTTTCTTTTTAAGTTTCTCATATGCCATTTGTAAGGCTCCTTCTCCAACCATCTCTATATGCTCTACCTGGAGAGACAAACTACCGTTAGGTTTATATATCGCAGGATAGGCAGTCAGTATAACTTCTACTCCTTCTAGTAAGGTTACTCCGGAAATTTTGTAGTCATTCTTCCACATAAAGCACTTTATGGTACTACCATCTTCCTTATCTTTCACCGAGTAATACATATATGAACGACCTGGATATTCTTGTATACCTGAAATCTCTCCTAGAATACGAGTTCTGGCGGCTTTTAGTCCGGCATTTACTGTATCAAGATATTTACTGACTGTTAGTATCTCCTGTGACAACATTTTTTCTTTGTTTATATTTTCTATACAAGTACTCACCTACCGCAGGAATAATAGAAACCAAAACGACTCCGATCATAATAGGCATAAGTAGACTGTCAGGGTTTGGAATAACACCTCCAAGATAATATCCTAGAAGTGGCAAGCTCAATGCCCATACCAAACCTCCCCAAACTGTATAATGCAAAAACTTTCTGTAGTTCATCTCAGCAGCTCCTGCAAAAGTTGGACCAAAAGAACGAACAACTGTCACAAACCTTCCAAACAAAATCATTTTCCCTCCGTATTTATTATAAAAATTTTCTGTGTAATCTATGTGTCGCTTTTTGAACCAATACTTGTCGTTGCTCGCAATAATAAAATCTCTCATTCGTTTCCCGAAAATATAACTAACGATATAACTACCTACTCCAGCCAAAAAGAAAGTGAGTATTAGTAAAGGTATACTAAAGTATCCTTGAGATGCCAAAACTCCAGAAAGAAACAACATACTGTCACCTGGCAATATAAAAGTAGGAGGCAAAGATTCCAAGAAAACTATCACAAATAGGGCTATGTAAGCAAAGTACCCAAAATAATCAATTATCTGTACCAAATATTCCATCCAGATATTGTAGCACAGGGTTTTTGGATATGAAAAAGAATTGAAAATTATTTGACATAAAGATAAATTAATGTATAGTTTTCCCAGGACACCATACAGGTGTACAGGTGCTAGCGTACCTACTTCCAATGGAGAAAACGCGATGGCAAAGAAAGTAACGCTCTTTATCGACATTTCACTCAAGGCCCAGCTGAAAAGGAGGGAGGAGGAAATGGAGCCCTCTCCCGGTTTTTCCTCAGCAATGTCCATGTACTCCGCATTCATCAACCTCTCCATGAATCCATTCTGTGTGGGTTCCCTGGCTGAGATTGATGACAGTTTGCTTGGAAAGTTCTTGGACAAGAAGGGTAACACTTCGGATGAAGTGTTCAAGGTCTCTTCAAGAGTAGAAGCGAGCATGCGATACTTGCGGGCCAACGACCTTCCGATCGTGAGATTGGAAGTGCAGTGCTTTGCAAAGTTCAGCAAGAAATCGCTTGCCGTCTACGCCTTTGATTTCGATGAAGACAACGGAAGAAACGTCGACATCAGAGGATTCGTCGATGAAGAAGAGTTTAAGGAACTCTTCATGGCTTCACTGTAGGCGACCCGGGCTACCACACATTGATTTGTGCGGTAGCCCTTTTTTTATACATAAATAAAAACCCCGTCGAAACGGAGTTTTTATTTATTAGTCTAAGAATGTCAGAGCCTTTCCTTTTCTTCCTGCTCTTCCTGTTCGTCCTATTCGGTGAACATAGTCTTCGTATGTAGCTGGCAAGTCAAAGTTGATAACGTGAGAAACTCCACTGATATCCAAGCCTCTAGCCGCAACGTCTGTTGCTACTAGTATTTGAGCTCTATCCTCTTTAAAGTTCTTAAGAGATCTTTGTCTTGCAGACTGATTTTTGTCGCCGTGAATAGACTCAGCCTTAAATCCCCTGTCTCTCAAAACTGTTGTTAATTTCTCAACACCATGTTTTGTTCTACCGAAAATAAGGACTTTCCCAAAGTCTGGTTGAATAAGCATGCTGTGTAGTACATCAAGTTTATTTTCACCTCTAGCAACTCGCACCACGTCTTGGTCAACGTTTTTAGAAGTATCTTGAGTCTTTACAGAAATCATAACAGGTTCGTTTAGGAACTCTTTTATTAGTCCGTTTACTTCTGGAGACGTGGTCGCTGAGAAAAACAGAGTGTGTCTGTTTTTCGGCATTTCCTTCATCATAAAGCGCATATCGTTTACAAACCCCATGTCTAGCATTCGGTCTGCTTCGTCCAATACAATAGTTTTAAAGTGTTTGAGTTCAAGAACTTTTTTCTCCATAAGATCTTTTAGTCTTCCAGGTGTTCCGATAACGAATTCATTTCTATATCGTAGTGCTCTTATCTGCGGACCTATTGGAGCTCCTCCCACGCACACAACTGAATATATTTTCATTTTATCTAAAAAGCCTTTCAACTCTTCTTCGATTTGTATCGCAAGTTCTCGAGTTGGAACAACAACCAAAATATTTTCATTTGGTTGAGTAATAACTTTGTTTATAAGAGGTATTAGAAAGGCCGCAGTTTTACCTGTTCCTGTGTTTGCAATACCAACTAGATCCATTCCTTTTAGAATATGTGGAATAGCCTTGTCTTGAATAGGTGTTGGAGTTGTATAACCTTTCTTCAGAATGTTTGCTTTCAAACTTTCGTCTATCAAAAAATCTGTAAAGTTATGATCTGGAACAAAGTGCACTACTTCTTCAGTAATAACAGCTTTGCTTACAAACAAACTTGGGTTGATGTGTTTACTGTGGCCACCTCCACCTCGTCCTCCTCCACGAGAAAATCTACCTCCACCTCCGCTGGATGGCCTAACACTTGGTCTTCTTCTGTCAGCGTAACCTCCTCTAGCAGGAGTGCTTGATTTGCCTGCAAATGCAGGTCTTTTGAAAGTTCTGGTTCCAGAACTTCTTGGTGTATTTCTTTCCATTTGAATTTAAAATTGAGGTGTTTAAGGAACTTGTACTAATTTACAAAATTCAGATCTCGTAAGTTCAAAATGGTGCAATGCATCCAACAATTAGAGAATTTATCTCTTAAAGAAACTAGTGAGAATTACTCAATGCAATAACTATATATTATCAGCCATTTTTTGTCAACGTAAAACTTGACATATGTCGTATAAAATGCTATCATTATACCCAGATTTTGTGTGCGCGGCTGGTCCAAGAGGACTAGGTGTATACAAACAGAACGTTTGACAGAAAGGCAACAAAGCATGAAAAAATGGTTTGTTCTCGTCGCTTTGCTTTTGTTTGTGGGGTTCGCTCCTCAGATGGAAGCGCAGTCATTGCAAGAAACGCACCCGCGTCCTCTTGAGCAGTACACCGTTCAGCAAGGAGACACTCTGTGGAGTCTTGCTGGTGAACACTTGAACTCACCCTTGGGGTGGGAACAGTTGTATCAGTCGAATCCATTCCTCCGGGAACCAGGGCGACGGTGGATCACAGAAGACGGCAAGGTTGTCGTACTTTTGAAACCGGGCGAAGTCCTCAATGGGCTCAATGTGCTCGGATTCAGAGAAACACCTCGTCCAGACCTTCTTTCAACACTGAAAGGTGAAACAAAGATAGTCGAGATGCTTCCAGAGTGGGCCTGGATTCTATTTGTAGCGCTGGTTCTGCTAATCATCTTATTAGTGATGCTGGCAAACTGGCAGTACAATCGATACCATAAAACTCGGGATCGCCTTCGTGACGACATCAGCTCATTGGAAGCAATGACTGCTGACAGAGACGAGGCACTGCGCTTATATGCAGATCCTGTGAACTCTGGACCGCCGATGGTTCCTGGAGGAGTAAACCTCGAGACTGCTCCGCAACACTTCCAAAACATGGGAGTTCGCGAATGGGCATCTGCAACAGGAGGACGGATTGTTGAGCCGGATCGTATCCAGATTCTCAGCATCATTCCTGGTCACGCATGGGGCCGACTCTCAGTCCGATACCGCAATGGTACGCTGCCTGAGGAACGGGTATTGACTGGTCAGCGGGTCTTCCGTGGTCAGGTACGCATGCCTGATGGTACGGAGGAAACTCTGTACATGTTGCAGGGTTGCGGAAACGACGTTCGCTTTTCGGGAAACAGAAATGTTCCTGGAGCCGACTTCCGTTTCGTTCCCGACAGCGAGCAGGTTCCGGCACCCCGTGTTGAAACCCCGGCTCCGCCGACACCTGTTGCAACCGCAACGGTGGCGACAAGCAACCGAAATGAGACTGGAACAGTTCCAGTCACACCTCTGGTTGATCGAGTTGAACAGCTTGGACACGAGGTCAAGCAGATGCTCGAGACCGAAATCAACACGGACCTCAGGTTTGTGTTCAAGCGTCGAAGGACTGACGGACGTCCGATGCTGATCGAGGTGAATGGCATCGACACGAACGAAACTGAATTCACGGTCAACGTGACCGAATCTTCAGTCTCTCTTCGATACATGAACTAACACTCCCTCGGGAGTACACACTGGTTAGGGCTCACGCGCTCTAACCAGTTTTTTTAATACAAAAATATTTAGAATTTTTTCCGCCAAGATCTATCCAAACTCAAAGTTGTAGCTTGCGTATTTGCTACCATAAGTAATATCGCCATAAGTAACATAATAGGATTTGCGCTCACTGTTCCAGCAAAAAGGAAATTGTAATTCATAAAAGCACCGAAGAAGGATGCAAGGTAGGTAAACAAACCGAAAATAAGTCCTAGTCCTACAAATATTTCTCCGAACGTTATCAGGTATGACCAAATTTCAA
The DNA here is from genome assembly GCA_040384485.1 of Patescibacteria group bacterium. Lineage (GTDB taxonomy): Bacteria > Patescibacteriota > Minisyncoccia > Phycocordibacterales > DATDWN01 > C7867-006. The sequence goes on from JAZKJH010000002.1 coordinate 214,071, forward strand.
TATAAGGAACGACTGCATTCTCAAGAAACCAGGCGTACCACATAGAAACATCAGGGTGCTCACCTCCAGTTTTCGCCAGAGCTCCTTTAACAAAACCTGTCATAGCAGCTCCAGCGTTATCTCCTACCCAAGCAGTGTTTGTAACTTTTTCATATCCAGCATGCACCCACAACCATCCCAAGTAGACTCTGAGTACAACAAACAAATAACCAACTAATGAGTTATAAAGAACAAAATTCTTTAATTTAGATAACATATATTTTATTTAAAAGTTTTTAATTACACTTTTAATTATAGCTCTAAAAAAATATATGTGTTAACGACTTGTGCACAAAACTAGATTTCTTTTTTCTCTAAAATAAGAGTTCGATAAATTTCTATCATTGAGAAGAAAAGTGACAACGCGATAGGTCCGAACAAAAATCCGATAGGTCCGAATGCAATAAGGCCACCAAGCACTGCGAACAACATAATAAGCTGATGGATTTCAACTTTTCTAGAATACAGATACGGAGTAAGGAAGTTATCAACTAGTCCCACAATAACTCCCCCCCAAATAACAAGTCCTATAGCATATGGTGTGTTTCCAATAACCAACATATAGATAACTGCAGGTATAAACACTATCGCAGTTCCGAGTCCAGGCACAAGCGATGCTATAGCTGCAATACTTCCCCACAGAGTCGCGCTTGGAATTCCAAAAAGCCACAATCCAAACCCAGCTAAAAGACCTTGGACTATTGCAACCAAAATAACACCAGATACAGTAGCTGTGATGGAAGTTTTAACTTTGTCCCAGATATGCTCGTCGTATTTGTCTGACAAAGGACTCAAATCTATAAGAACCTTTTTAAAGCTTCTTCCATCTTTCAAGAAAAAGTAAAGTGAAATAAAAATAAGTATGATTCCAGTTACAATACTAATAACACTAGAAAGTATTGAACTCAAGTGACTCGTGACAATATCCGCTCCAAAACTTACATACTCCCGGATATCCAAATAAAAACCTGGATATATTTTTTGTATTGGTTTTTCTATAGCCGAAGTAACACTCTCTAGGAAATTCGCATCTCCTGAAACCAGGCTGTCATACAACCCCTTGGACTCACTCATAACTTGGGTACTGAGAAATACAGCAGGAGTTATGATGACAACCGCAAATAATATTACCACCAGTATAGCCGCCAGACCGTTTCTGCCGTTGAGCTTTCTAGTGAGTCTTTTATGAAGTGGCTCTAATGCCACAGCAAATATAATAGACAAAAGTATGACCTCAAAAAACGGTAAAAATATTAAAAAAATAATCACTGTAACTATAAACAACGCACCCATGAAAAAATATCTCTGTAATATGTCTTTATCCATTCGCATATTATACCCTACCTAGGTGGCAATACTCAACAATCATTATTGACATACAAGTTACTTTGTATATTATCTCTTTTAGAGCTATTGAAAGGTGGTGAACCGTTGGACCGAGATATGCGCAAGCTTTTACTTCATGCTTCATTAAAAAATATACTGGCTGGAGAATCGATTGTCGACAATGCCGAAACTTGTATCAAGGAACTCGTCGAACTACTCGTGGAAGCAGATGAGATAAGACGTGTGCCGCAGTACCGTCAAGAAACAGACTGGGCAGCACATGCCATAGAACAGGCACAGCTCGAAAATCTTGGTGACTTCGAAGTGAGCATCAAGCATAAAAAGAACGAAAAAATAGTTTCCTTCAGTATCCAAGGTCAAACTCTGGAATTCACTTTCATTGGGAACGAACTCGGTACTGACGAACAGATTGACGAGCTATTGAGAGTGCTGTCAGTTGGTGGTGATCCACAGATACAACAGGATCTCCAAACAGCAGTCAACAGAGGCCTGACGCATATGGCGCTTAGAAAGTACACTGAGCACAGGGGTTATGACGCGCAATACAATAAAGGTGCCAACACACCATACACTTTCAAAAAATTACGTCTGATCAAAAGCAAAGCTGGTTTCGCTATCCTTTTTGGAAAGGAAACCGTAGTACTTCTTGATCGGTCCGATGAGTTGGTAAAAACCTAGAGCAATGCTCTAGGTTTTTTTACTCTAGATCTAAACAAACAGAATTTATACAATATCTTTTTCCTGTTTCAGTTGGTCCGTCAGGAAACACGTGACCTAGATGAGAACCACATTTTGCACAAGTAGTTTCTATTCTACTCATACCGTGAGTATTATCCTCTGTTTCAACAATGCTCCCTGGGATCGCGCTATCAAAACTAGGCCACCCGGTTCCAGAGTCAAACTTGGCAGTAGAGTCAAACAAAGGGTTATCACAAACTACGCATCTATATGTTCCGTCCTTATTTTCATGGACGTATTTACCAGTAAAAGGTGCCTCAGTTCCCTTTTCTCTCAGAACTTTATACTGCTCAGGCGTCAGTTTTTGTTTTAACTCGTTTTCGTCCATGTTAGTTTTGATTTTTTAATAATTCTGCAAACTTGTGTTGAACTTTTTCTAGTTTTGGATTTATAACCAACTCACAGTAGCCGGCACTTTTATTTCTTTCATAGTAATCCATATGATACGCCTCAGCTCTATAAAACTTATCTAGAGGTAGCACTTCTGTAACAATAGGCTTTCCAAACTCACTACTACTGTTGAGTCCTGTGATAAAACCCTCAATCATCTTCTTCTGACCATCGTTCGTATAGAAAATTACAGAACGATATTGAGTCCCGATATCCGCACCCTGCCTGTTTACAGTTGTTGGATCATGACTCGCAAAGAAGACCGTCAAAATATTTTCCAAAGAAATTTCACTAGGGTCGTACTCCACCTCCGTACACTCAGCATGACCAGTGTTTCCACTACTTACTTTCTCATACGTCGGAACACCTTCTCCACCAGCATATCCTGGCACGACAGACACCACACCCCGAAGCATTTTAAAAACAGCCTCTGTGCACCAGAAGCACCCTCCGCCTAAAATTATTTTTTCAGTATTTCCCATATAAAAATTATATCATTAATCTAGGTCTCTATTAAAACAAGCTAAATGAGCTCAGATACGAGGCGCGAAGTTTTATTTTTGACCAAGCTGTACAAGTAGTACTGCGCGTGGAAAAAATAAAACGAGCAACAAAGTAGATGAGTTTATTTTGATTGTTTTAAACAAAGCCCGGGAAGAAGTCGGTGTGTATATTGCTCTTCTTCACTCCTAACTCCGATAGTGTTTTTTCAAATGCAGTCACCATCCCTCTAGGGCCCGATATATAGAAGGCTCTCTCTTTATAGTCTGGAACTTCTTTCATAATAAGTTCTGGAGTAATAAAACCTTGTCTCAATACCCGACTAACAACTTCCCCCTCCAACTCATTTACAACAAATATAGTATTGAGTCCTAGGTTTCTGCAATTTTCAAAAAAATCTCTGTAAACTATATCTTTTGGAGTTCTGTTTGAATAAAACATAACAGCATCCCTTTTGTCCTGCATATCGAACATATACTTTGCCATGGAACGAAACGGTGTGACCCCGATGCCTCCAGCTATAAAAACAAGTTTTTTATTCCTATCCTCTGGCAAAATAAATTCCCCTGACAACTGTGAAGCGACCAGAGTCTCTCCCTCGTTCATAGCAAGAAGCTTTTTCTTAAAACTACTAGGATTTTCATAAAACTTAACACCCAAATGAATATGAGCCTCGGTAGGAGAAGATGCGATAGTAAAATATCTTCTGTTCCCACGCGAGTCTCCCCCATAAATAGGCATTGTCCATTCTAGGTACTGTCCAGGCCTAAACACTAGTTTTTTATCTGGCTTCCACACAAAATCATAAACATCTTTTGATAAAGCATTTTTCTGAACCAGAGTCAGAACAAGTCTCGCGCGAGGACTGAGCGCGTATGACAAAAGGTTTCCAATAACCAACGCCATCTCAGGACTTGAACCTACTGGTCCGAACTTCCATTGTAAACCGTACAAAAGTCCCACGAATACTCCGTAAATTATTCTAAACTTATTTTTGGTTGGGGTAGTAAGTGGTTCGGTAAGCATTATTGCTCCGAAGAAAAGCAACGGTCCTGAAAGAATAGCAAACGTGAGGGCCTCGAACACTGAAAATCCTCTGAACAAGTTCATTCCTATTATAGAAACTACAGCTGCAGCTGCAAAAGCAGTGAACATAGTAAACCTTTGAGTTTTTCTAAGCACTAGGAAACCCACGATAGCGACTGGAACAAGTAGTACTGAACTTCCTACCCACCAAAAAGCAGAACCATAACCGAGTAACCCCGTAATAACTAGAGCAATAGCCACTGGGTTAAAGATATGTTTTTTACCTATAGCCAGAACATACTTGGACGCCATCGAAACAACCCCAGCTATCAAAAATACTTTTAATTCCTCAAGTGAGGACAGCGGTTTCAAAATCAAAAACAAAATTAACGCCGTGATGTACTGAGACTCGATGTTTACAGCAATGTTGAAAGTAAAAGAGATTACAAAGTTTGTTATGTAGCAGATAAAAAACAAAATAACAAAGGAGTATAGAAGATCAAGTGGTGTATAAAATATAAATCCAAAAAAACTAGCAACAAAAGCACATGCTGTTATAACAAGTAACCCGTACAAAACAGTTTTGTACATTGTTATCTTGTTCAAAAAATTATCTACATATTTCATAACTATATTGTAACACCTAGATTATTTTTTTGTAAAAAAAACAGCCATGCGAGGTGCACTCGCAGGCTGTGATCAAACTAAGTCTTTGAAAGGTGTTCCTCGTGAACCCATTCAAAAATAACGGACATTCGCAGGGACTCGACAATGCATTTTCTGTTTTCAGGAAGAAGCAAACTAGGGTTGTATGGACCAAACTCAGTGCTTTTTTTGTGCATCGTTGCAGTCCAGACAACCGGGCCAGTGGGTGATTTTCTTAGCAAATTAAATGTCAGAATCCCCCCACCTTCGACGTTTCCACCTAAACCCAGGACCCCAAGTTTGCTTTCCACAGCACATTTTAAGTCACTGTGCTGGTATAGTCTTTCATCATCATGATGAACGGGTCCAACAACAACAGCAAAGTCTGTCGAAAGCGCCTTGCTCTCGTTATTGAGAACAATAAACTTCCTGGAAAACTTGTTTATTGCGTTCGGTGACTGGTCATACTCAGCACAAACTCGGTGTGGGTAATCCCAAGTCTCAAATTTCGGAAAAAACAGGACTGTGACCATGTATTAACCTCCTAGAGCATCTCTTTGTAAAACTACCAAAGATATCGAATGGTGTAAATGGCGCAAACTACTACCCCTATTACGGTAAAAACAAAACCAGACCGAAGTCTGGCTGAAAACGAGTTAGAACAAGGAATTGGGTTAAATTACCCGAACTCAACTGTGAGGTCCAAAGCCTCAGAAATTATTTGGGAATGTTCACCTTCGAAAATAAGTCTAGGATATTTCCCAAAACTCGCCGAATCCCCACTCATTTTAGCAGCGAAGCTCACTTCCTCTGGAGAAATTTGAGTCCTGACGACTGTGAGCATCCCTCCACCATGAACAACTTTCCTCATTTCTCTCAAGTTTTGTGCCAACTGAGGGAAAAACAGCTCTGCGATTCTAGCGTGAGCATATGAGGACCTCATATAGTCCCATTCTGGACCAATGACTACAGTCAAATCTTCACCGGGGACTCTCAGCACAATGAACTTGTGATGACGCACACCCCTGACCCAGGTTGGGATTTCTTCTTTTAGTACAATCCCGTCTTTGATATTTTTTGGTTCCGCTTCTTTGTCTAGCGATAACCCATTAAAAAACCGAATTTTCATCATTCGCCTCCTTTTTTAGACTAACACAAAATGTACTTATGTAAATAGTTCTGCCTTGAAGCCTTCCGATTTGATTATTGTGTTATTCAGATACATAACTAAGTACTCAAAAGTAAAATATTTCAACAGTTTTTCCGCTGGTACAAAGAAAAGTGCTGTTGCAAGAATATCGGCAAGAAACGTTGTGTCAGCAACAACCCAAACCGCTATCACTTCGCTTGTTGGTTTCAAGGTTTCTGGGTTAACTATATGGTGCATTTCTCCCCACGCTCGCCTATTACTCGCGGATGCGCAGATACTTTTATTTTGTAGATTCAAAACTCCTAGAACTTGCTCGGTGTTATGTGGATTCTCTAGTCCAACTTTTAATGATCTATCTGTAGTACTTCTTTGTCGGATATCCCCTCCAGCATCCACACAATACCCATGCACACCACTTGATTCCAACAACTCTCCAACAATATCCACCAGATATCCTTTACCACCTGCACCGAAGTCTAGTATCGCTGGCTTCTTCAAAATGAGAACGGGTGAATTCCACTCTATAACTTCCTCCCAGGCTAGCGGTTTATAAACCTGACTCTTCTTTTCCAAAGAATACGTCGCGTCGTACCCCATGTCCGACAGAGTTTGACCTACAAGTGGAGTGACTAAACCTATTGAAATATCGTAAACTTTTTTATACAAACCAAACAGCTTGTCCGCATCCTCCGGTAACTCGACTTCCCCACCTCCGGAAATTTTCATAATCTTTGACTCTGACTTGAAACGCGAGTAGGTCATATCAAACTGATTTATCCTGTTCATAATCTTTTCCAACAAAAAACTCTCCTCTTCCAAGGAAAGTTCCTTATACACATCCACCACCCACTTCGTCCCGATCGCTTCAAATTGAAATTGAGTTTTTTTCATTTACAAACAATATATCACAAGTTCCAGTACAGTGTGTCTCGTCGAGCTATGTTATGAGAAAGGCCTTTCGCAGGCTGACGAGCCGAGAAGTTCGCTGGGCGAGCACGCCCAGATAGATTGCCTTTCGAGTAAGATAGCGAGTAAGAGACTTATGTAAAACTAGCTCTGAATTTTTGCCTGAGTTTGGATTTTTATAACAGCGTCGTTCCATCCTTTTGGTGTAAGGGACGAACCGGCAACTTTATCCAACACAACATCCTCTATACTTTTACCTACCACAAGAGCTTTAAATCCTCCAATAAACATACCCTGTAGTTTTACTGATACCTCATTACTTGCCTTAGAAATAACAGTTGCGTTTGTTATAACATCATCTTTCAAAGAAATAGTTACTGCCACCTCCTCTGGACCAGCAGGAGAAGTGTAAGTCCCAACAGCAGAATAAGAGCCGTCTTTATACATATATGTATCAGTCTCAGTTACAGGAGTTTCCTCGTTTGGAGTTGTGTTGTTTGCACTGTTTGTATCAGCAGGGGTGTTTGCATCATCTTTTGTAAGCTTGAATGCTCCAAAAGTTACTGCTGCAAGTACCAATACCAACACTGACCACAACGTTGCCTTACTTTTTTTCTGTGTTTCTTCCATATTTTTTATATTTTAATTAAAAATTTATATAAGGAGTATTATATCAGATTTCAGAATAATAAAAACGCCAACGACACGAGCCGTTGGCGACATACATAACTATCTTGAAGGACGAGATCTGATAATCCTGGTGCAGGATTTGGTAGTGCACAGAAGATGTTCCCATTCTTCGTGAATTTTCCATTTGCCTGAGGCCCACGCACCACACTTACCGCACCGCAGTCCTAGCATCTCAAGAAATTGCTCGATGATGTTCATCTGTTTTTCCTCACTACCGTTTCTTGTAGAACGGCTCTGCAAAACTTGCACCGAGTTCTGTTGTAAGTTACCTCGGTCTTTTGATGGTTGTGGACTTCTGTTTCATGCTCAAACAAAAGAGTCCAGTGCCGACCACGGTGCTTGCACTCATGGCACTTCAAAAGACCCAGATAGTTCATTAGCCTTGTAAACAAAATCCACTCCTTTCTGGCTATTAAACTACCACAAAAACTGTATTAGTCAAAGGGTCAAAAAATAAGATTGATAGTTGTGATTTTATACTTGACAATATCTATATAATGTGCTAGTATTGTATAGGAAACAAACGCAGGCTAACCCCTGCCCAACCAAGGAGAAAGAATGCGTAATGCATCAAGAGTCGTGATTTGCAAGCAGTGCACCAAGGTCGCGTCAACCGAAACAACAGTTGGCATCCCCGGCACTGAAGACCGACGCCACCGTCACGGGGTCGGGTGCATGAGGGTTCGCATTTCTCGTCCGCAGCCCACTGCGACTCGCTACGCCGAAATGGACCGCGAGTTCCGACTTAAGTTGCAGCGTGAGGATGCGCGTCTTCGTGGTGTTCTCCGCGCCGCCGGCATTTCGCTGGAGGCCAGTGCGTAAGGGTAGCTAGTCTACCCACCCACAAATAAAACCTTATGTGCCATCTCGGCACATAAGGTTTTCATATTTGTATTTGATTTATCTTACCCAATATGTTTTTATAACTAACAGAAAGGATAAACTATGTCAGGAAGTCGAGGTTTCAGACCCAAATGTGTTGACTGTGGAAGAATGGTCACAAGATCCAGTTCCGACCCTGTTCAGGGCAGTAGCGATCGGCGTCACCGCACAGGTGACCCACGATGCACTCCTATGGGAAAAATCAGCCTGCCCGAGGAATCACCAATGAGTCTCGGACAAATGGCGGATGCCTTTGCCAAGGTTGTAAGCAAATAAAACAAAACCTCCACATGCTAGACGTGGAGGTTTTTTAAAACAAAAAAACTCGGATTGCTCCGAGTCTTTTTGTTTTTATTATGAAAGGTGTTTTGAAACTAGTTTTGTCATTTCAAACATGTTCACCATTCCCTTTCCACCGAACACCTTCTTTAGATTTTCGTCTGCATTGATGTTTCTCTTGTTCTTTGGATCTTGAAGATCGTGCTTCTTGATATATACCCAAAGAGCTTTTACAACCTCAGATCGAGGCATAGGACCTTTTCCAACAACAGCTGCTAGCTCAGCGCTGATTGTCATTGGTTTCATAAATGCAGAATTAACTTTTGCCATAATTGTGTTTAAATATTATTTATAAGCTTGACTACTATATTATATAGCATATATACAAATAAAGGTATAGTGTTTTCCCCTAGGGAGCGTAATTGCCAACCCACGTCAAAAGTGTTAATGTTTTTGAGGAAACAAACAAGGAGGCGGATTTGGAACTCAATCTAGTCAAGGAAATTGCGCTGGGTTCAAAGAGCAAACTCAAAAGGGACGCTCTGCGACTAGCCATGAGAAAATTGAAAATCATGTCGATCAAGGTCACCGAGGTTGGCACGGAAAGTGGGGTGAAAGAGCAACCCGTCGGCTATGGAGAAACTGGTTTGGGTGCTCGAAACCGCGCACAGACCGCTCGTATGGCAAGACCAGAGGCTATCGGCATTGGCATCGAAAGCGGAGTCGTTGCTATCGCCCCAGGCAAGGTTTACGACTTTGCCGTGGTTTATATCATCTCAGGAGCGAACAGGCCTCCTGTAAGTTCAGTCTCAGCAGAGTTCGAGTTCCCTCACGATTGTTTTGTGGAAGCTCAAAGCATTGGTTTTGACACCATGACTGTCGGCAAAATCATCGCGCAAAAGCATGGGGGTAAACACGACAACCCTCATATGATTCTTTCAAACGGAAAAGTGTCGAGAACAACCCTTATTGCCGAGGCTATCGAAACAGCCCTTCGTGGACTACACGCTCAGTAGCCACAAGAAGCACAAAAACAAAAAACTCCTTCACGCAAGTGGAGGAGTCTTTTTTATTTTATTGTTTTGTTCCTTCGAAAACTACTTTCTCTCCTTGATACAAAGTAACGACGTCTCCTTTGTTCCACAGTGCCATTTTCAAAATTTTGTTTTCATACCTAGCACCTGAAGCAGATATTGCTCGTGTAAAAACTACATCGCCTTGGCCGTCAGCATTAACTATCGCCGTATTTTTTTCCATATCAAAGAAAACCTGTATCACACCATCACTAGAATTTTTGAATACGTCAGACTTTTTCGCTGTATCAGTCGGAGGAAGTTTTTGGGTTTCTACTAAAACAGAGTTTGTACTGTTTTGCTCGAGAACTGCATTCTGTACCAACTGATCCTTAAGCATAAGTCCTAGCACTCCACCGGCTACACATAGAACCAAAATCCCCCATATTATATGTTTGTTCATATTTTATTTTTTAGTATTCAATAGTTATAGGAAAAGACATGGATGCATCGTTTTCTGGAAGTCCTGACGGATTGTCTTTATGCATTATTAGAGTTGCTGGTCCTATATATGTGTCAGGAACTTTTACAGTTATTTCAAAAGGCACGAAAGCGTCTACCATCCAGTCCCCTTGTGCCTGAGCAGGTCCTATAAACAGCCTGTTACCATCCTTGTCCAAAACCTCTACCGGGAAAGATCCTTCAAAATAAAAAGCTCTAGCTTTGCCCATAACCTTAAACTCTTTGCCAGTTACTGCTCCTGGGTATGGTAGGTCCACAACTATTCTTTCGGCAGAAGTATTCACATATATTGGCTCAGGCATTATCTCTTCTACATATAGTCTTCCATCGGAAGTTCTACATTGTCGCGGATAACTCTCCATTACTGGATAGCCGGCCTCAACACAAGTTTCAAAAGACATTATTTTAGAATCATCTATTTTATTAGGTAAAAAAAACCACACCGCACATGCTATTAATAAAACCGCTACGATACCAAGTATTATTTTTTTCATCCTCTAATTATATAACATTGTGACTGGCTGTAAATGTTTTTTAATACCAATTTCACACTTCTGTTAATACATAGGTGAGACCTATGTAGAGTTATCCACAGTTTTGGGTAAAAAAAGCACCTGGGTTTTACTCCAGGTGCTGACGGAACTACCGAACGCGTAGTCCCATCATAGTACTGTCGACAGACTCTTGTACCATAACTGCAAAACTTTCGGGACTTAGTCTCGAGTCACCGAATAATCCAGGAGCCCACTCAAAAGGCAGTGGGTCTTGAACTTTCAGTTTCTCAAACTCTTCGCGAGTAAAGATCCTGATCGGTTCGGCTCTTTCCCGGTAATATTGTTCCGAAGGATGCAGATATGCGTAGCCTGATTCTTTGTTGTAGTATCCGACTATCTCTGCAATCTTGGATTTGCGAGGTTCGAGCATCTTCCACACATCTCTCAAAACTTCGAGATCTGTTGCGTAGATAATCCGTTTCTCGGTGTGAACCACTGCGGGGAAATATCCCATGAGCCCGTGACTGAGGTCCAAACTGTATACCATGACCATTTCATAGCCAGACTTGTCCCCTTTCAAAAACTCAAAGGTGTTCATCGGCATGCCTTGGTCATTCAAGCGTTGTTTCGGATCTTTGCGAGATGCGACAACCCTTTCATGTTCACGTTCTTGTTCTGCACGAATTTCCTGAGCCTGAACTTTGGGTATGTGAAGTTTTGTGGACTCACTCGGGCTGTGTACGCACTCACCACAGAGATTGACTCCGCAGACAAACGGTCCCATCGTCTCACCGCAGTCTTTGATTGCTTTTGTCCCGCAGCAGATACACTTGCGGTTTTCGTGTTCAGAACACCAACCGTTGTCAGTTGGTTTCTTACATAGTCCTTGCCACGCTTTTTCGAAATTGCACGGAACCGACACTGGCATAACGATATCAGCCATGAACCCTCCTAGGTTTTCTGGCTTAAAAACTACATCAGAGTATCGCTATTGTCAAAGTTAATTTTTTGCTTTTATTGACAAAATTCAGATAAATAGTAGAGTAGTGGCGGAGGTTCGAATGGGACAGATTTACTGCTTGATGAACAGCGCAGTTGCGATGACACCTGAAATGCGGAAAAAACTCTTCATGACAGCCCGGGAAATGCTGGTTGCTCGTGAATACCGGAAAGGCTTTCTGACTGAAGAGTCGGCAGGTGTCGTTGTCACTTCCTTCAAGGAAGGCATGCTGGGTCAGATCACTGGAGTCGCTTTCTCTGCGGAGGTGGAGTCCGACAAAGGCCGAGGCACAGTCACCTACCTAGTCAATCCGAAGGAAATCGGAAACATGGACGACGCTCAGTGGATCAGTCTGCAAGACTACATCCGCGAATCCCAGAGAATGGCTTCAGTGAACTAACACTAATCCAAAAACCACCCGGTGAGATTCCTATCTCCCGGGTGGATTTTTTATTTTGATATTTATATAGCAACATTTTAACCAATTCGCTACTCCACCCTTATTAAGACGTAAATTATGTACATGTCGGTTTAAAATTTTATGCCATGAATTTTCTTAACCCAATTAAATCACTTCGATTTAGAAATATGAGTTATATGTGAATATTATATCACGCTACTAACGCTCATAAAAAGTTATGTTTTGTATTCCTTGATTTATTTCAAAAATGTTCTGTATAATATAAAGTATTAAGTCCTTTGAAATGCTAGTGGGATAGTCTGAGTGCCGAATTTTATCCTCTAGGGGATCAACTCATCCTCCTCCCCCCTGACCAGCGCTCACTCGAGCCTTGGTCCGGGGGTCGTGAAGAGGTCGAGCCTCCGGATTATTAGAATTAAGCAAATATCGTTATGACTAAAATCAAAACGGGTGGCACTGCTAAAAAATCTGGACAATATAAGGTAGAGGGGACAAAAACCCTTGAGATTACACTGTCCAAAGGTGATCGTGTTCCTCCTTACGGAGGTAAGGCGAAAACATTTGTGCTTGTCGATAAGACAAAACACAAGAGTAGTTAACCATTAAACTTTTCCCGCTAGCATTCCAGTGGATTTTTTATTTATGCGACGTATCTGTATCTAAAAGTATTAGTTGTATGGGATTATTTATAACAAAATTATATTAATAAATAATTATCTCTCGATAGTTAAGGTTACTTGAAATTTTACCGCATCGATTTTGACCATGTCCTTATTTTTAAGTAAGTGTGGCATTTCCCATATTTCTGGATTCACACTTTCGTAATCAAAAACAATATAGATTCTATGACTAGGATCTTCCTCTACTTTTGCCAATTCATTTTTAGAAATGTAAAAAGAAAAAGTGCTAGGCTTACCCTTTACTGCCTTTACTTCAATATGTTTTTCTGTTCCATCTAATTCAAAACTTTTGAGATCATAACCCAAACTATCGTCAGTAAGGGACTCGTGAGCAACTTGCTGAGACAGATCAAGTCGTCCGTTAGAAATAAGTTTTTTAGATTCATAATTGAACACAACCAACTCTGCATGGAGTCCAACTAGCTGATTCCTTGATTCTCTGGCAAGATAGTCAATCTTCTTTTTATTTTGTTTTTTTGACTTAGTTTTACCAATCTTATTTACCTTCTTAATCATCTTTGGAGTAATAATTTTTGGAACAATATCCCCAATTTCTGGCAAAGCCAATTTTTCATTAATTTGTTTAAAAATAATTAATCTGTCCTTATTGCTTAAATCGCGAATTGGATTAGTAACGAAGTCATAATTATTCTTTTCGTCAATCAACCCTTGGTAGTTTGTCAATGTTTCATGATAATCATTATTCTCTATTATTTTAAGAGAACTTACTAGTTTATCATATGCCTCTGCCTTACAGTTTCTATATATTACTTCTTCATACCTAGAACCTTCAACTCTGAGATAAGAGGACAATGTAAATATTTTAAATAATCTATAAATATTATCTGAAAAATCTTGGACATTTAATGATCTAATTTTGTTCGCGCTAATATCTTCAACTTCAGCGACTTGTTTAGGATCCAATGTTCTATACTTTTTTATAAAATCAATTACAACTTCCACCTCAGATATACTATTTATCCAACAAATAAACAACTTGTATTCCTTGAAAGTGACGTACTCTAATTTAGTATATATAATAAATATTATACCGAGTGGATACACGGGTATGTTTAACCTGTTATTTATATCACTATCTAAATAAATTTTTAATAACTGCTCGTCGATAATTAACTGCTTATTCTTGGATGACAAAAACTTTTTCCCTACTTCTGTGAGTTCCAGATTGTCGTCTCCAAGATTATCAATAAAACCTAATAGTCTCAGTGAGATACTGTTTCTAGTTGTAAACATTCTGTGGTTTTGGAGAGCCAATGCAATACTCTCTATTGAACTGAACTCGTATTGCTTAGCCTTCTTCCAAAAACTACCTGATGTTTTAAGTTTTAAAAAATCTTTAAATTGATTGATCATTTTTTGTTATTAAATATATGCTTAATTCTTAGTGCAATAGCCTGAGCCAATAAAGGAGGAACAGCATTGCCAATTTGTATGCCTATTGAAGTTTTTGATCCATAAAACACAAAAGCATCATCAAAAGATTGAAGTCGTGCAGCCTCCCTAGGAGTAATCGCCCTGTGCTGAACAGGATGAGTAACTCGACCAACTGATGGTGTATCGAATCTAGTCGTAATAGTGTATGCTGGTTTTCTACCATTCATTCTACCATAAGCACCACTATGTACTGATTTAGTTTGAAGATTAGCCGGCAAACTTAATCTCCCGTCTCCTTGCTTAATACCTTTAAGCATTTCAATAACTCTGGCATCATGTAAGGAGGCCTGATGATTATATATTTTTACACCATTCTTCCGCATCATTATTTGATAATTAGTAATTTTTTTTTCGGATTTATAATCCATTACGAATGAACCCCCGCCAGAAGAAATTCTAGGTAAATCAGAAATACTGTCATTAATTGTTACGTAAGGGTTAGTTCTATTTGGACCATGTGATTTAGATGGGAAAAATTTTTCTGGATTGATGCCCATATTGTTCCCTATAAAAATGGCCCTTCTTCTCATTTGTGGAACTCCGTAATCTGCCGCCAGCAGAATGTCAACTTTTGTATCATAACCCAATTCTTTAAAATGGGACAATATCTCATTTTTAATATCTCCATTTTGCATACTTAATATTGCTGGGACATTCTCCATTACAAAAACTTTAGGTCTAAGGTCTTTTACTATTCTCAGAAACTCCTTAAACAACTCATTCCTTGGGTCCGAATTTTTGTTTTGTTTCCTTATTCTTTTTCCGGCCATACTAAATCCCTGACAAGGCGGACCACCAACAATAACATCAACAGATTTCTCTCCATTTAATAAATCCTTAGAATCAACATCTATTATACTATCAACTATCATCTTAGTTTTGGGATGATTCTTTACATATGTATTGGCTATCTCAGGCATATACTCATTTGCTGAAATAACATTAAACCCAGCCTTTTTAAAACCGTGAGACATCCCGCCAACCCCCGAAAACAAATCAATTACTTTAAGTTTATTTTTCTTGCCAGCCATATACCTGTGAAATATTTTTTTTATAAATAAAACTCTTACTTAGTATGTCATCTATATTCATTACTTTATCATTATCCTTGTATAAATTACCTTCTACAATAAAAGGAATTAACTTTTCATACAACAAATCCGAACTAATATGACCGTCATTATTTTTAATCCATGACTGAATTTTCTTTATAATTTCCTTTTTACCATCAACCTTGTCAAATATTTTCTTCTTATTTTTTTTACTTGTATCCTTCATAAAGTTATACACAAAATCGCCCCTAAGAGTATTGTCTTTATTAATCCCTTGAGTTCCTGAGGAGACAGCTTGTTCTTGATAAACAACATTTACCAAATGAAAACCTGCTTCCGTAACTGCATCCATAACAGCCTTCCAAATATTAAGATTACGGTTATGAAATGTAAATGACAAATATTTTTCATCCTTTAATACCCTATACATCTCAGCATATACCCTCTTCATTCTAGATGAGTAATCCTCGTACTTCTTATCACGGTATGGATCGTATATAATTTCATTTTTATAATCAACAGTATTTTCTAACCATGCGTTCCAGAACATACTTAAACCAAAATAAGCGATACTGTCACCATATGGAGGGTCTGTAAAAATATAGTCTATAGATTCAGACTTAAGTTTTTTTAAGTTAGCCGAATCTATGTTATGAATTTGTGCATTTTTTGGATCAAAAAGGTTATTGATCTCTAGTTTACCCTTTAAGATTTTTTGAAATCTATGTTTAAAACTAAAAAAAACATTTTTTTCGGTGTGAACTTTAGGTGCCCACAACTTACTAATTACCCATCCTGATTTACCATTAACTGTTTCTGGGTTACCTGGGATCATTTTTGAAACATTGGGCAACATTGACGTAAAACATAAAAGAATTAGATTTTTTGTATTCTCGTTCTTGATTTTATTTATATCCTTAATCAACGACCCAAGCACAACGAGTGATCTGGGAGTGAAGAACTCGTTCAACCTACTTTTTCCATTTCTTTTTACAAATTTTAAAATTTCGTCCCTTGGGAAAAAGATTTTACCTTGATTATCTAAAATTGAAAAAGTTTCAATAGATTTTTTTAAAACATTTAAGTCATACTTATCTACTTTTTTAATAAACTTGCCACACTTTTCGCAAGTTGCTCTTATTTTATTAAATTGGTCATGATCCCAGATTGAGTTTTCAAAAAAGGTTTGGGCTTTGCATGTTGGACACTTGGTACTATAGATCTCTTTAAATTTTTCATAATTTTTTAAATAAATAGTATTAAATTCTTTTTCAAAATCATCTATATCTATTTTATTTATTGTATTTCGTGTGATAAAACAAGCCATCGGATTTAGATCAACTCCTATAGCCTTTCTACCTTTTTTTAGGGATTCAATTATAACAACACCGCTACCCATAAATGGATCAAGTACCGTATCACCAGGTTTAGTAAAATTTAAAATATAATCACTGACAACATTGTGTGGTTTTCTGCCCCAATATTTATGCATCATATAATGCGAGGGGTGTGTTTTTGCTGAAATGTTCTTCTTAATATTTTTCATAAATTGCGTAGCGGCGTGTTTATTCTATCATAACCCTTCAGTTTAATTATAAGTGAACCATAGTTCACTGGTCAATAAATTACTGTGGATAAGTTTTTAATACACCTATTTGATTTTCATAATTACAATGTTTTAAAACTCCCTCTCATCCCCTTCAACCATAGCTACAAATTCAATGCCGCTTGCGGGAAGAATTCGGGCTGGGAGGGTGTGGGCGGAGCCGAAACGGGTGCCGTCGTGGACTGGAAATGCTATTTTGGGTTTAAGCATGAGAGCATAATCTATAGCATCACTTAGTTTCATCCAGGGACCAGATACAGGAAGCGCAAGTATTTCCACTACCCTCTCTGGGTTTGTAAAAGCATCTCCCGGATACCACAGTCTTTCGTCAATAAAATATCCCATGTTGTCTGACGGAGCTATCGAACTATGCATCACTGCGTGTTTCTCACCTATTCCGGTCACATTTATTCCTGCCAGTGTTACAGTCTCGCCATTTTGTACAACTACATGAGCAATACTTTCTTCCGCTAGCAATTTCGCGACAGAGTGGTTTGCATACACTTGGGCTTTTGGATTGTTCTGCAAAATTACCTTCAGTGACTCGATATGAAAGTGGTCCTGATGTTCGTGAGTAAAAAGTACAAAGTCTATGCCAGTGAGTTTCTGTTGATCCTCAACTGTATAACTCCCAGGATCAGTGAGAATAGTTTTCCCTTTTGTCTCTATCAACAAACAACAATGCCCAAGCTTTTTGATTTTCATATTTTTTATCCGCACACTAACTTTGGTATCATATCTTCGTTACCGCACGTTAGTAGCACAATTTACTTATATTTATAATATTATATAAATCCAACCTCCGAACCTGGATATTTGTAACAATACCAAAGTTAGTGTTCGGATATATTTTAACATTTTCTAGAACTTAATTTAATAGCCAAGATATTGGGTATTTTTATGCATTGACAAATAGGGATATATAGTGGTATAATACATAAGGAGGTTTTTACATATGTCGTACCGACGTATTTCGTTCATGATTCTGATGGCACTCGCCGCAATTGTGATTTTCGCAGCCTGGGGCATGCTGGCCGTGATCTTTATGATCTACGGGTCATTCATCGTCTGGATCACCTGGGAGATCGAAGGCCCCACTGCCGGCGTCATCACATTCGCGGGAGCAATCATCTTCGTCTCATCATTCAAGATGTACGACGAGTATGGGTTGCTCACGTCGCTCCTGGTCTGGGTACTCGGCACTGTCATGTTCCTGGGACCGCTGGTCCACATGATGACAGGGCTTCCAGAAAAGAGACTCACCTAGAGCCGAGCCGACTTGGCTCTCCATCCCCGCCCGTCATGTTTTCCTCACGGAAAACCTCTGACGGGCATTTTTTATATTTGATTTTTGAACAGAAAAAAGTAATATGTTGGGTAGAGAGGTTCATGGTGACTGACAACAAGAAAAGTATTTATGAAGTGCTGATGGGTTTTAATCGCGGAGAATACCCATCACCAAATGAGATCAAGTTAATGGGAGTTGCTTCCGACCCTTTGGCTGGACGTTTCGGAAAATGTGAAGTGGAAATGGCTGCTGGAAAACTTTTGTCTTTCTTGCAACACAGAAACAAAGGTTGGGAAGAATTCACCATCTCGGATTTGTTTGCCTACTACAAATCCAAGGGATGGAATCCGGACATGATGTTCTTTGGACTTTTAGGTCCATGGTTTGACGATGGAATGTCGACCATGGATTTCCGAGACACTGCGAATGTTTATCTCGTCGTTGGTGACAACGGGAAATACTACTTCACTGACAAGTTTGTTACCAACAGCATGAGAAAGTAGGAAGCCAGCTACCAAGACACCACTTGGTAGCTTTTTTATATTTGTACTTCAAGCTTACAGTTCGAAACACCAACGAATTTACAAACTTTTTCTTTATTTTCGTTATAAATAAATTCTGGAGCAAATTTGTTCAGTTTGTACGGCAGGATTTCAAAAATCATTTTATCGGAATACAGTTCCATACCTACTCCGTAGCCATCAGTAGTGTTGAGAGCAAACTGATCGAACACAAAGTTACCAAGGGAAAAGAATACTGGTTTGTTTTTATACATTCGCATTGGTTGCATCACATGCGGGTGATGCCCTACCACCACATCTGCGCCACTGTCGACGAGAGCATGTGCAATAGCTGTCTGCGTCTCGTTCTCTACAAGCTCGTACTCGTCGCCCCAGTGGATATTTACAACTAAATAATCGTTTCTAGTATCTAGTTCCTGTACTAACTTATAAAACTCAGCTGTTATTGGTTGCATGGTCACGTCCACTCCTACAAAAGCCACCTTTTTGGCGTTTATTGTTTTCTCTATAAAACTTTTTTCAAAAGGTTTGTCCCCTATGTATTCTATCCCCGCTTTTTCCAAGAAATTTTTTGTACTGTCGACGCCTGCCTGATAACAATCATAAGCATGGTTGTTCCCTATAGTTACCATGTTCACCCCAATGCTTTTAAGCAGGGTTGGGGTCGTGTCATCGAACTGAAAGTTGTAAGATTTTTGCTGGCAATTCTCTCTCGGCATCTCAACTATCGGACCTTCTAGGTTCAGGAGGACAATATCAAAGCCTGACACAACTCCAATATCTCTCTTTATGTATTCAAAAGGATCTCGTCCCCGGTCTTCCATAATATCCCGCACCCCCCGGTCGAACATCGCATCCCCAAAATTCAGAATCCTCGCTGGTTTTTCCGGTTCAACAAAAATATCTTTCACTGTTTCTACAACTGGGTTGTTAGCAATAACATCCGAAACGGTAGGAGCGATACTGGTGTCGCGACTTAGAAAAATTATGACTCCGAAAGCCACTAAACCCAGAACAATCCCCGCGATTTTTTTCATTTGTTTAATTCTATCAAAATAAAACTTCCAAGGGCATCCCTTGGAAGTTTTATTTTTACAAGCTTTTTATTAAATCCTGGATTTCACAACTTTTTTTGATATAAGCCTCGTAAGTGAGGTGGCCCATTTCATACATAAACTCTCCCACATTTACCTGACTCGCGTCGTTATCAAAGTCGAACTCCTCCATATTTATGGAAATTTCCTTATGACTATTTTTGTATGGAGTGCCACACGGCATATCAATGTTTTCTAAATCTATCAGAAGTGAATCGTAGAAAAGCTTTTTTGTAGCGAAAGAATCCCACAACAAACTGTCTTTGACTGCAGTTCTGAATATATTAATTTCTTCTTCAGACTGGAAATACATTGACTGACTAGTCGGCTTGTTCAGATCGTCTACATACTCAATAAACTCGATTGCCCGAGAGTATTCCTTTTTCATCCCATCCCTATGGAATTCTCTTATCTTAGAAATGTGACTTTCCTTTTCTGCTTCATCCATAACAGAGTCTCCCTCTACCAAATTCAGTACTTTGTATCCCGTATTGTGAACGGCCAAGCCAACAAGAGTAGTAATAAGATCACTACCCGATGCCGATGTCATATCCCCGAGTTTAATTATTTTATTGGCATAAGCTTTGGCCTCCTCAGCTTTGCCAGTGTTATACAAATACAATGCTTTTAGCCCAACAACCTGAGACAAATTCCTGACCACACTTAGTTTACAATCTAGACCATCGACACCACTTTGACATTGAAAGTATTCCTTGCCAGTAACCCCATCAAAAACATCTATATAACTATCGTACTTTGACAATATTCTTTCTGCTTCCTTGAGGTTGAGCTTTTCAATGTTTGGATAATTGTTCAAGTATTGAGTCAAAAAATCTCTGTCTACTTCATCCGATATAATATTAGTGGACGAAAGGTCCACCATCGCAAAATATCCGTTTTGTTCTTCAGGAACTTTCACATATGGCACCACATGTTCATAAAAAGCAATGTTTTCAGTAAGACTTTGTCCCAACATACTGACAGTACTAACGGTTTTTTTGTAGCCTAAATAAACCACTACGCCAATGATAATAATCGGAACTAAAACAAACCCGATTATGTACGGCCACGTCTTACTTTTTTTATTTTGAGACGTAAGGACAGGTTGGTTTTGTATAGGAGGAATAAAAGTGTTTATTGTTGGCTGTACAGTTGTGACTGGAGTTGAAACTGAGTTTGCAACCGGTTGAGTTACAGCTGTCGGTGTGAAAACTGGAGGTGGAGTAGGTGCTGGTGGCGGAGGTGTTGGGTTTAGTGCATTGAATGCTTGAGTAATATCCTCGTCGGTCCAGCCATTGCTCTTCAATCCAAGAGAGATTTGCTCTCTAGTTGTGCCTGCATTCAACTGCTGCCGAACATAGGCCAATATTTCGCCATTTATCATATAGTTTAATAATAGCACTCTAATATCTAGACCATAAGTAGCCTATCCCCAAAATTACATAGGTTTAACCTATGTAAAAAAGCCACCTTGGGAGGTGGCTGGTAGTCATGAACTAAATTATCTTGAATGACAGATTGGAAAAATCTGGACGCCAGATGAAATCGCCATTTGGATTATAAAGAAGTCCATATGGGTTTTCTTGTCGACGAACTAGAGTCAAAAGAAGCCTCTCTGTTCGTTCAGCGTCTTTGCTCTCTTCAATTCTGCGCAAGATTTTTCTTTCTTGTTCGATTGAAACTGGTGCTTTGAAAAGTAGGACCTTATGTAGACCCTGACTTCCCTCAACACTCAAGCTGTACTCAAAGAGCTGTTGCGTTGCTATCGCTCCACAGGCGCCGATATACCACTGTTCGTACTTGGATGACCGAGTCAGAAGAGCGTTTTGAGAAAAGTGATCATGTTCCCCAGCAAAGATTTTGTCAGGAAACAAAACTGTTTTGTACTCGTTCCCACCCGCAGAATGAAGCGGACGCATGGCAGGTAACTCTCCAGCGTACCTGTACCAACTCAGCATCTGTACTGCGTAAAAATCCACCCTATGTTCGTAGTGGTCCCTCAGCCGGCCCACAATGTGACCGATATCGGGATATTCTGGATCATCATCATCCCCATCGAAAATAATGGAGACCGGACCATCTAGTGTATACATGTCGATTCGAGGAATCAGCTCTTGCTCGACAATTCGTTTTGCATCAGCAATCGAAATGCCGTTATATGAACCCGCTCCGCGAAAAGCAATGATGTGGGCAGACTTCGCAAGCATTTCGCTCATGATCTCTTGCCATGCACTGCCAGTTTTATCCAAAACAACCAAAGGCTCTTTCATTTCAACGTCTTCCTCTCCTGTGAACCCGAAAACTTCTAAAATTAGAGTAGTACAAACTAGTAATTTGTCAATACTCCCAAATTACATAGGTCTCACCTATGTAGAGTTATCTACAGGAGAATCACGGAATGAGAGTAATAAAAAAAACCGGCCTGTTACGGCCGGTCAAAATGAACTAAGAGTCGAAAGAAATTACTTGCTGGATAGGCATGGGAGGCCTGCCAGACACATCGTAGGGTTGGAAGAATTCATTGAACTCCTCCACTCTTTCTGGTGGGACTCTGAGTTTGAGTAAACGCGGGTCGTCCTTTGTAGAGTCGGCGACCGCGATCTCATCTGGCTCGGCACCAAAACGACTTAGTACTACACTGCGAAACGAGGGGTAGTCCATCATCCGGTCCAGCCAAAAAATCTGCAATCCTTCCAAACTCTCCAAAGGAACAACGAGCATTTTCCTACCTCCTCCAACATATTATCATTTGTATTTTTTCTAGGCAAAAATTCTGTTGATTACTCAAATTCCCAGAGTATGGAGTGGAAATTTTTTATCTTACCTTTTTCGTCGATCTCAATTTTCTCCTTTTTATACAGTTCCATTCTCTCCTTTTTGTATTGCCCGTTTACCCAAACTTTTCCGTCTGCATATACTATCCGGTGAAAAGGAATATTTTTACTTCCCTCATCCCAAGCTTTACCAAGGATACCGGTAATACTTTGCGAAGCCATCCCGCCACTTCCTGCTGCTCGAGCTATTCTTCCATACGTAGTTACTCTGCCTTTTGGTATAGACAGAGCAAGTTTCAGAACCCGCTCGGAAAAAGTAGGACCTACGGTTTTTTCATTCAGGTTCATATTTTGACATTAAACCACATAGGTGTTAATTTTTACAACTAGAGAGGTGTGGATGAGACGACAGCTTGGTTTTTTTGATTTCTTGATTATCCTTGTGGTATGGTCCGGTGCTGTGGCCGCCATATACATTAGCAAGGACGAATTTCTTTCACTGGTATGCGTGTTCCTCGCCTACTTCTCGACAAAGTGGGTGGTCCTGCGTGAAGAAGTTGTGCGTGACAGGAGAGAAAGTTCTGAGAGTTAAACAGCAATGGACAAGTTTTCACTTGTCCATTTTTTTATTTCTATTTTTCATTTACCTTAACACTGTCCGTTACAGAAAATATTCCTTTAATAGGATACTTCCTCCAGTGATCCGTACTCAAGTTTTCTATTGGAACCAAAACCCCGTTGGCCGTTATGTAATCCCCTGTCTTAAGGTTCTGTCCCATTTGAGACATAGTTGCAAAATCGATCCCGTAATACGAACCGTCATCTGTTTGTATACCAAAAGCACACTCCATAGTCTGAGGTCCCTCTGTGTTTGTATGTGGTAAGCAAATATACTTTCCTCCCATGCTAACTCTTTGTGGTATTGAGTTTGTGGACTGGTCAGCAGGCTCTTTTCTAAGCTCATTATCTTTTTGCGTAAAGCTCAAAGCTAGAACTCCTAGTCCCGCTAAAATTAGAACAAAAATCAAAAATCTTTTGTAATTAGTACTTTTTGTATTTTCCATAAAATTTTTTATAACCAAAATCCACGTTACTCATAATAATATATTGTGACGGTCAAACCTACAAAAAGTTACAAAAAAAAGCACCACTACCCTTACGAGTAATGGTGCACGGTTTAGGACTTCTGCAATTTCCTGAGAACTTTTGTACGTAGGTCCAGGACCACTTCAGTTTTTGCTACGAGGTATCCAAGGAGGGCTCCGTAGCACATCTGAGCAAGAACAGTCTCCTCGGCAAACGAGAATCCGAAGACAGAAATAACAGCAAACACTGTCACGATGCCTAGCCGGCGGAGTGCGCTAGCAAATGACAGAAAGTCTTTGTCTGTCACAACATACAACGGAGCATCTTTGAGTTTGGATCTCAGCAGAACTGCACAAACTCCGATGGTTACTGTTATTGCTCCAGGATATGGACTCATCTTGAAACCAGCTACAGATGATGCGACTACCCATGAGGAGATGAACAAACACCCCATCATGAATAGTAAATTCAACACGGCACCAAAATATCGTCTGACTTCCTTTATGTCAGTTTCTTTCCTGAAATTTTCTCTCGCAGTGTTCACTGTATCAACGAAATCGTCGACTACCTGACTTGCCATTGCAGCTCTGTCCATTTCTGAACCTCCGTCATAAGATTACAATTCCTAGTGTAATTGTCAAACTTCTAAAAAACTCACATAGGACTGCCCTATGTGAGTTTTGTTTTTAAAAACCTAACTAGTTGAGTTGAACTGAAGAAAAGTTTTCAGTAGACATCATCTGCAAAAGATCGTTCCCTTGCAAATAGCTGAGATACCTCAACCAGTCGGTTGTGTTGCGTCCCATACGAAGGAGAACTCTCTTCTCGTCCTTGGTACGAAACGATCCAAGAGAAGACCGGTCAAAGAAAGCCATGCAAATCTCTACTTTCTTTCGAACGATCTCCGCTTGTCTTTTGTTAAAGTCGAAAGTTGCACCGGAACGGCGCAAAATCCCCTCATACACCAGCAAGTTGTTGGCGACAAGCTCACACTGCTGGATTTCGGATCGGTTCAGTTTGGTTTTCGGCTTTTTCAATAGCTCATTCGAGTTGTCCGCCATAACCCACGGCGAACCAAAACGACCATCATAAGAAAACAAAGCTGTTTCGAGCAGCCGTTCGGTAAAGTACTCCACCTCTTCGTTCGAGATGTTGTGGGTTCGCCCTTGTCCCGGAGAAACGAGCTCTCGCAAGTTCCTGCGCAGGCACACCCTGGCCAGTTCCCTGTCGTATCCAACAACAAGTCTCATTTGACCTCCATGTTCTAGTATCTATTTTACACAAACTAAAACAAAAAGCACCAAGCTATTTTCCTAGATAATAATTCAAAGTATAAATCCAATCTTCATCGTCGCCCTCACCACTGTCTCTCTGAGCCACTTTTTGATTTAGCAACCACTCTAAATACCCTCTGTCATTTTTTGCAACATCCTCTAGTTTTTTATCTTTATGTTTCCCAAAATTAAATTTTACATAAAGAGACGGAGTGCTAGATATCTCTATCATTTTTTCCAATGCCTTTTCCTCACTGCCTTCTGTTTCAACTACTTTTGCTAGCAACCGTCCAAACACCGCTTCAAGCACAAGCACATCACCTTCAGCATCGTGGGCGTTTCCAGACACCTCTAGATCCAAGTAGTAACGCAAGAACTGCAAATTGTATTCTGGTATTACGGCTTCTTTGTCCAAAGCTCTCGCAACACGCAATGTACAAATGTATTTGGGTACCGACATTCCCTCAGATTTCAGCATAGTTATATCAAACAAAGCATTGTGAGCTATCAGGACACCGATGTTCAACAACTCCTGCAAATCCTTTTTCATTTCACTTCCTTCGAAAGGCTTTTTGCCCTCCAACATTCTGTTGGTGATATGAGTAATGCTCATAGACTTTACGGTCATAGGTACTGGTGGTTTGAAGTACTCTGTACGCACGACATCATCCACTTTGTAACAAATCTGGCACAGTCTATCCTTTTGCATCTCGTTTCCTGTTGTCTCTGTATCTAGAAAAATTTTTTTCATTTTTATTTATTGGACCTGTCGTGGTGAGGGCACAAACTTACTAATCATTTCTTCAAAAACTTTTGTTATTTCGGAACCTGGTACATATGGCCACTGTGCAAAAATTATAATGCGTTGTAAGTCATAAAAGTGAACATACACTAGAGTCCTACCAGAGGAACCTCCTGACTCATCTGACACCGCACGAATCATTCGATATCCATTTATTATTACTTCTTCGCTAGGGGTTATTGGGTCGCCTTCAACCATCGGATCATCCTTGTAGCCTTGTTTTATCAGCCACTCATCCTCGGTCGTAACCCCAGCTATATCCGTGATGTTTGTAACAGCCACGGAAAAGTTTGGTCCCACTGCATTCCACTCAGTTGCTTGTGGAATAATTAAGTCTTCGTTTTTAGTAAATAAAACACCTGGTGAGGCATCATCGTTATAAATGTACCAACCTGAGGCGACTTCAACTGTATTGGTTACATTGTTTTTTGTGAAAACAAATTTATTGAATTTTGGAGCAACTACCGGTTCATTTACCGGCTCTTGCACTTGCTCCTCTACAACTTCTGGAATAACTGCAACTGTTTCCTTTGCATTTTCATAATAAAACAAAAACCCTCCCATAGCGACCACAATAATGCCCAAGGCTACGTATATTTTAATCATAGTTTTTTAATTATAACTAAAATATACAAAAAAATCCCCGCCTATAAAAGCGCGGGGATTGTATCTTTACTCAGATTGCGATAGCCCGACGAGCATCCTCAAGAGTGGTGACCCCATACAGGTCGAAATCAGCCTTCCCCATGCCGTCCTTTTTACCACCGTCACTGTATGGAACATATAGCCTGCCATCAGGAACAAAAATAGTTTTGAGAAGGTCTGGGTAGACAAGAGTATCACTCTTTTTATACCCAGTAATCTCGAAAATCAAATCTTCGAGAATCCGATCAAGGTCCTCCTTGGTTCCAGTATGGACAGGTCGATACGCCTCTTTGCTGCCCGCAAAAGTAAGTGTTGGGATTGGATTTAAAACAACCTTATCCCACACATTGATTTTTCCTGACTCAAGCAGCTTGGCATGAGTTGCCTCAGCCTGTCGAGCAGAGTCTCCTCTGCAAACAGCAGTGACATCATTGTTGGTTTTGTAGTAAAACAGCAACTTAGCTGCCTTGAGTTTGCTAATTGCGAGTGCCAACTTCTTTGCATCCAGGTTATCTGACCACCAGATAAAGAGTGCACATAACCCAACGGCCGCGATAACTCCTAACAAAAGCGAAGTAAAATAGTCCACTACTGCCACCTATCCAACTCCTACAATCAGTACTGCAAAACACAGGCGATGAGAGTTGATCTGGTAACTAGAATACAATTTTTAAGTCTTACTGTCAACATACTGTCTCGAACTTACATTCCAACGATAACCGCTCGAGTTATCGAACCCACGTAACCAACTGAAGGTGAAATAGATTTAGCTATTTGAAATTTAATGACAGCTGCTCGGGTGGCCGGACCAAAATAGGTTGTTTCATTCCCTACTGAACCTGACCCAGTTGTCGCAATAACGAAACCTTTGCTGTTTAGAAACTTTTGCAATAGACGAACATCTTCACCAGTCATACCAAGTGACAGATTTCTTGTTAGATTTAAACTACTAGCTCCTGTTGAAGTCGGTGTTGGAGTCATCGGACTTGGTGTCGGAATAGTTACTGAGGCAGTGACAACAGCTCGCGTGGCTGGACCGTAATATCCATCGGCAGGAAATATTCGCATTGCTGTTTGATATTCAATCAAAGCAGTTTGAGTAAGTGTACCAAAATACCCTGTCGCGCCTGCTACCGCCAAACGTTTTGCTTCTGCACCTACTGACTTTGCAATAAGGTGAAGTTGGAGAGCAGTCACTTCAGCACCTCGTGAACCGAGAGTTAAATCCCCAGTTGGAACTGTTGGTGTAGGAGTGGTGGTAGTAGGAGGTATTACTGTTGTTCCAGGAATAAAGTTCAAAGTGCTGGTGATTATAGTTGGAAGAGTGATATTTTGTGATATCGCTGAGTTAAATGTACTTCTGAAATTTATAACTAGGAGTTTCGACAAAGCATCGGCGTCGGACGTTTGAGTTAGAATCTTCGAAAGAAAAGAAATTTTCTCTGCAATCGTGAACTCTTTTGTAAGTCTCGGAAATGGATCTATGTGGTTTCTGTCGCCAGTAAATATTTCAAAGTGCAAGTGAGCAGCACCACCAGAAGCATTACCTGTGTTTCCTACATAACCAATAAGCGAACCTGTTTCCAAAACAGTTCCTTCGGTCACCCCTTCACCTATTTTATCTAAATGCATGTAAACAAAAGTCTCACCGCCTGGGTTGGCAGTGTACACATATAGTCCTTCGGTAGTCCCTGTGCCAGTTCTTAAAACGACTGCTGGAGTTGGCGAAACAATAGGTGTTCCTTTTACAGCCATAATATCCTGGCCTTCGTGAAGTCTTCCTCCAGAACGTGGGTCACCAAAGTTTGGTGACATATTGCTTCTCGCAACACCGAACAAAATTGGTATTGGTACTTCAGATACTATACTTGCAGGTAAATTACTAATTTTCTGTTGTAACTCACTCGAGTCTCTTCTCCAAGTACGGATTCTTTCATAATAGTCAGTGGTTGATTCATTTGAGCCGGTGATTTGGGAAGTTGTCGCGGTCTGTGCAGAGGAAATAATTGGAATAATTAAAAAAACAGCCATAAATAAGGCTCCGAACATATAATTTTTTTTCATACCCTATATAAGACGACTTTGTTGCATCAATATTACCTCCTTGCACCTGTTACCCTTCAATCCAAGGGCATCCCTTGGATTGAATTGGTATAAAAAAAACCGGTGGTGCATTTACTGCACCACCGGACCAAAAACTTGAATTAGCTTACACCAATGTGTTTGAGAGAGACCTTTGCTTCAACCTGTAAACCTGGTGTATCCACAAATGGAGTGAGCAACTTCTTCACCTCGTCCTCGATCTGAAGACAGGCATCAGTCGTAAGTGAACCAGCTTCGATCAGACAATCAGATGTGGTGAGATGAATCAGTGACCTGAACTCTGGAAGCTTTTTCTCAACATCCAGCAAACCTCGTGATGAAATCCAGTTTGCAATCCTAGTGAGGTTGTCTCTTACAACTCTGCTGTCATCCGTATTCATTCCGACCTCATGGACACCACGATAGTAGGCCCATGCGTCGGCGATACAAACCGAGGACTCAATGTTGACAACAGCAACAACGTTCCTTGTTGTTCTTTCAACTGAAAATCTGTAGAGTTGATCCCCTACACCTTTCAACTGGGCAGAGGTTCCTTCAGTCTCACATATATATTGATTCCGTATCCTCGCCCACTTTTTGTTACCAAATGGTGGATCCCAAAGCGCAAACGGATGGCTTTTGGCTTCATGTTTTTCATCATCGAAGGATAGAAGTGTTTCCACCCCATATTTTGTGTCTCCAAACTCAAAAAAGAAAGGTGATGCGACGGGGAGAGCAATAATTGTTGCCAGAAACACCCACATGAACTTAGGAGTAGTACCGGCCTTATCTGCCCTCTTATCCCAAAACATGAACAGAACCGCGGTAACAATGAGAACGAGAACATAGCTCAACATGTCATTAACCCTCTGGCAGTGACAGTACCATATTTGACTAAAAAGTCCAGACTCAGGTTAAACTTTTACTAGAGTAACTTTTTGATTAGATTTTTTAATTTCTATATGCTCCCCTTCTTTTAATTCGATGGATTCTTTTTGATTGTCCGCATATATCATTGCTGGACCTCGGGACAAACTTAGTTTTATTACTGAATCCTCTTTTATTACGACATGATCGGACTGCTCAGTACTATTGTTAAAAGCTAGACCAATTCCTAATTCAAAATAACTGTCTGTGATACTTCTATAGTATCCTGTTGAACCAAAAGGTGTGGCCACTACTATGCCGTCTCCTATTATAGTATCGCCTATTTGTTCGTCGTTCACTGAAACCGTGTATCTCACAGCGTGCCTAGGGTCTTCGTTATGTAAAATAATCTCCCCCATTGCATACAAAGTTTTATTACCCAACGTCGCTTCAATTTTAAACATTTCCTCTTTTCTATATTCTCCAGCTTTTACTTTTTTCAAAACCTCCTCATTAGAATATTTTGAACATTTTTTACAAACCAAACTATTTTTCAAAACTATTTTTGGTATACCTGGATAAGCAGCTTCTGCTCGTACGATAGTTCCGTCTCCTCCGAAGGTCACGATAAAATCTGGTTCTGTTTCTACTATTTCAAAACCACACTCCACTACAGTCTTTTCTATTTTTTCCTTCTCATCGCCAAAAATTATAACTTTCATATTACTCATTTTATTTCTTGGTCTTTACTAAAGTAACTTCATTGCCCTGTTCGTTGTATATCACAGAATCAGCGTAGGACTTCATAAATAACATGCCCCTACCTTTTGGTTTCAGCAAACCTTCCCCAGTTGTCGGGTCAGCAACTTCTCTCCAGTTAAAACCTTTTCCTTCGTCGCGGATGCGGATTTCTACCTTATTCTCATCTAAATCAATATCCACAAATACTTTTTTGTCTGTTGGATTTCTCTCTTGTTCAGCTTTTGCTATAACACCCAACTCTTCAAAACTTCCGTCAGGTATTGAGACATCCAGATTTCCGTGAGCAATAGCGTTAATAAGCGCTTCTCTGAAAGCTACTTGAATGTCTAGGACTTCATCACTCTCCAAATCCCAACCAGCTACTTCTAGTTTTTTCCCAAGTGCATCATCTGCGGTAGTAACCAAACCAATGTCGGTTGGTAATATCCAATTGTTTCCAAGAAACTGCTCCTCTTTATTTATAGATTCTATTCCCATACTTAAAATATAGCATTTTAAACTTAAAGGCAGAAGTCGCTTCGGTTTGACTTGAAATACACTTCGTATATAGTTATTCCAGAACTGAACCCATAACTTGGAGGTGCTCGTGGAGTATCGAGAAGTATTCAAAAAAAGACACACCTTTTTTCCTGTGATTCATGTCGAAACTGAAAACCAGGCTATTCGAAATACAAAAATTGCAGAGGAAAACGGTGCTGATGGAGTGTTCCTTATTAACCACCGAATTTCCCACAAGGAGTTGCAAAAAGTATACCTAGCGGTCAGAAACCAGTTTCCAAAATTTTGGATTGGTTTGAATTTTCTTGACCTGCAGCGTGAACATGCCTTGGCACTAATGCCAAGGGATGCAAACGCTCTCTGGGCTGACGACGGCGGAGTTCATGAAGCTCCTACAAAAGGCCTCGCGCCCAGGCACGGCGAAGCCAAACACTTTTCCAAACTTTTGGATAGATCGAGATGGAAAGGTTTGTATTTTGGAGGTGTAGCTTTCAAGACGCAGAAACATGCGAACGAACCCGCCTTGCTGGCAAGATATGCCACAGCCTTTATGGATGTGGTGACAACAAGCGGCGTATCGACTGGCAGAGCCCCTGATCACGAAAAAATTCGGGAAATGAAGGACGCTATCGGCCAGCACCCTATCGCTATCGCGAGTGGAGTCACACCAGAAAATGTTCTGGGTTACACCCTACACACTGACTGCTTTCTGGTTGCAACAGGAGTGAGCGACTCGTTCACTGAGCTCAATCCAAACAGAGTCAGAAAGTTTGCAGATGTTCTTGCAAGTGCCTGACACAATCGTCTTTGCCTAACAGCAAAGACGATTTTTTTAAATTTGTATAAAAAAATGCCCAGCGAGATTGCTCTCGCTGGGCTTGGACTAGTTGGCCATGCCTCGGATTAACATGAAGGGCCAGTTGGCATTGGCGCGTGATGCCAGATCCAAAACGGTTTTGTTGGTTTCGCTGGATGTTCTCAGTTCCAACAGCTCTGCATGAACATAGCAAAACATTTCATCGTAATCCTCAGGGAACCCCGAGAATGATGAAAGGAATGTCAGGTTGTCGCCGAGAACTGGATGATCAACGCCTGGGATGATAATTGCTCCTGCGTACTCACCTGCATCTCTGTTTGCCGACTGACGACTGGTGAGGTGGCCGTGCGTCTTGTGTTTCCACATGAGACGCAATGCCTTTTCATGAGCATTGTTCTGATACCGGGACCAATCTCCCAGATCCTTCTCGACCCTGCCGATGAATGACCTGTCGTATGCACTTATCCGGTGATAATGACGACGTCCGTCCAATGGTCTATCTGTGACATACATGTGATGCACGCCACAGTTGCTTTCGATTCCCTTCTTCGCCATTTCTTTCTTGACGATTTCTGCTGCCTCCAGGGCCTCCCTATGGATACGTGCAGCAAACTGAAGAAAATCACTTCCTTGAACTCTCACCTTTAGCATCTTCCCTCCGTTGGACACAGTAACACATATAGTGTGCTATGTAAATATTATGAAGAAAACTCAATATCAAAAGGGTACATTCCCATCCCACAAGAACCAGCTAAACTTCCCTGATCAGACTGTCCGATGTTTATATCTGTTGAACCATTTTGATTAAGTGTTTGATTAATACCCAGGGATGGAATAGAAACAATGAGTGAGCAATCAAAAGTGTTTTTAGTATTGAAGCGAACTATGGTAGGAAGTCCTGCTTTAGCATAACTTGTTCCGGGTTTATATCCCCCCTTTGCGTCTATTTCTATTATTTGAACACCGTCAACAATGCTGACATTGTTTACAGGCACTTCTACCTCTCGTGGTTTATTTAAAACTAGGATTATAGAAATACCGACCAGAGTGGAGGCTACTATTATAGAAATTAAATTTGCTTTATTCATGTAATTAAAAATTAAACAATGCTGGTATAAATCCGAAGGCTGCCAGGGCATTTACTAAATTAAAAGCTGCGAATAAAATAACTATTATTCCTGCTGTTTTGAAAAAGATTCCGGATTTGGAACTATTTCTTATGCTAAACGAACTAAAACTAAGTAGAGCCAGTACTGGTAAAGTGCCTAGCGCAAAAATCAGCATTGTTACAGCACCGCCCAAAAAACTTCCTGAACTGAGGGTATATAACTGCATTGATTGAGTAAATCCACATGGCAAGAAAAAAGTAGCAATCCCTACCAAGACAGGTGTAAAAGTGTGGTTGAATTTTGAAGTTTTGTGAACATGCTTACTTACAAAAGCCGGCATAGAGGGTTGGATTTTCTTGGCCCAAGGAAATACGTCCAACAAGTTGATGCCAAGCACAAGCATTACGCCGGCAATAACAAGGTTTAATATAAACGTACTTAAAGCTCCTAGTGTAAAAACTGAACCTAATGCCCCTATTATTCCTCCAAGCATAAAGAAAGAAACCAAACGTCCTGTGTGGAACATAAGCTGTGGCCTGACCTGGTCTCCATCTTTTGCAAAAGTGGCCGACATGGACAATAAAAGCCCACCTACAACTGCCATGCAAGTAGAAAGTGAAGCAACTATACCTATTAGAAAAACTGTGCCGAGAGTAACCTCATCTCCTCCAACCATGTTTACTATTCCTAACTTTTGAAGAAGAACAAATAAAATCACTAGCCCCAATGAAATAGGAACTGCCAGTTTAAAGTCATCCCATTTTGTTATATGCTTACTTTTTTCTACAAAAAATGAGTAACCATTATCGTGCAGTAAAGCAGAAAAATCTTTCGCCAGCTCCTCTTTTGGAACATCTTTAAAGTCACCAACAACTAAAACAGTATGATCACCAAAATCGACTTTTACTGAGTCCACATAAGACAAATCCGATAATTCTTTTTCAATAGTTTGACTGCAAGCCTTACAGTTCATTCCCTTTATATGAAAAATGTGTGAAATTTTATTTTCCAAGATAGTTATATTATAGCAATTACGTAAAATAAAAACCTACAGGCGGATATGCCACCTGTAGGTTCGGTCCGCTTTCGCCCCCACTTTTTTAGAATAGGGGCCAGGTACTGCAGCCCTCTTTGCAATGGGCCACGGCGCGCAACATGTAGCGCTTCATAAGGAACAACCTTTCTCCTGAAAACAGAATGCCTGCTCAGGGAAAGAGTTTACCCTTTCTCTGAGCACGAAACTATTTTCTTTTCAATCTATAAACCTTCAATATTTCATCAGCCATTTTACTTCCCTTTCCTTTTTTTACCTGATCCGTTGCACAACAGTTGAGATGGTTTTCCATAAGAGCATCCTCTGCACTAGAAAGCGCTCTCTTTACCGCTGAAGTTTGAGTGATTATGTCTATACAATACTTGCCACTTGCCACCATTCCTTGCAAGGCACGTACCTGTCCCTCTACTATCTTTAGTTGACGGACTATTTGTTCTTTTGTTTTTGGTTTATGCATTTATTTATATGCTATACCCCCTGGGGGTATATGTCAAATCGAGTTATGCACAAGATATGATAGGATAGATTTATGAAAGAAACAGACCAAATATGGGATGTAATAGTAATAGGAGGAGGACCTGCCGGGATGATGTCCGCTGGTAGAGCAGCTTCTTTAGGAGTAAAGGTTTTGCTGCTGGAAAAAAACGCATCCCTTGGTAAAAAACTTTTAATAACAGGGGGTGGACGATGCAATCTAACAAACAACGAACCGGATGTTCGAAAGTTTTTGTCAAAGTTTAAAGATGCTGACAAATTTTTATTTTCTACTTTTTCCCAGTTTGCAGTCCCTGATACCTTGGATTTTTTCCATTCACATGACATGGAAACAAAAGAGGAGGTATTGGGTAGAGTGTTCCCTGTCTCCAACTCTGCTAGGTCTGTTTGGGATGTAATGCTGTCATACTTGAAACAAAATAATGTAACAGTTGCCTCAAACCTAGCTGTGGAAAGTATTGAAACTGAAAACGGTCTAGTAACTGGAGTAAAAACAAAAGACGGAAAGGTAATAAATGCAAAATCTGTCATCTTGGCGACTGGTGGAAAGTCTCGCCCAGAAACAGGTTCGACTGGTGATGGATTTAAGTGGCTAAAAAGCCTGGGCCACACTGTCACTGAACCATCGGCTAGCTTGGTGCCGATCAAAATAAAAAATGAATGGGTGAAAAAGCTTCAAGGAGTGAGCGTCTTGGATGTAAAAGTTACTGTTATTCAACAGGATGAGAAACAAGCAGTTAAAAAAGGCAAAATTCTTTTTACTCATTTTGGACTTACTGGACCAACCATATTGAACCTAAGTAGTGAAGTTGGAGAACTCTTGCGATACGGAGAGGTGTTTCTGTCTTTGGATTTACTCTCAACTTTGGACCATGGACAACTCAACCAAAAACTTCAAGATATTTTAAAAGAGGAAAGTAATAAAAAAATTAAAAACTCTTTGGACACTCTAGTACCGAGTTCTTTTGTACCTATTTTACTTGAGCTATCAAAAATCGATGGAGAAAAGCAGAGTAACAGTATTACGCGCGCAGAAAGACTTGCTCTTATCGAAACTTTAAAAAACCTTATGTTAGAGGTGGAGGATTTACTGGGAGTGGACAAAGCCATCATAACCGCTGGTGGAGTTTCTTTGGACGAAGTTGATTTCAAAACTATGTCCTCTCGCCTATTCCCAAACCTATATATAGTAGGAGACGTTTTAAATATAAATAGACCTAGTGGAGGCTATAGCCTACAACTATGTTGGACTACAGGCTTCGTCGCTGGTAGTAACTCAGCCAAATTAAATTCCTAACTCGGGGCTAAAAAGATCCTATACTCATATTACGTGGAATTATCATAAGAAGTACTATAAAAATAAGTACGATGACAACACCAAGTCCAAATACTATTTTATTAGCATAAACTAGCCAATGCTTCAGGCTCTTGTTCCTTCGAAAAAAAATAAATGATAAAACCATTCCTAAAACAAGCATTATGCACCAGAGCCACCAAAAATCTTCAAAGGTAAAATAACAGTAGTCCTCTACTGAGGTACCCTCGCATAACCACCTCCAGTCAGGCAAAAGGTACGGAGATAAAAATGAAGCAAGTAGCACAGAAACATATAGAGTGACCGATATATACCCGGCCCAAACATTTCTTAAAATATTCATTAGTTACTATTTTACAACAACTAAATTTACTTGGCTATTTCTCTAGATTCAAAACTTGATCAATTCTAATTTGCTTTACAAACTCTGGTACGTGAGAAACTAGAATCATTGCTCCCTCGTATTTGTTTAATGCTTCGGCAATAACTGGAATGTGACGGAAGTTTATGTGGTTGGTTGGCTCGTCGAGAATAAGTAGTCCTGGTTTTTGTAGAACAAGTCGTGCAAAAGCCACCAAACCTTTTTGACCTTCTGAAAGACTGCCGACTTTGTTATACATAACCTCTCCTGAAATAAGAAAACCTGCAGCGACACTTCGCATATGTTCTTCTGACTGGTCTCTATTACATACTGACATTAGTGAGTCGAAAACGCTGTCTTCAAAGTTAAGTGTTGAAAAGTCTTGTCTGTAGTATCCTATTTCAACTCCAGGTGCGATCACAGTTCCCTCTGCTTCGTTTTTTGCCATAGCTTCAAGCAATGTACTTTTACCTATTCCGTTTGGGCCTTCGAGTAGCAAGTGTTGGTTTTTTCGAAGTTTGATATCAGTTTTTCGTGCAACAGCCTTGTGGTTTTTTATTGTTTTAAATTTTGTAATATGAACTATGTCTCCTGCAACAGAAATGTTGGCTGGAATAGTGAAAGCACGGATAGTTTTGTCCTCTTTTCTGGTATCTACTATTTCTTCTTCTAGCTCTTCTGCTTTATCTCGCATTCTTCGAGCAACAAGTCTCATCTGACCTCCCTTGTTGGCGAAAAAGTTGGCTTTGTCTTTGTTAGCTTGAATTTCTTTTTCTAACTGAGCATTCTTTCTGTTTTCTTTTTCCTGTCTCAATGTTATTTGTTCTCGCACATCAAAATAGTTTCCGACATACTGCTCTATTTTTCTTGTATACAAATCCAAATACAAAACTCCGTCAGTAAAACTGTTTAAAAACTCAGCATCGTGAGAGATAACGATAACTGTCTTTTTGTATTCTTTTAAGAAATTTGTCAGGTGTTCTATACCTGCTTTGTCCAAGTTGTTTGTTGGCTCATCCAAAAGAAGTAAATCTGGGTTCTGAATAAGTGCTGATGCCAATAGTATTCGAGCCTGCTGTCCTCCTGAAAATGATTTCACTATTCTGTCGTGAGGGGCTTTCAAATGTACTACATCCAAAATTTCATTTATTCTCGGTTCAATATCATAGATTTTTTTGCCACTGCCTTGAGTGATAGCTTTTTCAAAAAACTCAGTCAGAGTCATTTCTAGTTCATCTCGAGGAATAACTTGTCTAGATATAGCTACAGACACTCCATTTACGATGTTTATTATTCCATCCAAAGGCTTGTTTGTGCCGGTAATGAGTCCAAACAAAGTACTTTTCCCTGCTCCGTTCTGTCCCATGATTGTAGTCTTGGTTCCACGTCGTATAGAAAAATCCACCTCTTCCAAAAGAAGTTTTGTTTCTTTGTAACCGAAAGAAACTTTATCAAAACGTAATATAGTGTCGTTTTTCGCCATTTTAGAACCCGATTGAAACTGAAATATCTTTTAGATAGTCGTTTTTAAACAGGTTTATAGAGCATACTAGAAAATGACAAAAATAGAAAGAGATTAATCAAATTTTCTTATTTCTTGTGAGTAGTTCGGAACGTCTCCAATTTCCTGAGATTTCGGCGTTATCAAATATTTCTCTCTTGCTTGCTCTATAGTTAGTTCTGTATCCAAAAGCCCGTGCTCAAGAGCTAATTCATCAGCAGAGGCAGTTAACCATAATTCCCACGACAACAGTGATATTCTACCAGGACTTATTTTATTTACATGTTTTGCGATGCTAGAAGTACAATTTGAAAATAAAGTGTTATACCAAGTTGGTTCAACTAATAGTTTGTTCATGGTCTCGAGCATATCAACTAAAAATAGTCTCTTGTTTTCTTCATTTTCAAACTTTACTGGATAAGTATAAACATTATCTTTACGTAGATTTGCTCGAAGCATAACCACATCTCTCTCATCTGCTGCTACATATATAAGTGGGTATGTTTTTATAAGTCCCTTCCATACACTATAGTCTTGACCTTTTAGTTTTCTAGCTTCAATAGTGATAGCCAAGAAGTCTCCGTTACTAAATTCAAAAGAAACAAATGTGTGTGCAACCTCCTGCATGTCATTAAAGGGTTCAGTAATATACCAGACGTCTTTTAATTGAGTCAGATCATAAGTTCGGTCATAGTAACCAGGATGCATATCTGCCTCAGTTGGACCGTATCTGTAGTTACGAACATTTTTAATAGTAACCGAATCTCCATTAAATTCTGCTGTAGAAGGAATGGTCAGATGTTCCTGCCAATCTCCCGTAGTAGCGGGTACTTTTGTAACTTGCCAGATAAAAAATATTAAACAAATTACTCCGAATATTTTAAGAAATTTTTTCATTTAATAATTTTATCACGACTATATTTTATATTCACCTCTTTCCCATTTTTGAATTTTTTTTGCGAGTTTATAACGAACACTCGGTAACCAGTCCTTCAGATAAAAAACTTTACTCTGTGTATTGTCTTGAGGTGTCGCGTGAATTTCCTTGCCACAATACATTTTAGTCGCGATTTCTAAAAACTGATCCATGGCTTGATCGTTCAAGTCAGCAAACAAGTACCTAGGCTTTTTACTCAGATCCGCATTTACTGTTGCCAAAACATCTCCAGTGTCCGCTGTGGCCTCTATGTGGTGAATGGTCGCACCTATTTTTGCAAAATCATTCGAAATAACCGCATGCTGGTTTGCAACCGCACCTAAATAGTAAGGACACAAACCAAAGTGAAGGTTTATAGCGTGTTTGGCTGTCTCAATAATTCTAGGCTGAATAACAGTGCCTCCCCAAACAACCAAAAGGTCAGGAGCAATTGTTTTTAGTTGATAGTAAACTTCGTTACTATTAACAGAACTTACTTCAAGTGTTTTTTCAAAATGAATATCTTTCTGTTTGGAACTATGCTCCCTAAAATATTCTAAAGTTCTACTTAGTTCCTTATCTTTTCTCAGCAAGAATGCAAACCAGATTTCCTTAAAAATACCTAAACCTGCCTTTTTATACAAAATACTTAATCTCCTTAAAAGCGGCTTTTTCTCCTGCTTTTGGATAACCATTAATCTAAGAGAGTTATCTGTGTTTTTTGCCAAGCGTTTAGCAAAATGGTGTTTTATATCCCCTGGTACAGTCAAAAAGACTATTCCGCCGGTCTGAATGGGAGCTGTGTCTGTAGAAGTCATTTGGGGATTATACCACAGCCAAACCAGGTTTTTAAGCAAAAAAAACCGGTAACCCCTAGAAGGGATTACCGGCGATCTGCGTGTTGTACTTTTTCATGAGCCGTTTGCTCATCTGATGAATCGACAGTACCCGAATGCTGGGACGTCCAAGCATCGGCTTGTATAAAACCTGCTTTTGAACGTGCTTGTCCTTCTCAATCTCCACCCACACCCGGATTTTGTCCTTGCGTGTGTACGGAGTGAGAGCATAGATGAACCAAAACCTCTCACGCTTCTCGAGAAGTGTGTTTGTGTTCACCAGTCGGACGTTCTCCGGGAGAAGGTGTCCGAGGTCCGCAGACTTCAAGAACTGCTTCAACTGACGCTCATGCTCAGCTCGAAGACCGAACCTGTCGCGACTGACCTCCCGACTCTTCTGCATGTAGCACAGAGTCATCGTTTCCGGATGAACATAAGGCCCCGAGACAACTCGACTCACCGTTCCGAATTGAGAGACAGAGTAAATTTTTCCATCGTCACCGATGAAGCAATTCTTCTCGACCATCCCATCAAAATCCTTGATGAGTGTGAGGTCTGTCATCGCCCGGTGGTCAAACTGGTTTCGGAACTCCGAGTTAACCTTGTTCCAGGGCTCTCCAACTCGTGAGCGTAGAAACCGATGAAGGGGTGCGTATCGAATTCCGATACACTTTTTCCCTTCGTAGTCCGTGTCGATGCCTTTGGCAAAAATCGTCATTTTAGCCCGTGTTGGACCAAAGTCGCGATCCTCCAAGTCTTCCAAGGTAGCGGAGGAAACTGCTCGAGTATCCAATTTCAAGGCCGTCCCACGATTCCGTCGGTGCGAACCGCCACGAGCCACATCTCTCACCACATCTCGCATGTCTGGGCGCATTTAACCTCCAATGAACAGAAACCTGTTTAAGAGGTTACCATACTTATAGAATGTGTCAATATTACACACTGATATGCCAATCTTCTACTTCGTTGTGCAACAATGGCAATAGATTCTCTTTTTTTACAATAACAGTATCCAATATTTTTTCCATCCATTCCTTAGCATTTGTTGCGTCTATTTTATTAGAACTAACTTTCGTTGAATCAAATAGACCATTAAAACCGTCCAGAAAAGAATCCGCCAATGCTTCCCTCTTTCCAGTATTTAGACCTGCATCCTTTCCAGCCCTAATCAAAAGACGTAAACCGTAGCACATGTCTCTCATATCTTTTAGATAACTTCTAGGCACACCGCTATATTTTTTTGTTTTTTCTTTATCAACATCATCCTGCCATGGACCCATAGTGCCCACATCTGCTATCTCAGCTGCCAAAGTAACGTTGGCTGAATGCATGTAACCGTGGTCATAACCTAAGTTAAAAAAGGTTGCCATGTTTTGTCCCATACGTTTAAAAAATTCCTGGAAAAATACTGGTTCCTCCTCCGGATTACCGATCGAT
The DNA here is from genome assembly GCA_040384485.1 of Patescibacteria group bacterium. Classification (GTDB taxonomy): domain Bacteria; phylum Patescibacteriota; class Minisyncoccia; order Phycocordibacterales; family DATDWN01; genus C7867-006. The sequence goes on from JAZKJH010000002.1 coordinate 254,441, forward strand.
ATTTCTGGTAGGTCTAAATTCTTGTCGCGTGTTTCCTGATTAAAAACATCAAAAGCTTGTTTAAACAGTTCCTCTCTGCGTTCTCCGGACTGAGCAGCCTCAGCAATACGGTTGTTCATTTTAAACAACCTTACAACTTCGTATGGTTTATAGTCTTTTTTTGGAGAAATAACTTTTCGGTCTCTTAGCTCATCAACAGTCAACATCTGCCCTTTAAATGGAAGACGTTTTAACTCTGCCATTCCCCAATAAAGCTCAGTTCTTAATCCTGCACACATTAGATATTCTGAGTTCTCAAGCAGCGCCCCTCCTTCTGCTTCTTCTTTTGAAATTAAACCAAGGACTTTGTATCCCCGATCATTTACACCTTCTTTATCTTTGACAGCCCAGGAGTCATAATCTTCTATATTTAAATCTTTTGCAGTTGGTTTTAGATAACCAATACCTTTTGTACTAACTGCATAAAAATATTCTGTATATACTCTCCCTTGGTGGTCTTCTACCTCAATACTACTTCTTACTCCGCTATCATTGATTGATCTCCAGTGAGGAGCCTCAACCATTTTTGTTTCTGTGCCTGTACTAGGACTAATAAACACGATAAAATCTCTAAAATCATGTGAGGATGTTATCCTGTCATTTTCTTCAACTGCCTCATAGTCTGTACCCTCCTCAAGTCGAACAAATTTCTCAGGCTTTGATTCTATCCCTTCTATTTCTCTACCAGAAAAGTTGTCTAAATCTACTAGTGTTGGTCTAACTTCTACTTCTATTTGTGGTTGTTTTTCCATATATTTTTATTATTCCCAATTACCATACCATTTTTCGTTACCGTCAGCATCGATTTCCCAGATCACAACTGGAGCGGTAGCGCTGTCGGTACTGTGTATGTTGTAATTGTTAAAATTTGTCTCACGTTTATCTTTTAAACCTATTTTTTTACATTTTAAAAACCTTTTTCTATATGAATCACTGACTGACTGCCGGTTGGTGGAAGCCATCCCGCGGGAGTCCATAGGTATTGCAACTTGTTGACACAGCATTTCCTTCGGAAGACTAGGGTCAGCTTTAATTCTTTCTTCTCTTAGTCGCTTCGCAGTCTCGATAGCCTCTTTCAGAACACCCTTCACAAAAGTATCGGCATTAACACTTTGAATAAAGTTTTCTGCTGGGTTGTTGGCACGTACAACAAGCACTGGCGTACCGGAAGACCTGTTTGCTTGAATAGCCAACACAGAACCTCGTAGCTCTTCGTTTTGCTTACCTCTATTTGTTACATACACCCAAGTCCTAAGGCCTGGATACAGTCCTTTGGCCATGCTTTCATGTTGCGATGTATGACAAGAGTCCCCTAAATCCCCTGAGTAAATATTCAGTACCCCCGACACTGGCACCATCGATACCGCGACCTCTTTTTGAGTTTTTCCAGAGTAAACCCCCAAGATCTTGTCTAGTTTGTTTTTTAAAACTGTTATTGGCAAATGACCTGTTTGTTTATCGAGCTGTTGTTGCCAAGCGAGAGTAAGTTTTTCAAGTAACTCAGGAGAGAAACTCACATGGGATGTATGTTCTGGATCTTGTAAATGGTGAAGATAATGCTCCTCTATATAATCTCGCGCAATCTTATGCACTCTGTAGACCATATCTGGGTTTGGAGACCGTCCTTCTTCAGAATCTACTAAACTATCGATCTCATCTCTTGAACCCTCATCCATCACAATGCCATACATATGTAAGGCCGAAAAATCTCGTATTTCTTGTACTAAAGGAAGTTTTGCATCGAGTTTGTTCAGTTCTTCCAATACAGCAACATAATCCTGGTCTTCCTGACTAGAATTATGAAGTTTTTTATCCAAATTTTTAATCTGCTCAGATGCATCTCTCAAGATATCTGCTTGGCGCTCGATTCCTTGTCTGCCTTTTGGGCTCTTAAGGGCTTTTAGTTTTTTAGACAGATTTTGTTTCTTTACAGAATCTTCCTCGTCCTCAATCATACTTTCTATATCTTCTAGTGAACTAGAAAGAAGCTGTCTAATACTGTTTTCCTCCGAAGCTAGCTTGCTCAATAAAGTGTTAAAGAACTGAAATGTTCCATTGCTTGAAGCAAAATCGAGAGACTCCATAAGTGGCCCGCAAACATTTTTTAACTCTTGACTGGACATTAGCTCTTCCAAAGCTTTTTCTTGGTCAGGTGTTTTTTCTGATCCACGACTCACAACAGAAACCTTGAAGCTTGATTCTTTAAAGCCTACAGGTAACTGAGCCACCTCTGGTTTATTTGTAATTGTTTTCTCCCATGTTGATACAATGTCTGATAATGCGTGATCTCTCTCAAATTGAGTGGAACCCTTTATCACACTAAACAACTCATCCCCTAATTCAGTTTTAAGTCCATCTGGAATAGTGTCCGCCAAAAGACTAGTTTTAATCCTTTTTAGGCCTTTGACTAATTCGTTAAACAATTCCAAAGAACTGTTGAACTTCCAAGATCCATCTTTGTTTTTTGCCTTAACTCCAAACTCTTCACATATACTTATGGTATCAGGACCGATTCTGTCCAGAGTTTTACTCCTATGACAGTCGGCATATACCTTAAACAGTCTCGGCAAGTTGCTCATTCCCATGGACTCAACAAAACTGACCACCAGCTCCGCATCCTCTGCTTTCTCTATAGAAACTATCTTATGGTCCACCAAATACTTCATTAGTGGTTTCAACTCTTGTTCCCAAGGATCGTTGGTGACATTAGCAGCGATAGCCTGGATTTTTTGCATTCTAGAAAAAGCATTGACCCACGGGTTGCGTGAAATTATCTTGTGTAATTCATTAGCGATTTCGCTTTCTTTGGAAACTTCTTCCGTAAACTTTAGAACAGTGACCACTTTTTTGGGATCACTATACAAATGACTATTCATCCAAGTTGAGATACTTTCAGGGTTGAATACTTTACCTGCAGCTTTCTCCCCGCCCATTTTTTCCAACACTAAATAGAAAAGAGTTTTATTTCCATGTTTAATCGCTGTGACCAAAATATCTGTTGCGATCCCACTTATAAATTTAGGATCTGGTATTATCTCTTCAAGCTTGAATGCACCTGCTGGGTTCTGACCGGTGTCGATCAAAGATCTGACTGCATGGCTGGCTATGCGTTTTAATTCCTCTGAACTAAACTCTATTTGCTTGCCGGTTATTTTTTGAATTTTTGCTATTCGCTCTATGGTTTCGTTAAGACCATAAGCATCAAATGTTGTAAGATATCGAATAGCATAATTCCTAATCGGTATCTCATGTAATGCCCAGTCAATCTTTACTTGAGTCAGCTCTTGTATAAGCTTGATAGAATCAGCGTTGCCTCGAAAAAGTCTCTGTACGTAAATGTCTTCAATTACTAGTCCGGTGAATTTCGGCTTAACTTTCGTTATAGTCTCCCATTCAGAAATATTAGCCTTCGCCCTCTCATATGTAGACTGATTATTAATTGTTGAAACTATAACATTGTATTGCTCCTGAACCAGCCCTTCATTATTAGTAAAATCTGGTTCTATGCCTGTCATTTGATATCCGGCAGTGATAAGTTGCTTCATGTCTCTGTAGTTGTTTACAATCCAGGTTCTATAAGCCAATTGCATTCTTTTCGAATCAATTGTAGGTCGAATATTTGTGATTTTGTAAATTATTTCAGCTTTTTTTAAGCCTCTTGTTCCGTAGTAAGTGTCAGTTTCATATGCAGTAGCATTCAGAATGATTTCTGCATACATTTTTTGCACTTCTTTCTCCATTGATTTAAAATCTGGCTCCACACCTGTCAGCTGAACTAATGTTGGAACGTAATCCTCGGCATACTGAGATGGGTTTGTGAAAGCATCTAAATATTTATTTCTAACCTCCTCTGGGCTTATTTTAAACTTAATGCCTGTTAATGAGCAAAGTTTTTTCATCGCCCGGAGTGTTTCCGGATAATATGACGAATACCCAAGTAGGTTTTCTTTATACTTATTTTGCAAGTGTATATCGTACGACTGGTAATCAGGTTTTATGCCTGTTAGTTCTTGCAAAAATGAAAATACTGGTTTTAGATCATCTTCATCATCGGATTTGTGGCAGGATTCTAGAGCCAAATTCCAGTATGCATACCTTATTAATCCTGGAAACCTTCCACTTTGATTATGTTCTTCTAGTAATTTATTTATTTCTTCCACTCGACGTTTGCAATCAGGAAGATTAGTACTGTCTGAATAAATAAAAAAATCTGAGAATTCCTTAATACTGTTTTTAAGTTCAATATCAAGAAATCTAAGTTCGTGTATCTCATCAACCCCCTTCGGGTCAAGTGGGTCAGGAATACGCATGGGCTCTCTAGAGTATTGCTTTACACTTGAAACAATATAATCGATTGCATCATTAAACTTCTTTATCTCATTTTCCTCAGTTGTTTTTACCCTGATATTAACAAGTGCTTGAAGAATCGATTCTGCATCAAATATCCTAAGATTCTTAGGGTTTCCACCAGCCAAATTATAATCTGTTGTCATCTCTATATCAAAAATCTTCTTTAATTTTTCGATATCGTTCACATCGCCGATACGTCCCACTGGTCTATAGATATAGCTCTTAGTAGATCTATCTTCACTGTTTGCGACAGACTTATGCGCATAAAAATCTAGAACTAACTTCTTGTTTTTGGGTGTAGCCACGAGTTCTACTAACTGGGAATACCTAAATATTGTAGAGCTATGAGTTACTGGTTGATCCAAATAATCCAAAACATACAAAAGGACTTTAGATCCCTCCTTTCTAAGTTCATTACGTAATCTTATAGTTTTTTGTAATGGAGTTTCTTCTATTTGTGGTTCAACCTCAACCTTATGTTCTGGCTGATTTTCCACCTGAGGTACGACTTTAACTTTATCGTCTTCCAGATTTTCTCCCTCATGTTGCGGATTTAGTTGCTCAAAAGGAACACCATTGTTTTCCTCGTTGTTATCATTGTCATCATCATAGGGAGGATCGTAGTCATAAAAGTCATCGTCATAATCGTCCTCATCATGGTCTGCTATATAAGGGTCATCCCACACACCCAAACGAACACACTCTTCCACTAGAGCTCTCATGCGCTCCATGTCCTCTGGAGAAAGCTTGGCCTCTATTTGTTCCTCTGGTGACTTTCTCAAAGTCTCAACAGCTTCTGCAAGTGATTCCAGGCCCTTAAAAACCTTTCTTTCCATTTTGGGTGAATTTAGAATTAATACTTATATTTTAAGATAGTTAGGGTTAAATTACAAACTGTGTCTAGCTTAAAAATAGTCGGTATTACTCCCAATTACCGTGCCATGTTTCCTTCCCGTCTGCATCTATTTCCCAGATCACCACTGTGGCAGTACCGCTACGTAAACTATGAACATCATATCCATTAAAGTTTGTCTCTCTAGTACTCTCTAACTCAACCTTTTTACACTCCTTGAATCTTTTTCTGTACACATCATTTACTGGTTGGCGGTTGGTAGATGCCATACCTCGTGAGTCCATTGGAATTGTTACTTTTTGACAAAGAAGATGGTTGGGTAGGCTTGGGTTAGATTTGATTCTCTCTGCTCTCAAACGTTTTGCTGTTTCGACTGCTTGTTTCAACACATCTACCACAAGAGACTCTGATTCAACACTTTGAATAAAGTTTTCTGAAGGATTGTTTGCTCTTACAATAAGGACCGGCGAACCATCTGGTTCTGTCGCTTGGATAGATAACACCGAACCCTTTAACTCCTCATTCTGCTTACCTCTGTTTGTTACATAGACCCAGGTCCGGAGGTTAGGATATGACCCGTTCGCCATTGATTCATGCTGATGAGTATGACAAGAGTCACCCAAGTCCCCTGAGTAAATGTGAAGTAGACCAGAAACAGGAACTAGAGAAACAGAAATCTCCTTTTTAGTTTTTCCAGCATATACTCCTAAAATCTTGTCTATTTTGTTTTTCAAAACAGTGATAGGCAAATGCCCAGTTTGTTTATCAAGCTGCTGTTGCCACACAAGAGTTAGTTTTTCTAAAAGCTCTGGAGAAAAAGTTTGGTGATTTGTGTGTTCACTGTCCTGCAGGTGATGCAAATAATGCTCCTCTATATAGTCTCTGGCAATTTTATGTAGCTTATATATATTTTCCGGACTTGGTGATACACCTTCATCAGAATCTACCATGTCAGTCACAGCTACTCTTTGTGCCCCCTGCATAACCACATCAAACATATGCAATGCAGAAAAATCTCTTATCTCTTTAGTTAAAGGAATTTTTTTATCAAGCTGATTTAATGCTTCTAGAACGTCCGTGTAGTCCGAATCCTGTGAATGACCTTCATCAAACTTATCCTGCACCTTTACTACCTGATCTACAGAGTCCCGCAAAATATCTGCCTGATTCTCTATTCCCAATCTGCCTTTAGGATTTTGTAAGGCTTTAAATTTCTTCGTTAAATTTTGTTTTGATTTTGGATCCTCCTCTTTTTCTATCATGCTCTCCATTTCTTCTCTGGAGCAGGAAAGAAGTCTTCTAAGAGACGTCTCCTCTTCTTTGAGTTTGGCCACCAAATCAGTGAAAAAATTATAAACTCCTTTTGTAGCTCCGAACTCGATAGATTTTGCCAGTGGCACGTAAGAATCCACCACTTCCTGACTACTCATTAGTTTTTCTAACTCCACCTCCTGATCCGCAGTTTTTTCTATTTTGTGACTTAATGCGGGAACTTTAAAAGTAGCTTCCTGGAAACCAGAGGGTAATTTTGCCACTTCTGGATACGCTTCTGCAGTGTTATTCCATATATCAAGAAGCACTGGTAAACTATGACTCCTTTCAAATTGGGTTGAACCTTTTATACGACTAAACAGTTCCTCCCCTAACTCAGTAGTAAGAGCTCCCGGAACTTTATCTTCCAGCAAGCCAGTCTGAATACCTTTGAGAATTTTACTTAACTCATTGAACAGCTCCAAAGAACTTTTAAATCTCCAGGATCCGTCTTTGTTTTTTGTCTTAATGTCACAACCTTCACACACACTGATTGTGAATGCACCTAATTTATCTAAAGTTTTGTTTCTATGACAATCAGCATAAACCTCAAAGATTTTGCTCAAATTCTTCATGCCCATAAGCTCAATAAAAGATACCACCAATTCAGCATCTGCAGGATTCTCCATAGAAATTATTCTTTCACCCACAATAAACTTCATAAAAGGTTTGAATTCTTTTGTCCATGGGTCATTGGTTACATTTTTTGCCACGGCTTGAACTTTTTCGAGCCTTGTAAAAGCTGACATCCATGGGGTATGGGAAATTTCTTTATAAATAGAAAATGCTAACTCACTCTTATCAGAATGCTCTTGTAAAAACTTTAGGATAGTAAAACTTTTTCCTGGATCTTCGTGGAGATTACGGATAGCAATCTCTGACATGCTTTTAATATTAAAATCTACTTTTCTTCCTTTAAGTTGCTTGATTGCCTCCCCAAAAAGGTGGCTGTCGGCATATTGAATAGCATGCACCAAAATATTTTCAATAACAGAATTGATAGCCTCCTGATCAGAGAAAATTTCTTGGAATCTAAGGGTGCCGAGTGGGGACATGCCGTATTCTCGTAAACGTCTTCTATTTGTCGAAATGATTCCAACCATTTCATCCTGTGTAAAATTTATCTTTAATCCCGTTATCTCTTGGACTTGCTTCACACTATCAATAACCTTGTCAAAATCGTATGGGTCATAAACAGTAAGAACATCGAGGCATTTACTCTTTATTTCTTTCTCCCGAGAAGTCCAGCCAATGTCGACCCCTGTTAGTGTTTGCAAGGCCATTATTGTCTCGGCCGACCCTCTAAAAAGGTTACGCACATAAATTTCACCTATTATTTTTTCATTGTACTGAGGCTTAATTTTACAAATTTTCTCCAAATTCTCAATTTGTTTCATTGCCGCAGACAATGAGTCGACACTAATGACTCCTGAAAGGATTCGGCTATATTTATTTTGGACGTGAGCCTCCGATTTAGAAAAGTCTGGCTCTATTCCAGTAAGCTCATAACCTTTGGTAATTAGGTCAACTACATCTCCTGTACCGTCAAAGAGCCAAGTTTGGTAACAAAGTTGCATTTGAGAATCCTTAATTTTTGGACGGATTTTTGTTTTTTCATACATCAATTCTGCACATTTAAATCCTGTAGCACCCCAATAATCATCGGACTCATAACTGCTGGAATTCATAATTATGCGATCGTAAGATTGCTGAATCTCGGGTTCTAACTTATTAAAGTCGATTTTGCTTTCTGTTACACTCTCGAGTATTTCCAAATAATCATTTGGATACTTGTGCAGGTTAGCCAAAACATATATATACTTTTCTTTTATGAAATTCGGATCTACCTCGAACTTGATTTTAGTTATTGAATACAATTTTTCAATGCACATAAGGTTGTAGTCCTCCACCTCATCACCCGGAAAAAAGTTTTCATCATACATGCCTTGTACCTCACTCTTACGAGAAGTGTAGTCCGGTTTCAAGTTGGTAATTGTTTCTAAAAAAGCTATTTGTTCAAAGTATTCGTCACCACGGGAGACACGTTCCGTCATTTTCCAATAAGCATTTTGTATTAGTTCTGGAAGTAAATCCTCTGCTTTCTCCTCTGCAAGTGCTTTTTTCAAGTTTGTAAAATTAGAAACAGTTCGGGTATTGTCTATGGCCTGAGACTCAAAATAGCGATTAAACTCTCTAATTAGTTCTGAAGTATTAGGATGGAAAAACTCTGAGCGGAATTCAATATCGGCTTCATGAGGATCATTTGCATGAGGAGTATAAACTTGGCCTATCTCTCCATTGATATAGTTGATAGCATTATTTATTCTTTCTATATCATGCTCATTCTTTGTGCGCGCTCGAATATCCACTAAGGCCCGAATAACCAAATCACCATCTAAGGATTTGTAATACTCCTTATCGTATTGCTGGTAGTTCGTAGTGAGAGTAATGTCAAAATATTTTTTCAAACCTTCAACATGATCGGCACTACCAATACGGCCCATAATTTCATGAATATATGATTTAGTTGATCTGTCTGGAATAGCAGCAACATCTTTTTTGCTATAAAACTCAAGAATTTCATCAGCATTTTCTTCTGATGCAGCATACTTCAAAATTTTTGAGTATTTATAGACCTTAAGGTTGTTTACCTCCGGTCCATCCATGTATTGCAAAATAAGAGGAACTATTTTTCCCCTTTCATCCCTAATCTGCCTACGCAGTTTTACTATTTCTTCATTTCTAGCATCCTGGTCTTCTTTACGTTTATGACTTAATCCTCGAGTGCTATATACCGAATCCCATACACCTTTTTCCATGCATTCTTCCAAAAGAGCTTCCATACGCTCCATTTCCTCCGGAGAAAGCTTGGCCTCTATTTGTTCCTCTGGTGACTTTCTCAAAGTCTCAACAGCTTCTGCAAGTGATTCCAGGCCCTTAAAAACCTTTCTTTCCATTTTTAGTAAATTTAGAATTAATACCTATATTTTAAGATAGTTAGGTTTAATTTACAAACGACTTACAATTTGGGAATTTTTGATATATAAGAAAAGCCCGACCCGATGACGTGTTGTCATCGGCTCGGGCTCGTGTGTGTCTAAATGAACAGTTCACTCAGAGGACGGAAGTCCTCGTGAGGTGAGAGAGTCGTCCGTTCATGTCCATGGTAGAGATATGCATTTCGGCGTGTATTGGAACTGAGTACTCTGTACTCATCCCCAATCACCTGCAAGGCACAATCGTCATCCACTGAAATGACCGGCATAAGGAAACCCTTCTGCTCACTCAGGTAGTCCAGCTCATTTCTCCTCCAATCCTCGGAGTTGTGATGAGGTGAGTGATAGAACGGGAGCAATCCAAGACCTTTGACCCAGATGGGTTTCCAGTTCTTGATGCCAATGAACTTGTTGGAATCGCTCAGTCCAGCTTCAAACCAGCAGATGGATCCTGCGCTAAGTCCCATCATCACTTTTCCTTGAGCATGAGCAGAGCGAAGCAAGTTTGAGACTCCTGTTTCGTTCCAGATGTTCATCATCTCGCGGGTGTTACCTCCGCCTACGTAGATGATGTCTGCCCACGCGATCTTGGAACTGATCTCCTTGAAGTAGACCTTGTCCTGCGCGAGGAGCAAATGCTCGTAGTTACATCCCAACCGAAGATGAAACTGGGTGTAGATGTTATGGCAGTATGCCATATCATCCAAGCTTGCGGTTGGCAGAAACAGTACATTGACTGTATCCCGCCCAACCGGCAACTCTGACGCAGCCAGTCGAACTGCTTCTTGGTCTATCGAAAGTGTGGTCGGTGGAGCACACTGGGTACGCACCGAGCCCCCTCCGATTGCAATTATCTTGGTTTTCGCCACATCTGCTCCTTTCCGAGCAATATCTTGCGTTAAATTAACTATTCTATCTCCTTCCTTAATTATAGCATAATATATACCATACTGTCAATAGTTACATATAGGGCAAGGTAGAGCCGTATATGAAGAAAATGGCTAATTTCTCTATTTATCTAACTTTTTATATAAAGTACCTGTACCTACCAAGATCACCAAGCCAACAGCAAGCAACCTCCAGGGATGTCCATCGAAAAAAGAAAGGTTCACTACTATAGTTTTCAAACCTTCACTAACCGCTACCACTCCAACAAGGATAAGTAGTGCAAAAGTTAATGGGTATCTACTAAAAACTGACCTCGTTCCACGTGCCATTATCTTATTTACTTTGTCTGACAAAACTTCTATATGTCTTAAGATGTCTAAACTGACCTCTCTATCATTGTTAGTGTTCATATCTATATAATATACTAGATAAAAAGTTTTTTATACGAGGTGCTATCGGCAGCTTTCTACAAATAAAGTTTAAGTATTTTTTCGTGTTCACCTGGAAATCTTCATAATAAATAACTTCGAATCCGGCGTACAAAAGCAATACTTCTATTTCTTCTTTTTTATAAAAACTAAACCACCTTGGTTTTCCGACTCCTGAGCTTTCGCGATATAACTCTGTCTCTCCTTCTATTAGTCCCAGACCGAAAATGCCATTCTTTTTTAGAACTCTATTTATTTCCATCAAAGGTTCCTTTATTTTTGACTTCGGCGTATGCAAAAGAGACGTATATGCCCAAACCCCATCAAAACTTCTAGAACTAAAAGGCAACTTGTCGAAATCTCCCAATACTGACTTGAGACCCTTTGCTTCAGATAGCTCTATCATTGATTTGGAAGCATCTAGACACACCACATCAAGTCCTGCATTTTTGAGAACCAAACCGTCCCTACCTGGACCGCTTCCAACATCCAAAACCTTTCCTTTTGTTTCTGCAATAAACTTGTCAAATACTCTGTGTGGAAAATGCTCCCAAAAACCTGTGGTCTCCTTGTCGTATTCCTCCGCTAACTCGTTATATGTTCTTATTGTTAGTAAATCCATATTAAAACAATTTATACTCTAATATTATCATTGTCAGCAATTGCCCCGTTTTCGATTTTCTCTATTTCAGCTTTTGAGGGAGCGTCATGCTTAGCAAACAATGTTAATTCTCTTTGCTTTTTAAGTTCCTCAGCGAGTTTCTCATTGGCCTTTCTAAGGTTTCTGAGTTTAAGGGAAGTCTGGATACTACCTGGAAGGATCATAAGAAGTGAGACGAGTACTCCGCACCCGATAGCAAGTAGCAATACCATAGCAAGTGAACCTTCAAACTGCCACTGAAAAAAAGCCACAGTAACTATAGAAACGTTCTGTAGGGCAAAAATAACCGCCACACCTCCTAGTAACAAACCGAAAATAAATAATACCAACATATAGTTTAAATTTAATAATAATTTTATATACATAACTGTAACATAAATATATTGTATGTACTAGTTTTTTAATCCAATCTTAATGTTATAATTATGTAGGGGTTAGTGAATTTGTTACTGCTCTTTTATTAATCTAAGCCATCTGCTCCCTAACTTTGTTAGTATCGTAATGCTTTTCTACTTGTATTCTGACGCCCATCACGAATACACGGATTGATACTAACAAGGTTAGGGGGTGGATATACAACAACATGCAAATAAATTTAAACGTAAATAGTACTTATGGTTTTGGTTATGCATTTATTGAGACAATATCAAAAATATTTTCATTTAGACTTACTGACGACCACCTGAAAGAAAGAAACGACCTTGCAAAACGCCACCAGGATGAACAAGACAAGCTACTACAAGCACAAGAACTAGACAAGGAAAAAGAAAAAGAGAAATTGGAAAAAAGGAAAGAAGATGCCAAAGACAAAATAACTGACGCCGAAAGAGAGGCCGAAGTGCAACGAGAGGAAGTGCGCGAAGCCGAAGAGGAAGAAAATAGTTTATAAAACAAAACCCCGAGTTATCTCGGGGTTTTGTTTATTACGCTCTCTTTTTTGCTGCGAGTTTTACTCTTTTTGCTGCAAGACGTTTTTTAGTCTTTTTAGAACGTGATGTTTTATTTTTTGTATTTGTTGCTGCTCTTTTTGCCATAATATTTTAAGTATATACGAATTTAATAAAAAAAGATACCTACATTGATAGAATAAAAGCAGTTACCATAAGTACTAGGAGTTGAAAACCTCCAGAGATAGCTATCTGCTTAAACCAAAACTTTCTTTTTGTGTTTGCCCAGATCACTCCCCCTATTTGTGTAGGTAAAATAAATCCCAGCCATATCCACCCTGCAACCCCATAGGCATGGAAACCTACATTGGCCATTTGTAGGTAGTAAATAAACATTGCCAAGACGAAAGTCGAAAGAAGGGTAATAAAAAACTGGATTGCGTAATACGGACCCATAGTTGCTTGAGCTTTTTTAAGCTCCTCTAACGGAACGTCGTCGCACTCCATGATTGTTGCCCATGCTTTACCAAAAACAAACGAATACCACACCGCTCCTAATATAAACTGCACAACAGTAGCTATTGCTACTAACATATAATTTATTTCCATAAAACAATTATAACACTTCTTGAATATATTTAGGAACCATATCTAAAGCCAGATATTTTTCTTTTAGTTTTTTTGGAAGTTTTTTGAACTGACCCACAATTCCCCTACAACTTGAACTACCGCATTTACACTTCATTGTCCAAGAGTCGTCAGAAGCTATAATGGTAGAATAATCGAAAACTATTTCCTCCCCCTTTTTAACCTCAGAGACAGTAACAGCAAAAAGTTTATCCCCTATTTTTACAATCCTTGTATTTGGTTCACACGAGTGGTTCATATAGTTAGAAGGATAACCTTCAGGACTTATATACAGTTCATCATCATAGCGAATAGTGTTGGCTCTGGTTGTTTCATCAATATCCTCATCTTCATAACAAGTAACAAGCTTCCCTCTTATCTGAAAAATTCTTGTTCCTAACTTGAATCCCTTGGTCGCAAAAAGCCCATTTCCGTTTTTAGCTTTTTTAACTTCCACCCCTTTTCGTACCTTAATTTTCATTATCATTCTTTTTTAACTTGCCAAGTACTTCTCGGAACCTTTTAGAACCTTGAATTCAATCATTTTTATTTCAGTGTCCAGATTAACTTTATCTCCATAGTATTGAGTTAGGTCATACACCACACTCTCTAGGTTATCGTAGTTGTGACTACCTAGATCTTCTTGAGACAAATCGCTTATCTTTTTTATTGTTACGTTTTGTATAACTCCACGTTCAAACTCTTTACCTGTATTCTTGTTGACTAACGAAAGAATGTCTCCGGTCTGTAAGTCTTTGTCATCAAAAGGCCTCCATGTATTTGTCTTTTTACCCATCGTAACTGGAGTTACAAGATGAGGTGCAAATTTTATAGTTTTTGCCTCTTTTATTGCTGTATGAAATTTACCGGTAGTGAAATAAATTTTTAGAAAATGTAGGTGAACATACATTACAGATATTCCGAATAAAACAGAAAGCCAGCCCATGTTAGGAATAAAGAAAAATTCAATGAATTGGTTTATCAAAAATTCACTAAATATGTATAAAAATATGAAAAATAACAGAGGAGGAGCGACGATTAAAAAATCTTGTCTGTTTTTAGACCAAGATAATTTACTAGATATAAAAAGCACCACACTTTTATAAAATCTGTGCAACCTTACTAGTAACCACCAGCTGACGAAAATTAATAAAACAAATGAAATTATCCCTGCTAAAAATCCCGAAGCCATATCTCTAACCCTGTAAAAATGAAAAAGGAAGCTCTGAGCAACAGGACTTGTTTCGAAAAACACAACGAATACTGCTAACGCCAAAACCGTCAAACTACCGCAAAGTTTAAGGTAACCCAAAACCTGACTATGCTTAGCTTTTAACCAGTCTGCAAAAAGAAGACAGGCCACAAACAGAACCGCCGAAACCACAAAATGAATCATGATTCCTTGATTATTGTTTAGTAAGTCGGGAAAAAGTGTAATAAACACCAAAAACACCAAAAAATAACAACTACTCATTAACAAAACTATTTCCTCTACCGTTATCCTTACATGCCTAATTATATTTTTTAACATTGAGTTAGAAAACTTAGTTTCCTTCTGCAGCTTCCTTCAGCTTTGCAATATCAAACTTTTTCATTTTAAGAAAGGCCTCTGTAACTCTTTTTGTTTTTTCTGCATCGCCACTTTCCATCATTGCATTCATTTCTGTCGGAACTATTTGCCAAGACAAACCAAACTTGTCTTTCAGCCAACCACACTGCTCTGCTTCGGGTACTGCTGAAAGTTTTTCCCAATAATAGTCTATTTCTTCTTGAGTCTCACAGTTCACAATAAAAGAAACTGCTTCGTTAAACGCAAAGTTGTGTGGACCAGCTCCATCCATAGCAACAAACCATTGGTTCTCTAGAGTAAAATCTGAAAACATGATAGTTCCGTCTATATTCGGCTCCTGACCTGGACCATATTTCTGGACAGTGCCAATTTTTGCATTTTTAAATATAGACAAGTAAAAATTCGTTGCATCTTCCGCTTTTCCACACACATCTCCCACAAACATAATGGTAGGAATAATGTTTGGTCTTGGCTCCCCGTTTGGATTTGTAAGTATTAGTTGCCATGATACCCCATACTTATCCTCCACATACCCAAATTTTTCACTGAAGGGGTACTTATCGAGAGGCATCATTATTTGTCCACCATCAATTAGTTTGTTCCACACACTTTCTAGAATTTCACTAGCGTTTGCATTTACCGATGGATCAAAATTGACCATAAAAGAAATAGACGGATTGAGCTTGAAGTATGGCCCAGCACTAATAGACATAAAACCTAACCCCCACAAATTGAAAGACATTATATCGCAGTCACCAGAAGGAGTTCCTTTTATCACTTTACTACTGGTAATTTTTGACTCAGGAAAAACAGACACGTAAAACTCTGCTGCTTCTTTTGCTTCTTTATCAAACCAAAGATGTGGGACTATTTTTTGCATAGATATAATTAAAGGTAATAATCATACTGACAATTGTATCAAAATTTATTAAAAACAAATAACCTGGAACTCTCCTCATCACAAAAGCATAGTTGACTAATAACGTAAAGGTCAGTAAGGTTTATTTAGAAATACAGGAGGTTCTGTGTCAGATACAAAAACACTTGGCGAAGTGATACGCCACATGCTGGATGACTCTCACTCATTCACGAGGAAAGAGTGGGCGGTTGCCTTAGGTTGCACAACTCGAGAACTAAGAGATTGGGTTGCAAACAAGAAAATTCCCCCTGATCGCAAACTACGAGGAATAGTAGATATACTTCGACATCGATTTGGCAGCCCATCTCCAACACTACAAGAATGGGATCGAATTTCGGGACTACCTATTTCAGATGTAGCACCCTCACTTACAGCATCCCCTGGGAAAAAAGGTGTCTTCTTTTTACCTTCCGTGCGTGTTTCAAACTTGGCTACCTATACCCTCTCACTGAGGTATTCTGGAATTCTACATAGGCTTACTTTACTTTCAGAGCCAGAACAAGAAAAAGTTTTGGACCTGCTTGTAGAAAAATTCATCCCCGAAGCAAGATAGCGGGAAAACAAGGTAGACTAGAACCAAAGAACCAGCCATGCTGGTTCTTTTTTATTTATGGAACATACCGCTCTAAAATTTTTGTAATTTCGCCATTAGCTATGGTAACTGTATAAGGAATGTCTTTCCAGTACAAGCTTCTGTTGTTTATTAACTCTACGAATTCTATTGTTGGAATAGGAGTTTCTGTAACCTGACCAGTTTCTTCCATTTTCCAAGTTAACATTTTAACTTCTACATTTGGAGACACTGGCAATCTAGTCGTTACTATCGTTTTGTTATATATGTAAAACCCGTTTGGTGTACAGTATTCACGTTCTGTACAGTCTCCGGCTGCAATTGCAGCATCCGCAGCTCCTGTTTCCTCCGTTAGCCAAACCGCGTCATCAAAATCTATCGCAGTGCCGTTATCGGTGAATGTTCGAATGTAGCCAAAATACTCTCCATCTGGATACATTACAGTTTTTGATTGTTTCCCCTCGTATATGAATGCATTGACTACATAAAAGGCACTCAACAAAACCAGGACAATACCTAAAACAATTACTGCCTTTTTCATGTGACGATTTTATTTTTCAGCTAATTCTTTTAAAATGACTAGTGCCTTGTTCCACATTTCAGTAAATGCATCCTTGTATTCATCAGTAATGTCCAAATCAACTGAAACTTCTGTTCCACCATCCTTGTCTACAAAAGTGTAGTTCTCGTGTGCCCCTACCCATTTCTCTATTTCTTCTCCAGTAGTCACGACTTCCCCATTTTTTATCATTCCCAAGTGTGCTATCGAAACAAACTCATGAAGTCTATTTTCAGCTATTTTACTGTACATACCATCAGTAACTTTTCCGGTTTCATCTGGGCCAAAAAATTTGATTTCCGAACCTTGCTCCCAACTACCTTCATAAAAAGAACCTGGACAAAAAGGTGTCGTCCATATTCTATACGTCGCATCATCTAACATTGTATTCCAAACTTTCTCTCTAGGTGCATTTATAAAAATTGAAAAATGTAATTTTTGCATTCTTATATTCTAACAAAACAGCAAAATAATACTATACCTATATTCTCTCAATCTTGTATTTAAATCTATAAGATGATTCTGGAATTTTCTCAGTACTTTTTGCTTCGGGGGTGACCTCTACTAGCGTTACCTGAAATTCACCAAATCTCTGAGGGACACCGAGCTTAAGAGTGTGCTCTCCATGCCCTGTCTTGCTTGATATGACAGTACGCACTTCAACTGTACCTGCCCAGATACACACCACATCAGTCGGACAACGACTGTCAGACACTAGTTGTTTTGCAGTCACTGAAATATTTAGTGCGGTCATTGTCCCACCCATATAGGTCAGTACTTCTGCTGAAGTGGCACTTTCTAGCGGGCAGGCGGAAAACTCGCAGTTAGGGCCAGTGCGGCCAACCAGAGACCCATCCCAGCAGACTTTTCCGTCCCCATTACATTCGTATACCTCTGGTTCTCCCTTGGTATTTTCTGAGTCAGATTTAAATATGACAGTCTGTGACCTTTCACTATATGGATAATTCATAACAGCAAAAGTCAGCCCGACCAACAATACTACCCCGAGAGCTACAATAATTTTTTTATTCATATTGTTCTAGACGTATTAGGTTTAAAAATATTTCATTTGCTAATTTATGAAAATAAGCCGCTCAAATGTTCAACGAGTTCATTTATGGATGAAAATTGTGAAATTTTGTATCTTTCACAAACTATATCTACGTTGCCCTTTCTCCAAAAACCTTCTGGGCAGACCACTAGTAGTTTTCCACTTGTTGCATATAAACCGAGCTCAAGTAATGAAATAGGAGACTTTGTGTTCGGATCAAAATACATAACTATATAGTCACTAGCATCTAATGCATCCAGCTCCCAATCCACCTGCTCTTTAAAGTTCTTATTATCTATTTTTTGTTCCCAACTGCTTTCCCAGTGCTCTCTGCGGGGATTCAGAAACACAACTTGCTCCTTTTCCAACAAACTGACTACCCGATGCTGCCAATCTTCCGCTGTATTCATCTCTATACTACCTGCAAGAAAAATCTTCTTGTCTTTTGTATCAGGAATTATATTTGGTGCTTTTATTTCAATCATATTTATATTATATCAAACAAGCGCCACCTTGCGATCAGCTACCTCCACAAAAGATTAAAAATTTGTATGTAAAACCCGGCAAAACTTTTGTCATCTACAATAACCACTTCCTTCTTTTTATGAAAAATTAGTTTAACCAAACTACCACAGACCTCAACCGACATGCCTGGCGAAAATACACTTGGCGATATTCTTTTGTTTTCAAAACCATATTTTTTGTCATTCTCTCGAAAACTCTGGTCGTAAGAATCAGAGGGGGTTATACCTTTTAATTTAAACCCAAGTTTATAAAGATCAGCACAATGTTCCACATAAGCCTCACTCACCTTCTCCTTTTTGCCAACCCCTGCATAGAACGCATAAATTTGTTTATCTTTTGACGAATGAATACCGTACGCAAGGCCCTGAACCAAAGCTCCGTCTCCCTTGAATACCAACACATCTGTGGCAGGTCTTGTGAGTGTGGGGAGCAAAGACAAAAATTCTCCCATATTTTTATTTATTTTGGATTGATATTCATTTATAAACTCGTTAGGATCTTTAGCTATATAAATTTTATTTTTAGTATGGGGAATAACCAAAGCTAGCCCTTTTTTGCGTAAATCTTCCATAATCAAATAAACTGTTGGGCGTTTTACACCCGATTCTTTGGCTACTTCGTATGAAGTACCTTGCCCGATTTTATATAAGGCCAAATAAACTTTCGCCTCCTTTTCACTTAGTCCTAACGATGCAAGAGTTTTAAGTATTTTATCCATATGTATAAATGTATATCACACACAAAAATAGTCAATAAAACTGACTACTTTTATTAATTTTGTAATACACCTCTATATCAAGGTATTTTGTGATAGCAATAAAAACAACCACCCCTTTGTCTTGTTGTGTGCTTTTATTAATACAGAAAAGGAAAATGTTCTATGACAAATGATGACATTCCAAAAAGGCTCAGCTTGAGCTTCAACGCAACAAACCTAAACGACCTTCTGGATCCTGAAGTGGGAGCCACTGTTGTTCCAATATGTAGAGGTAGGCGAACTATCTTACAAAAAGCTCGTTCACTTACAAAAGATGTAGATTTTCGTCCGGTAATGAGTCAAACTCCTACGGGTGTGGCTCAAAACTTTCAAACTTTCAGTGGTTTTGAAAATGGAGATTACTGGACCAGGCTCGCATGCTACATCTCAAACAAGCTTGGTGATGAGTTCGAAAAACATAACTCTGGTTCACTGTTTTTCAACTCACGTCTCTTTTTCACTGACTTGTCTTTACAAAAGTATGGTCAAAGTAAAAAGAGTGATGAGTTTGGTATCTCACCACATAGAGACCAGAGTGCTTTTGTAAACCTAGTTGTGATCCTTCTCATCTCAGGACCATCTTCTTTCTTTATCTGCCAAGACAAACAAGGCAATGAAAGACGTGAGATCCTGGCAAAGCCAGGGGACCTGATATTGATGCGTGGTGGAGATTTCAGGTGCAACCTAACGAGGCCTTACCATTTTGTTGGAAAGGTCAAAGACCCAAATGGGCGAGTAAGTTTTAGTATGAGACAGGTAACCGATAATCCAGAAGAGGCGCTGAAACTTCGTCGCACTTCCTGGGTTTTCGGATAAACAGCTGTGGAGTATACTGGTAGTTCCAGTATACTCCACTTAACTAAGAGCAGGATTCCCATGTCACAAAATCATACAATATTCATAGCGTTAGGTTCAAACACAGGTGACAAGCTTGCTTCAATTCAACTTGCCCTGCGGTTCCTCTCAGAAAAGGTATTAATCACAAAAAACGCTTGTGTTTATAGAACAAAACCTTGGGGATACACAGACCAGGACTTTTTTCTAAACACAGCTCTTGTAGGAACAACTGAGTTGAGTCCAGAAGAACTCCTTCACTTTATAAAAGAAGTTGAAGTAAGAGTCGGAAGACAAAAACGCTTTACCAACGGTCCGAGGGAAATTGATATAGACATACTGTTCTATGAAGATTTGATTCTCGAAGGTCCGGACCTACAAATCCCCCATCCGCGTCTTCATGAACGGGACTTTGTCTTGAAACCTCTTTTGGATATTAAACCAAACTTTGTACATCCCAAACTACAAGTGTCACTGCTGGCTTTGTATAAAAAAATCAAACCAGAAGACATCCATGTACTCTAGGATAAAATCTAATTAGAAAACTTAACCAGCGAGTAGCAACACTCTGCTGGTTTTATTTTATATTTTTGGTTTTAAATATAAATCGTAACCAGAACTTGCTTCATCAACTTCCCAATTTTTCAAATATTTTTTAAACATCATTCTAAATAATCTTGAACGCGCAATCGCTCCACCGGACTCCCTAAAATCTCTGCCCACCTCAAAAGATTTACCTGTAATTTTCTTATAATAATCAAAAAGTTTTATCCCTGAATATACTTTTAACAACTGCTCTCTGTTTAATTTGTTTCTTTTACTTTCCAATATTGCCTGTGCGCATGCTTCTACTTCTTCAGCTGTATATTTTACGTCCGCAGGAGAAGCATCTATTATTTTTACTTCTCCACCAACATCCGCTTGAACTGAATCGAAAAAAGCAGAAATTGACTGAAATACTTCCATTCTTCCATTATCATCCAAGTTTGTCGTTGCATAACCATAGTCCTGAGTTTTAAAAACCAAAACCCATGTTGTACTTTTAGGGTTCCCATATTCCTGGTAAAGCTTGAAGGTGTATTTGTATCCACCGATATCACGCAACAAAGCATATTTATCTGCACCCTCAGTAATTGAGCCTAACTTAAATTTTACTATCGTATCTTCTATAAAATCCGGTTCATGCTCCACGGAAAAACTCCCTTCTACTTCTACTATAGGAAAACTCTCTGGGACAGTCTCCATGCCTTTTTCAGTCTGTGCTATATCAATTGTTTTAAATTCCTCCATGTAATAATTATACCAAATTAAATATTGGTGAGTTAGCATCTCTTTTTACATAAAAAATAAGTGGTCACCCTTCCGGATAACCACTTAGTCTATTCTCTGCTCACGCATTTCTTTGAGCTTTTTCTTTTCTTCTTCCCATGAATAGTTCGGATTGAAAAACTGAACTATCTTGTCCCCATGCGAAAGTACAACTTTTTGTGCCCCCTCACTTGCATAGTCGAGCATTTTGAATTGTTTATTGTCGAAGCAGAAATTGTCTGCCTCATCAAAACAGTGAGGATCGGCCCACACGGCTTTGCTGGTGATATCTACTAGTTGACACCAGACGTCCAAGGTCTTCATGTTGCAAGCATTTCCCAGTTTTTGGATATTAAACAACCCAAACAAAGAGAAATATGTCGGTTGCAAAAAAGTATGTCGAGTTCTCTGGTAAAACCGATACTCTGACCAGTTGGCGATAATACCACTGAACAAGAATCCCCAGTATTCGTGCATCTCGATAGAAATAGAACGAAACTTCCCTCGAAACAAATTTCTGAAAAAAACTTTGCTAACACGAGCAATCTCCAGTACGGGTAGCTTCAAAACTATTCCTATTACTGGAATGATCAAAACTATCCGAGTAGTTCCCCATACAAGTCTCATACTTCCTCCTTTCTGGGAAATTTATACCATAAAAAATTGTTAATGCATAGTATATGTAGTATTTCTAATTCCGATTGATGTTTTTAATTATAAAAAAAAGGTCATGTGGTGCAGAGCACCACATGACCAACGGATTAACGCTGTTCGTACCAACCAGGTCCTTTACCTGTCGGACCACCAATATATGGAATATTGACAGACACGACACTCGGCACAGAGCTGATGGCACCTGTCTTGTCCGGAAGATAAATCTCGCGGAACCCTTGGTCGCCCGATTTGTTCCAAGTAGGCCGTGGGTCGGCTGACGTTCCGACCGGAGCCTTGATCCATGCACCCACCGGGATTGATCCCCAGAGGATGAATGTTTGACCATTGATCATGGTCGGTGGATCAACATACCCCCATTTGTGATCATCGAACTGACTGATGCAAGTCAACCGAACAATGCCTTTGGTTGCATCGACCACTTGATTCACGATAGCCACACGCTCAAGTCCTGCGCCAGGTTGCCAGAGGACAATCTGCCCGAGTTTCGGCGGCGTTGAAGGTAAAAGTCCCTGTGTCGTGGTTTTGGCGGGCACCAAAAGAAACAAAAATGCAACGGCGACCAGAACTGACCGGAAAAACTTACTTATCATAGACAAGGCTCCTTTGATTAAATCCAAATACACAATAACATTAAATATATAAATGTCAAACAAGTAGATATCTTATACCTTTAGAACTATAAAACTTTTTTAATCTCATCGAACCAAAGTCCATACCCGTCATCACTCAAATGTAAAAAATCTTCTGCATAATACTTTTTTGGATTGTTCCGCAAAAGCGGCTCAGCAGGTGCATCTATCAAATCAACATAATGAGCATTGTATTTACTAGCCAGTTTTTTATATATTTCTCGCATTTCAAAACTTCTTTTTGAAAGAATCTTCCTCATATATATTGGGAAAAACCTCGACTCCCCAACATTTCCAGAGTGAAGAATAACTAGTTTATCTGTTTGAGTAGAAAGCCTTTGTAAAATTTCTTCTAAATCTTTCTCTATGTCGGACATTGAAGTTAGTCGGATAATATCGTTTGCACCTATTTGCACTAGGATAATGGAGAATTTTTCCTCTTTATTTATTGCGCCCAGCACTGCCTGCAACCCCTTTAACCTCATACCATTTACAGCTAGGTTTCGCACAATAGCATCTGGGTAAAAAGTTGCCAAGCGTCCAGCGGTGCTCAACTCTGGGTTAACTACACCAGTCCCAACAGCAGTACTGTCTCCTAATACTAAAATTTTATTTTCAGAACTAACCCCTATTCGCTCAAAAGGAACTGAATTCTCTGCCAGGACCTTTCCCTTCTTAAAAAGTAAATAAAACCTAATTGCATCTACCACAAAAAGTATAATGAGAAGAGCAACAATGCCGATAACTAAATTTTTAAATGGGAAAATCATATTTATATGCTACCACACATACATTCTTTAATTATTTTGCGTAGTTTATTTTGATCTAAGTTAACTTCTTCAGCAAATATTCGCCATGTTTTACAGACACAGGTTGGACGGAAAGCCGTGAGCCGGTTTGGGCAACCACAATGCCTTCTAGTTTTGGATCAAATTTTATTTGAGCCAAGGTGAGTGGGGTTTTAAACTTTTTTACATATTTTATATCCACACAAAACCAAATTGGTTTTTCTTTTGTAGCCTTTGGTTCGTAATGATCATCCTTTTTATCGAACTGAGTTTGGTCTGGATGAGCAACACTACATACCTGTGCTAGTCCGTAAATACCGGCCGGAGTCGCGTGTGTTCCACCAGAGTAATAAAAGAAAACAAAATCCCCTACCTTCATATCACGCACCATATAGTTGCGAGCTTGATAGTTACGGACTCCACCCCAAGAAGTTTTCTTGTCGGACTTCAGATCATCAATGCTGTAACAATCCGCTTCGCTTTTCATTAACCAATACTGTTTTGATTCTTTAGAAACTTTTGCCATATTATATTTTTATTTTATCGCCCAGATATTGCGGTTTTCTTTTAAAAATTAAGTTAATCACCGCTTTTTCATTGGCCAATATTTCTCTCCAATAATTACGAAAAGATGTACTCCCGATATCAGCACTGGCTCCAGACGCTTCGATGCCTAGCTGGCGAGCTAAGAAAACCGCCCGCGGCAAATGAAATGACTGAGTACTGATAATTATAGATGAAACTCCAAAAATGTCTCGGGCACGATACATAGTGCTGTATGTGTCGAAACCAGCATGGTCAAGAAAAATATTCGCTTCTGGTATTCCTTTGCTAATTAGATACAGCCGAACAGGGTTTACTTCGTTGTATGCGTCAGAGCTGTTGTCCCCGGAAACAAGGATTTTTGAAGCCTTGTTAGCTTCATATAACTCTACTGCCTTATCAACTCTCTCTAGAAAAATAGCGGACAGAGCTCCGTTAGGAAATACTCCTGCCCCAGGGATTATAATAACTTCTGCTTTGGGCACGTCATTTATGTCGTTATAGATGTAGGACTTGGAAACTACTCTAACAGCCACGTTAACAAAAATAACTAGTGCGACAAAAATTCCGAAAATATAAACCGGCCATCTCACAAATCGCCACACTTTATTTAGTGTAAAATATTTATTTATAAATTCTCGCACAAGTAAATTAGTTATTAAAGTAATATTAAAATAATTATAACATATTATTTATTCTCATTTCTATATCATCACGCATATCTCTTAATTCAAAATCATAAGGGTCGAGCGATGTAGCAACATTCATATGCAATAAAGCTTTCTTTTCCTCTCCAATTGTCCAGTAATAATTAGCCATTGCTTGATAACACCATGCATATTCTGGATCATAATCTATACACTTTTGTGCGTTAATGCGAGACTTGTCATATTCTTTGAGATGTAGGTAGGCGTTGGCGAGTGAAGCATATGCAGCTGCATAATAAGGCGAAAATGAAATTGCCATTGTTTGGTATTCGACTGCTTTTTGGTGGTTACGCTTTCTATTTTCGGAAACACCCAGCCAGTAATATGCATATGCTTTCTCTTCGTTTGTTTCGGCATCAGAAAGAGCCCTTTGTGCAGTATTTGTTTGCTCACTCCAGTTTTTTTGAACCCAGTTTGCAGAAGATTCGAACAAGCGAGCGTTGTAGTTACCCATACTGTTATAAACACCCACTCCCGCTATAACCAATATTATTCCGAAAATTTTAGCCCGTTTCCACGTGTCATCAGTCCTCCTATAAATGAGGTAGACGAGTGGTATTCCTATGATTAGCAACGTGACAACTGAAAAAAGTGCGTCGTGTTTAACAAAGTTATAGGTATAACCGGAAATGTCGGCATCAAGGTATGTTGAGTAAATTATTGGCCGAATATTAACTGTCGCCAAGAGAGATGCTGTAATGAGAAAAACGTCTATAAGTGTAGAGACCTTGGTATCTTTTACATTACTAAATCTTTCTGACAGTACTCTTCCTATTGCATAGTAGGAACGGCGCACAAACCTGTATGTCACAACAAAAATAATAGAGTGAAATATTGCATTAAAAACTGACAATGAAATTATATCCTGATTTAAGTTGCCGTTCGGAAGAAATAAAATATCTCTGTTGTATACTTCCAAAGCAAGTCCGACAAGAATAAGCATGAAAACTATTGCTAGTTCAACGAGAGTCTGCCACAAAAAGTAGAACTTAGTTTTCATATTTATATTTAAAAATGTTCTCTTATTTTATCAAAGTTTATGATATTAAAAAACCCACCGATACACTGGTGGGGTTTTGATTCTTAAAACAAATCAAGAATATCGCTTATGTTTCTTATGGAATACGCTGACGGGTGTCTCTTTGGCAAAAGAAGAACCGATGGAATTTCAGCAGCCTCAGCTGCTTCAATCCCCGCAATCCCGTCCTCCACAACCAGACAGTCCGATAGTGGTGTGTTACCAGCAGCCTTGAGCCATACCTCTGGATGAGGCTTACCTTCTTGCACCATGTCTCTGCCGACAATGCTTTCTGCTCGAAAAAAATGATACAAGCCATTAATATCGAGCAATCTTTGTGCCCACATAACAGGTGAGGCAGTTCCAATAGCCAGTTCGACTCCTCGAAGTTGGAGTTGCGTGAACAACCGACGGAGATCACACATCTCCCTGGCTTCTTTTGCAAGTGGCAACAACATTCCCCACTTTTTATCTGACAATTCTGCAGCAAGTGGTTGAGGACAACCCATGAGCTCCATGAATACTCGTTCCGTTTTGACTCCAGCATATTTATCGCTGATGTCGTCAGCTGAGACATGAATCCCATGTGTAGCCATAAGCTGCGACTCAATTTGTGCATGGAACTTTTGGGTATCCCAAAGTGTTCCATCCAAATCGAACAAGACTTTCTTTATCAATCTGACCTCCAACAGTGATAGTACAATACCTGATTTACTTGTCAACAAAAACACCAGCATTCACAAATGCTGGTGTTTTTTTAGTACCGTGTTTATAAAAACTAATTATTATCTCCACCTATTTGTAGTTCGATTCCATTTGTATCTTCTTGCTCTGCTTTAAAATATCCTTCTTTGTAAGCAAGGAAGCCAACTACAGCTATTATCACAACGATAAGTATTCCCACTAAAACACTATTTGATGATGATCCATTATTCATAATTTTATATTAAATTGATATTGAACAATTATAACATTTTAATTCTTTTTTAATCAATTCTACTTAGGTCTCCTCCCAAAATAACAGAACCTAGAGACTGAAGCTCGTCGTCGATATATTTCTGATTTGGCAAAGGATTCAAAACAAAAATCTTTTTGCCTCTATAATGTGCAAAAGCCATTTCCAAAAATGTACTGGCTCCAATATAGTTTTCTATCTCTTTTTTTGTATAGTTCAAAACCAAGATAGCATCTGAGCTATCGATTTTATCGAAATGAGTTTTAGCTAGATTCAGACTCTTCTTAGCTTCTATACGTTTTGAGCCATCCTCCTCCCAATAGTCTAGTCCTGGTACTTGAATAGGCATAAGAACAGTGTGCCCTCTCGAACGCAGCTGCTCATCTATTGCAAGCATCTCATTAAAAAACTTGATTGACCCACACAAAGTTATTTTCATATTTTCAATAATATCACTTTTCGACGCTTTGACATCCTAGACAAAAAGCATAAAGTTAGTGTATGTCAAAAGTCCTAGTTACAGCTGGACCCATACCAGCAAGAGTTGACTCAGTCAAATACATACTCAACAGGTTTCGTGGTGGTTTAGCACTAAAAACAGCTGAAAATCTACAAAAAATGGGGCACGAAGTAACTGTCCTAGCTTGGGAATATGCTGGCATTGAAACCGAGCTACCTTTGATCAAAATCAGAGACGTCAACGACTACTTCGAAAAAGTTCTGGAATATAAAGCTGATGCATACATACTAGCGGCAGCAGTAGCCAACCTTGCTCCTCTCAATCCTTTCCCCGGCAAGTTTCCATCTCACAACTACAAAGTAGGTGACGTTTTCCCTATCGAGTTCACTATTGCCCCTAGAGTCATAGATTCTATTAAAAACAAATACCCAACTGCAACTTTAGTAGCCTATAAGCTATATGATGGAACAGACGAAGAGCTGATAAAAGCTGGGAAGAAAACTTTGTTCGAGAGTCGAGCTAATATAGTTTTTGCGAACCACCCTAAGTGGGCAAAAGAAAAAAAGCTGGTCATAACCGCAGATGGTGCTGTGTTTCCTGTTAGTTTCGACGAACATATAGACCTGATTGATAAACTTCTTAAAGAAGATTTTTACAAAACAGAAATAGGAGGTGAGACTACGCCCGACCTGACAAGCGAGGATATTTTTATTATAGGCTCTTATCCAAAACACAGAGATTCAAACATGGTATTCGGCACATTTGCTATTAGGAAACCGAACGGCTTTCTAACCACAACTCGAGGAAAAAAACTTGGAGAAAAATCGATCTCTTTTGTGACGAATGTAGATCATGAAAATAGGATAGTTTATGCAAACCAAAAAGCTACCCTAAACGCTCCTCTACTCCATATGTTGTTTCAAGAAAACCCACACATAAAATACCTAGTACACGGACATGAACTAATAGGAGAAAAAACTCAGGATATGTATCAGTTTCCGGGAACTGCCGGAGACTTGAATAATGTAGTAACAGCTCCTGGTAAAGATTTTCTAATTGAACTTCCCCACCATGGATACATAGCTGGGTTTTCTGAATTTGTTGAATGCCAAGAATTTATAAAAAAACACAATGACTGATTGGAACAAATACAAAAATACATTCCCGACGCGATACCTAGAACAGGGGTACTTCGATGAATACATCAAAAAAATAATTTCTGAAACAAAACCTAAAACTATTCTAGATATTGGTGGCGGAGTAACCGGCACCACAGCACTTGTTGATTCTGGAGCAAAAGTCTACCTTCTTGATCCCTTTGTTACAAACAAACCTGACTGGATATTCGAAAAAATAAATTGGGACACTGTCCAACAATTTGATTTAGTTGTGGCGCGTGGAAGCATCAACTACCTAACAACAAATGAATTATTAAAAATCAATAAATTAATCAGTCCCGAAGGAACTTTTATTGCCAATACATTTCTAAATCAGCCAAAACAAGAATGGTCGGAAAGGCTGTATGTAAATACACTGGGTGAAGAAGGGACAGAACGCTCTAGATACAATCTTGAAAAGCAGGTTATTGAGCACGAATTAGTTACTAAATCTGGAGAAGTCATTAGCCACACTTTCTTTTACCATTCGCCAGATATCTACAAAAAGATATTCCCTGGTATAAACATAACTGAGTACAAAACTAACTCAGCCATTCTACATTTTAGATTTTTTTAAAAATCTAACGGTGTGGGCATCCCGCCCAACAACATGGTCTTCGCTTACCTTCCAACAAATGCTCCTTCACTCTTCTAACATGCTCTTTTCTTGTTTCTATTTTTTTTGGAGAAACTACCCAACAAATCCATTCATTGCGGGCTAGTGGTGTGATGTCTTCCCATACTGCCAATACTGAAGCACTCGAAGTAAGCACCTTCTTCAGGTCATCAGGTACTTTATGAACTACACCTTGAGAAATAGTCTTTTTAATCATTGTAAACAGATTATAAACCTAATTTAGTAGCTATGAAATATGTTGCGACAGAAACCGAAGCTGCTATGAATGCTCCCCAAGCAAGGTCAACGATAGTAACTAGAAGTGGCCAGTCTTTTGCGACAGCAAGATTTGTTAAATCATATGTAGCGTAACAAACCAAGCCAAATAGAGCTCCAAAAAGTAAGGCGTGCATCCATGATGCCTTTTCTACTGCTGGATTTATCACAAATACTATCAAAGCTGCGATAAACACAAGATAGAAAACGACGGCCGCATACCAATTAACATCTGACTTCATTAGATTACCTATTTGTTCCCGGTAGAAATTTTTTGCAAGTACTCCAAGCCAAACCAAATCCATAAAAATAAATATTGGTAATGCTATCGCGTATAGTTTTATAAACATAGTTTTGACTGTAAAATATTACCAAATTTTGTAAATCTCTCTTGAACCAGAAACGTACATATCGTTCATGTTTGCAAAAGCTTCATTCATTTTTTGCATTTCTGGAGTTGGGTTTGCCCACTTTTCAAAAGATTTCTCATATGCAGTTAGGTTTTCATACTGATTGACCATTATCACTCGATGAAACTGACCAGTCATATCTGTCATTATATTTACTGTCTCTGGGAAATTACCCATATGCTCTTTACATAGCTTTGCTAGTTTTCCTGCGTTACCTGGTTTGCAAACAAAAATATCATGTACGTGTATCATAAAGTTTTAAGATAATTTTAATTCAGTCATTTTACCTTAAAATACATGAGTGCTCAAATGTTTAGTATACTGAAAAAAATAAATGCCCCTCCAGAAAATTTTCTGGAGGGGCATGTTTCGAGGTACTACTTAAGCTGTGCCATGTACTCAGACGCAAACGCAACTTCGTCACGGGTTAAGTACCCGTACCCTTTGATTATCACCTGGTCTTCTGTAAACAACCTTCGGTACCACGGAGGACTTTTGGTCACAGTCAGACTACAACCAGCCAGCCAAATTTCTCTAAAACCAAGTAACATAGAAGTGAGGTCGACAGCCTCCTCAACTTCTTGAAGCCGATGCTTTACTGAGTACAGCACAACATGACAAAGTTCATGAGCTATTGCAAGTGTAGCTTGCTCATAAGTTGTTTCCTTCAAAAAAGACTTGCGTAGGTACACCTCCACAGTTACTTCCCTGAATCTGGGTGTCCCATAAATCGGCAAGTCGCCCGGTGCTCTCAGCCATGCTGGTGCTACTGGTCCCCCGCTGTTTACCAACAGCAATTTTACCTTGAGATCAAGACGAAGAAGTTGTTGCACATGTCTCACCATGCCCAAATAATTCTCTTCTGCGTGCATACTGGCGAGCTTGTCCGTTTTGACCGGTAGTCTTGCGGGACCAAAAGAATCTCGAAGCTCTTTGATGTAGGATTCAATCAATTCTCTACGCACTCTTTCATCACCTCATTTCTAAAAAGAACACTGATCAAACATGATCAAATTTAAAATTTTATAACATATTTAAGCAAATTGATCAAACTAATAGTGTGCTAAAATAAAAATATGAAACCAGAGGATCCAAATAAAAAACATCGCATCTACACAATGAGCTTTGCAAGTGTGTATACACACTACATAACCAAAGTGGAGAGAAAGAGTCGTACCAAAAAAGAATTGGATGAAATTATTTGCTGGCTCACTGGATACACTCAGAAAAAGTTAGAGAAACAAGTAGAAAAACAAACCAACCTTGAAGATTTTTTTGCGCAAGCACCAAAGCTCCACCCTAACCGCTCTTTAATTACTGGAGTTATCTGCGGTGTTAAAATTGAAGAAATTAAAAATCCTCTTATGCGCGAAATTCGCTATATGGACAAGGTTGTTGACGAACTCGCAAAAGGTAGACCAATGGAAAAAATCTTGAGAAAATAAATCAAAATATCATTGATTTTCGCTTCTAAAGCGTAATGGTTTATTACGCATTCTACTGTTGACAAACAAGATTTATTATGCTAAGATAAATGTTAGATCTAATCCCCGCCACGTGGGTTACGTGGTGTTCCTTGACTGGAGACAGAATGAAGTATTTTTCCCGAGCGTTGTTCGTTGTACTGATTGGAGTGCTTGTTATTGCATGCGATGGCGGGCCTCGTACGCCCCAGCAATCAGTTAGTGGAGCGACACAGGCTGCACCCGACACTGTTCCAAAGAATTCCAAGGGAAACACTGTCGAACAACAAAACATCGCCGATCGACTCAAGGTGACACAGGATCCAACAAAAGTGATGTGGATTCACCTCATCGCACTCGATGGTCGGATTCTGCGCCGTATGGCAGTCCGCAACAAAGTAACCAGCTCCAGCAAAAGGCTGGAACCTGTCCAGGCGGTCGTAGTATCAGGCGACATGAAGAGTGGCTACTACCCGGCAGCACCTGGTGGATTTCAAACACCCGAACTGATTCAGCCTGATGGGACTCATGGTTCATCTGACCCGTACATCTTCTGGTTCGACCCAATGGGTCGATATCACCAGTGGGGCACGGCCGGTGGACTGGGTTATCTTCTAACAGACTACCCGATCGATATCGGGAGTGAAATGGACGAGATTACCGGCCTCTTTCAAATGAACGAAGCGGCTGCCAAGTGGCAAGCCGAACAAGAAAGCAAACTCAGAAAAGCGGAGGGAAAGTAACATGGGCATGAACAGTTGGGACGGACTCGACAACTCGATCGAAAAAGGACCGTTGTCCGGGATCTGGAAGATCATCGGCATCGGACTCCTCGTGATTGTGCCGTTGAGCATGATCGGATGGGGCTTGGGCTTGTTCAGTGAGGCGGCTCAGGTCGCTCAGGAAGAGTTCGGTCCTCGAGCAGCTCTCGACAAGTACGAATGGTTCATCGAGCAGTCCACTCGAATTGAAAAGATGGACCAGGACATCAAACTGTTCGAGGGCAGCGCCGAGGCCGTTGATAAACAGTACGCCGGTTACGGTGACCAAACCAAATGGTCTCCGGACATTCGTCTGCAGTACAACCGGGCAAAACAGCAGAGCCGTGATGACCTTATCGCTGTCGTCTCCCAAAGAAACAATTTGGTACGGGAATACAATGGGGCTTCACAGAAGTTCAATTGGAGTCCCTTCCAGACCGATCCGAAGAAACCCAAGGAACGCTTCCACGAGTACACCACTCGTTAACACGTTCTCGGCCTCGATCACAGCATTGCTGTGGTCGAGGCCTTTTTTATTATCTGAAATATGAAAAAAATAAGAAACATTAACTAAGAGAGCTATTTATTTTCCATATAAAAACCACCAAACGAGTTGGTGGTTTTTAGAACAGATAACTGTTTCTATAATTTAGTAGTTTGCTTGTATGTAAGCTCGAGTAATCGGACCAAAGTTACCCAAGGCAGGATTAACACCAACATTGGCCTGGAACTCTGCTAACGCAGCTCGAGTAAGTACACCAAAGTATGAAGTTGCACCAACTCTAGCAAGAGCTTTTGCAGATGCACCTATATCAAGAGAAATTAGAAAATCTTGAAGAGTCTTTACGTCTCCTCCTCTACTGCCCACACCAAGACTCATAGCGATAAGCTTGATTGGGTTTGGTGGGTTAGCTCCTGACTGTGCTGATTGCATTATTTGAATCTGCGCCATCAAAACACTCAACTGTGCCTCAAGTGCAGCTCTTTGTTCTGCAGTACCTGAGTTCGAATTTGAAGTAGTATTTGTAGAAGTGTTTGATGGAGTGTTTGTTGTAGTTTGATTGTTTGTATTTGATGTAACAACTGGCGAGTTCGGGTTTGTAGTTCCCGAATTAGTGTTACTTGTTGAAGTAACAGTAACAACTGGTTCAACTACTGGAACAACTACTGTAGCTGTTCCTTCTGACTTTGTAATTGAGTTTGAATCGAGAGTCACTGCTGTTTGAGCCAATGCTCTACCATTTAGACTTGCACCAGTGTTAAACACAATCGCTGTCTTTCCGAGTATGTTTCCATTAAAAGCAGCTGTTGTACCGATAGTAACCTGTCCACCTACAATCCAGTAGACATTGTTTGCCTGAGCACCACCAGATAGAACTATGTTTACACCAGAACTCACATCTAGAGTTTGTGCTATTTGGAAAATCCAAATATCATTTGGTCCACCAGACAAAGTTACATTACTTGGAACAATAACTCCGGTTCCCCATTTGTATAAACCAGGTGTAATAGTAAGACCTCCAATGTTACCAGCACCTAACTCTGTTGCAGTCGGGTTAGTTCTTCCAGCTCCATCTGTGTATGCTGTTTCCATATCACCTATTGCTGTTATTAAATTACTTGGAGTTGGATCTGCATACCCAGGAGCATATATTTTCCCTGTTACTATTGCAGATGTTGAAAATGCAGAAGCAGATGGAAGTGATAAAGCGAAACCTGTTATTGCACTAGCTGAGATAGGACTGACTCCCAAGTCTCCTGTAACCATAGTAGTTCCTGTAGTTGAAACTCCTGTTTTAGATAGTATTACAAAGTTTCCAGCAGTTCCTAGGTTTATAGCACCTGGTCCAGCTGCCAAAGCAGTGTTAGAAGCAGTAATCCCAAAAAGAGAGAACATTAGTAAAAACGCGAGTAACGAATACTTGTTATTTTTTTTCATTATTATTAAATTATTTTGTGATTAAACCTAAACCTTAGACGACTCGTAAACAGAACGCTTACAATAAACTTAACTTAGGTAGTAACGACCACTTACAAATACCAAATAAAAGTAGATAGCCAGAACGAGTTATCATGAATCGTATGATTCATCCGCAATATCTTATATATAGTATATCACAACTAGTAAAAATAATTTAATCTTATTTTAACTTTAATCAATAAATTTTATTGTTTCGAACATTTCATCTACAAGATTATCTAGCTCGAAAGAACCTTGCTCTGTCTCACAAAGAGTCTTAGCGGCTTCGTCATAGTTGGCACATTGCGGATATCTCAGAGTAAATTCCATCCCTACAGTCTTATCATCAACTTCTTTCTCATAAACATACTTTGTGTATGTACTGCCTGCTGCTCCCTCAGAAGCCTTTGTAATACAATAATTATCACCATTTATCCGAGCTAAAGTAATTTGCCCTACCCCAACTACACCTACCTGGGTTTCTGCACAAGCAAGTTTTCCTTGCGAAACTTTTGCAATGGGTGGCCAGTCAGTAGGTGTTATATAAGTCTTTCCTATGCTCTCCGGGTACATAAACTCAACTTTTTGCGCAAGATTGGTTTGAGTTTTCCATCCAGCATTAATCCCGACAGCATCATCCTTTTTTGTAAAATAAAGAAGTCCAAATACTACAATTATTATAATTCCAAAACCTAATATATATTTTTGTATTGGTTTATCCATAGTCTAACTATAGACAAGAGCTAAACATTTTAATAGACCACACAGCTTTTATTTTGTGTTCTAATATTAAATTTAGATTAAATTAATAATCTTTTACTATGTGCCTATAAATTGCCCTCTACGGACTTTTTGAAGTTATCTAGTATCACCTGCCAGCCATTTCTCTGTAGTTCTTCGGTATTCTCACTTTCCATTTCGAACTCTTCTGTCACGACAACATCCTCCCCTACTTTTTCAAACTTTGTAGATACAGTTCTGTTATCACCCATCGTGTAGTCTACTTGCTCCAGCGGAATAACTTTTGTGTAAACAGCAGTTAGATCAAAAGAGCTTGTTCCATCTTTTGCTGACATACGAGTTAACATCTCCCCACCTTCTTTCAAATCTACTTCCGCATGTGGGCATTCCCAGTCATCTGATGCAAAAGCCCATTTAGTTATGTGAACAGGATTATTCCAATAATCCCAAACTTTTTCTATTGGTGCTGAAATTTTTGTTTGAACTGTGATTTTTTTCATATGTTTATATAATACCAAAGTGTTAATTGTGAAGCTCCTGCATAATACTCTTTAAGTCCAACGGTTCGGTAACCATCTCCACCATTCCGTCATTTCCAACTTTCCATTCTTCTCTTGGCCTGTCTGCGTAAATCTCAACACCGTTTCCGTCTGGATCTCGAAGGTATACTGCTTCGCTAACTCCGTGGTCTGAAGCACCATCTAGTGGGTACTCTGCATCGACTAACTTTTTTAATACCTTTGCCAATTCAAGCCTGGATGGATACAAAAAAGCTACATGGAACATCCCAGTGTGGCCTCTTGGTGCAGGTGTAGCATCCTTCCCAGCCCAAGTATTCAACCCTATGTGGTGATGATACCCACCAGCAGAAAGAAATACCGCTGACTCACCATAGCGTGCTGATACTTCAAAACCTAGCAAATCACGATAAAAAGAAAGTGAACGTTCTAGGTCTGAAACTGTGAGGTGGATGTGACCGACTGTAGTTTCTTTATGTGCCATGATTACTTTATTAATTTTCTTCTGTAAATTGCAAAAATTATAATTACATTAACCACTAAAAGATATATCTGAAAAGCAGTATTTTGAATATCAAAAACTTTTATTGTTGGGATAATAACAAGCACACTACAAAGAGACATGATGTACGCGATACCAGTTTCGCTTTCAGGGTTTGTCCAGGATTTCTTGATAGTAGGAATAGCCGCAAAAAAATCAGCGAGTGCTGCTAACAAAACTGCATATACTGGCAGATCTATTATCAACCAGAAAAAGAGAGCAACTAGAGAAAAGGCTCCACAAAAATAGTCGAACATGGTTGTTTTCCAATATCCGTTTTTGTTTGCAAAGGATGCAACAAGAATAATAAAAGGAACAAAACCGGCCATAAAAGTTCTGACTGTAGTCATCCAGTCTGCTCCTGAAGAAATAGCAGCGCCAACCCCAATAAGTGGTGCAACCGCCCACAGACCTTGAGAAACTCTGTTAGGTCTTGTTGTGCCTTTTAAAGTATCGTAAACATACCTATAACTACCGTAGATTGAAATACAAACAGAAATTATAATTAGGATAACGTCTAAGTTCATAAAATGATTTTTTAAGCTTAAGTTATATTATTTAAATCAATAATTTGAAATGAATTGTTGTTCACAAAAACATACTGAGCGTCATTTAGTATTATCATTGGGACTTTCATTCCATACGCATCCTTTGGCATCTGTTCATAACTTTCTTTAAAAGTCTCAGTTCCCCAATGTGGCATAACTAAAAAATTTATCAGCCCCATTCCTCTTGTATCAAAATGATCTTCTGTATAAAACTCTAGTGACATCCCGGGCGCAGTATCCACGGCTGCAATAAAACTCCCAGTACTAGTTCCAATATACACCCCACCTTTATCTAAAAAATCTTTTATAAAAACTTCAAATCCAGATATTCTAACTTGGTTCATCATATGCACCAAACTACCTCCTTCTACGTAAACAACGTCTACATCATTTAAGTCTTTTTTTAAATCTGCCAGGCTTTTCCCAGTAATTGAATAGTCAAAAGTATCAAAACCTGCGTCAACCATAGCTTGCTTGTTATCGCGTGACCACTGCAAATCATCTTCCTCGTGACCTTTCTCTGTTGGTGTTGTTATATATACTGTGTGCAAATTTCCACTAGAAGTTACTATTCTTTTTCCAATATCTTTCGCAACAAGTTTAACCTCGGACGTAAGAAAGAGTTGTTTCATAATAATATTATTATAACACTACCTAAACCCTAAAATCTTGTTTTTTAAAAGATAGGAGGTAAATACTGCAAACAAAATTGCGAACAAATAAACTCCGAGTATTTCAAAATATGTATATGGAACTGCGCGTAGCATTCCTAGAACAACAGTAAAAATCCAAGAAGTAACAGACACTGCTCCGCTTGCCAAAAGAAAAGTGGATTTATTTCGGAAAACCTCTGACTCCGCAAACTTCATACCTATATGCTTTTTCAAATTTGGAATATGAATGATATGAAACGCAAATCCATTTAGTACAATTACTAATACAATTGTTATTTTTGCCAGAAATTTGGATGAATCCATATATCTAGCTGGGTCAGTCATGAACAAAAGAATTCCTGAAACCAAAAGGACCCCAACACCGATCCATACTATCCGACTGTTCATTTGCATAAACTCGAGCTCAGTTTTTTCTATCACACCATCTTTTACTGTTTTGAAAAACATATTATCTCCTACAAAAGCAGCTCCTGCACCTAAAATAGCCCCAAAAACATGGAGGATAGTGTATATGGTTTTGATAGTCAAAAATTCTGGGAGCATTTGTGTTTTTTATTGAACGTCCTTTTTCTTTGCAAAGTGAACCCAAGAAGTTGAAATGGAAACGAGCATAAGAGTTACATAAAACCAGGTTTCTTCGTAACCGTTGATTGCCCAAATAACAATGAGAGCTACCTGAGTTAAAATCAGAAGCGCAATTCCTATTTTTCTAGTTTTTGATGGCACAGGTTGTTGTATTAAAAGTTATTAATCTGATTGAAGAACTACCTAACTAAGAAATTATATCATGTATGAGGACTAAGGAACTAGCTTGAAACGTCCAGTGTCTATACATTGACAAATCACCTTATTAGGTGTACAATACTTTATGGTAGTAGTTCATTCACAAAGGACAAGGAAAAGATGATTCAGACACAGACACCGAACCAGATTCGCAGGACAGAGTTGTGGAAAAAAATCGCAGGGTACAAGTTTGAGGGACTCGAGACTCCCCTCATTGCAGACCGACTCCGAAGTTATTTCGGAAGCTCGGATCCGACCACCCAGGCATTCGCGGCGAAAGTCGCCAAAAAACATGGATGGACCAGGGATTTTGCACTGAGGGCAATCGCCGAGTACAAAAAGTTTGTATATCTCGGAGTGACCAGTCCCACCGAAGTCACTCCTCCTGCCGCAATCGACATCGTGTGGCACGAGCACCTGCACTTCACCCGTGAATACCGGGAGTTCTGTGCAAATGTGCTCGGAAGACACTTCGATCACTCACCCGAGTTGGTGTCAGCAGAAGAGCAGACTGGGGTCTTCAACGCCCAGTACAACGCGACCCTCGAACTCTATCAGCGAGAGTTCAACATGGAACCACCGGTCGACATCTGGGGCAAGCCGAAGTTCGATGCGCGAAAGCTTCGGAACACGGATTACAAACCTCGGAAAAAAGAGCTTGTCGAGGACAGTGTCGAACTCATCAGTGACGACGTCCCGCTCCACCTGCTTTTTGATTCGCTTTTTGGAACAAAAGGTGTTCCTGGAAATCCGACAGACTTCTCCATCGGAGATGATGGAAGGTCAGGAGGAGCTGGAAGCAGTGCTTCCTGGGATCCGCCCTCGACGCCTTCACCCACATATGAGAGCTCGCCTTCTCACGTCGATTCCAGTCCATCAGTCTCCGCTTGTTCGACTTCATCGTGTGGTGGTGGTTGTGGTGGTGACTAGTTAAGTTATCGGTTATGTGCTCGGGAGTTATCTCCCGAGCACTTTTTATTATAAAAAAACTGGAGCCGAAGCTCCAGTTACAAGTCATCTACGGAACGGTGCACGAAATATAACAAAAGCGGATGCAAGCTGATCGGGGTCTGGTCGACCTTGCTTTACCAAGTGTTCCGGCAAAGGCGCACCTACTCCGTTTACGAATACATCGTTGTCCTTTCTCTTCCAGTATCTTCCCTCGGCTCCTTGTTGCAAACCCAATGGTTTGTAGAAACCAGGTCGGTCCGTCTTGGCCAGAAAGTAAATCACTTCCATGCCAACATAGTCGAACTGGTCCCAGCAGTCACTACACAAGAAGTGTGCGACTTTCAGCTTGGGAATCCTTTGATCAAAAGTGCTGTAACCGCCCTCAGTGATATCAACTGCGATGGAGTAATAACGTTTACCATCTTCGCAAAGTGACAAAATAGAGCTCACGACTTTCCCGTATACCAGCTCGTCGGACTGCCTGACAACATCCGCAAATTTCATGTACGGACTTGAGTCAGTCTTAAGAACAACTTCCTCTACCCTACGTGGATAGCAAGGGTTAAAATACGAAAGGGTTGCTGGTGGAGCCTGGGGTTGAACCGTGAGACCTGACAAGACAAACAGTAAAGAAATCATTGAACACCTCTCTCGCTATCCTATACCGTAGAATATTAAAAATCAAATATAAAATTGACAAAGCGAACAAATGATGTAGGATTTTCAAAGGAGGTGTTACGTTGAGAAAGTTTTCGCCGATACTTGCTGGTTTTTTTGCAGTTGGCATGATGCTGCTCCTATGGGTAACCGACACGCCCGAGGCTGGGGCTGAACGGTTGAAGTTTGTTCGCGAATCCCCCGCCTGGCTGTTCTACGGATTCGTGGCACTTGCTTCTGCCCCAGTCTTTGTCACTATCTGGATTTTGGTCAACCAAAAGCGTTGGTCAAGGATTGCAACTGCGGATAGTGTGCAAAATGCCAAAAAAATTGCACTCAGTTTATGGCAAGTGCTAAGTGACCCAATGTATTCTGAGGAAAAGGGCAGTTGGACGTTTGTTAAGTTCCAACACTTTTCTTTTGGCAACTGGATTGTGATTCTTCCAGTGAGACCAGGACATCCAGATGTCGAGCAGTTTCGCTCTCTTCGTGAGGGTAACACTGTCGAGTTCGAAGCTCTTTCAAAAGGAATGGACTGCGCGCTGGAAAACGAAATCTGTGGCTTCCTGCGAATCAAATCCGTTTCCTAAAAACCAAACCGCAAAAGTAAACTTTTACTTTTGCGGTTTTTATATAAATTTCATTTGCAAAAACAATATTTATTGTAAGAAAAAACCCCACGGTGTTCTGTGGGGTTCTGAAAAGTACGGCTGACCTAGCCGTGGGACATTCCGCGAATCTCAGTTTCCACCCTCGTAAGACTCAGAAGCTCAGTCAGTCCTGCTTCGATGAACAGGAGGTAGACCTTCTGGGCTGGAATGGAAGGAAGTGGGTCGGCCATGAACTTATCTCGTGAATTCTGAACCAACACCTTCTCACGCACCGCAAAGTCCCGGGCATCGTAGAAGTAGAGTGGCGCACGATGGACTTTGCCATCCTCCATCTCGAATGACCCTGTGATCCAGCAGCCTGTTTCCAACACCTGGAAGCTAGTACCCTTCTCCACCATATCCATGACGGCCGTGAAAAAGGACTTGAGCGCCTCCTCGAACGAGGTGTGCTCCGAGATGGGTCCAGCGACGTAGACTTCAAATTTCTGCTTCATTAGTTGATCCTCCGACTGTGAATGTGCTAAAAACCTATATAAATAATAGCATAATAGCTAAGTTATGTCAAATATGTAGAGAAGGATTAGTTTGTAGTTTTTTCTTCTTTCAGTCTGTATTTTATTATCTTGGCTATAAGTGCAGTTGGAAGTGGTTTATTGTATTCAATACGGACACAGCCTTTAGAAAAGCCTATTCCTTTTTTTGTGAGTTCTGTTTCGAAAGCTGTTACTCCTGATGGAGTTGGGTAGAAACCTAGGTGGCCTTTCATAGCAGCGTAGTGAATAAAGTTTTTACCGTTTAGTTTAATAGTCGGCATGCCGTAACTTATCGTCTCCTCCCCTTTTGGGACAAGTTTATTTACAAGAGCTCGCATTTCTTTTACGTGTGGTAAAAAATTTTTTGGAACTTCTTTTATGTATTCGGTTATGTTTTTATAGGATTTCATATGTGGGTTATTTATTTTTCCAACGAGGAGCAAAACCTGCCATAAATGCGAAAAAGTGGGCTTTTATTTTACTCTCTCCTCTTGCAACTATTGCTTTCACCATACCCCTCTTGAACTCTTTTAAATCATTCCCTTCGTAACATAGTTTTCCGTTTTTAAAACAGTAACTACAATACTGTTTTGACTCTCGGTTTTCACCTAGTGGGTCTTTACTAAATGGCATTAGGCAACTTTCACACATTTGGTTGGTCATGGGGATATTATAGCAAAAAGAGGTTTGGGGAGAAAAGAGAATTACTGCAATCGTTTACCAACAGATTACTACTCATAAATAAAAGAGTGGTGTAGGAATAATTTTTTATAAATTACTCATTGCTTCAAATATCAGAATTTCATTTTCTTCAACTTCTTTCATTTTGTTTATAATATCTAGATTAAATTGAAGTGTATCTTGTTCTAGATCAAATGTAACAAAAGATAAGTACTTTTCTTTAAAAAGTTTTGCTAGCTCCATTGAAAGTCCATTTTTTAGCATACAGATAACTTTTTTATCCGAAGTTCCATATTTTACCTGGTCATAGAAGTCGTCATCAATTAAACCTAATTCATTTAGTATTTCTATGTATTTCATTATGTTAAAGTCGACAAATTCTTGCTCCTCTTTGATCTTTGCAATAGCCAAGTTTACCCTTTGAGTTTCGTTTTTCTGGCTTATATTTACAAAAAGTTTTTTGTGTCCATCTCGAACTTCGTCACCCCATTTTGAACCAACATATATTATCGGGTCTCTTTCTTCCTCACGGCCTTTCCAATAATGGAGAAAGTTATTAATCATTAAAGGATAGGGTGACCCCTTCATTCTCCATGCTATAAACATTTCGTAAAAATTCTTGGTCTTCTCCTCCTGAAGTCGAGCAATGTTATCTGTATTGTTTGCTAAAGTTATTCCAAAAAAGAATATGCTACCAATGGCCGAAAGAAGAGCTTTGGGCGTTTTGATCATCTCATTGTGAGTGGTAGTAAAAACTGTGAGGTTACTTGAAAGAATTGACTCATTTTTTATGATGTTAAAATCCGAAACATTATTTTCAAAGCACAATCGACCGATTATTGATTCAGGTTGTACAACATCAACAAGTCCTGAGGATCCAGGCTCCATGTTTTCTAAGTACTCCAAGTTTTTCTGGCGGTCAGTTTCGTTCGAAGAATTCGTAAGCAAAGGATTATCGACACTATCTTCAATTTTTTTACTTGAGTTTACTCTTTCTTTATAGAAGCTCATGAGAGCGAAATCTTCTCTAGAATAATGGCCTTTTATTAGATAGATTTCTGGTTCAAGCATCCTCAAATCTCCACTCTCAATACTAAAAACCTCTCTGAAGCGACACACTCTTCCAATCAGGTTCTTAAATTGAGAAGCACTTAAGTATCCAGGAGTTTTCACTGGTGTCAGCAAAAATATTTTTTCAGCTGGAATATTTACCCCTTCTAATAACGTGGAAGTGGTCACAATAAAATTAAATTCGGGATATTTTGAAAATATATCTTCGATATAAAGTCGAATTATGTCCGGTATCCCGCCGTGGTGATAGACTATGCCACTTTTTATACATTCAATTAGATTGTAACTTGGGCTGATGAGTTCCGAGATCGACTCAATGACTTTCTGTATTTGAGGAGTAAGAATTATCCTGGGCTGGAGTGGGGCCATTTTCATTGCGACTTCTTCAGCATGAACAGGTCGATTCAAGTAGATAATGTTCTTAGCAGATTTATGATGCAGTATAAAATCAATGTCAGTGTCAAAGCTGTTATCCATATGATATTCAAATATTCGATCTAAAAACTGATCATATAGAAACATCTTCTTAAGTTCGTTATCGTAAGCATAGTAACGCTCAACCTTCATGTTTTCATCAAGGGGATTTCCTTTGATCTCAATTTTATGATTGAAAACATTTAAATTTTTAACTTCTACTAAGAAGGGAGTAAAGAAATTAACAGTATAATCACTCTTTCTTTTTTGAAGTATAAGTAAAACCTGCGCCAACAGATGTGCTCTACTCTCGTCTTCAAGTAAGTTGTGCGCTTCATCTACAAGTACGAGATCCATATAAAGCTCTTTATTTTTTCTTAGTAATATTTGTAGACGCTCTTGAGTTAGAACTGCTAAGAAAGGATGAATGCCAGACTTGAACATGTCAGGATGCGTTATTATTTTCTTGAAGTGATTTTTTATTGTTTCATTTTTCAGGAGGGCTTTTTTTGTCTGCGCAAGCAACGCTTTACTTGGAACAAGTATACATATCTTTTTATCAAGATTGACCACTATTTTTCTAAAAATCATTTCCGATTTCCCGTACGAAGTTGGGGCGACAATTGCAATGTTACCATCAGTATTTGAGAAACTATTTAATGACATCTGGCCCTTAGAACGATATAGATCCTTGCCATCACCATCAATCTTGAAGTTTTCTTGAAACGCAGAAAGATAAAGATTTGAAAAACTCTCCAAAAGATGATCTGAAAGAAAATGTTTATTCTCAATGAACTTTGTTATTGGAATATACTCAAGATTTAATGCAACATCATAAAGCGGGTTGTAGTCACCAAATAAGTTTGAGTACATTAAAATAATTCTATAACCCAAACGTTGAATGTTCACATCTTCAGAATTTAAAAAGTAGAGTGCAAGTTTGAGCAAGTAAAACTTCTGTTCTTCCGTAAGAGAAGTGTCACGGTATATTAACTTTCCATAGACATCAAGAAAAAAAGAATCTTGTATGTTCTTTTCCAGTCTGACCTTTCGGAGTGTAATATCGTTGCTCATATATCATAGTTAAGCAGCTTCTTGTCTCAAAAAATCTTCAATTTTTGAGTAAGTTGTTTTTTGAATAGAAAACAAAATAACACCTGAAAAACGATCCTCTACATAAACTGAAAGCAAATAATCCTTTACGCTCTGTGCCGTAACTTGATTTTGGACGTCATGGAACAGCACTGATATTAAAATTGCATTACGCTTTGTACCGGCGACTTCTTGAATTTCGCGTATATCTCCATCTAAAAGTTCTTTTACCTTTTTTGACTTACCTATGGCAAATGTCAATCCTGCGTCGATGATTACACTATTCCATAAATTAGGCCTGACTCCAGAGAGTTTGTCGGCTACATCAACTTTTGCAAGCCCCAATAAGTAAGTATTTTTATGATCAGGAGTTGAAACCGTGCCAAGCTCGCCAGATTTTACCTCTCCATACCAAACAGTATTACCCTCGATATCTACATAGGTCAAATCAAATCCTTTTCTAATACTTAACTCTTCCTTATTAAAGAAAATACTAATCGTCTGCAAATTGGGTAGCACTTTGTTTATGATTAGATGAGCAATAAATTCTCCCACCATTCCTTTCTTAGTCTCGGACTGTTTGCCGTCATATCTCAGTAAAAATTCAGTTAGAGTTTTTTTGTAGGAGTGTCGATCAAGATGATTTTCTTCAACCTCATTTTTTCCATGACAAATAGAGGTCAGCTCGGCACGGATTAACTCTTTCAGTTCGTCACTGAAGTTATCGATATGACAGATCACGTAGCCGTCTTCTTTAGTTACTCTTATTCCTGAAACAGGCATAACAAGTATATTATACCACACTTTTCTTTATTTTTCTATTTTTTGTTGTATTAAATATACAAAATAACTCATTAGGTCAATACCTTTTTTGCTTTAAGTTTTCCAGTGGTGCTATGACTCGAAGCTTTGCAACTTTCATATGATAGTCATAGAAGTTGTTTTTTATATTTTCATCAAGAAACTCTTTGCCAATCCCATTATTTGCTGCAATAAATTTAGTATGATTAATATCGATTTTATTTATACTAATGAAATTTGAAACTATCATGCGGAAAGTGAGTGGTGGAATATGGTCAATATGCGAGGTGTTTCTGCTAATTAAGGCTCCACTAAGTGCACAAGTAACGTTTCCGTCCAAGTCTTGTTTTTCATTAAAAAAACTATTTCTAAAAGATACAATTTGATCCGCTACTACCCGCCTTGCTGAAGAACTAAATAATCTTGCTGGATCATTCATGCTCTGGGTTAAACACTTCTTTAGGCTAAAGTCTTCTGTAGAGTTATCAGGCCTAACTATAGAAAAATGGTGGGTTTTTCCAAATGTCGCATCTCTTTCAACAATAATTGATTTGACAC
Source organism: Patescibacteria group bacterium (assembly GCA_040384485.1). Taxonomy (GTDB): domain Bacteria; phylum Patescibacteriota; class Minisyncoccia; order Phycocordibacterales; family DATDWN01; genus C7867-006. Next base: position 299,167 of record JAZKJH010000002.1, read on the forward strand.
CAAGAGCTATCTTCTCATCTTTGTCTGGATGTAGTTTCAATAGTTCGCAAATAAATACTAGGTCATCTCCTATAAGGGGTTCATTCAAAGGGTATTTATATAATATAGTTCGAATGAAATCTTCTGCATCGCCTATCGTTTTAAAAGTTTTTTCTCCGATTTCTATCATTATAAGAATTTTATGACCCGTCTAGGTCACTTGGTACGAAAAACTAAACTGCTGGGAGACAGGAATCTTTCATTACATGAACGGTCCCCGTGTTTGGATATTTTTGTTCTTAAAATCCAAAAATATCTCAAACAGGCTTCGATTCCCTACGCAGAGTCTACCCAGACTCTGCTGTCTCGCCAAAAAATAGCTCTGCTATTTTGCTGGGAGACAGGGAATCGAACCCCGATTAAAAGCTTCAAAGGCTTCTGTCCTACCGTTAGACGATCTCCCAATGTTTTAAATACCCTAAATTTATAACACTTTTTTTGATTTTTTGCTACTCAGTTTCTGGTATAATAAAAGTATGGAAAATCAACCAAACTTAGAAAAAGTAGATAGAGACGTTTTAGTAGCTTTTGCAACTGAAAGACCGCCAAGAGACCCAGAAGTCCAAGCAATGTTAGTAAAGTGGATTGAGGAAACAAGTATTGCTGAAACAGCGGGAGCACTACCAGCAGAATATGCTGATGCAGCTATTATGCACTCAATAATGAAATACCGACTTGGTTTTATCTCAACAGAAGAAGTTGTTCAAGAACTAGAACAAGTTGGCATGGGTCTCACCGAGGCAACTGACGAATACTCTCTGGATTTGTACGATATGTTATTTACTCGCATTCAAGAAATCAAAACTGGGACTTTTATACCCGATATTCCCTACTCTGCTGAATAAGTCGCTCGTTTTTTAATTTATTTGTTATAATCGAAATATGAATAACGACATAAAAATTGGAGAAATAAATGGTCATATAATAGGAAGAGTTTTGAAGGAAACTGCTCGTAGAGCAGCGACTGTTATTAGAAACGAAACTTTTATTTTCGAAGCTCACACAAAAGAAAGTTACAGTGGAACGATGGACGACGTCTTCACTTCTGCTGATAGAAAAGCTCAGGACATTTACCTCCGAACTTTCAAGGAATGCTTCCCTCTCTGTGGAGTAATTGCGGAGGAAGATTCACTCACTATCGAACCAACTGGTGAATGCACAGCCTACTTTACTGTAGACCCACTAGACGGTACAAAAGCATATGTGAGACGACAGTCACATGGAGTAGCAACAATGGTGTCTCTAGTGGATGCTGGCATTGTTCAGTCTGCATACATAGGAGATATAAATACAGATGAGGTATATGGATATAGACCAGGGTCGGATAAAATTTTTAGAATAACAAGACTCGACTCATTTGAAGAACTGGCTCCCGGCAAAAAGTTTGAGAGTCTAGCTGATATGTTTGTCCTACTACGCGAACCTTTGGAAAAACATTCGTTAGAAACCCAGGACCAAATTAAGCAGTTTAAAAACCATGAAGTTATGGGCTCATCTATTGGAACCTGGATGGCAAGACTCTGGAAACAAGAACTGTCAGCACTAGTCCTTCCTCCAGGTTGGGAAACTCCTTGGGACTCAACTCCGGTAATAGGAATTTCCAGAAAGCTCGGGTATGTTTTTTTGAAACCAGTAAAAGACGAGTCAACAGGAAAAACTACCTGGACTCAATATGAACCAAGTCTTATACGAGTTAAAGAACGCCGAGAGCATGACACTCTTATAATTCACGAAAATAATTTACATTTGATCTCATAGTATTCGCAAAAACCTCGGGATTAGCCCCGAGGTTTTTGTGTAGTTTAATTCCCTTTTCTAGACCTTGACAGATATACGATAATAGTTTACGGTGAAATTAGATCATATAGGAGACACCCATGAGAAACAAGATGAAGTTCCTGGTGGCAGGTACAGAAAACAGGAAAAGCTTTTTCCGGAGGATTAGCCTCCACTACCCCACCTTGTCTCGCGAGTACAAGGAAATCGAGCGGGCGTACAACTACGCCAAAGATGCTTTCCGTGACAAGAAACGAGATGGTGGCGAAAGGTACTTTGAGCATATCCGGGCGGTTGCCCTGATCCTCATCGACTACCTCCGGGTCAAAGACCACAGGCTCATCATTGCGGCACTTCTCCACGACATCGTGGAAGACTGCCCTTCGTGGACTGTGGACCGGGTACGTCTCGAATTTGATGAACAGGTAGCTCTTTTGGTCGAATACATGACCAAGCCATCTGAAAAAGAGTTCCCAGACAAAAAGGACCGAGCGGAAGCTTATCATCTCCGTTTCGAAAGGGCTTCCCGCGATTTTTTTCTGATCAAACTCGCTGACAGACTCCATAATGTGCTGACTTTGTGGGGTTGTACGAAGGAAAAACGGGCGAGGAAGATTGCTGAAACGCGTGAAGAGTATCTTCCATACGCAGAAAAACATTTCATCCTCTACTACGAACTGGTGGATGCACTGGAAGAACTGGAAAAAGCAGCATAACTCACAAAAAGACCCGGAACATCGGGTCTTTTATTTTAATTGATATTTTCTACAGAAGAGTTAATATTGATACCTGGAGTGTACAAATGAGAGCAGGGTTCTCAGTCAGAGTGTTGGCTTCTTTTGATCGGTTTTTGACAAATTTAACCGGACACACAATTTCTTCTGGACCAACGCCCGGCGGAGGTGAGGCGGTTGAATACAGAACAGGAATTGGCAGAAAGATGATTATTCTGGATGAACATAATCGCATCCAGATTCTAGGTAACTCAATGTGGGTAACCCACTACTACGATCAGAACCAGAACTTGGTTCGCCGAGTCCTGGCTCGTAAAAACCTCAAACCAGGATGGAAAGTCATCTATGGTCACAAAAAGGCCTACGCAGCCTACGACACGTATGGACCAAAGTATTCGCCCACGGGTGGACTCATGAATTAGAAAAAAGCGACCTTCGGGTCGCTTTTACTTTTTTATTTTTCTTTAATTATTTTTATGAGTGCAAGTTCGAGTGGTAGCTGGGGAATATACGCTCCTTTTGTATTTTCATAAGCAGTTAGAAGTTCCAGTAGAGCGGATGAACCGAGGGGTTTTTCACTACTACTTATTTTCTTTACAAAAGTTGTTTCGTTGTCAGATAAATCATCTTTGATAATCCCCTCTGCACCAAGTTTCCAAAGTAAAACTGCGCGAGTAGTGTGAAGTACCAGTTTTAGAAACACAGTCATGTCTATGTTCTGTGACACGGCAGTTTTCACCGCTCCCAAACCTTTTTCCAGGTCTTTTTCTACTATCGAAGAGACAATGTCATGAACAATACTAACCGCGGGAGCACCGGTTACCAGTCTCACTTCGTCCTCGCTTATTTTTTTATCCTTAGAGTAGCCTATAACTTTCTGAACTGTTCCTAAGGTGTCTCGGAAAGACCCGTCACCTAAAATAGAAATAAGTTCTGCACCAGACTCTTCTATACTATAACCCTCTTTCTTTGCAGTATCCAAAACAACTTTTTTTAAAACTTCCACACTCGGCTTTTTGAAAGTATACACTTCGCAACGAGAAAGTATGGTGTCTAAAATTTTATGAGTTTCTGTGGTAGCTAGAATAAAAATAACATGAGAAGGAGGCTCTTCTAGAGTTTTCAAAAGTGCGTTACTAGCGGACTTTGAAAGCATGTGAACTTCATCCAAGATGTAGACTTTGTATTTTGACTCAAAAGGAAGACTGAACACTGACTCGTTCAAAGCTCGAATATCTTCGACACTGGTGTTCGAAGCTGCATCTATTTCATATATATCGTTTTTGGAAGTTCCAATAGCATCAGCAAAAATACGGGCAACGGAAGTCTTTCCTGTTCCACGGGTACCTGAAAAAAGATAAGCGTGAGAAATGTTTCCAGACTTTGCTTCTGCTTCTAGGACTTTCACTATGTGCTCCTGACCAACGACATCCTTCCAACCTTTGGGACGGTATTTTCTATATAGTGCTTCTGACATATAAACTAGTATAACTTAAAACTTATTAAAAAAGAAAACTGCCGGGCTTTCGCCACGGCAGCTTAAAACTATGCTTCCTCAGTTCGGAAACGGAATCTGTTGGGAACCTCTCGCCTGTGAATATTCAAAGGTTGTGCAGGAAGACTTAGGTCTATCTGTCCTCTGAAATCATTTGACATCAAACTTTTGCAATGCTCACAAAAGTTGAGTGTCTGAGGTTCATCTCCCTCCTGTTGCGTGCCTGAAACTGTCCGGCACATACAACACCTAGGAAGTTCTGCGGTGTATGATTCTAGCGGTAAAGCAGGGAGATGGAGATCAATTTGTCTTGCGAAGTCGCTCGTCATAAGATTTTTGCAAGTGTCACAAAAATCATATACTTGGAGTTCTCCGCCTTTCAACTGACGCCCATACTCAGTTTCGCACGGTAGACATTTATGACTCTTCATCATATAAGCCATTTACTTACCTTTCCCGAAAAGAACCCGAAACGATTGTGTCTAAAAAAATACTAACATAGTTTTTGATTAAAAAAAACCGCTCGCTATGCCATGCATAGGGAGGGTCGTGTGCCCCGGGCCGCGAACTCCTACATTACTGTAATGAGTCCGCGGCCCAGAGATTATCATAAGTCGACCGTTTTCGTCTGTCGGAGACGTGCGGGACAATGTCCCTACATACAAATGTTAAAGTGGGTCCGGCCCAGTAGGTTTTCCTGAAGGATTTTGTGCTCTCCTTCTAACTCCGCTTCGCGTCTATTTCTAGATCTGATTTGGAAGGTCCTTTCACTGGGTGCAAGGCAGTCACCTCTTTCTATCGCCGCAGGCGTTGGCCGTTCGTCGTCTAGTTGGCCTAGAATTGGATTCATCATTGTAAGAACCGGGAGCGATCATGTAAAATTATGTAAACATGCGCACCCAGTCCTCGCTGCAGAGTCTAACACCAAAGGGTTGATTTGTACTTGACTCGTCCAGCCCATTAGGATTTCCTGAAGGATTTTGTGCTCTCCTTCTGCTCCGATATAATCGGAAGGTCCTTATCTGGGTGCCAGGATGTTATAATCCTTTCTTTAGTCCAGGGTCAATCTCAATGGGGTCAGCAACAGAATTGTCACCATACCCCTATTTTTTTACTCGGAAACGGACCGCGCCACGATGCTGTTCGGCGAAACTATCTACATACGAGACGTTTCATTCCAGTTAGCCGTTGGCTACGGTGCGTTTCCAATAACAATACTATCACACTATATCCACCTCGTCAAGTGGTGATCTGTCAGTTTTCCTTACTATATAAAAATATCCTTATTTATAGCCATATTTTTATTCCAAGGGATGCCCTTGGAATTACTGCTGGGAAGCAATGAACTCGTTGATCAAATTCTCCACTTCTCTAGCATTTTCTGTCTCCATCAGCTTTATTCGCAACTCTTTTGCACCGTCAAAACCGTTTACATATGCTTTGTAGTGCTTTTTCATTATTGAAAAGTTTTTATGAGGAAGAATTTCTTCAAAAAGTTTACTGTGTTCCGCTAATACTTCTAAAATTTCTTTCAGTGGCAAGTTCTCTTTTTTTACTTCTTTGTTAAATCTCCATGGATTTCCAAAAATCCCCCGCCCTATCATCACCCCGTCACATCCAGTCTCCAAAACTTTTAGACCTGCTTCTTCTAAAGTTCCTACATCTCCATTGCCGAAAATAAGTGTTTCACTTTTTTCCCCGGTGCTATCTACAAAACTATCGCGTATTTCCACAGCACGCTTTACATGCTCCCACCTGGCTGGAACTAGTGACATTTCTTTTCGAGTTCTTGCATGAACAGTTACAACTGCAGGGTTTGTTTCTAAAATTTTTGGTAACCAAGTTTCAAGTTCGTTTTTGTTATATCCAATACGAGTTTTAACACTGACTGGAATATTTTTGCCGTTTTTACTGGCACCACGCATAGCTGCTCTTATAACCTCCTGCGCTAACTCCGGATTTTTTATATGAGCTGCACCACTTCCCTGTTTCTCAACTCCTTTGTCCGGACATCCCATGTTTATATCTATACCGTCGAACCCAAGATCCACAGCAAGCTCGGCTGCCTTTTCCATAAGCTCAGGTTTTGCTGTAAAAAACTGTGCAATAATAGGTCGTTCTGCTTCTGTAAAAGCTAAGTCTTTTACTAAGTGGTCATACCCGCCCAAGAACAAACCGTCTGCGGAAACAAACTCTGTCCAAAAAACATCCGGCTTTCCGTACTTTGCAATAATACGCCGAAAAGCCGGGTCGGTAACGTCGGCCATAGGAGCGAGAACCATTATCGGTTTTTTTAAGTTATTCCAAAAATTCATAGCGGTTAATATAATACGAATGCACAAATAATGCGAATCTATAGTGATTCATTAGCCTGAGTATTCGTATCTCTCAATTTATAAAACAACTTATTACCGAACCTCAAGTCTATATACTCCGCCAATATAGATCCGTCTTTTTGGACTGCTAGTTCTGGGGTTTTCAGCAGTGCTTTAAAATTTTCTGCTAGCACATCTAATGAAACTTTATTATCAAAGTAAACCTCTGTGCCACCAGAAAGCACCAGAGAAAAACTATCTTTTGTTTTTGCAATAAAGTGCACTGGATATACTGAGTTCGTCTTCACACTCTCTATAAATTCAGTAATTTTGTGAAAGTCCTCTGGTGCTATGTATTGCTGACCTATGGGGTCTCCTTCTACAAGTCCGTAATATTTCAAATATGCATTACCTGAAAAAGTCGGCGCAGAACTAAAAATAGTTCCGTTCATATCCATGAAATATGTTCCCTCAGTACCATTGTCCCAAATCGCGACTGGTTTTCTTTCGGTGATATCTATGACTATTGTGTTGGGACCGTCCAACTCAACATCTATTGTGTCTATTCTTTTAAAAGTATCTTTCAAAAGATTTGTTAGTTTTTTTTGGGGGTACCAAAATGTATTGTTTTTGGGAAAAAGAAAAAAATATGAACCACTCACATAGTCTTTTGTAACCGCGACTACTTCCGACTCACTGACTAGAACTTCTCCGTTCAAAACCACACTGGTCACCCGTAGTTCTGGTCGATGTGAAATATATGACGCGACACCTACCACCAAAAGAAAAAAAGCAGAAAATAAACTGTATGTGATTATTCTCTGTTTTCTTTTTTTTCTAACATATTCCTCTCTATGTGGTAAGTTTTTTGAGAGCATTGTTTCTAAATGGTTATTGCTTAACAATAACTTTCTTCCCTCCCATATATGGTTGTAGAACTTCTGGAATACGCACTGAACCATCCTCGTTTTGGTAGTTCTCAATAATAGCGACAAGCATTCTACCGATAGCGACAAGTGTTGCATCGTTCATATGAACTGGCTCTATTTTGCCATCAGCTCTTCTAACTCTAGTATTCAATCTGCGTGACTGGAAACTAGTTGTCAGGTCGGCACTGTGAGTTTCTCTGTAATTACTTTGTCCAGGCATCCACATCTCTATATCTATCTGTCGGTAGTCTGGAAAACCCATGTCCCCAGTACAAATCAAAAGAACTTGGTATGGGATGTTTAGCTGTTGAATAACATACTCTTGTATTGCCACAAGAAAATCTTGTTCTTGCATAGAATTTTCTGGAATAGAAAAAACTTCCATTTCCAGTTTGTCGAATTGGTGCTGTCGAATAATACCTTTTGTATCTTTGCCGTGACTTCCTGCCTCTCGACGAAATGCTGTTGAATAACCTAGCATGCGAATAGGTAAGTCTTTCTCTTCTATTATTTTGTCCATATATATAGGACCTAGTGTATGCTCCGCACTACCAATAAGCATGAGGTCGTCGTTTGGAAACATATAATGCTCTTCTGGAGTCATATATCTCGCCATTCTGTTTTGCACTGCAGGTTTTATAAACACTGGTGGAATAATTGGAACAAAAGAACTGACATTGATATCCAAGTTTGCCTTTTTAGCTATTTCTTCTAGTTTTTCTTTGTTTGTTAATACATTTAAACAAAACTGTATCAATGCAAACTGAAGTAATGCCAAATCCCCTTTTATATATGCAAAGCGTGAACCAGAAACAACTCCAGCTGTGTCTGTGTCTATAATACCCAAATGTCTTCCCAACTCGTCGTGTTCAACAGCTTTGAAATTGAACTCAGGAATAGTTCCCCATTGTCTTATAACTTTATTACCACTCTCGTCTGGAGCAATAGGTGTATCTATAGAAGGAATGTTTGGTACTTTGGCCATCATTGCTATGAACTTTTTGTCCACTTCGGCAAATTCTGTTTCCAGTATATCCGCCTCTCTTTTTAACTGAGTTCCTGCCTCTATATCTCGAGCACGAGCAGCGTCGTTTCTTTTTTTGTTCAAATCATCTATCTCTTGTTTAAGAGTTTTTCTTTGTTCGGACAAAGTCAGGAGTTCATCAAGGTTAACCTCTCTGTTTTTGTTTTTAATAGCCGCCTCTACTATTTCTTTATTTTCCTTTATAAACTTGATATCTAACATAATGTATAGTCTAGCAAAATATGCCCCGTATGAAAAGAAAACCGCAAAATCTGCGGTTTTAGTATACTACTTATCTTTTGTTGATGTTTTGCCGACTGTTTGTCTACTTTCCTCAGTTGAGATCCTGAAAAGTTCGATGTTGTCGTCAGTCAGCTCAACCGTATGACCTGTTTCCTTATTAACCATTACAGGCTTCCAACCCTGAGATTGGAAAGTTCTGATAAAGCCGAAAATAAATAGAGCCCTTCGTATCACACTCGCGTCCGTAGGTGCATTGGTTGCAGTTCTGGACTTTTTCAATCGCAGATACTGAACAATGCTGAAATCGATTTGAATACGACGCTTACCAAAATTACTTGGCTTTTTTGCCATCTATTTTTCCTCCTGTTTCGCAAATCTCTTCGTATGTTACAATTAATCTATAAATATGCAAATAAGGGATCTGAGTAAAAAGGACTTCCCCGAACTTCTGCTTGAAATCAACGACCCTCCAGATAGACTCCGAATCATAGGTGAATTACCAAAAACAGAAAAATATCTGGCTGTTGTGGGTTCCAGGAAATATAGTGAGTATGGAAAAAATGTGTGTGAGAAACTAATAACAGGTTTAAAAGGTCAGTCTATAACTATAGTGTCGGGACTTGCGTTAGGTATGGACGCCATCGCTCACAAGGCAGCACTCAGGACTGGGCTTCCCACTATTGCTATCCCAGGCTCAGGTTTGAGCGAAAAAGTTTTGTACCCTGCTACCAACAGAAATTTAGCAAAAGAGATTTTGGAGAACAATGGGGCACTTATCTCAGAATTTCCTGACGACTTCCGCCCTCACCTATACAGTTTTCCACAAAGAAACAGAATCATAGCTGGGATGTGTCATGCTGTACTTATAATAGAAGCGGAACTCAAGTCTGGAACTCTTATCACTTCCAAATACGCTATTGAATACAACCGAGATGTTTTGACAGTCCCCAACTCTATTTTTTCAAAAACTTCTGAAGGACCGCACATGTTGCTTCGTCTCGGTGCAACCCCGATAACCCAACCAACAGATATTATAAATGCACTCGGTCTCACACCCATCGAAAACCTGTTTGAAAAAAGAGACTACGATGACTGCTCGAGTGATGAAAAAGAAGTTATAAATATTTTGAATGAGCCTAGATCTCGGGATGAGATAATCCGACTCTTGGGAAAACCTATATATGTGACTCAGACTATACTTGCGACTATGGAGATTAAGGAACTGATAGAAGAGAGTATGGGGGAAATACATTTAAAATAGTAAATTGACTTATTTTTGCCCAGAGTGTTAAATGCTTGAGGAGACCAAAATGCACGAAGAAGAGGTTCGGCTCAAAAAGGATGTTCTACTTTATCAGATAGAAAATGGTTACTATCTCAAACCAACTGAAATAACCGTGAGGGCTGGTAGCGTAGTCGGTATCGGGGAAATTGATTTGGGCTACCACGAACAGGAGATGGTTGAGATTTATCCCGTCTTTGAAATGGATGGTTACTACATACTGAAGTCACATATTCATCCTGAATCGACCTTACCCGAACCAAACATGATTCGAGTGTGGGGTGACAAGTTCAAAGAAGTAGTAATTCATTAGGTTTTTCACCACCGGAGCATCGGTGGTTTTTTATTACAAATTTATTGTAAAATTGGACAAATAATTTTTTTATAGTAATAATCATATACATGTCAAAAAAACTTCTCATTGTTGAGTCTCCTGCAAAAGCAAAAACAATTTCGAAATATCTCGAAGGAGAGTATGACGTTGTTGCTTCTATTGGACATATCCGCGACCTCCCAAAATCAAACAAAAAAGCTATCGACATAGAGGCTGGCTTTGTTCCTCACTATGAAATATCTAAGGGTAAGGAAAAAGTGGTAAGTGAAATAAAAAGCCTAGCAAAGAAAGCTAGTGAAGTACTCCTTGCAACCGACCCCGACCGTGAAGGAGAAGCTATTGCATGGCACTTGGCGGAACTTATAAAAGATAAGTCTAATAAGACTAAAATAAAAAGAGTTACTTATCACGAGATAACAAAAAGTGCGATAGAGGAAGCGTTGAAACACCCACGGGACATAGACCAAAATCTAAGGCAGGCGCAGGAAGCCAGACGTGTACTAGACAGACTGGTTGGATATGACCTATCTGGAGTTATCTGGAAAAAAGTTCGATACGGACTTTCAGCTGGTAGAGTTCAATCCCCTGCACTACGTATAATAATGGAAAAGGAAAGAGAGATAAGAGCCTTCAAAAGTGAAGACTTTTGGGTTATTTCTGCAGATGTAAAACGAGCTGAAGGTAAAAAGGAAAAATTTACTGTTATTTGCGAGGACGAACCGAGAGACAAAAAAGTTGTGGATAAAATAGTTGAAGCTGGAGAAACCGGTAAGTGGTTTGTAAAAGAAGTAAAAGAAACTAACGTCAAAAAGTCTCCTCGAGCACCGTTTATCACTTCCACATTACAACAAACTGCGAGCTCTAGACTTGGTTTTTCTCCGTCACGAACTATGGGTATTGCACAAAAGCTGTACGAGTCAGGACATATTACCTATATGAGAACCGATTCGACCACTCTAGCTAAAACCGCAATAGAACAAATCTCTAGTTTGGTAACTAAAAAATTTGGAAAGGAATATCTAGAAGTTAGGAGCTACGCTTCCAAATCTAAAAATGCTCAAGAGGCTCACGAAGCGATACGCCCTACTCACTTTAATGTGGAACTTGCTGGAGCAAACGATGAGCAGAAAAAACTGTACGAACTAATCTGGAGACGAGCAGTTTCTTCTCAAATGAAAGATGCTGGAACACTTCGAACCAAAATAACCACAAACATAGAGGGTGAAAAAATCCCAGATTTTTCCATAACTGGTTCACAAATAACTTTCCCAGGTTGGTTACTTGGAGACCCTGCATCTCGTAGTGATGATGTTGAGCTTCCGAAAGTAAAAGAAGGTGAAAAGCTTGATTTAGAAAAAGTAAATACTGAAGCAAAACAAACTGAACCACCAGGAAGATATTCTGAAGCCGGACTTATTAAAGAACTTGAGAAAAGAGGAATAGGAAGACCTTCTACTTACGCATCAACCATAAAAACTCTGGAAGACCGAGGATACGTGGACAAAGTTAACAAGGCGCTTATCCCAACAGACACTGGAGATGTTGTTTCTAGTTTTCTGGAGGCGAACTTTGCAGAATACATAAGTGATAGTTTTACTGCTGAGATGGAAGACAAGCTTGACCTTATTGCCGAAGGAAAAGAAGAATACATAAAAACTTTGAAAAACTTCTACGGACCTTTCCTGAAGGAAGTGAAAATAAAAGATAAGTTAGACAAAGCAACCAACATGGGAGATGCGGATCCGAACATGAAATGTCCAAAATGTGGCAAACCGATGATCATAAAACTTGGTAGAGGTGGAAAGTTTCTTTCTTGTGGAGAATACCCAGACTGTGACGGTGCACTAACTATGGAAGGTGTGGAAATAAAAAAAGATGAACCTATCGGAATATACCCTGAAAACGGATTACCGATATACATACTGGTTGGAAAGTACGGACCATATGTTCAAGTTGGAGAAAGGGCAAAAGGCAAAGGAAGCACAAAAGCTCCGAAACCTAGAATGGCAAGTATTCCAAAAGGAAAAGATTTAACCACAGTAACTCTGGAAGACGCACTGACGTATCTAACTCTACCTAGAACACTTGGAGTTCATCCTGACACAGGCAAAGAAATAAAAGCTAACATAGGAATGTTTGGTCCATACGTTGTACATGAGAAAGATTTCCGATCACTCAAAGAAGATGATGTGTATACAATAGAACTACCAAGGGCTCTAGAAATATTTGCTCAAGAAAAAAAGAAAAGAGGTTTTAAAAAGAGGGCTTAAAACTTAATTTTACAAAGCCTAAAAATAGTGTTATAAACATAAACGGAGGTGAATATGACCGCACAGGTCATGCCGGTTATTGGGAATATACCTGATTTGTTTGAAAACACTCTCAATTTGTACGAAGGTGATTTGGTTTGGTACTTCCCTATCATTGCAAGTGCCCCCAATATCAACGCCCCGTACCACAACTTGAGACACATGCTTCACACAACCATGTTGTGCTACGATGCACTATTGTTCCATAAAAAAAGTGGGAGTGAACTGCCGCTAGGCAGACCCTTATTGAAGGGCGGATTATTCCACGACTACGGTCACTTGGCCGGAAAAGCCAAAACCGACGACGAAAATATTGAGATCGCCGTGGTGGGTTTGTATACCCATATTCACGATAACGATCTGATAAATGTCGGTAACATTGAAGGATGGATGAGATCGACACTATATCCACACAGGGGTCCAGCCAGAAACGTGTACGAAGCAATACTTCGAGACGCCGACAAGGCTCAAGCATTCAGCTCTGCATGGATTCAACAAATCGGTGTTGGACTCGCGGAAGAAATGGGTATTTCAATGAGGGAAATGCTTGAAAAGCAAGTAACCTTCCTTCGTAACCTAAAGTTCGAAAGTGCGTGGGGTAGATTCACGTTTGAAAAGCACATCCCCGCAAAAATCGAAGAAACTCAGAGAGTTCTGAGACTCCTCTAAAACACACCCGCAAGGCCTTCCTTGCGGGTTTTTATTATCGACTTGGGTCCAAGGGTTGCCCTGGGGTAAATACCTTCTATTTTGCATTGTATTTGAAACTGACTTCTATTAGTATAAGAAGTATGACAACCACGCTTGATATACAGCAAATCATTTCCCTTCTGAAAAGCCCGAGCAAAGAAGATGTAGAACTTATAAAAAAGGCTGCTGCTTTTGCTGAAACAAAACACGCCGGGCAAAAAAGAAAGAGTGGTGAGCCTTACTACAACCATGTTTTTGCTACTGCAAAAAATATTGCCGAGCTTCATATGAGTGCGACCACTGTGTCTGCAGGTTTACTGCATGATGTCATGGAGGACTGTGGAGTAACTCGAGAGGAATTAGAAAAAGAGTTTGGCAAAGAGATACTTTTTCTTGTTGAGGGCGTGACTAAGCTTGGAAAGATAAAATATATCGGGACCGAAAGGTACAACGAAAGTTTGCGAAAACTTTTTGTGGCAATGTCACAGGATATACGAGTTTTGATAATCAAGCTGTGTGACAGACTACACAACATACAAACGCTAGAGCATGTACGGAAGGAAAAACAGTTGCGCATTGCGACTGAAACTCTAGAAATATACGCCCCTATTGCAAACAGACTAGGTATCAAAAAACTGCAAAGAGATCTAGAGGATAACGCTTTTCCATATGTCTATCCGAAAGAATCTGAAGACGTTCGAAAAATAATGAGACTTAAAAAGGTAGAAGTGGAAGAGCATTTGAAAAACTTTGAAAAATCCCTCAAAAAAGAACTTGCTAAAAACGGTGTGACGAAGTTTGTGATGGACCATCGAGTAAAAGGTCTGTATTCCCTATTTAAAAAACTACAAAAATACAAAGGTGATACGGAAGCTATTTACGACATATCCGCCCTGCGTATCACAGTGGAAAGTATTTCTGATTGTTACAAAATACTGGGAATCATTCACGGAGCTTGGAGACCTTTGCCAGGAAGAATAAAAGACTATATAGCTTCTCCTAAACTAAACGGGTACCGCTCAATCCACACTACTATTTTTACTGGAGACGGAGGTATAGTGGAAGTACAAGTTCGAACAGAAGAAATGCACCAAGAAGCGGAGTTCGGTATTGCCTCTCACATTTCATACAAAGAGGGTGTTAAAACCAAATCACTCAACCCAAATTTGGCGTGGTTAAAGAATATTTTGCCCGGAATGAGCAAAGAGTCTTACGAGGTAAGTAATGATGATGCCCTGAAGGATGTCCCGTCTTGGATAAAAGAATTAGTAGAGTACCAGAAAGATGCCGGCGAAGAGTTCGTAGATGAAGTAAAAACTGACTTCTTTGAAGAGCGAATATTCGTATTCACTCCAAAAGGTGACGTGATAGACTTACCAAAAGACTCGTCTATTATCGACTTTGCATACGCGATTCACACCGACGTGGGAAACAAAATGTCAGGAGCCAAAGTAAATGGAAAGTTTGTATCGCTCGATACAACTCTAGAAAACGGCGACAGAGTAGAAATAGAAACAAAAAAGAACGCCAAACCGAGTAAAAAGTGGTTGGAGTATTGTAAAACTACAATGGCAAAAAGAAGGGTGAATAATTTCTTAGAAAAAAACAAATAGAATTGAAATTATTGCCAAATAAGCCGAGTATGGTAATGTTTTGAACAGGAGGTTCATTTGCACAGATTCAAAGAGCGAGACATAAACATCGCAATCAACATGACGCTGGCGGACCTGGATGGGTATAACCACCCATTAGGAATCAGATTTAAGAAATTTGGAGAATGGAAAGGTTCCTCTTTCATTCCTGAAACAATCCTTACATTTGCAGCGGGTCGTCACACCGGAAAAGAAGAACCTGATACCTTCCAGATAGATTGGGATACGGATGAGGGTCTGAGTGAGGCCTGTAAAATCCTTAAAGATTCCTGCAGTGAAAGTCAGCGGCAGGCAATTGTTCACCTGATCAAGCTGATTAGAAGGTACGATTTGGAACACAAACAAAAAGACAGAAAGAAAAAAGCAGAAAAGAAAAAATACTGCTATCCTCTTTCAAAGAGTAATCACTGGGGAAGGCCCCTTCTATTCCTTGCTGAAGCATTTGAGGTCAAGCTAAACAAGCTTGGTGTCTAATAAAACAAAACGTGTCGCAAGACACGTTTTTTCTATATACTAAAACTTTTCATAGAATAGAGATCCTCATCACTATTCTCATCTTCCTTTTTTTCTAGTGCTGTTCGATCATCCAGATCTTCTATGCTCATTTCGGACAGAGTCGGGTCATTTACGTATTTTGGAATATTTTTGTTTTCTGGTGGGGTTGGGTTCTGTTCTATATGACGGTCTAACATTTCTGTCCTAGATTTTGGTTCACTAGCCTTGATAAGTTCTAAGATGTTTTTCAAATCTTCGTCACCGAAAAAGTCGATAGTTATTTTCCCACCTTTTTCCTTTTTCTCAATTGATACTCGAGTTCCAAGTCTCTCTGTTAGTTTTTCCTCTATTTCTTGAGTCTCTGGATCCAAAACGTCATCTTTCTTTCGAGCTTTGTCGTAGGCGATTCTTCGCCCTATCATTTCCGCCTCCCTCACTGTTAATTTTTTCCATAAAATTTCTTTGAACAAAACTGCTTGTTCTTCTGGTCGGTCATTAAGCATCATAAGGGGTCGTGTATGACCTTCTGAAATTCTTCCCTGAGACAAAGCTGTCAGCATGTCTTCTGGCAACATAAGAAGGCGCAAACTGTTTGAAACATACTCACGACTTTTTCCAACCTTCTTACCTATCTCTGCGTGTTTAAAACCAAACTCATCAACCAAACGTTGAAAAGCTTTGGCTCGGTCTACTGGGTTCAAATCCTCTCTTTGGATGTTCTCAATGATAGCGAGCTCGAGCTTCATCAAGTCGTTCGTCTCGTCCCCTATTTTTATCAAAACTGGAACCTGTTTTAGTCCAGCAAGCTTAGATGCTCGTAAACGTCTCTCACCCGCTATTAACTCATACTCTACTGCCAAACCGCCATCCTCCTTTGGAACTTCGTTTCTAGTTACAACTAGAGCCTGTAAAACTCCATACTGGCGGATAGAATCTGAAAGACTTTTTAACTGAGCTTCATCGAACTCTCTCCTTGGCTGAAATGGGTTTGGAACTATTTTATCTACATCCACCCAGAAAATAGAATCGTTATAAAATTGTGACATGCGCCTATTTTATCACATTAAAATTACTCGCTCAAATCTCGGTAATTCTATTCAAATTTGCCAATAAGTTCTGGCTCAACGTTAATTTTTACTCCAAACTCTTTGTAGACAGTTTCTATAACTTCTTTTGAAAGATTATAAACATCGGAAGCTGTGGCTTCTCCCGTAAAGTTGTTTATAACTCCAGCATGAGTTTCCAGTATTTTCGCCCCACCAACAACTTTACCTTTTAAACCTAGAACTTCGATAAACAAACCGTAGGGCACTTTGTATCCCTGACTCACTCTGAACACATCCTTCTTTTGTCTCATCTCGAGGGCTTTTTCGTGAAAACCTTTTTCGTCTAAGATACGGGTAATACTTTCGTATTTTTTTTCATTTATTGATTCCGCGTTCCAAAAACTTCCAGAGCTTCCGTTTTTAGGGGAATCTGGAAATGGGAATTTTCTATTTCGGATACTTATAATAGCTTTTCTTAGGGTAAGTAAATTTGGTTGTATATTTGGATTACCTACAAAATAATCTTGTATATCTTTGTACTTCATAACCAACTGCCCTTGCTTCCTCAGAGCAAAAGTAACTTCTGTAACTATGAACCTTCCCTTATCTTGTCTATTCAACCGACTCCTTCTATATCCAAAATTCATATCCTTATTTCTAAATACTATTTGATCGAAAGTATTTATATCAATAACATCGACGGAGACCACGCAACTCGATACTTCTTGCCCATAACAACCAATATTTTGCACAACTGATGCTCCGACCAAACCTGGAACATGAGACAAGTTTTCTAATCCATACAAATGATTCTCGACTAAAAAACGAACAAAACTGTCCCAACTTTCTCCAGCTGAAACTTTGTAATGCACACAACTTTCATCTTCGAAAACTTTTTCTACTCCAGAAATAGAAATTTTTATAACTAAGCCACAGAAGCCAGCGTCGGAGAAAATAGTGTTGGACCCTCCTCCCAATACAAGAACTTTCAGATCATTCTTTTTTGCAAATTTTAAAGCACTCAGAATATCCTCGATGGATTTGGCTTCTACAAAATATCTAGCAGACCCTCCAACATGCATAGTCGTGTACTCTTTCATCGAAATATTCTCCGACGGGTAGATTTTATTATCCACATCCATATGTTTATGAATATATCATATATGATATATTGTTTGTATATAAGTTATACACAAAAATATGTCGCAAACACCAAACATAGGCAATTCGATAAGGAAAGCTCGAGAAAGCAAAGGAATGACTCAAGGAGATTTTGCAAAAAGATTGAAAACTTCCCAGAGTGCAGTGGCTCGCATGGAGAAAGGTGAACAGAACCTAACAACCGAGCAAATAAAGAAAATAGGAGGAGTTTTGGGTGTATCCCTCTTAAAAACAGAAGACGGAACAGATGACTTTCGAATCAGTGGTGGCAAGAAACTGTCTGGCACAATACAAACCAACACTTCTAAAAACGGAGCGTTGGGTTTGTTCTGCGCTTCTCTGCTTAATAAAAAAACCACAACTCTGCATGGAATACCCAGAATAGAAGAAATATCTAGAATAATAGAAATATTTGAGAGTATTGGGGTAAAGATAGATTGGATTGAAAATAACTCTGTAAAAATCACACCTCCAAAAAAGTTTAGGTTAGAAAATATTGATAAAAGCTCGTCTTCTCGCATTCGTTCAGTACTGATGATGATAGGCGCTCTTATTCACCACGAAAACAGCTTTCAAATCCCCCACGCTGGAGGCTGCAAAATGGGTCAACGTACTATTGGTGCCCATCGATTTGGACTGGAGGCCCTTGGAGCAAAAATAGACACAAAGGAAAACTATTACGAAATAAAATCGCGACAACTGAAACCAAATGATATTGTGTTATATGAAGCAAGCGACACCGCCACAGAGAACTTACTTATTGCTGCAGCACTGATACCTGGAACAACTACACTACGATTTACTCCTCCAAACTACCAAGTACAAGAGGTTTGTTTTTTCTTGCAGAAGTGTGGGGTAAAAATAGAAGGAACAGGCACAACTACTCTAGTTATCCATGGTGTAAAAGAAATAAATACAGAAATAGAATACTGGAATAGTGAGGACCCAACCGAGTCCATGATGTTTATTTCTTCTGCCATTGTGACGAACTCAAAACTTGAAATTACCCGATGCCCTATTGATTTTCTTTCACTTGAACTTTTAAAGCTTGAAAAAATGGGTTTGAAATATAAGAAATCTAAAATTTATCTTGCGAAAAATGAAAACACTAAACTCTGTGACATAACAATATTCCCTTCAAAACTGTCCGCTCTTGCTGACAAAATACACGCATCTGCTTATCCCGGTATAAACTCTGACAACCTGCCTTTCTTTGTTCCTATTGCCGCCTTAGCCAAAGGCACGACACTAATACACGATTGGATGTGGGAAAACAGAGCGATCTATTTTACTGAGCTTAATAGACTGGGAACTAACATAATCCTTGCTGACCAACACAGGGTAGTAATCCAAGGACCAACAGAACTCAAGGGAAACCAGGTTGTATGCCCTCCCGCTCTTCGTCCTGCTACTATCGTGCTTGTAGCTATGTTGGGAGCTAAGGGGACTTCAATACTCCGAAATGTGTACTCTATAAACCGTGGTTATGAAAACATTGCTGAAAGACTGAACAAAATTGGTGCTGATATAGAGATACTAAACAACTTTTAAATATAGATCATAAATATCTTGAGTAGTTAAAGACAGTTTCGGTAAACTATTTTTACCAAACCAGTTGGCTGATTCTATTTCCAATGCATCAACTGTAAAGGATCTTTCGAATAATTCCGAAGTGTAAATAAAAATATTATCTTTTTTATAAAAACGAGTGGAAACTAAGTGTCCCACATAATGTATGGCAGATAATTGAATACCGAGTTCCTCTTTCACTTCTCGTTTTACTCCTTCCAGTTTATCCTCGTCTTTTTTGATACCACCTCCAGGAAATGTATAGTTGTATCCATAAGTATGTTTAACGAGCAGAATACTATTGCTGTGCGTAAGTATAATCTTGACCCCAAAGGTCTCAGGTCTGAAAATCCGCCAGTATAGCTTAACGACTTCTAATGTTGGTCGTTTGAATAATTTAATGAGGTATTTTTGCATCTTATAATTATATATTGTGTGAGACTAAGCTTTCCAAACGGCTATATCATCAATAAACTTTTTGCTATCCTTGGAAATTCTGATTGTATGTTTTAAGGTAAATAAATCTTGATGTAATTGTATGTTTGGTTTATAACCAATGCTTTTAATGGCAACAACAATACTCTTCGCAAGAGATGGTATATTACTCACAATATTAACCATTAAATATTTTCTATCTTGATATATTGAACCGTCTGTTTGAACTAACCCCCCCAAACATTCTTTTGTAAATTTAGGATCCTTTAAAATCCAGTTTGGTATTCTAACTTTTTGATGATACTTTGAACCTCCTTTGGCTTTCCAACCCAATATTTCCTCCCACTTATTTGAGTAACAATAAACATTAACGTACGAGGTTGAGTTAACAACACCAACTTTATTATCTGGCAATAACTCTTGAATAGATTTAGCTATGTGGGAATAAAGAGTTGGATACTTTTTATCACAAGTAATTCTAAGACTTACAGCTCTACCATTTGGATTAGACAAGTTACCATCACCTAGGGCTAACCCTATAATGTATGCACGCAAACTCCTATCGGAACTAATTCGCTTGTTCATTGGTGTATAAATTATAACACCAAGCAAATTAAAATATAAAATTCATTTGTGCCCGAGGTCGGACTCGAACCGACACAGGATTACTCCCACAGCATTTTGAGTGCTGCGCGGCTACCATTACGCCACTCGGGCTTACTGTGTTATAGTAGCGGAAAATGACATCAAAATCAATTAACAGAAAAGTGCTGGTTATTCTAGGCCCTACAGCAAGCGGCAAAAGTGGCTTGGCTGTAAAACTAGCCCTCAAACACAACGGTGAGGTTATTTCTGCTGACTCAAGACAGGTATACAAAGGACTAGATATTGGAACAGGAAAAATAACAAAAAAAGAGATGTGTGGTGTTCCCCATCATCTCCTTGATATTTCCTCACCTAAAAAAGTTATATCTGTCGTTCGCTGGAAGGAACTCGCTGAGAAAGCAGTCGAGGATATTTTGTCCCGCGGGAAACTTCCTATTATCTGTGGAGGTACTGGGTTCTACATACAAGCCGTAGTCGATAACGTTGTTTATCCAGACGTTTTACCGAACAAAGAACTTCGTGAAAAGCTGAGCAAAAAACCAACAGATGAATTAGTAACACTACTCAAAAAACTTGATCCAAAAAGATTGAAAACTGTAGACCAGAAAAACCGAGTCAGACTCATCCGTGCGATAGAAATTGCGAAGGAGTTGGGCTCTGTACCAAAAGCTAAAAAAGTGAAATCTAAGTATGAGTTTATCCAGATTGGCATAAAAACAAACGACGTTGAACTGAAGGAAAAAATACAGAAAAGGCTGGTATCTAGAATGAAAAAAGGTATGGTAAAAGAAGCAGAGAAACTTCACAAAAATGGACTGTCGTGGAAACGAATGCGGGAACTGGGGCTTGAGTACCGGTACCTGGCTGACTTTTTGGAAAGCAAACTGTCTAAAAAAGATATGTTGGAAAAGCTAAGTACTGAAATATGGAGGTATTCGAAGCGACAAATAACCTGGTTTAAAAGAGACACGAGAATAAAATGGTTTAGCCTAAATAAAACCGAAGAACTGTTTGATTTTCTAAATAATCCACCGAAAAACTTGAACTCTTAAAAAGATAGTGGTATAAAGAAAAAGGAGGTTCGCATGAATCAGGAGAGAGACAACTCAGCTGGAGTTATGTTCAAAGGACACACGGTTGCGCCGAATGTGATCGATGCAATCTGGCAAGGAATGATTGCATTCGTTCTGGCAACAGTTTGCTTCGTGTTGGGAGCAGCATTTGTGGTGTCACTCCTTGGGTGACTTCAAAAATAAAGAGGGCTCACCCTGTATACTGGAGTGACAAAACTCGCGCACATGTCGCGGGTTTTTATTTTGCTTAAATGCGGGGGATGGAAGAATCGAACTCCCGACAGTGCTTTTGGAGAGCGCTGTTATGCCACTTAACTAATCCCCCTTAACACAACAATCCTACACAATTTTAGGACTTTAAGCAAAATAAAAACCACCAATCGGTGGTTTTTATTTTATTTCTTAGATTCTTTGAAAGTAATTCGTTTTCTAAGCTTTTTACTGAACTTTTTAAGTTCGATTTTTCGCTCCACTTTCTTCTTGTTCTTTGAAGACCAGTAGACCTCTCCTGTTTCCTTGTTTTTTAGTTGTATTAATCTATCTTGTGACATGGGTACTACTATACCAAAAATGGGTTAAATTGCAACTTTAAATATAAAAAGACCGCCGGGCTCTAAAGCCTCGGCGGTTGCTGGTATTTCGTTACTCAGGGTATCGTTATGTACCTTTTCTCGATTACGCCAGTCTGAGCCGACGGCTCGTGTACGCACCGGAGTTCCACCAGATGCCGTCCGCTGACCCGACTGACGAGTGTGTACGTGCTGGCGTTCAGCGAAGCCGGTAGCTTCGCACCACCAAGAATTTTGGCGGTATTTGCCTGTTCGCCTTCAAAAACGAACAAGGCACACTCTGTCGCCGTGACAGCATAGGTGAAGCCCAACGAGACCACTTTTTCGCTGATCGGAGTCACATTCCCAAGTTGGAAATGGTGAATCTTCACATCGCTAGCGGCGAGTGTCGGACCCGGCTTTGTCGGTGCGCTTTCGCAACCAACCACCGAAATCAACACCAAAATACAAAAAACATGTCGCATTATTTTCTCCTCGCACTTTCACCAGTTACGAAACGTAGGCTGGGATATGCAAATAAACCTACTTATATTATAACACTATATTAGGGTTATTGTCAATATTAAATGAATACTAGAGAGTATCTTAGTTACAAAAAAGCACCCGATGTTTTGGGTGCTTGTAGAAATTTTAACTGGAACCTATTTTTCGGGCATTCTCTGCCCATTTCAGCTTGATTCTGAATAACTCCTTCAGCAACTTTTCATGAACTTCCTTATTGATTGTCCATAAGACATCGTTGCCAATATCGAACCACACTGTAGTTACCTCTTGAAAAGTTGGCACTTTTTCTTTCGGTGGGTTAACCGCAGCAGCTACTTTCTCAGGAAACCCACTCATTTCCAGCAAACGAACATTGCCTTTGGCCATCTGCTGAAGATGCACCTCATAATTCTTAAAGCGAAATCCCCGACCTGCAATCATATGCACAGGAATTTCTCTTTGACCCATTGTAATGTTTTGGGTAGAAGTCACCTGCCCGGCTGCAAAAATGCGCTTCATGGATTGCTGGCAGGAACCCATTTCGTATTCGGACCTACCCATGTACTCGTAAGCAAGCTTACCATCCGAGTTAAAGTAACATCTCTGCACTAAAACTGGTGTCTGAATTTGCTGCAGTTTCATTTTGTCTCCTTCTGGAAAATACCACAATTTTATATTTTTGTAAAATATAATTAGGGTGTCGGGAAGGAGTTTTGAATCTTACAGATTCTTTACCGAAGGATTTGACCCTTACAGGGTCAGTACACCTGTTCTATTTTTTGCTTTATAAATGCACAAAAAAAATTATCACAGGTTTTCAAATCCTTACGTAACAGTCCCCCAGACTGTTGCTCCCGACCCAAACAAAAAAACCTTTACAGGTTTTCGTTTGTGCGTCGGGAAGGATTTGAACCTTCGTAGGCCGAAGCCGACAGATTTACAGTCTGTTGTAATTGACCACTCTACCACCGACGCATATTTACTTTTCTACTGCGCAAGCTATACCAGCTGACGCATTAAAAACTATAATAACATAGCACAGAAAATTGGGCTATGCCATACTTTTTTCATTCACAAAACCGTCGGTCACGAACGAACCGTTCTTACCTTTTTTAACTGTGAAGTTAAACTCACCTGCTTTCATATCTACTTTAACTTCCCCACCCTTTGAAATTCCCTTGCTGATCATAAGTGATGCAATAGGATTCAGAATTTTTGTTTGAATAAGTCTCTTCAATGGACGAGCTCCGTATTGTGGGTTGTAGCCTTCTTTTGAAAGGTGGTCCAAAACATCCTTAGACAAAACAAGTTTGATATCTTTTTGAGCAAGTCTTTTCTCCACAATTTCTACTTGTATCTTTACAATATCAGTTATTGCCTCTCTGCTTAAAATATCAAAAACAATAATGTCATCGAGTCGGTTTAGGAACTCTGGTCTAAAGTGGTCTTTTAGTGCATCTAGTACTCGCTTTTTTGCATCATCGTAGCTAGCTTTTTCACTATTATCCGAAGCGAAACCGATTTTCTCCATTCTATCAATATACTTAGCTCCGATATTTGAAGTCAGAATAACTACCGTATTTCTAAAGTTTATAGTTCTACCTTTTGCATCTGTTAGTTTTCCGTTGTCTAAAACTTGAAGCAGCACATTGAAAACCTCTGGATGCGCCTTTTCAACTTCGTCAAACAGAATAACTGAATACGGTCTGTGTCGGACCATCTCTGTTATAGTTCCACCCTCCTCGTGGCCAACGTATCCTGGAGGAGCACCTAGAATCTTTGAGACACTGTGTTTCTCCATGAACTCTGACATATCTACTCGGATAAGTGCTTTCTCATCATCAAACATAAACTGTGCTAGAGCTTTTGTAAGTTCTGTCTTACCAACACCTGTTGGCCCAAGGAATAGGAAAGAGCCTATTGGTCTGTTTGGATCAGCAATGCCTGCACGACTTCGTTTGATAGTGTCTGAGATTTTTTGAACAGCTTCGTTTTGACCAACTATTTTATTTTTCAGAACTTCCTCCATTCTTCCAAGCTTCTCTGCTTCTTCTTCAAGCATTGAAGTTACTGGAATGCCAGTCCACTTTGATACGATCATTGCGATATCATTTTCGGTGATTTCTTCTTTTATTATTCTTCTACCGCTCTGAAGTTTTTTCAGTCTCTTGATTCTGTTATCCAAGTCCTTCTCCAAAGCTGGAATTTTGCCATAGCGTATTTCTGCTGCTAGAGACAAGTCTGTTTTCGCCTCAGCTGTGTCAGCCTCTCTTCGAAGTTCTTCTAGTTGTTTTTTAATTGTTTTAATGTCCGTAACTGTTTCCTTTTCATTTTCCCATTTTAGCTCCAACTCTCCCGTGTCTTCTTTCAAGTCAGCGATGGTTCTCTCAATCTCTTTTAATCGAGTTTTTGATTTTGTATCGGTCTCTTTTTTCAATGCCTCATGCTCTATTTGTAGTTTAACGATTTTAGAGTGAGCAGTTTGCAAGATAGGTGGTTTGTTTTCCAACGCTATTTTCAAATACGAAGCTGACTCGTCGATGAGGTCAACGGCTTTGTCTGGCAAGAATCTGTCAGTAATATATCTACTACTTAGGTTTACTGCAGCGACTATCGCTTCGTCTGTTATGCGAACACCGTGATACAGCTCATACTTTTCTTTCAGACCTCGCAAGATTGTAATAGCGTCGTCTATACTTGGTTCGTTAACATACACAGGCTGGAAACGTCGAGTCAAAGCTGGGTCCTTTTCGATATGTTTTTGATATTCTTTTAGAGTTGTCGCACCAATAGCCCTAAGTTCTCCACGAGCAAGAGCGGGTTTTAGCATGTTTGAGGCGTCCAATGAGCCCTCCGCAGAACCGGCTCCTACAATAGTGTGAATCTCGTCCACAAACAAAATAACTTTGCCATCTGACTTTTCTATTTCTTTCAAAATATTTTTCAAGCGTTCCTCAAATTCACCACGATATTTTGTTCCAGCAATAAGTAGCCCTAAATCGAGCGACACAAGCTCTTTGTCACGTAGTGACTCAGGAACCTCTCCCATGGACATACGGATAGCCAAACCCTCCACAATAGCTGTCTTGCCTACTCCAGCTTCACCAATAAGCATCGGGTTGTTTTTTGTTCTTCTAGAAAGAATCTGGATGATGCGAGAAACTTCGTCGTCTCGTCCAATGACAGGGTCAAGTTTATTTGCTTGAGCAAGTTTAGTTAAATTTCTAGTGTACTTAGAAAGTGTTTTGTATTTTTTTGGAGAATCATTTTCTACATTTTTTGTGCTTCGGAGATCTTCTATGATGCTTAAAACTTCTTCCTTGGTTATTTTAAATTTCATTAACAAGTCTCTGGCTGGACTTGGAACTTCCATGAGTGACAAAAACAAATGTTCTGTTGAAATAAATTCGTCGTTCAAAAGCGAAGTCTGTTTTCCTGAAGCATCGATAGTTTGTGCTAACTCTGGAGTAAGGTAAATCTGATAGGAAGCAGAAAGAGTCTGCCCTGCCTCAGTACCTTCTATTGCTTCCAAAAGTGAGTCGGTTAGAAGTATAGTATCTATATTTAGTCTATCCAGAATAGAAGAAACCATACTCTCTTCCTGAAGAATAAGAGCTGTTAGGAGGTGAAGGGGGTTAACGTGATTCTGGCTTCTTTCGATAGCCAGTTCGTGGGCCTTCTTGATAGCCTCCTTTGCTTTAGTTGTGAATTGATTAAATGGGGGCATAAGTAGCCCCATTATACTCCTTTTTTAGGTC
Source organism: Patescibacteria group bacterium (assembly GCA_040384485.1). Classification (GTDB taxonomy): domain Bacteria; phylum Patescibacteriota; class Minisyncoccia; order Phycocordibacterales; family DATDWN01; genus C7867-006. The sequence continues at coordinate 325,184 of JAZKJH010000002.1, forward strand.
GAGTCAAAAACTATTGTGTTGGCTTTACTTCTGGATTTAATATTGGTATTTCTCGCTTTAATAGCGATGCAGGAACGAATACTCGTGACCCTTCCCCTGATATTTTGATACCTACTACATCACCTGACAAGTTGAATAGCGGGCTTCCAAAAACCAAGTCTTTTGTGGCCAAATCGGTGTCTATAGAAGCTAGGTATTTTGTGGTAGTTGTTCCTGTTCCAGACTCCTTGAAATCTAGTGAGTTAACTCGCCCTACTGCTACTGCGTTTGCCACACTTCCTCCCACACTCACAACGGTTTGTCCTAGTTTCACCTCTGAGTCACTGAATGTTGCTGGAATAAAAGCATATGCATCCTTTGGATCTTTTGGTTCCTCAACTTTTGGTTTAAACATCAAAAAGCTGGTTTGCTTGTCGGATCCCACAACTACAAGTGGAAATTCCTTGCCATCACTCATAACAACTGAAAAAGTATTGCCGGTAGTTAAGAACTGACGATCAGAAATTATGAGTCCAGTTTTGTCCAATATCAACCCAATACCGTAAAAGCTTGCTATTTGTGTAGTTGGATCAAGCTCTCTAATACGAACTATACTTTTTATGTTCTTGTCTATTGTATCTACTATTAAGTCCTCTTCTTTTACGACTACTGTAGTAACTTCTGTTTTAGTTATTGTCGAAGCAGGTCCTGGAGTGACGGTTTCTATAGTTTTTTCTACTATACGGTTAATGTTTCTTGTAACTTCTATCGGGGCTTGTTGCAACAGTGAGGTGGTCATGATGCCCGTAGCTATCGATGTAACGAAGCTGATAAGTAGAGAAAGTAAAATTATTTGTTGTTTGTTTAAATCTTCCATTTCTGAAATCATAGCATATTCCTGTTGTACACAAAAATCGGGATACTATATAATTAGCCCAATGGAACAACAACCTAATATATACGCCTTGGAGCATGCTGAAAAAGGGCATAGTGAGAGAAAACTCAACTTATTGAGTGATGATACCGAAGACAGACAAGAAGCCCTCCGAGAGGCCAGAATAGCGCTCGTAGAAAATATTAAACTCAAAGAAAGATTTTTTGAAGCTATTTCAAAAAGAGAAAGTATGGATGCCTCAGGATTTGCAGCTATTGAGAATTTGTTTATTAAATACGGATTGAGTCTGTCAGCGGACGAAGTTGAAGCACTTGTTAGGCAGTTCAATGTTAGTGTCAGTGAATATGCTTCAAAAAATATAGGCGTATTATCTAAAAATCAACTGTCTCCAGAAAACTTACGAGAAAGAAAAATGACCTCAAAAGGTATCTTGAGTGTCTTGGAGTTTATCAAAAACCGTAAAAAACTTTTGTTAAGCCAACCAGAAACAAAGCATGAGTTTTACACTGAGGACGTATTGGATGCAAAATACAAAATCGATCTTATAGAATGTGACATGCAAGAAGTTGATGGAAAACTTGTTGTCCATACTATGAACTTAATACAAGTTAAATCCTCACAACCAACTGAAGACGAAATAAAAAATATAACAAATGCACATAGGTCTTGGATAGGTTCGTCCGTTATGGATTTTGATGCTTTCAAAAGAGAATACACTGATGGAATACCCGATGAAGTTATGATAGAAGTACTCGCAAAAAACTCTGAGGAAGTCGAGAATGTACTTCTAGAAATATGTACCGACCCAAACGGCTTTAATCCGGATGGTTTTATAAAACAACTTGACCTTGAGGATTTAAACAACAAGCAAAAAGCTTGGCTCATGTCTGACTATGTTCCTTTGATTGTGGAACATATAAAAGCAAGTGTCGAAAAAGGTACCGCCACACAAGAAGAGGCTGATGCAATAATAAATGCTTTAAACGATATCGAAGCAAAAGTTAGGTCTAAAGCGAAATTACCTAGAAACATAGCTAGAATAAACACAGTAAATTCTATTATCGCTGTTGGTGGAAAGATAGTTCATCAAACAACACTACAAGAGAAACCTAACGACCCAAACAAAGCCAAGATACTAAAATATAATTAATACTTGATTATTTTTAGATATTGTGTTTTAATACAAAAAGAGAAACAAAATGAAGAAAATAACCGAAATCGTTCCCCCGTCATCCAAGGAGTCTCACGCCAAAAGCGAACTGATTAAAAACAGAAAAGCCAAACTCTTGGAGAGTGTCACTGACATACTCAAGAAGAAGGCTCAAGCAAAAAAGTAAAAACTCCGGAACAGGTAGTGTGTGACCCACGCTACCTGTTTTTTATTATTTTATTTAAACATTTAAGTAGAAGATCTATATCTTTTTTTCTAGAACTAATTCCGAGTGTAAACCTTAGGCTAGAACTTGCACAATCCCCCCTTCCTAAACTTTCAATAACATATGAGGAAGAATCTTCCTTGAGAGTCCTACAAGAGGATGAATATGAACAAGATACTCCTGCTACGTCGAGTGCGATCACAGCAAACTCTGCATCCAGTCCTGGAAAACAGAAGTTTATGTTGTTAGCTACTCGCTTTTCCTTTGAACCGTTTAGATGTGATTCTGGAAATGCTTTTTGTATTTCGGTTATCGCGTAGTCACGAAGTTCTAAAAGTCTAGTTTGTTCTTTTTCCATCTCGCTCACGACAAGCTCCAATGAGGTAGCAAAACCTACAATACCGGGCACATTCTCTGTTCCACTTCGCAAACTATTTTCTTGTCCTCCTCCAAAAACAACTGGCTTGATATTCACTATCTTGCTGACATACAAGACACCAACTCCTCTCGGTCCATACATTTTTATTCCATCCAAACTCAGCAAATCTATGTTTTGTTTTAAAACATGTATTGGCAAATAGCATACCGCCTGGCAGGCATCGGTGTGAAAGTAAGGAAAATCCTTTTTGTTTTCCATTCTGTACTCTTTTACAACCCTGCCTATTTCTTTTATTGATTGAATGGTTCCAATTTCATTGTTCACATACTGAATAGTTACAAGAACAGTATTTTCTTTTATTGACTCCCTAATAGACTGAACTGGCACGTGCCCGTCCTCACTAACTGGTAAATAAGTTACTTCTCCCCCTCTTCTTTCTATCTCCTTACATACTTCTAAAATGGCCGGGTGTTCAACATGAGTAGTTATAAAATGCGGGACAAATCCGTCTTTTTTAAATGCATTAAAAACTCCAAGCAATGCCAAGTTGTTTGACTCTGTACCTCCACTTGTAAAAACAATATTCTTTTTGTCTCCACCTAAAATATCTGCGATTTTTTTACGAGATTCATCTAGGATTTTTTTCGAAACAATAGCTTCGGTATATAAAGCCGAAGGGTTTGCAAAAGATTCTTGAGAAGTATTTTGCATTGCCAAAACAACTTCCGTTCGCACAGGAGTTATAGAAGCGTAGTCCAAAAAGACTCTTTTTTGCTTAAAAAAATTATTTACAAAACTCATACGAGTTAATATACAGTTTTATTTTGCAAAATACAACAAAATATGGCATACTATTTGAATGATTTTTGAGCCTGTATATATTACATACGCACTTATACTTATTGTAGTAATACTTATAGGACTTAACATTAGGCTTGAAATAAAACTGAAAAAACTGCTTCGAGGTAAGGATGCAAAAACCCTAGAAGACTCGATTGCCTCTACACACGAGAGCCTGTCCAAGTTAGAAGAGTTCCAAAAGGAAGCTATCAACCATTTTGTAAGCGTAGAGAAGAGGTTAAACAGAAGTGTGCAGGCAGTTGAAACTCTAAGGTTTAATCCTTTCAAAGGAACAGGTGAAGGAGGTGGACAAAGCTTCTCAACTTCATTTATTTCTGAAAACGGTGACGGTGTGGTAGTATCGAGCCTCTACTCTAGAGACCGGGTTAGTATATTTTCAAAACCAATATCCAAGTTCCAAAGCCAGTTTGAGCTTACTGACGAAGAAAAAGAGGTTGTTGAAAAATCCAAAAACAGTCTAAAGTAATTCTTATGAGATTTTTAAATAAACATTATGCAAGAACAAAATACACACATGAAAGAACGCGGACCTGTTGTTGCAATAATGGGTCATATCGACCACGGTAAGTCGACTCTGCTTTCCTACCTCAGACAAAGCAAAAAACCTCTCAACGAAGCTGGTGGAATCACACAGCATATTTCTGCATACGAAGTAGAACACACAAACAAAGAGGGTAAAAAATACAACATCACCTTTGTGGACACACCAGGTCACGAAGCTTTTTGCGGTATCAGAAAAAGAGGTGCGAGTGTTGCTGACATAGTTATACTCGTTGTATCTGCGGAAGACGGAGTGAAGCAACAAACCATAGAAGCTAGAAACTCTATTATCGAAAGTGGAACCCCTTATATCGTTGCAATAAACAAAATAGATAAACCTGGTGCAGACATAGAAAAAACAAAGCAAAACCTTGCAGAAAACGAAGTATACCTCGAAGGTTATGGAGGAGATATTCCTTTTGTGGCAGTATCTGCAAAAACCGGAGAAGGAGTTCCGGAACTTTTTGACCTACTAACCCTTGTGGCGGAGCTACATGGACTCACAGGAAACCCTCTCGAACCAGCAGAAGGTGTGGTTATAGAAAGCAACAGAGATATCAAAAAAGGAATCTCGGCTACCTGCATAATAAAGAATGGATACTTGGAGAAAGGTATGTTTATTGCCTCTGGAACTACTATGAGTCCCCTTCGAATGATTGAAAACTATTTAGGAAAACCTATCGATAAAGCTGGATTCCCCAGTCCGGTAAAAATCATCGGTTGGGACGAACTACCAGCTGTTGGAAAAACATTTAAGGTTTACAAAACACGTGATGAAGCACGGGCTCATGCTGAGCAGGCAAAAACAGAAAAAAACTTGGATACGTCCGTAGATACTTCTAGCAATTCACTTCATGTATTACCAATAGTAGTAAAAGCTGACACGGGCTCAAGTCTGGAAGCAATCATGAGTGAGATTCGCAAAATAAAAACTGACAGAATGTGTCCGAAAATTATTTCTTCTGGCATAGGAAACATTGGTGAAAGTGACGTAAGACTGGCTGACGGAACAGACAAAGCAGTAGTGATAGGTTTTAATGCAAAAGTTGATGCGCAGGCTAGAAATCTGGCAGACAGAAACGGCATAGAAATAGTTCTATTTGATATTATCTACAAAATGAACGAATGGATACAAGAAGCTGTAGTCACTCGCACTCCAAAAATGAAGATGGAAGAGGTTACAGGAACTGCTAAAATTCTTAAAACTTTCAGCAAGGTAAAAGACAGACAAGTTATGGGAGGAAAGGTACTAACAGGGTCTGTAGGGCTAGGCAACGACGTGAAAATAATAAGAAGAGAAAATGAGATAGGCTCTGGCAAAATAAAAGAATTGCAGCAACAGAAAGCTAAAACGAGTGAAGTGCATGAAGGAAATGAGTTTGGAACACTTATTAGCTGCGATGTAGAAATAGCTGTAGGTGACATTATTCAAAGTTATATAACTGTAGAAAAATAAAACAATGAGCGATAGAAACGAAAAAATCCAGGAGGTGTTACGAGATTTGGCTGCTCGGTTTTTATCTATGAATGGAAATGGTTCTTCCCTACTTACTGTCACCCGTGTAGAATTAACACCGGACGGAAAACGTGCTACTATTTTCTTTACAGTTTTCCCAACAGAATTTGAAAAAACTGCTGCTGAGTTTGTAGAAAGAAAAGTACACGATTTCAAAGATTTTATAAAGGAAAAATCGAAATTAGGTAGAATTCCCTTTCTTTCTTTTCAAATAGACAGCGGTGAAAAAAACCGTCAAAAAATTGACGATTTGTTGAATCAAAACTAAACTTTAGACCTAGTCGCCAAGTGGTAAGGCAAAGCTCTGCAAAAGCTTTATACGGCGGTTCGATTCCGCCCTAGGTCTCCAGAAAAAACGTTAGTTTTTTCTAGCGGAATATAAAATTGCCCGGGTGGCGGAACTGGTATACGCGCACGACTTAAAATCGTGTCTCGAAAGGGATATGGGTTCGATTCCCATCCTGGGCACAGAGTGATGATTGAAAGAATGGAAAATATAAATAATGAAGAACCATCATTGAAATTTAAAAAATTTAAAGAGGTTTTTACATATATTAGTAGTAATAATCTGGACCAAAAACACATTGAAGCATATGACTATGCTGTTGGAATTGCCAAAAAATTGGTGGAAACAAAAAATAAATCAGAATGGAACCGATACCTTTTCAGTGATGAATTAGCAAAAACATATCCTAGCTTAAGTGCTGACTTTATTTCTACACTTGTTAACTGCATTGAGAACTATAATCCTCCAGCGAATATACCGAACGAACCATTGTGGTAAGTGAAAGTAGTTTCCAGCTAGTCAAATAAAAACATTGAAAATGCTAAAATAAAATGGTATAAATTGGTAACAATTATTTTGACTCAAGTAGTTATTCAAAATAGATAATATTGCACCCATAACTCAGTTGGTAGAGTAGCTCCCTCTTAAGGAGAATGTCGTAGGT
>JAZKJH010000003.1:0-4185 GCA_040384485.1 Patescibacteria group bacterium
TCGACTGCGGCCACCCGTAGGTGTATGGACCGTGTCTCAGTTCCATCGGTGGGGGCCAAGCTCTCACTCCCCCTAAGCGTCATTGCCTTGGTAGGCCATTACCCTACCAACTAGCTGATACTCCGCAGGCCATTCCCAGAGCGATAAATCTTTGCTCCGTAGAGATTATCAAGTATTATCCAATCTTTCGACTGGTTATTCCTGACTCTGGGGGATGTACCCACGTGTTACTACCTCGTTCGCCACTGCTCTTGCGAGCCGTTTGACTTGCATGCCTTATCCACGCCGCCAGCGTTCATCCTGAGCTAGGATCAAACTCTTAAAAAAAGTTTAATCAAAAACTTAAGTAATGAACGGAACAAAACAAAAAATAATATTTTATGTTTAGTGCTGGTTGTGATAAATGAATTCTTTTATGTGTTTAATTGATATTGGAAACCGTTGCTAAGGTTTCCATTCCGGAACTATTTAAAGGAAAATTTGTCGCACCAGTAAGCCCTGACAGGCCTACCCGTGTGACGTAAAACTTGCACTTAAATACGTTCTATAAATTCAATTTGATTGTCAAAGTACTCTAACTAAAAGTGCCCTTCTTAAGGCACTTGGTATAGTATAGTCATTTTTTCCTAGGAGTCAAGCTTTATCCACAATCATTTCCATGCACTAAAAAAGCCCTATTTTTAGGGCTTTTTTTGGACTTATTCAATCCCCAACTCTCTCTTTATTTCATCAAGCTCTGCGCGTCTCTCTGCATCAAATTCATCACCGGCCATTTGTTTCTCTTCTTCTACTTTTTCTACATAATCTCTAGAAATTTCAGCACTCGACATTTCATTAACTGCATCGATAATTTCCTCATCCGATTCCCCGTTCTTGGGACCTAAAATAGCTTCACTTATGGAGTTACCTAACGAACCGGAAGCCGGAACCTCATCTAACACTTCTGGTGTCTCGGGTGCTACCACCTCCGAAGCTGAATCAAAATTTACTCCCTCAATTCCCATATATTTTTAGGTTAATTACTAACTAAGCTAATTATAAAACCCTTAATTTTTTAAGGCAAGAATGTTATTTCTTACCAAATCTTTCTAGGGTAACAAGTAGTGGTGAAGCTACGAATATAGATGAATATGTTCCTACAACAATACCGACAAGCAGAATGAAAGCAAAGTTTTTAGTTGCATCTCCACCGAAAACATACAGAGATACTAGAGCTAGAAATGTTGTGACTGATGTGTTTATAGAACGTGCCATAGTCTGGTTCACTGACTTCCCAACAGTTCCAATAAAGTCTTTTGCTGCATCGCCAGAATGAGACAAATTCTCTCTAACTCGGTCGAACACTACTATTGTATCGTGAACTGAGTAACCAAGAATAGCCAAAAGGGCTGTAACGAAAAGTAGGTCTACTTCTGCTCCAGTAAAACTGCTCCATACCGCAAACACACCTGTCGGTATCGCCACATCGTGTGCCAAAGCAATCAAAGTTGCCAAACCATACTTCCAAGAAGACACAGGTTTTGAAACTTTTCTAAAAGCAAACGCAATGAATAGAACTATACACAAAGATACAACTGATATCGCAACTGTTGCTTTCGTTCTAAGTTCTTTTCCAACTGTTGGTCCGACAGAACTAAACCTTTCTTCTTTTATCTCCAAAGCAGAACCTTGTGACAAAACTGCTAAAACATTTTCTTTGTCTGCTTGAGTTAACTCTCTTGATTTCAAAATAAAGTTTCTATCTCCAGCTGGAGTAAGAGTGTAGGCACCTAAATCTAGTTTTGAAAGTTCAGGATTGAGACTCTCAACTGTTGGTCTCTCGTTTGCAAAACTCACTTCTAGGATTGAACCCCCTCGAAAATCAGTACCCAAGTTGAAACCATAACTAAAGAATGCGAATAAAGAACCCATCATTAGAATAGCTGAGATCAAGAAGAATATTTTTCTGTGTTTTACTATGAACATAATTTTAATTTAATAGTTTGTAAATCCTTAAAGTTAGACTAAGCTCCGATACCACTACCGAATAAAAACTTTTTAAGCTTTGATTCTGATTTGCCTGAAACTGCGAATAAAAATGTTCTAGAAACAGTGATGGCAGTGAACATTGAAACCAAAACACCCAATCCGAAAGCTAGAGCAAAGCCCTTAATAGCTGAAGTCCCAAGCCAGAACAAAACAACTGCAGTAATCATACTAGAAATATTCGAGTCTCTAATAGACAACCATGCTCTACTAAATCCTTCGTTCATTGCATCATACAAACCCTTGCCCTTCTTAAGCTCTTCTTTCATTCTTTCAAAGATAAGTACGTTCGCATCCACTGCCATACCAATAGAGAGAATAAAACCCGCGATACCTGCTGCTGTTAGTGTGACAGGAACCAACTTAAATAATGCGAGTGACAGTAATATATATACTGACATAGCGACAGTTGCTACCAACCCTGGAAGTCTATACCAAAGAATCATAAATAGACCTACAAATATAAAACCTATGATACCAGCCTTAACACCAGCAGTTTTTGCATTTTCACCAAGCGATGCCCCTACGGTCTGAGTAGAAACAAGTTCAATAGGTAGCGGAAGTGCACCGTAATTTAGATTCCTAACAAGAGCCTTAGCTTCCTCGGCAGTAGTTCCTCCACCAGATATAGTAGCCTTACCGTCAGTTATTTCGTCTCTGATTACTGGGCCTGAAATTAGCTCCCCATCTAGAAATATCGCGAGTACCTTGTTAAGGTTATTTTTTGTAATACTAGAAAACAAAACTCTCCCTTCCTCGTTAAAGGTAATGGAAACTATTGGCTCCCCTGCTAGACCTGTTTGTGCAGTAGTAAACTGTAAGTCAGCTCTTTCTAAATACTTTCCATTAAGGCCAGTCGACAAAAACAACTCGTCATTAGTTTTTCCTTTCAACTCTTCTTCTGACAAACCTTCCACTGCTGGATTCACAAGCTTGAATTCAAGTTGAGGAGTTTTACCTATCATAGCTACTGCTTCGTCTATATCAGTTACTCCTGGAAGCTCTACTAGCAGACGATACTCTTCTCGCCCACTGATACTACTTGGGTTTTCGACTCTTACTACAGGTTCTGATACACCAAAAACGTTTACCCTCTTTTCTATTACATCTCGGAGTGTCGCCATAGAACCTTCTATGTCCGCTGTATTTGTTCCCTCAGTTACAGCTCTGTAGGTTAGTTCTGTTCCTCCGTTCAAATCAAGACCAAGCTTGAAAGCGTATTTTGCTAATTTCGGCGAATTCTCAAATGAAAGAGTTTCTGATTTATAAACAAATAATCCAACTAAAATAACTAATAAAATAAGGATAACTGACCAAATTCTGTATTTTAACATATGGCTAACAGTATAGCTGTTTAAACCCAAAAAGCAACAAGAGTGTCTCTTGTTGCTTTTTGGGTTTTTATATCAAACGACTTATTTTAGAACTCTCTATAGTCAAATATTCTCGGACCAAAGATCGGAGTAACTGTTATTGATTGAGTCATATTTAGACTACATCTAGTTGAAGTGCCGCTACACAGACCAGACGGGTTTGTTGTCCAACCAGTAAATTTCCAGTAACCAGAGGCCGGCTTTGCATCTATAACAACATTCGTACCATTGTTGTAACTATAACTACAAGAGTTTAGTGTTCTGCTACAACTTATTCTTCCATCTACAGAAGTAACGCTTCCTCCCGCCGCTCTATTTACATTAAGGTTTCTACCAGTTCCACATCTACCTCCATAATCCACCGCTGTTTCATCACCGTTTCTCATTCCATCCGCACAGTTTCCATTGCCTGGTCCGCATCTTCCTCCAACATCTACGCCAGTTTCGTCTCCGTTTTGAATTCGATCAGAACAAGTACCATTAACTCCCGGACCGCACCTACCTCCTGTATCTATCCCTGTTTCGTCTCCATTTTTAATTCCATCAACGCAAGATCCTGGATCGCCTATTAAACATCTTCCTCCAACATCTACACCTGTTTCGTCTCCATTTTTAATACCATCAGAACAATTTCCGTTTCCAGGAGTACATCTACCGCCAGTATCCACCCCAGTTTCATCGCCGTTTCTAATACCATCAGAACAATTTCCGGTGTTAGTTGCAGTTATCCTCGTCCACTCTCCACAGTTATTTCCTTCGTTAGATTCAGTAATAGAACCTGTCTCTC
>JAZKJH010000003.1:4285-225055 GCA_040384485.1 Patescibacteria group bacterium
AGGATTGTTTGCTGAAACACTAGTTGGAAATACAGAACCAGCTGTTAGGTCGGGTTCGCCACTACACCTTCCACCAGAGTCTATACCTGTCTCGTCCCCATTTCGTATACCATCCGTACAAGTTCCGTCATCATTAGTAGCAATTATTTGTGTCCACTCTCCACAGTTATTTCCTTCGTTAGATTCAGTAATAGAACCTGTCTCTCCCACACCTGCTTTGTCCACACATAACCTTGCGAAGTGTGTTCCTGCATTAAATGTATGTGTTGTACTTACATTACGACTTGATGCTGCTCCAATAGTTGGAGAAGACACCGCAGGAAGATTGATTATCGCACCCCAGTTATCTGGATCAGGAGTAACTTGGAATATACTCATAAAACTAGATCGAGTAGAACCAGCACCTTGGTTGATTGCTGGAGCAGAAATAACTTCAGGATTGTTTGCTGAAACACTAGTTGGAAATACAGAACCAGCTGTTAGGTCGGGTAGATCTGAAACAGGTGGAGCACAGTTTATTGTTGCTGGAGAATATATTAGTTCTTTGTTTCCAGCAGGGTAGTTGCTCAAGCTTATCGCATACACATTTATAAGTTGATTTGTTCCTGTTTTCCATGCATCAGGTATGATAAAACTAAATCCGTGCAAAGTATTGCCTGGCAGACCAGCTCTTGGTGAGTTCGCTAACACAGCCTCTTCCATATTGCCGTTTCTGTATATATGTACATTTGTTGCGTTGTTTGGAAATGTTGAATCCCACGCCCAACCACTCAAGAAAGTACAGTTTTGAACACCAGTCTGGTTTGTATCTAGATAACCTTCAGTAGTGCTATTAACACATCTTGGAACAGACCATGACACTGTCTCACCGTCTTTGTCTGTGCTGTCAGAAAGTATAAATGATGAATAGGTTTTTGCTGGTTCAAAAACTAAAACTTGAGGACCATTTGGGTGCGCTTGAAAAAAGCCTTCTGGGGCCGGCGTAGAACCTTCGCTACCACTACTTAACACCTTCCTAAATCCCCATCCTGACAAGTCATTTGACTCATTAATAAAAATAGTTGTTTTAGAGTTTACTGGTGTCCAAGATATATCTACTTCATAGTTTGTATCTGAACATCTTGGAGCATTTATGACTGGAACCAAAGCTTCTCCGTCTCCTGGAATTTTATAATAATCTAAATGAACATACGCCCCAACTCCTCCCAGGATAGAGTTGATTGCGTTTACATTTATTGTGCCTTGCTCCTCAGCCAGCATATTTGTAACCACTATTTGATTATCTTTAATGCTACAAGTTGGTGAGACTGAGTATACTTGAGTCCCGTTTATTGAAACCGTTCCTCCATCATCCATGTTTATAGTAGCAATAATATAATTTGTCCCTCTTGGTGGAGTGCTCACACCACTAAAATTTAATGTTGCTCCTTGAACCTCATAATGCTCAGCTTCGTTGGAATATTTACCCACCCTATCAACTCCAAGCAAAACATAACTGGAAGGAACTTCTATTCTTGGTCCTATGGGGTTACTGTCCTCGTCACCGCACCACCCTCCACTGCCACCTCCTTCAGGAGGAGTAACTGTTCCCACTGTAACTGTTACATCTCGCATCTTCTCTCCACAAGTCAGTCTATAAGTTTTAGAACTGGTTAAAGGTCCGGTATCAATCCCAGCAACAGGAGAACCGCTGCTGTTTCCAGAAGCTAAATCACTCGAACTCCCTAGGGCTCGGATACTCCATGGATGCGCACCGTTTAGTGAAAATCTTAATCTTGTTGAAGCTCCTGAAGTAACATTTCCATTATCCCTAGAAAAAGAGTTTATATTACATCCTGGTACAACATCATCTATAGTAATTGAAACCGAAGAGTTGTCAGAACCAATCATCCCAGCATAATAGCTTGCTACTTGAGCAGTCACAGAATATGTCTTGTCGGAGAAAATTCCTGCAGGTACTGGATATGAGCCAGATGTAGGGGCCTGCCCAGGATTTTCTGTATCAAAATCCCATCTCTTTAACTCGGCTCCGTCTGAATACAAAATCACAGTATATATCAGCCTTCCGCTCTCCATTTCAGCAGTATTCCAACTGGCACTCCATGTAACATCAAACGCTTCTCCAGGAGAAACTTGTGTTCCTCCGGATGAAATGCCAACTGTAGTATTTACAGCACTTTCGGTAGTAGCTCCTGAGCATCCGGAACAACTGAAGGTCACTGAATGTTCGGATGAAGTAACTCTGTAACCACTTGAAGCTGTTGCATCTGCCACAACACGATATCTAGTATTATTTGAAATGCCCCCAACACGAAATGAATCGGATGTGATCGGACTTGAAGATTCCCAAACTTTCAACACCCTGTTCCCTTCATACAAAGTCACTTTATAGGAAGCTCCCACAAAATATATTCCTTTGTCTCCCACTGTATCCCAAATTGCTCTCCAAGAAATATCGAATGGTGTATTTTTTGAAACTGTATTGGAAGAACTGATAGTTATCTGACTATATGCCACACCAGAACCTGGGCCTTGATTATTACATTCTAAACTCGGGTCATTTACATCGCAATCTTCACCACCCTCCCCTGATACAAAACTGAACGAAAAAGCGAAAATAAAAAGAGTAAGGATGGCAAATGTAGTCGATAATTTTTTAAAATGTTGTAAATTTATATTCATGTTTTTATTTTTCATACTGAATAGTAATCATGATAGTACTCTTGCTAGTTGCCGCCAAAGTAAACAAGAAATTTTCATCCCCCTTACTCACCTGCATCAACATAACCTCCGGTGCAGAAGAATCGACTACGACTGTCCAACCTTTTTCAATTAATTCCATTCTGTAAGTATTCACAATATATATAGCACTAGAAAGAGAGGTGAAAGAAACTGTAGTTTCTGTGACTCCAGAGGGATTTTTTATTTCGTTAGCAGAGTCAAATACAAAATCAGAAAGCACAAATTCAACAGGAAGAGATCTTGGAAATTTATTATACAAAGAAACAGTTGTCCCAGCCTCATAAGAGTCTGGTGTTAAGGTCTCATAGGGTTTATTTCCAACAAAAAAATCAATTAAATAAAAACTTAAAACTAATAATAATAAAAACGAAAAACCGAAAACATACCTCAGTTTGGAATGATTCATCATATCTATAATTATGCCACATTTTTTTCAAAAAAAGTAACACTTGGGGATAAAATAAAAAAGAAAAACCACCCCAAACTTTGATGCTTGGGGTGGGTAAGTTTATTTGTTGCAAACAAACAATTCGACATTACCTTTTGGAGAGTAACCTCTCGCAAAAGATGTTGCGGTCGGAAACAGTGTCAAAACCAGGGTGTCGTCTCTCACCGAAACAGTTCTCGGTGTAAGAAACGAAAGGTACTTCAGGAGTTTTAGGTCGAGTAGAGATGGGTTCTCATCCGCCCTGTTACCCATGAGTCCATACCCTGTGTAATGATTCAGTCCCAAGATGTGCATGAGTTCATGACGGATCAGGTCTATCACGAGCGCATTGGCATTCTTGAATGACATAGTACCACCAGCTATTCGACCATCATCATGGAATTTCCTGGATACCTGACCGGAAGAACCGATCGTTTCATCTATGGTGACAGAAAACGCGACTGGCTCATTACCTGGTTTGGTTCCTGCGGTAGCAGAAATTCTTCCTTCCAGCATGTTGTTTAGCCAGACTGTTTCCTCTATGACCATATTTAACCCTGGAAAGTTTTTCAACAATTCTGGGTCGATGTTGATATAGAGGTTGTCTTTCAAAATGAGTGCTGGTCTCTTGCCAGGATTTGAAGGAGCTGTTGTGTCTCCGTATATCGCCTCTTCAATGAACTGTTGGGTGATAACGCCATCCAGTCTCATGATTTTATAATCAGCGACCTTAGATCGAAGTTTGGTGTTCCATGGACCATGAAACCCGTTGGCCTCAATCTTCATGTTTGGCTCAGTCCCGGTAGGAACTTCCCACACAACTTTTCCTTCGGCGTCGGCAGTCTTTTTGATTCCGCCAACATCTACAACTGCTCCAAAAACTGGAGTATTGTTTTCGTCTACCACTCTCATTGTGACAGCGGTAGTTGGCGCACTCGGTGGCGCAGATGGACCGGTTGGAGCTTCTGTACCACCTCCGCTTCCGCCACAAGAAATATTGATGACCATGGTGGTCACCAGAACAAAGCGTACAAAAAATACTCTCACGGCGACCTCCCTTGTCTATGTTTGTTTGCAAAAATCAACGAACTTTATCTGGCTTAATCCTACCACCAAGCACATTTGGACACAAGTCAACCCCCTATACAAAAACCACAGCAACTTTCATTGCTGTGGTTTTTGATTTTCATTTTAGAATTCCAAATAATCAAACAATCTAGGAATAAAGTTTGGAATAATAGTTCCAGGTTGCTCTACTTCTAACACACACAAGTATGATGAGTCGGTACATAGACCACTCCAACCAGAGAACTTCCAGAAAGAAGATATCGGATATGCTCGAAGATAGATGACTGTTCCTTCTTCATATATCACTGGACAGTCTGTCGTTCCTGGCTGACAAGTGATACCCCCTTCGATATCTACACTACCTTTTGGAGTGGCATCGATAACAATGTTGTGTTGAGCTTGAGGGTTTGAAGCTGTACAAGTTCCACTAGGTGCTCCTCCGTTTAGACCGTTACATACCCATGTTGCACTCGCTCCCGGAGCTGGGAAGGCAGGACTGGCTGACTGAGACCCGGCAGAACAATATGTATCGCTTCCGTATGAACTAGATCCTACTGGATACGTTCTGTTTGCTGTTCCGCAGAATCCGTTTACAGGAGCAGCAGAAATAGTTACAGAGTAGTTTGTCCATGCTGAGTTAAGTCCTGGTGCATCTTGAGTTAGGGCTCTGAACGTTTTAGCTCCTGTTGTCGTCCAAGAATATGTAGTGTTTCTGCTTGTTCCTGAACTTACATATGATACTCCAGCCGGAAGCCACTCGTCTGCAGTTCCATCCATGTTCCAGTCGACTCCGTATCTTACGGTATCGCTTTGAGCATCCGTAGCTGAGAAAGTATATGTATAACTTGTATCTGGGTAACCGCTGGTAGAACCAGAAATTGTAGGAACATTTGGAGCTGTGTTACAAGTTGCTGTTGCCGCACAAGCTTGTGAAGATGCTCCGGAACAGGTTGCTCCTCCGTATGCCGGAGTTGGGTTGGTACAAGTTCTAGTTTGAGAACTTGCAGGTAAACCGCAAGCAGTAGGACATGATGCTGGAGACCAAGCTGACCAACCACCATCTAATGACATGTTGAAGTTGGTATCATTGTTTACCCAACCTTGATACAAACCTTGAGTATTGTGAACATAACCAGAAATATCGTTACCTGTTGTTGGTGTCGTAAAGTTGGTGTTAGCAATAATAGTAAATGTAGTTGTTCTAGTAATTCCACTTACTGAAGTTCTACAAGAAACTAGATTTATGTACTCATGACCATAACCATATTGAATTGCGGCCACCCCTTCAGGTAAGTTGCTGCTGTTAAGACAAGTCATTTTATTCTTCTGACTATCCCATCCAGTATAGTTGGTATCATAGTACCAAGTTAGATAACCTCTATAGTTACCGATGTTTCCGCCTTGGTAGTTAATGAGGGCATACTCGTGAGTAATACTCGCACCTCCACCAATGCCAGTTGGATTAGTTCCAGTTACAACTACATTGTACTGAGTTGAACCATTTGGGTTAACATTTGTTGAACTGATTGTGGTGCTGACATGTGATGGATAAGCAGAAGCGAAAGTTGCAGAGATAGTTTGACTAGAAGTGATGTTGTTAAAAGTATACGCACTGACTGCTCCAACCGATGAACCGTTTACAAGAACATCTGAAATGTAGTACCCAGCAGAAGGTGAAATCGTATATGCTTGACTGCTTCCATATGTTTTAGATGTAGCTCCTGCTGGAGAAACAGTTCCACCAGATCCGGCTGAAGCAGTTATGGTGTAAGAGTTTAAAGCACAAGTTGCCGATACTGTACACGCACCAGTTATTGCTCCGGTGGTATAAGTTGTTCCTGAAAGAGATCCACTACAACCACTAACAGACGGTGTGCCGTAGCCTGTACTCGGAGTTACAGTAAAAGTTGTTGCTGAACCATTATTTACCGATCGAGAACTTGGTGATATGGAACAACCCGTTCCCGCTGAAGTTGAGACATTATGTACCAGGCCAAAATTTATATCGAAGTTATCCCAACCGTCTCCAAGGTTACCGGTGTTCTGTACCGCTCCAGATATATCGTTTGCTGATCCGGGAGAAGTGAAAGCAGGATCAAACCTAACGTTAAAGTTAACTGTTCTACTGTTTCCAGAATCACTCACAGTACAAGAGTTAAGGTTGATGTATTCCGTACCGTAACCCAATCCATATACAATACCAACTCCCCCTCCACAACTCGCAGTACTACCTGGTTTTGCTGACCACAAACTACTTGCTCCTGTGTTCCACATTAGATATCCCTTGTAGTTACCTCCATTTCCACCTTGATAGTTAATAAGACCAAGTAAATAATATAGATTAGATGCGCCTCCTGGATTAGAGCCGGTAACGGAAACTGTGTATGCAGTAGAGTTGTCAGCAACTATATTTGAAGAACTTATTGTTACACTATCCACTGAAGGTGTACATGTGTTATTTGCTGGTGTTGTTGCGGAACAACTACTCCAACCACTCCATGATCCCTGACTGCAAGTTCTGGTTTGCGTACCTGTTGATGTGCTTCCGCAGGCATTCGCCGCAGAGGTACAACTTTGTGAAGATGCTCCAGAACAAGCTGGGTAATCTACCGTAATAGATGCCGTATCTGATGCGGCTGTTCCAGCAGCATTAACACAAGTAAAAGTATATGTTGCATTTCCTTGTCCCCATGATAAATTCCCCGAGTCATAACTGGTCGCACCAAGAGGTGCGTTAGTCCAGTTTCCAGAGTAACTACCTGAACGAGACCACGTACAAGAGGATGCATTTGTTGATGTCATTGTTATACGAAAAGATGTCGGACTCTGTACGCTAGTTGGCGTTGCAGTTGCATCAACAGTAGAAAGTGGGCACAACGCATTTGATGGAGTTACTCCTGCTGCTCCACTACATGTTCCGTTACACTGTTGTGTACCTGCGCTACCAGGGTTAGTCATCCCACAAGCGTTTGGCGAAGACGTCGCACCAGTACATGCATTGCCGTATCCCGTAGGGTTTGCTGGTGCAGTAGATGAACAAGTTCCGTTACATTGCCAAGTACCATTCGCCTGAGTTTGTCCACACGCGTTAGCTGGAGATGTACATGCTGCACCATATGTGTTTCCTCCAGGTATTGTTACTGCTGGTGCAGTAGATGAGCAGCTTCCGTTACATTGTAAAGTTCCATTTGCTTGAGTTTGTCCACACACGTTAGCTGGCGATGTACATGAGTTTCCGTATCCAGCTGGGTTTGATGGCGTTGAAGCTGAACAGCTACTCCAGCCGCTCCAACTTCCCGCATTACAAGTTCTAGTTTGAGTACCATTTGCAGTTGTACCACAGGAGTTAGCAGCGGATGTACAGCTTTGCGAAGATTCCCCAACACAAGGCGGGTAGGTCACAGTAAAGTTTTGAGTCAGCTCATTGCCAAACCATTCGTAACCTGAATTGCCTCCTCCAATATTCCCACACTGAGTCCCATCCCATAGCTGATATGTATAGTCTGGAAAAGGCCCGTGATGCATCTGCATAGTAAGACTATAATTTCCAGGCGTAGATGGTGCAGTCAGAGTAATAGTTCTGTAGCCCCAAGAACCCCCACCATATCCACTAGGAGCAGTCGGGGGATTAGCATAAGAACCTAGGTCATCCGAATACAAACTGAGAGACTGGCCTCCGCTCTTTTGAATAAATTTATAAAACGCTGTACTGTCCCATCCCCAACCTCCGTGGTACCACCAGGTCGTTCCGGTGTTTCTAATTCTTACTGTAAAGTTATAGGTCTGACCTATTATCATTGTTCCAGGCAATGCACTCGTTAGTTCGGCTTCTGCGGATTCTATACAACTATCAGAAATAGTGTGTACAACTCCAGGGCCTGAGCTATATGTTGCTCTATAGAAATTTGAATAACCACAAAATGTTGGAACATTCGATGCATCGTAAACATAAACGTGAACAAAAATGTTCCCTGTTTCTGGATGACTTGCAAGGTTTATGTCTGCATACCAGGTACCACCTCCCTGGTTAACACCTGGATACCAAACTATGTCGTCCTGTCCTCCTGATTCACTCCAAGTCGGAAAGTATAAATGCCCCAATGAACCAGTAACACCATGTGCATATGCTCTTCTGGTTCCAGAGACGCCATAAACTGTATCCCCACTAGGAGCAGCGTAGGAACACCATGCTGCTTGAGCACCTACTTCACTTGGGATAATTAGGCTTCCTAAAAAAGTAATTATCAATCCCAAAAAAATGAGTTTTTTCATGTTATTAAAAATTTAGAATCTGAACTTTGTCTGCTAGATACTGACCCTCCCCGTCAACTTTATAAAAGACAACTACTCGTTGCCCAACTTTTATATCTGAAATAGAAGCTGGTATGTTTTTGTATGCATTACCTTCTTTAATTTGTTGGGTAAAAACAGTAGTGCTATCCAACAAAGCTATTGTTTGAGTGGAGCCGGCAGTCAGGGTAATAGTTTGTCCTTCCAGACTTACAACATCCGCCATAATAAAATCAGGTAATACACCTACATTTTCATTTTGTGAGTTAATATTTTTATTTGAGGAACTTTTTTCATAAAAGTAGAAACAAAAGAGAATCACTAGAAAAACCACCAACAAACCCAAAAAAGATTTATACTTTTTCATAATACCTATATTCTACTATACATAAAAATAGAATACACTTTTTGCATTGTGGATAGTACACCAAACGGCTGTATAAAAACACTGCTTCAAATCAGGTTTGGCTAGGTTACTTTTTTCGTGACCCTAGAATTCCAAATAATCAAACAATCTAGGAATAAAGTTTGGAATAATAGTTCCAGGTTGCTCTACTTCTAACACACACAAGTATGATGAGTCGGTACATAGACCACTCCAACCAGAGAACTTCCAGAAAGAAGATATCGGATATGCTCGAAGATAGATGACTGTTCCTTCTTCATATATCACTGGACAGTCTGTCGTTCCTGGCTGACAAGTGATACCCCCTTCGATATCTACACTACCTTTTGGAGTGGCATCGATAACAATGTTGTGTTGAGCTTGAGGGTTTGAAGCTGTACAAGTTCCACTAGGTGCTCCTCCGTTTAGACCGTTACATACCCATGTTGCACTCGCTCCCGGAGCTGGGAAGGCAGGACTGGCTGACTGAGACCCGGCAGAACAATATGTATCGCTTCCGTATGAACTAGATCCTACTGGATACGTTCTGTTTGCTGTTCCGCAGAATCCGTTTACAGGAGCAGCAGAAATAGTTACAGAGTAGTTTGTCCATGCTGAGTTAAGTCCTGGTGCATCTTGAGTTAGGGCTCTGAACGTTTTAGCTCCTGTTGTCGTCCAAGAATATGTAGTGTTTCTGCTTGTTCCTGAACTTACATATGATACTCCAGCCGGAAGCCACTCGTCTGCAGTTCCATCCATGTTCCAGTCGACTCCGTATCGGATTTGGTCGCCTTGTGGATCAGTCGCAGTAAATGTGTATGTGTAACTTGTGCTTGGATATCCTGTCGTTGGACCAGATATTGTTGGGGCGTTTGCTGATGTATTACA
Organism: Patescibacteria group bacterium; assembly: GCA_040384485.1. Taxonomy (GTDB): domain Bacteria; phylum Patescibacteriota; class Minisyncoccia; order Phycocordibacterales; family DATDWN01; genus C7867-006. Next base: position 14,086 of record JAZKJH010000003.1, read on the forward strand.
TGATGCTAAAGGAGAAGTAGTTTGAGCTGGGCTAGTTGCTCTTGACCCCGACTGCCCACCAGCATTTGATGCTCTAACAGTATATGTATATGCAGTTGAACCACTCAAGCCAGTGTCTGAATGAGACGTACCTGTACTGTTATAAATCACTGCTCCATTTCTGTAAACTTGATAACTTGTCGCTCCAGACACAGAAGACCATGACAAATTGATAGTGCCGGTACCGCAAGTACTCGGTGTTGCGGTAAGAGATGCTGGAATAGCTGGTGGATTTGCAGTCCATGTAGCAGTTAGACTTTGACCACCAGATGGCATAGTTGAAGCTAATGCTGGAGACCATCCTGCAAAAATGAATCCGGCCCTAGTCGGGTTTGCTGGTGCTGAAACAGCAGTACCGTATTGTTGCGTAATAGTTGAAACGGCAGAACCACCTGCTGAGTTGAAGGTTATGTTGTACGAATTTACGGTACATCCAGTTGCTGAATACGTACCAGACAATGAACCGTTTGAACAAGTTCTTGTTTGCGATGAACATACATCAGCAGCTGATGCAGAGTAAGCTGTGTTTGAATACCCGTGAGCTACTGTTCCCCATGGACTTGAACAGCTAGCTGGACCTTCTACAGAACAAGATGTTGCTGTGTAGCTTCCTGACATACTTCCATTTGAACAAGTTCTAGTTTGAGGTGCACATGATGAGCCGTATGGTACTGATGAAGATTGGTAAGCTGTGTTTGAATACCCGTGAGCTACTGTTCCCCATGGACTTGAACAGCTAGCTGGACCTTCTACAGAACAAGATGTTGCTGTGTAGCTTCCGGTCAGTGTTCCGCTTGAACATGTTCGTGTTTGGGATGCACAAGAGGAACCGTATGGGACCGAAGATGTTTGGTATGCAGTGTTTGAGTATCCATGCGTTACTGCTCCCCAAGGGGTACTCGCACAACCTGGGGTACAAGATGTAACTGTGTAGCTTCCTGACATGCTTCCGTTTGAACAAGTTCTAGTTTGAGGAGAACATGCGCCTGCTGGAGACGACTCAGAGTATGCAGTGTTAGAGTACCCGTGAGCTACTGTTCCCCATGGACTAGAACAACCACAATAATTAGCGACAGCGGTTGGACCACTAGACGCAGATGGTGACGTGCCACCTGCATTTGAAGCAGTTATTGTATATGAGTAGGATCCTCCTATTGTAAGTCCGGTGTCTGAAATAGCTAGAGACCCTCCGTTGTATATAAGTGTGCCGTTTCTATATACTTGGTAACTTGTTGCTCCTGCCACTGCATTCCATGAAAGATTTATCCAGTTATTACCACAAGAACTGGGTCCTGACCAAAAACCTGTTACCGTTTCCAGTATTGAACCGTAACAATAAGCCACATCTTGATTCCCTAGGTTTCTAGTATAACCTTCGTACACATATCCGCTTTGAAAATAACAAATGTTTGAAAAGGTATATGGATTTACTGTTTGATATTCGGTTGTACCTCCCCCATTATTTGAACACGAAACTCTATACTCGTGGGCAGTTCCGTCCCAACTGCCAGATGTTGGGGTGGCTAAAATGGTTATGTCAGCATAACCACCGCTTTGACTAACTTGTACCGAACAAACTTCTTCAGCCAAAAGCGTACCTGCCGAAAAAACATATAAAAATGCGAGCGCAAAAACAAATATAAAATTTTTCATGAGATTATGCGTAGATTTAAATTTAGATTAAACCAAGATGTAATATTCAAACAGCACTAACTATATATAGCTTACTACACATGAAAATAGAATACATTTTTTCAGTTGTGGATAGTGCGACTATATCCCCTGTCTTGAAAGTAGAGATTTTATCGTTTTGAGGGCGATTTTTATATCAAGCCAAAACGAGCGGTTCTTTATATAGTATATGTCGTAAGTCAGTTTCTCTTTTGTCAGAGACACTTCAGCTCCGTGGTGTGGGTGAATTTCCTGGTGGATCTGAGCCCAGCCAGAGAGTCCTGGTTTTATAAGGTGTCTAATATTGTAATATGGTATTTCTTTGTCGTAGATAGAAACTCCGGAAGGCAACTCTGGTCTCGGTCCAATAAGGGAGATATCCCCTTTTATTACATTCCATAATTGAGGAAACTCATCTATTCTAGTTTTTCGAAGTATGTTACCAACTCTTGTCACGCGGTTTTCACTTCCTGCGTTCAAATCAACAATGTTTTTACTCATTGAACGAAATTTATAAAGCTTGATAAGTTTGCCGTCCTTTCCAACCCTTTCTTGAGAAATAAATATCGAACCCTTGTCATCTAGTTTTATTGCAATGTAAACAAAAGGATAAAACAAAAGTGATGCGATTCCTAGAATTGCTGACAAAGTTATGTCCATAATTCTCTTAAGAAAATCATAAGTGAAGTTTGGTGAGATGGATATGTTTTCCAAAAACCAACTATAGGTAACTAGGGACAGAGGGATGCGGTCGAAAATGTCCTCGTATATTTTATGAGAATCAATGAATCTAACTTTTGAAAATACCAAGTTATACAAATGTGGGAGCAGAGTGCTTATTTTTTCGTTTGCGAAATCAACCGCAATTATTTTTATATCATTTGAATACACTTGCCTTATAATATCCTCTTGAATGTCGATAGAATCAATATTGTTTACATCTACCGAAGAAACAAACTGCAAGTCATATCTGTTGTTGCCATTTACTTCTGACAATAACTCTTTCATTTCACCTCCAGCTCCTATTATTAACGCAGGCTGCTTTTCCTTTTTTGTTATAACTGACAAACCATACAGTCTCCAAAAAAGTACACCGGCAAAAGAAATAAGTAGATACAAAAACAATATAGTTTTTGGCGTGATACCAAAAAAAGGAAAAGCATAGAAAAAAACTACCGCTACAATACTGTTAGCAACTTGAGCATTAAAAACTATTGAAGGTAGCTTACTTTTAAGTATAAGGGTATGCTTTTCATACAATCCTGCAATAAAATAAACTATGAACCACAATATGAATAGTAGAGAAAAAGGTATAAGGTGATCTAAATAAAGCTCTTTTTCTGGAAATTCTGTAAAGCGGATAGAGAGTGTCAGCCAAAGTGAAAACGCAAAGAAAAATACATCTCCCAAAAAGAGTAGGACGGGTTCTTTTCTAGTAAGAATATCCATATGAAGTGCTAATATAGTATGCTAAAATGACTACAAACGCAATATGAACCAGGAAAAAACAGCTATAAATAAGGTTTGTTTTGTTGTCACTAAGGGCGTATGGGGAGGTGCTCAAAAGTATGTATACAACCTAGCAACAGGCCTGCCCAAAGATAGATACGAAGCTGTAGTTGTATGTGGCGAAGGAGGAGAACTTGTGAGCAGGCTGGAAGCAGCTCGGATACGTGTATACACCATAAACACCTTAAAACGTGACATTTCAATAAAATCAGAACTCCAAAGTTTCTTGCAACTTTTCAATATACTCAGAACTGTGCGGCCCAATGTTTTACATCTCAATAGCCCAAAAGCGGGAGGGATCGGAGCCGTGGCTGGAAGACTACTAGGTATACCTAAAATAATTTTCACTTCCCACGGGTTTGCTTTCAATGAGATTCGCTCCCCTTTTCAAAAAGCCGTGATCAGGTTGTTCTCTTGGTTAATCTTGATATTGAACAAGCAAGTTATTGTTATCTCTGACAAAGAAAAAGCGGATGCTTTGAATATGCCCTTTATATCAGAAAATAAAATTACCTTAATAAAAAACGGCGTTGAGAGTATTGGTTTTAAAGACCGCGAACTTGCTCGAACGGAATTGATACAAATAGTAAATAAAGAAATCCCAAAAAACGTAACCTGGATTGGCACAGTCGCTGAACTACATAAAAACAAAGGTTATGAATATATGCTTTCTGCCTTGAGTAAACTCTCCTACCCTTTTGCTTACTTCATCATCGGTGCTGGTGAAGAAAAGGAAAAAATAGAAAAGTTAATCCAGGAATTAAATTTATCCGACAAGGTTTTCATGGTTGGGTTCTTAAACCACGCCAGTGAACACTTGAAAGCCTTCGACATTTTCACACTGACATCAGTCAAGGAGGGTCTACCTTATACCGTTATAGAAGCTGGATTTGCAGGAGTACCCGTAGCTGCAAGCAACGTTGGTGGTATACCAGACATAATAGAAAACGGAACAAGCGGAATACTAGTGACAAAAGAAAAACCTGGAGAAATCCTAAAAGCTCTGGAGTACGTAAATGAACATCGAAACGAAGTGGAAACATTTGCACAAAACCTTAAACAAAAAGTTGAGAAAGAATTTTCACTTGATGTAATGTTGGAAAAAACAATAAAGTTGTACTGAAAAAAATTATTAGATTTTTATAAAATAAAAGACGGTTTTGGAACATTGCTCCAAAACCGTCCGCATCAGACACTCTCACCTAACCAAAACCTTCTCCCTCAAAGTGCATGGGATAGAAATTCCTGTATTCTTCACAAGAGAGGTCTTTGACCCAGAAGCAACCTTAACTATATATCGATCTCCCAAAACCGCAAAGGAAACATCAGTAACAACTCTAGACTGACCAAGATCTCCAAATCTGAAGTCAACCAGTCCTTCATCACTTACTTCGGACGATGTCTTCCCTTTTGAAAAACCGAGTAGAACCGCATATCCCTTATTCAAGTACAAGAACTGAGAATCCCCGGAGGCATTAGTTTCCTCCAATACGGAAGGAGAAACTGTTACGTCAACTGGGCTACTTTCCAATCGACATTCGAATTGAAAGAACTTATTTGGGTCACCTGACAATCGAGAAACATCGATGATTGCCTGATGCACCGTATGGCTCCCATCCTCTTTCGCGATAGAAACACTCAAGTAGGCATGTGGCGGTTTACTTACATTCTCCCAGTATTTCGTCGCGCAACTCGATGAGACCAAAAGAACACCCAACGCCGCTAGTCGCATATACACTGTCATTAAGCCCCCCGGCTCATAGTATAGTATTTCTAAAAAACTTCAAATGTAGAAACTATACTCCGTCTAGTTCATTTTTTGAAAGATCTTTGTGAATACTCCTACTCGATCCCCTCATACCCATGAGCATCCCAAGTCCCAAAAATTCTGTTAGCAAGTGACTCCCTCCATAACTCATAAACGGAAGTGTGTTTCCTGTTACTGGAAGTAAACCGATATTCATTCCCACATGAATCACTGTATGAACTACAAATAAAATAGTGAGTCCCGCACCAAATAATATCTCGAAGTTCCCTCCTCCGTTAAAAGATATTTTGAGCATTCTCCAAAAAACTAGTCCGTAAAGAATAAACAGAAGACCTACTCCGATAAACCCCCACTCTTCTGCAAAAGATGCGAACATAAAGTCGGTTTCGTACTCTGGTAAATACTGAAGCTTACTCTGTGTTCCGTATCCTATCCCCTTACCGAGTACACCTCCTGAACCTACCGCAATAACTGACTGATAGGCGTTATACCCTGTACCCCGAATATCTGCGAGAGGATTGATGAAGTTTGCTATTCGAGCCTTTTGATATGGTTTGAAAACTGCTGTCCACAAAAACCCGAACGAAAGAAGCCCTATCAAAAAAACTCCGAACAAATGTTTTTTGGAAATACCTGAGACTAACACCATTCCTAACCAGACAAAAAATATAATAATAGCAGAACCAAAGTCAGGTTGTAAAAATACGAGTCCAAAAATCACAAACACATAAAAACCGGATACTAGTATGTGTCTCACGTTGGCTATTTCTATATGACGCCGTGAAAAATATTTTGCAAGAATTAAAATAACCACTAGCTTGATAGGGTCTGCAGGTTGAAAAGAAAAGAACCCCAAGTTAAACCAACTCTGAGCACCCTTGAAAACACTCCCCACGATAAACAGCAACGAGAGTAGCCCAACGGACAGCATAAAAAGCGAGACTATTATTTTTGTATTCTTCAGAAATGACCAGTTTATCTGACTGGTGATTATAAATGCGACTATTGAAACTATAAGCCAGATTGATTGCCGTTCAAAAAAAGCACTCTCTCCCACAAAAGAGTTCATGGTAACTAGTCCAGCCAAACTCAAAAAAATAACACTTAAAAACAATGTTAAATCAATATTCTTAAAAAGAGTTTTATAAAGCTGACCTAATATGTTCATATAGACTAAGGTATTCTATGAATAACGTTTACAACACTGACTGGCCTTTCAAAAGGTTTTTGCCATGTAAATACAAAGTCCTGAGTCTCTCCCCTAAAAAGGTTCGTCACATAGGTTCGGGAAGTTCCTATCACGTTCTCGTCAGCATCCATCACAAGCACAACTAACTCTATATCTTTTATATCTTTTATGGACCTGTTGGTCACTGTCCCTCTCACCTTTGGTGCAGTCTCGGCAGTTTCTACTGAACCATATGTAACATTGACCTCTGGTTCTACTGATGTATCTTTCTGCCAAGGTGAAAAAGCTGTGAAGCGGAACTCGGCAAATTTGGGAACTGTATGACGCACAATAATACCGGTTTTAAATATCGCAAATCTTTTGTTTTTCGGAATAGAAGTGGAACCACTTTCAACTAAAATAGGTCGGTTGTCTTCGTCAAAGAGTCTGAAGTCATATGTAGCTTTGGCATTTTTAGAGTTTATGTTTGGATTTTCCACTAACGCAGTCACACTATATACATCTCCAGAAATAGGAAAAACTTTTGCCCAGATAACTGTTGGGGAAAGTGCGTCGTTGGAACACAGGTTCACACAGCTTCCGCCACAGTCTATCCCGGCCTCAGTACCGTTTTTTACACCGTCAGTACAAGTAGGTGCTTGATAAAGCAGATTCCATGCCAAGATAACTACACCGACCAAAACAACAAACAAAAAACTACCCCCGTACACAAATCTTCTTTTTGTAGACCACATTGCCATATCAACATATTATAGCAAAATTAGCCTAGTTCGCTAGACACAAAGTCGTGTCGCAAAATTCAAGATTATCTACAATAATAGACCCTGGAATTGTTTCGTATACATCGTCAGAGGTGCCTAGTATCTTGGAATTACTTACAATAACATCTGCAACAGATCGACCAACGGGACTTACTGCCTCTACTGCATACCCGGATTCAAAATCGGAAATGGTAAGCCCTGTCGCGTCGACCACTCCACCTACTACATACAAACCACTTTGACCTGTGTTGTTGATGTTTAAATCAGTGATAGTTGTAGTTGAAAAATATAGTGCGAGACCGTTATTCTCCGAACCATCAATCGTAGTACTACTTATCTCGGCGAACGAATTATATATTGCGATGCCGTCATTGCCTGCATTTTCTATAACAATATTATCCATTACCATTATAGAGCTGTTATAACCTGCAACAGCTTCCCCTGTTGTGCTTGCAATGGTTACATTTTCTAAAACTAAAGATGCACCGTTATAAGCATTTATTCCACTTCCATTGTTCAAAAAACTTGAATTAGTTATTTTTACTTTGGATTCATTTAATAATCCGATAGTTTCTGTGTTCTTAAATAAAACGTTTTCAAAAGTACTTGTTGCTTGGTTGGTGTTAAACCAGAAAAATCCTCCCGAACTTTCGGATGCTGATTCAAAAGTAGTTATCTCTCCTGCCCCGCCTGCAACAACCTTACCTAGAACCAAAAAGTTTCCGAAGTTTGGATCATCGTCTTTTATAAACATTATCTCTGAACCTTCCTCGATAGTTAGTGTGGACGATGCAGAAACAATAATAGTATCGAAGACTGCATATGGACCGTTTTTAGAATCTAAAACTAAATCTTCCTCTATCAATGTACCTCCATCATTTATCAGATAACTTAAACTGTTATGCTCTCCGGGAGTAGCGTTTACTTCTTCCCCATCCGAGTCTGTGCCATTCTTTATAAAACTCAGGTTGTAACCCCAGTTTGAAAAGTCGGATCCAAGATTCATAGATTTTTTTCGTTCTATACTTTCCCAATTTCCCTGGTTATAAATATCTGTACTGTCTTCAATTTTCCAAAATGGAGTAGAATCAAAACGATCCTCTCCATAAAGCAAAACTATTTCTTCTCCATAATCGTTGAAGATATTTTCTACTGGCTCATCCCAACTAAAAATACTGGCTCCATTGTCAACACTAACTGAGTTACTCCCTCTCATCAGTAATAAATATGAATTTGGAGCCAAAGTTCCGACCAGAGGTATAATTGTATTTCCATTATTTATTTTCAATCCCCAATGAGACATATCTATACTGTGGCTGGTGTTATTTTTAAGTTCCAACCACTCATCTCCATCGCTTGCTGATGTCCCCCAAAAAGCTATCTCATTTATAGCTACCGGAATTGTTGCCACAGAAAAGCTAGCGGTAGTGGTGGGTGGTTCTGTGGATCCAGCGAGTATTGGAGAGAGCTCAAATGTGTAGTCAGAAAAATCTTCTAAGGTAAGTGCTATGCTTGTAGAAGTTGTTGTTGAGACTGCACCGTTTAAAGAAATGTTGTACCCTAAAGCACCAGTTTCTGCCTCCCATGATATTGAAACAACAGTATCGGATATTAGACATCTGGATATAGATATGGATTCATTACATTGGTTGATGGTAATCTTTTGAATTGGAGCGGGAGTTATACCACCCGAGTTCGCATTGTTTTGATTTGTAGGAGCTGTTTTTACTTTTCCACCCGCATCACTTTTTGGCATAATCGGTACGATTTGAATAATCTCTGGTATCGGTTTCTCCTCAACTTTCTCTTTTTCTATTTCTTTCTCCTCATCTTTTTGTGGAAGTTTTTCTACTGTCGAAGAAGGTGTGGTTTTACTCACAACCTTAGTTACTTCCTTATCTTTCAGTTCATCTGGTTTTTGCTCAGTGTCAGAAGAAGATGTTTGCGCAACAGATTCTATCTGGTTTGAACTGAACATGGAGTTCAAACCGCTTGCGAGCAATCTCCCTGAATTGAAAACGAAGTGACTAGTTTGTTCTATACCCTTGTAAACCAAAGTTCCACCAGTTTCTAAAATATTTTTACTAACTCCATATAGCTGTACAGTAGTATCCAAACCAAAAACAACTACATCACTCCCAGTATTTAAAACAAAATTTGATGTTTTATACAGCCCCGATATGGTTGCCGAGCCTGTGTTGGCGACTGGATCAGCAACTACAAACATAGCTCCAGTTATTTTATGCCCTAGTGATATTTTAGGAGGATTAATGCAAGGACCATCTGGTTTTTGTATCGTATTATCCTGAAGACGATTCAGTGATTTTTCTATATCAGAAACTATTCTTCCAGCTTGGTGTTTTAAGTAAGTTGTAGAAAACCCATGACCATTTGAATCCCCATCTTTTGAAATATCTATAGTTATGTTGGGAGTCATTATATTCCTACGTAAAGTGCTGCCCACCAAACCAGCAATAACTTTGTCGGTGGTGGATGTGAGCCATAGTCCTTCACCAGAAATCCTTCCTGATGGAGTAGCTAACGCATACACCCCTATAGACTCTTTAGGTACTCCACCTTCCTGCCCTGCCACCACATCATAAAAACTGTTGGCATAAAAATTGCCCTGTGAATGGGCAACAATTAAAACTTTTTGAGTTGTGATCTTCTGACTCGCGGTTTTTAACATCTCGGTCAAATCGTAGTCTTGAATGATTTCATCATCCAATAGTCCCTGATATGCTGCCTTGAGTACATCCCCTAACCCAGCCAAGTGTGAAGGGTTGTGTATAAAATCAATTTTGAGCGGTTGGTTGTTGAAATTAAAACCAAATTTTCTTTCAAGTTCTCTTTTATTGTCTCTGGCTTCTTCTTCGTTTGTAAAAATACCATTAAGGGTCAAAATCGTGTACCCGTCTTTCGAACAAGCATCATTTGCCAAAACTAAAGTTGGTGACAGAAGAAATAAAAATACAATTATTTTTATTTGTTTTTTCCAAAAATTCATTTTAGTCTGGCAATTTTGAGTAATCTATATCACAATAAGGATCTAAAGAACTGTAACTTCCTATTTGGTCATAGAAACTTTTCTGAAACTCCTGCCTATGTTCAGTATTGGAATGCAATTTTTCAACAAATTCAACCAGCTCATCACTTTCCTTGAAAAATCTTTCTAAATTACTTCTAGATAATATTTCGGTAGTACACAAAGAAGCTCTGTCGCCCTCCTGAGATACAGCAACCACAATATCAGTATTAACAAACGGCTGGGTAAATTCCATCTGCAGAGCCAATGCATACTGCAAAGATACAGCTCTTTTTTTAGCGGAGTTAGGATACTTTTCAAAAATAGCTAGTTCTACGTCATCCCTTATTCCGTTTGCATTTGCATCCACTCCTACCACAGTTACGTCAGCCCTATCTCCCGGAGGCGGAGGAAGGTCCTTACCCATCACATCATCGAGTGTAAGTTTAGTTGCGTGAATCTTGGCAACCACAGCATCAGTCTTTTTTTGGTTATTCAATAAAAAACCTCTATACACCACAACCCCCAAAAACAAAACTAAAATAGTTACTCCCGCCCACTTCGCTATCTTTTTAAAAAGATTCATATAGAAATATTATTACCCAAATTATACCAACCCTATCCCACCATTCACATCAAAATTGTGGATAACTATCCAAGGGCATCCCTTGGATATAGGTATACTATTATTATGGAGAGAAGATTTGAATTCTCAATTGGAGAATTTTATCACGTCTACAATAGGGGCAACAACAAATCCACAATATTCTTTGATGATAAGGACCGGGCCCGTTTCCAAAAGTTACTTTATATATGTAACGGCTCCAAACCTGTTGTTTTCAAAAATGTCCAAGGGGTGCCCTTGGATAAAATAGATGTGGGAGAAAAACTGGTTGATATTGGCTTATATTGCCTTATGCCGAACCACTTTCATCTTTTATTGCGAGAAATAAAAGAAGGCGGTATTAGTCGTTTCATGGAAAAAATGTCCACCGCATATTCAATGTATTTTAATAAAAAATACAATAGAACTGGTAAATTGTTTGAGGGAAGGTTCCAAGCATCTCACATACAGGATGATCGACATCTTAAATATCTGTTCTGCTATATACACCTCAATCCAGTTAAAATAATCAATCTTAATTGGAGAACTGCAGAAATAAAAAGCGCAAACGAAACACAAAAATATTTAGACCAGTATACTTACTCAAGTTTTATGGATTACAAATCAGTTTCTCGAAAAGAAGATATTATTCTTAATAAATCATCCTTTCCGGAGTACTTTTCCGAACCGAGAGAATTTGAGAAGTTTATAGATGAGTGGCTCACCATCCAAGGGATGCCCTTGGATTAAATAACAGCATATAATTAGGTCACAAATCTATCCAAGGGCATCCCTTGGACTGTTAGGTGAGACCTATGTAGAGTTATCCACAGGTTAAGGTAACAAAAAACCCAGGAGGACCTGGGTTTTTTTAGTTTAAGAGAGGTGTGGTTTATTCGAGTTCAGATAGGAGGAAAGTAAGATTTGGGTCGTTTGGGATAGCCTTCAAGCCTTCATTCAATGCTGCCTTTGCCTTGGTTATATTCTTCCCCACATACTGGTAGACCTCCGCTAGCTGTGCGTACAGGTATGACTCTCCTTTAGCTCTAGCGATAGCTCTTCTGTAGTATGTGTCTGACATTCCTACATTTTTCATATGAAGTCCGTATAGGTTTCCGATGTTACCCAATGCAACAAAGTTCTTTGTATCTAGCTTGCTAGCATACTCCCAAGAAATAATAGCTCCGTCATAGTCCCCTGCGCTCTTCTGGTATGAACCCAAGTCTATCCAAGCTGCTACCACTTCTGGTTTTGTTTTTAGGAAATCCTGTAATTCTTTTATTTTTGGAGCAGCTGAAGATATTTCTTGTGCAGAAACATTTACCGCAAGAGATGACTTAACCAAAACTCTGTCTAGGTTTGGAATAGGTTTTGGAACCGAAGTTGGTGAATCTATTTTTTGTATCTCGTACTCTACCCCTGATGGAAGAGTTACTTTGTTACCTGTTGTAGTTGCTACTGCTTCGTTATTCCCAATACCTTCCTCTACACCTCGTGAACGTCCGTCCAGAAGCACATATAGCCCAACCAGGACCAATATTGCTACTGCACTTAGTATTATTTTGTTTGTTTTTGTCATTTCCATAGTGAGAAAAGTATATCATACTCCCAGTATCTTTTAAACCTCTCTCATCCAAAATCCAAGGGCATCCCTTGGATAGTGGGAACGGAGGTTTAGATAAAACAAAAACCACCCTTGCGGGTGGTTTTTGTTGATTAACTTAATCTGTCTTGAAATATATTGCTATATCTCAAAGATAGGTTAGTTAGATCGTGTCCAAGTCTGAACTGGGAATGCAGAGTTGCTTGGGAATCCAGGCAATCCGTATCCGTTTGTCCAATCAAGGTTACTCTGAGTAGCTGTTGTAGCTTCAGCAGTTGTTGTTGAGAATGGTGACCAGATAATGTTATCTAGATCTCCATCGTTTGCCTCAATTCCAGCTACTGTTCCCATCAAGTTTGCAAGTGATGGATACGCTGTATCAGCTTTTAGAGCGATACTGATTGTGTCAGTAACAGATGCTCCGTCAACTGCAGTCGCAGCTCTCAATACGAATGTTTTCGTACTGTTTGCTGAAATGATCTGAGCTTGTGATGTACCACTAGCTAGGATTTCCAACAATGTACCTCCGTTTCCAGAAGCATCAGCAGCAACTGTGTTGAATGCAACACCGTCTCCGTAAAGTGTAAATCCAGATACTGCACCTCCTGATGTCGCAGTTGTGAATGAGAATTTCTGGAATACGATGTCTCTACTTGATGGGTTCTTTACAGTGAATTTGTATAGATCTCCACCAGCAGATAGTGTTCCACCGTTGCTTGTTACAGCAACCTCAGGAACTGTTCTGAAGATTCTTAGACCGTTTGTTGAAACGTCTGAAGTTGTTCCGCCAGAAACTGTTGTCTGAGAGTCAGCACCTAATCCGTAGTTACCATTGATTCCGTTGTTACCACCATCGTAGTTAACAGTTAGGAATGCTCCTGGTGTTCCTTGGTTTACAGTCTGAGCTGTTAGATCACCTTTTACTACTATAACTATTGACTCACCTGCTGCTATTCTAGGAGCAGGAGTTAGCATTGTTGATGTAGCTAGGTCAGATACAGATCCGCCGAATTGAGCAGTTCCGATTTGAGCACCGTTGTACCACAATGTAACTTTCTGATCTACTAGGTCTGCTGGAGAGTTTGAAGCAACGTTACCCAATTCTAGGGCAATTTGTTTCAAGTCAACAGCTTCTGTAGCACCAGCTGTGAATCGTAGTCTAGCCAATTCAACTCCTGTAGTTCCTGCTTGCGCAAGTTTGTACAATAGAGCTGAGTCGTTAGAAACTGTAAATGTTCCAGTTGTTGCAGAAGTCATTGTTTGACCAGAGTTTGCAACTGTAACCTCAGTTACTGTCAAACCAGATGTAACACCTGTTGCACCTGTGTATGAAGCATCGAAGTCAGTCATACTCCATGTAACTGAACCTGAAGTTGCGCCTGATGCTAGAGAACATTTCAATGACAAAGTCTTTGAAGTTCCTTTTGCAACTACGAAACCACCGTTGTTAAATGTGAATGTGTTTGAACCAGAAGCTACTGTAATGTTTGTTGCGTCTGTTAGGTTTGTCGCACCATCGTATAGCGCACAGTTTGAAAGCTGATTAGCTGTGATAGTTGAAAGACCTAGTTCAGCAATAAAGCTTGATAGTCTAACGTCCTCTCCTGACTGACCTGCGTCAAGAACGTATCTTGCGAACTCAAAGTTTTGAGCACCCGCGATAACAGCTCTTGCTGAAGGTTGTGAAGATTGAGTGATAGTCAATGCACCTCCTCTAACTGTCATCAAGTTTCCTGTGATAACTGAGTTAAATGATGAAAGACTAACTGTGTCTCCTGTTGAAGAACCTGTTACACCTGTCCACTGAGTAGAAGGTGTTGTAGAAGCTTGAACTGTGTCTCCTGTTACGAAAGTAGAGTTTAGTCTACCAACAAGTCTAACAACAGTTGTTCCTACTGGGAAAGTTACAGAATCAGTAAATGTTACTGTTCCTGCAGCACCAGATGTTACTACACCGTCAACTGGACCAGCTAGCACAACGCCATTCTGGTTAACCAATTTGATGTTAGTAATAGCATCTACTGTGTTTCCGTTTGCGAACAAGTTGAATACCATTTGGTCAACAGTAACAGCTTCACCTCTCATTTTAACCTCAAATCCTCCCAAAGGTTGATCTGAAACTAGAACAGCGATGTTTTGAGCACCAACTGTGTTAGATGATGAAATTGTACTTGCTGAACCAGCTGTTATTGTAACAACACCTTGTGCATCGAATGCAGGTGTGTTTGTTACTGTAAAGCCTGTTCCAGATGAAAGACTGATTCCGTAACCATATGTCTCACCTGTTACATAGATATCAGTTGCTTTGTAGATATCGAATGCAACTGTTCTGTTTGTACCACCAACGATATCTCCTTTGATAGAGATTTCTTTAGATACACCCTCTGCGATCATAAGACCACCAGAGAATACTGCAGAATAGTATTTACCATCTGAAGAAACTGTTGTTGGGTAAGCAGTACCATCTACATAAACCTTGATGTTTGCAAGGTCAGAAGCTGATGCTGAACCTGACTGGTTCCATCTGATAGACCATACTTTGATATCCTCACCTGAACCTGCATCAACTTTAACTGATGAGAAGGTGTGGTTTGTTGTTCCGATTTCTTTACTAGATGACACGTTTGGATCAAGAGCTCCTCTAGAACCTTGTGCAGTTCCTAATGAAAGAGTGTTGTTCAAAGTGTGGCTAGCTCCTGTGATAGGAAGAGAACCAGAAACTGTAGCTGAAGTGTTAACTGAAACTAGTTTCAAACTAACAACCTGTCCAGCATATGAAGTCAAATCTGCCTTCATGTTACCAGCGATTGTGTAAGTTCGAGTTGTCCCTGCTGGGATAACCCAAGACTCACCTACGATAGCTTGACCGTTTGAGTTAAGTGTTTTCGCAACACCGATTTGCATACCGTCACTGTTCAATAGAACAATTCCAGCGAATGCTGCATCGTCTCCTAGGCCTCCTCTTTCAACTGTAACAGAGTTAACTGTAACATCTGAAGCACCGGCTGTAAGAGTGAAAGTTGTGAAAGGAACTCTAGCTGACCCTTTTGGAGCCAATGAGTTTGTTGGTTGTGAACCAGCTGACACTGAAACTGATCCTGCTACTGGTGTAGTTGGAGTAGTTGGTGTTGTTGGTGTTGTACCACCCATTGAGTTCAACTTCGCTCTTGTGATCGCACCTACGTAACCAGCTGCTGGTGTGATTCCATGTTTTACTTGGAATTTTACAACTGCTGCTCTTGTAGCTAGACCAAAGTATGAAGTTTCCATACCAGGTGAGCCAGCTCCTGTAGCTGCAACTCTTGTATCAGCACTCATGTTAAGAACTTTTTGCAAGTTCATAACATCTGTACTTCTACTACCTACTGTTAAGTTTGTATTGAATGTGTATCCAGTTGAAGCTGAAGTACCACCACTCAATGCTGCCAACTGTGCTGACAATGAAGCGATCATTGCTTGTAGTTCTTCCATAGTTGCTGCACTAGTTGCACTTGGTGCAACGAATGACAACGCCATAGCGAAACCTACAAATCCAGCGACGAATTTTGCAGTTTTTGATTTTGTTAAATTCATATATATGTTTTTAATAAGAAATGATCTCTCTAAAGTTATTAATAAAATGTGTTTAGAGAAAACCATTTGTGAAAACTATTAACTAATTACCTTAATAATTTCTGATACGGCCACTTCAATATTCTTCGAACTTTCATTCGAAGAATATTCCGTGACCGCATCACATGCAATTTTTTTGTGCTCATATTTTGTTCACATCTCCACATGGTGGCAGAGCCGAACAACTCGACACGAGTACAAAAAAATAGATGGCGTGTTGAGTGGGAATTTCTAGAGTGTCTAAAATGTAGGAATAAAGCGGTAAGTCGGAAAACTAACATTAGCGGCTTTTTATGCCGCTGTGTATAAATCCATATTTTGTTGTCAAAGAACTGTCTGTTCTGAAAGATATAAAAGCTATACAGAACTTATGCACATAGCCCTCGCGGGCTATGACACATATATAAGTATATAGTCTCTATATCAGACTTTCAAATAACAGCGTGTGGATAACTGGTTTTTTGAGGTTTTAGGACCTCAAAAAGTTGTACTACCCAACCTACCAATATTAGACAAAAATGAGCAAAAAGTCAATCCAACAGACGAGAAATATGCTCGCTCTGACAGGGTGATTTTTGCCAAGAATTTTTGCCTCAATACCATAGACGGGAATAATGTAGAAATATTACTCAAAATAGTTTTAACTCAATGAATACTTGCTCCATCTTCTTACTCCTGCTCGTTTTAGAATTCCACTAGCTATAAGAGAGTTGAGTTCTCGCTGCACTGTTTTTTCACTACAGTCCTTTATAACTTCAGTAATGTCCTTTATCATTACTTCTTTCTTTTTTCTTATTAAGTTCAAAATTGTAGTTTGTCTATCTGTTCTTCTAAATGCCTCATTTGTAGAGCTGACAACTGGTCTGTCTTTTACTGTGGTTGGAGATGAATATCGGTTAAAATTTGAAACCTCAATTTCTGATTTTTGGATCGTGCTTGGGTTAGCAAAAACTACAGAATTAGTTGTCTGTGGGATTTGTGGGACTGTAGCTTTCTCAGTTGATTCAAAAATATTTTTTACCGCATTTTCCCCTGAAAAATTTTGTGAGTTTTGAGCCCCTTCTAGAATAGTGATCAGGTTATGAAACTCTGTGTTTATAATAGAAAAATTCATCTCTGAAATAAGTCCGCCTCTGTATGCAACTTCTAGAAAGGAAGATGCTTCTAAGACACGAGTTTTCACACCGTATATAAAATCATTTTTACCTCCGTCTCTTTCCCCTTTTGAACGAATCATATAAGACAATAGTTCTGTAACTTTTTGTCGCAAAACATTTCGCATTGGTTCAGTTTCTGGAAACAAGTTTGTGATCATGTAGACCGCCGAAGCTAGTTTTTCTGTCTTTTTGAACGCAGAAACAAACACAGGTTCAGTGCCAAAAAAAGATATTATTTCCTTGCTCTTTTGAGATACTTCGATACTTGAGTTGTTGTTTGGATTCATTGTTTTTGTAGTTTAAACTGACTGTTAGGAGTCCGTAAAATGTCCTTATTTGTAGCGGTATGTCTTATATTTGTCTTTATTATGTCTTATATAATAACAAATGTCTTTGATAAAGTCAAGGCCAGTTGTAAGACAAAATAAAACAGGTTGTCTGTCTCATACCTGCAGCAAGCAGTCGAGGTATGAGGCTGACAACATCAGGACTGTTTTGTTGGTGTGGGAAGTGGCTCCGCCACCACTACTTTACGCCTCTCTTGTTCATAGCTAAGACTATGAACGATTCGTGGCTTCCAATAAAGCACGAAACAAAACATTGAATTAGTTAGACTCCTACTGAACATGAACTTGCTATTTCTAATCCCCTATTTTGTTCGTGGTTGTGTGCGTTTTTGTGTTAAAATATATAGCGATACAACTCAATTATTAGTTAACTTTACTGGTATAAAATAGTACTGGTTCTAGAACTCGGATGGCACAAAAAAAGAAAGAAAAGATAGAGAAACCGAAAAGGAAATCTAAGGAAATTATTGATGAAAATTCTGGAGGTGATTATCTCAAAAAAGAAACTTTAAACGCGATTATTGCGGTGGTGTTTTTCGTGATTGGAATGTTCCTTTTGTTGTCCGCTGGACCTATCGCAAAAGGTGGAAAAGCCGGTGAATGGGTATACTATATTTTTCACGATAAAATGTTTGGAGTTGGATATTATCTACTACCTATTATTTTGTTTATTTTGTGTGTTTCTTTTTTCAGATCCCTTCAAAAAAAGTTGGCGAAAACTCACAGCTTTGGTGGACTACTCTTGTTTATTTCTTGCTTGGCCCTGATCGATATTTCATCACCAGGAAATGGAGGAATTGTCGGTGGTTTTATTTCCAAACCACTCATTAGTATGTTTGATACATATGTCAGTGTGATCGCACTTATCGCACTTTCACTCATCTCTCTTATTGTTATTTTTGACGCTCCAATACGGTTCAACTTTGTTAGAAGATGGTTCGGTAAAAAAGAAGAAGGCGAACTTTTGGACGAAGAAGATGATGGTCCGGAACTAATAATTTCCAACGACGGGAAAAATAAAATGACTCTTAAAGAGGCTGAGAAAATGGCAGAAGAAAAAGAGCCAATTATAAAAAAACCCGAGGAACCTAAAAAAGATAAAGATGAGTTTGGTATTGCCCCACTACTTTCGAACGGGAAGGAGTTCGTCCCCCCACCACTTTCTTTGCTTGAACAGGACAAAGGTAAGCCTGGAGTTGGAGACATCAAAGCAAACTCAAATATAATAAAAAGAACACTTCAAAACTTTGGCATCAGCGTAGAGATGGATGAAATATCTATTGGACCGTCTATTACTAGATACGCCCTAAAACCTGCAGAAGGAGTAAAGTTGGCTAAAATAGTTGGACTCCAAAACGACCTCTCTCTAGCTCTGGCTGCCCACCCTATTCGTATAGAGGCTCCTATTCCAGGTAAGTCATTAGTGGGTATCGAGATACCGAACAGTATAAAAACAACCGTGGGACTTGGAACCCTGCTTGGATCAAACGACTTCCAAAACTCAGAAAAAGCTCTGCTTGTTTCTCTGGGCAAAGGAATCTCGGGAATGTCGTACTTTGCTGACCTAGCCAAATCCCCTCACATGCTTATCGCTGGTTCTACTGGGTCTGGAAAGTCTGTTACTATTCACGCCCTCATCACTTCCCTTCTATATAGAAACTCTCCGGACAACTTGAAGTTCATTATGGTGGACCCAAAAAGAGTTGAGCTTACTCTATATAACAAAATCCCACATCTACTAACACCTGTTATCACAGATGCAAAGAAGGCTATCTTGGCACTGAAATGGGCAGCAAAAGAGATGGATCGTCGATATGATGTTCTACAAACCGAAGGTCTGCAAAATATTTCTTCGTATCACAAAAATGTTCTGGAGCCTGAACTAAAGAAACGCAAAGGTAAACCTGCAGATGAGGACGCTAAGCCTATCGAGACTATGCCTTATATAGTAGTAGTTATCGACGAGTTGGCAGATATTATGCAAGCCTATCCTCGAGAACTTGAGTCAGCTATTGTACGCCTTGCTCAGATGTCCCGAGCTGTTGGAATACACCTCATGCTTTCTACTCAGAGGCCTTCCGTAAACGTTATTACCGGTCTTATCAAAGCCAACATCCCTACCCGTATCGCCCTGCAGGTGTCTTCCCAGATAGACTCACGAACTATCTTGGATATGTCAGGTGCTGAAAAACTACTGGGTGCTGGAGATATGTTGTATTTGTCAGGAGAAATGTCTCAACCTCAGCGTATTCAGTCTGCGTTTATCCGCGAGACAGAAGTGAAAGCAGTTGTTAAGTATCTAGTAGACAGCTATGCGAGTGAAATACCGAGCGAAATAAACCTAACTGGTGAGAATCAGAAAAATAGTATATTTGAAGCTGCTTTGGGTGACGATAAAATGGAGGACGATGACGACCTATACGAGGATGCGAAACAAACTGTTATGCAGGCTGGTAAAGCTTCTACTTCTTATCTACAAAGAAAACTTGGTGTTGGTTATGCCAGAGCAGCTAGACTTATAGATATGCTTGAAGAAAGAGGTGTGATAGGTCCTGGCTCTGGAGCAAAACCTAGAGAAGTGCTTATGGGCGGTGCGAGTGACGCCCCGACAGAAAGTGGTGACTCGGAGGAAAATAACACACCTCTTAGTAGCTAATAAAACTAAAACCAGCACCCTTCCATGAACCGCAATGCCATATCTACTATCCGAATAGGCTTCTTAGTTCTCCTTGGGGTCATTATTGTCGGGTATTCAGCTTTCCAAGCAGAGAAACTGATCCGAGGGCCAGTTATAGAGATATACTCCCCTCAGAACGGGTCTACCTACAGCAAGGCTTTAATAGAGATAGAGGGACTGGCTAAAAATATCGCTCATATAAACCTAAACGGCAGGAAGATATTTACTGACAAAAACGGCTACTTTAAGGAAAAATTGCTCCTATCCCCTGGCTATAATATAATTAAGCTAGATGCTGAGGATAAGTTTAATCAGTACGAGGAGGAGATTTTAGAAGTGGTTTTGAAGGAGTATTAGAAAATTAAAGTGTGGGATTATTAGTATTTTTATTTTAATTATTATGAAGAAAAAAGCACCGAAGGAAGCAAAAGGAGAAATAGGAACAGTGAATGTAGAGAATACTCTACGAGAAATCAGAACGAAGTTCGGTGATGATTCTATTATGATGCTTGGCGACAAGCCTCATGTAGATGTAAATGCAATCTCAACTGGTTCAATAGGTTTGGATGCAGCACTCGGAGTTGGTGGTTTGCCGAGAGGGAGAATAGTGGAAATATTTGGACCAGAATCATCTGGTAAAACTACCCTGTCTCTACATGTTGTAGCAGAAGCACAAAAGTCAGGAGGTATCTGTGCATTCATAGATGCAGAGCATGCCATGGACCCAGAGTACGCGCAGAGACTTGGTGTGAAAATTGATCAGCTACTTATCTCACAACCCGACAACGGTGAACAGGCTCTAGAAATAGTAGAATCTCTTGTTCGTTCAGGAAAAATAGATGTGATAGTTATCGACTCAGTAGCAGCTCTGACTCCGAAAGATGAAATTGAAGGAGATATGGGAGCTCACCATGTTGGAAAACAAGCTCGCCTTATGTCTCAAGCCCTAAGAAAGCTTACGGCTATTGTTGCTCGTTCAAAAACTTTGGTTATTTTTATAAACCAAATCCGTATGCAGATTGGTGTTATGTTTGGAAACCCAGAAACAACTCCTGGTGGAAAAGCTCTCAAGTTCTACACATCAGTTAGAATTGATATTCGACGAATTGCCCAAATCAAGAAAGGCGAAGAAATAATGGGAGGAAGAATCCGAGTAAAGGTTGTAAAAAACAAAGTGGCTGCTCCTTTCAAACAAACCGAGTTTGACCTAATGTATAACGAAGGTATCTCAAGAGAGGGTGAAATAATCGCCTTGGGAGAAAAAATGGGAATCATAAGCAAATCTGGAACAAGCTACTCATACGGTGAGGAAAAACTAGGACGAGGATATGATGCCACAAGGCAGTTCCTAAGAGCCGAGAAGAAAGTTGCAGATAAAATACTGAAAGAAATTAGAGAAGCTTTGAAGAAAAATGGAGGATCTGTGGTAGCTAGTACTGGAGGAGAAAGCGAAAGCGCAGAATAACTAAAAAAACACCGGCTACTCAGTCGGTGTTTTGTTTTTGTTAGGACAGAAAGTATTTTGGAAAGAACCTGCAGATAAGCAAAAAACCGACTAGCAAGTTTTTTGCTAAATCGGTTTGAGAAGAATGATTTCGAGACTCTCCCTTTACGAGCGCCTCCTCCTTACACTTATCGGTGTTGTGATTGAACGAATCAGGAAAAAGAACAAAACCCCCAAGAAAAAGTGCCCGTTGAGAGTCATGACCACCAGCACGAAGTATTTGAACATGTATCTCCTCCTGTATAAATAATACACCATATTAGTGTATTTGTCAATATCGGCTGGTTTGTGTAAAGATAACAAAAACCAGTACAAAGCTGGTTCTTGCTTCGCACTGGTTAAAAACTGAAAAGAACCTTCTGGTACTCATTGGGTTGATCAATCGGAACATACTTCCCTGTTTCCGAGTCACCCTCCCACTGATACCAATACTGTGCCGCTTCGGTGTCTAGGCCTCCGTAAAGCTGGTTGGCCTCGAACTCTACCACCAAGGCAAAATCGTATGACTTCTCGAAAATATCTCCGATATTTTCCTCCACGACTTTCTTTGCTTGTTGCAAATCGGTGCAGATTGCAACTGTGCGAGCCCCACCAAATCTTTCTGCTGCTGGACTTGGCCAACCCTGAACTATTGTGATTACTGAATAAAGTTTCAAAATCCCTCCGATACAATAATGCCTTTAAAACAAATTTTGTCAATACAAAACAAAAACCAGTGCGAAGCTCTGCTTGCTTCGCACTGGTCAAACTATTTCTTTTTTGGACAGCTGTTAGGAACTGCTGAAACAGAGACTCCACCGTTTGAGGAGTAACTGTTCCCTGCATAGACCATAACTCCGTTACTGGTGTCACAGAATGCAAAAACATAACCTGGTGATGTCGCACGAGGATGTGAGCTGTCCTTGGGAAGCTGAACCCATCCCGCAATAACCATCCCTTGGTTATGTTGTCCGCCCAGCTGATCCAATGACTGAACTTGCGCTGAGCTTTGCGCAACAGCATTGCTCTTCACTTGCTCTGAAGCTTCCACCTTTTCATCATGAGCGTAGAAATACTCACGAATAATGTAGCCGCTTGATGCGAAAACTACAATGAAGAGCGCAATTCCAACTACGTACGGCCAAGGAGTCTTTTCTCTTTCTTGTGACATGTAAAACCTCTCTGCGGATACACTAACATAGTAGTTTAAATAGTCAAACAAAACCCGCCTTTCGGCGGTTTTGTTTTAGAATCCTCCTCCTGCTCTTTCTGTGTATTCTCCTGATTCCGTGTTTACTCTTACAACCTCCCCTTCTTTTATAAACATCGGTACTTGTATCTCAGCTCCGGTCTCAAGCTTTACAGTCTTTGTGGCCCCTTGAGCTGTGTTACCTTTTACGGCTGGGTGAGCTTCTGTAACTTTCAGTTCCACTTTGATAGGGACTTTTACACCTATTGTTTTTTCATTAAAAGATAGTACTTCTACAAGGGAATCTTTTTTAATAAACTTTGCTGGTTTTCCGATAAATGATTCCTCTATTTTATACCTGTCACTAGGATTCTCTGGATCACAGAACCAATACTCTCCCCTGTTTTCATATAAAAACTTTACCTCTCTAGATTCAATCTCAGCTTCTGCTACTTTTTCTGAAACGTGAAAAGAATGCTCAGTTACCTTGCCAGTAATGAGGTTCTTTAGTTTTGTGGCGTTAACAGGTTTCCGCTGTTGCTTTCTAAACACGTGTGAGGTAAGCACCTCCCAAGGTTCACCGTCCAGAACGATGTATTTTCTCTCAACTATTTCGTTGTATTCTAACATTGCCATGATGGTAATAGATTATGGATTAAAGAATTCATTAAACTTTCAAAATCTGGATGAAATCCGCGGCGGATGAGAAAAATAATTGGAGACGTACAAAAGTACGGTGACAATTATTTTTAGAAATCCAACAAAGGAGTTCGCCAGATTTGGAAGTTTATCGACTTACGTAAGGAAGTAGTCCCATGAACCTAGCTCGTTTAATAGCATTAGCCAAATTTCTTTGGTGATGAGCTGTGATTCCTGTTCTCTTTCGAGACAAGATTCGAGCATGTGGGTTTAAGAATTTCTTCAAAACCTCCACATCCTTGTGGTCTATATGTTTTATATTATTTTCAGTAAAGTAACACTTTTTCATAATTTTAATTTTCTAATTTTTAATTTTTTATTTACTTGAGTTGAGCAGGTTTCAAATTTGAGACAAGGTCGAGGCAAAAGTTTTGAGAGAATCCGAGGCGTATTAAATATACGGTGAGGATTGTCGAGAAGCTTTTAACGAAGAGATTGTCCAAATTTGGAAACTGATTAAAAAGGGATGTCTTCAGGGTTTATCTCCTCCTCTGGATACTCTATAGAGTCCAACCCTTTATCCTCACTCGCCTTTGCAGGACTTCCAGCTGCTGGTTCACTGTAGTTAGAACCTCCTTCTTTTTTAGGACCGAATTGAATTCTGTCCGCAATAACTTCTGTTCTGTATTTTTTAACTCCTGTAGCATCGTCCCAACTTCGTGTCTGCATTCTTCCTTCAATCAAGATAGAGTTCCCTTTCTTCATGTACTGACTAACAATATCTGCTTGTTTTCCGAACACAACTACATTGTGATAATCCACATTTTCTTGCTTAACACCGTTTTTGTCTTTCCAAACCCGGTTAGTAGCGAGAGAGAAGCTAGCTACTTTAATACCCGAAGGAAGAACTTTGACTTCTGGATCTCGAGTCAAGTTTCCTATAAGCATTGCTCTGTTTAAATACATATTTTTGTTATTAGCTTTTAAACTACTGCAACTTCTTCTTCAGCAACAACTTCCTCTTTTGGAAGCTCAGCTTCTTCTTGACTATCTTCAGCAACATCTTCTCTTCTTGATTTCTCCTCCTTCAATAGCTTCATTTTACCATTGATAAGAGTATTCTCTTTTACTGTCTTGATAATTAAATGTCTTAGGATTTCATTGTCAGCATCGAAGTTTTTCTTTACTGCTTCTATCCCTTTTATTTCAGCCTCTGACTCAAGTGGAATTTCAAACTTGATCCAACCAAAGTAACCTTTGTTAACTTTGTGGCGCAATGTTGAAACTACCTTTGTCATTGGGTAAGCGAGGTCAATAAGGACTGGGTCCTCATCGGAAATCAACTCACCGCCTGCCTGGCTCACCACCTCTTTAAGAGATGCTGCCTTAGCAGGAACTTGCTCTACAGCAAGGGACGGAAGAAGCAAATACGACACTTCGTATACTGTCATTTTGTCTCCTTTTTCTTGTATTTTTTCTGTTTCCATAAGGCCAAGAATATCACAATAACTCCCTATCTGCAATAGCGCTACTGAATACCGAAAACCCTAGAAATATTGACCAAAATGGCACTTTTTGTATCTTCTAAAGAAAGCTCTTTTAGTTCGGCTATTCTAGCTACCACCTTGTCTACATAGTATGGAGAGTTACGTTGCCCCCTGTAAGGCTCTGGAGCAACAAAGGGTGCATCTGTTTCTGACATAAGCATATCTATCGGGGTCGCCTTTATTAACTCGTCGTAGTCCTTGGTAAAGGTTATTACACCAGTAAAAGATACTGTAAAACCTAAGCTCAAAAATCTTTTAAGCACCTCCGTATCTCCAGCAAAAAAGTGAGCGTTACCTTTCAGGGCTCCTCCCGAAGTCCTGTGGTGATGCTCCAGAATATCGAGGGCATCAGAATATGCATCCATAGTTCCTTTGCTACTCCTTATATGAAGCATCAGTGGTTTGTTCAAAGTTAGGGCTAGGTCGATATGATATTCAAAAATTGTTTTTTGGATTGATTTTAAAACACCATCATCTGGACTCATTCTAAAATAGTCCAGACCAGTTTCTCCTACAGCTACCACTTTTGGATGATTCCCTAACTTTTCAAGCCTTGTATCAAACACAGTATCCAAGGTGATATCTCCCGGATGCTGTCCAATACAAGCAAAAAGATTCTCATACTTATCTGCAAACTCAACACATGTTTGGCTGGTAGCAAAATCCACACCTATAGAGATAGTCCCTATCTTGGCTTCTTTCATTTTTTCTATTTCCTCCTCTCTGTCTTTATCGAATCCAGAAAAATAAAGATGGGAGTGAATATCAAAGTATTCAAACATTTTAGTCTTTTCTTACAAACAGTGGGCTACTCGGAGTTTTGTTTGCTTTTATTAACTCTTTTATTTTTGTAGATGTTTCAGGCATTATTGGGTTTAATATTCTTGCCACTGAATACAAACCGACTGCTAGTTCGGTTACCATTTTCTCCCCTGCCTCCTTGTCAGTTTTTATAACCTTGAAAGGTTGGTTGTTTTGTATGTATGAGTCTAGCTCACTTATTTTCTCCCAAATGAAACCCACCGCCTTGCTTATCTCAAAATTATTTAGGTGAACGAAATACTCTTCCATGTTCTCGGACTCAGCGATACTAACCGGTGATGACAGGTTATCACTAGCCATTTTCATTATTCTAGAAACCAAGTTCCCAACCCCGTTTGCGAACTTGGCATTATATATTTCCTTCAATCTGTCTTTTGAAACACTACTGTCCTCAAAATTAGATAACTCTCCGGCGACATAGTACCGCAAGAAATCCACACCGTATTCATCTATTATTTCTTTTGGACCAACAACATTACCCAAAGACTTACTCATTTTTCTGCCGTCTTCTGCATTAATGAAACCGTTGATAACAATGTTGTTACTTGGGTTAAGACCAGCTGACATAAGCATTGCCTGCCACATTGCCGACTGTTGTCTTAGATTGTCTTTACCACAATACTGCACCGGAGTTCCGTTTACCCAATATTTTTCGTAATTAGTTAAATCCTCAGGCCAACCCAGAGTAGAGATGTAGTTTACTAGTGCATCAAACCAAACGTACATAACATGATCCAGGTCGTTTGGCACAGGCACACCCCAAGGCATTTTTGATTTAAGTCTGGAAATACTGAAATCCTCTAATCCCCTTTCAACAAAAGCTTTGATCTCATTGAATCTAAAATCTGGTAGAACAAAATTTGGGTTTTTGGCATACAAATCCAAAAGTTTAGTTTGGTACTTACTAAACCTAAAAAAATAATTCTCTTCTTCTCTTATTTCCAACTCCTTATTTGGGTGCACGGGACACTTACCATCCTCCAAATCTGAATCCTGTTTTTCCAACTCACAACCGATACAATATTTAACTTTGTAGTTCTTTTTGTATATATCATCATTATCCAGACACTTCTGCCAAAAAGCTTGAGCTGCTTTTATATGATGTTCGTCGGTTGTTCTGATAAAGTGCAAGTCATCACTTAGTCCCAGCAATCCTTTTAAGTCTTTGAAACTTTCAGCATATTTATCTACATAAGATTTCACATCGGTTCCTGCACTAACAGCGTTTTCGTATATTTTTTGCCCATGCTCGTCAGTTCCTGTGTTAAAAAACACATCAAAATCTTGAAGTTTTTTTGAGCGTGCGATTATGTCTGCACGAATAATCTCCATAGCGAAACCTAAGTGAGGCTCGGAGTTCACATACGGCAGAGTTGTTGTTATATAAAAGTTTTTACTCATAGTTATGAATTTAACATTTTTTCCATTTTTTCTATTTTATCTTTCTCGAAGTCATTGAAGAACTCTAGTATTACAGCTGAGATAGGCACGGCCAATATAAGACCGATAAAACCGACTAGTTCCCATCCTGCGGCCAGTGCCACAATAGAAACCACTGGAGACACTCCGACCACTTTTTTCACCACCAAAGGATAGATGAGTTGGTTTTCAAATTGATGAACAATAAGATATAGCCCCATTACTATAACCGCCATCGGCAACCCTCCACTAACAAAAGCAATTAGTATGGCAGGTATAGATGCAAGAATCGGACCGAACAGAGGTATTATTTCAAATATCGCTGCAAGAACAGCAAGAAGCAGCGCGTTTGGAACACTCAAAAGGGTTAGTCCTAGATACACCAACATTCCTATGATAACTGCCAGCACGAGTTGTCCTTGCATCCAAAGCCCGATTTTTTTCTGAGAGCGTTTCCACAACGAGACGATGTAGTTCTCATGTTTGATGGTGGTGATAGCCTTCAAAAACTTAGCCACACCGTCCTCTTCTACTGCCAAATAGAAAGATAAAATAATAGTTAGAATAAAACTAAGTACCCCTCCAAAGAAAGTGGCCAGACTTCCGAAAGTGTTTGAATATATCCCGGCCATAACGGTGTTGATTCCATGAATAACGTCGTCAAAATTAAACGTATTGGCTATACCGGTGATTGATTCTCCAACAAGACCAGTAGTACTCACAGTTTCTACACCTTCCTTGGCACTCATATATGCTGGAAAGTTACGGAGAAAGTCGCTAGATTCAGAAAGCAATGGGATAAGTAGGAAAAATACTGCACCAACTAGGAACATGGCTATGAGTAAATAGATGAGAATGACTGCAAACAATCTTGGGATTTTTCTTTTTACAAACCATTGAGTTCCGGGTTCAATAGCAGAAGCTATAACTATCGACATTAGGAGTACTAGCACTAGATCCTTAAGTAAATACAAAGTAAGAAACAAAAGAATAACAACTATCGCTTTTGTGATTGTTCCTAGACTTATTGCTATTACGTTGTCTTTTATCTCTGGCATACCCCAATAGTATCACTACCACTAACGTTTGTAAAAAATACTAAAAATGTAGAATTTTTTTGAGATTTGAGTCGTCTTTTATATTGCCGACAACTGCCATGTTTAGACTTTCGTCCACAAAAATTTCTTTAGCTAGATTCTGGATATCTTGTGCAGTAATTTGCTGCATTTTATCAGCAAGTTCTTCCGGAGTAATTATTGGCACACCTATTGCATCCTGGTTCGCGTAATAGCGGGCAACATCATTTGAAGATTCTAAGTCTAAATACATGCCTCCAATCGCATAATCCTTTGCTTTTTTTAATTCCTCTTCAGAAATTATTTCATTTTTAAAACGATTTAATTCGGCGATAATAGCGAGCGTGATTTCTTCTATCCTATTCAAGTCAATTCCGGATGAGATAGCTAAAAAACCATGATCAGTAGCTTCTTCTGTTTGAGCATGTACATAATAACAAGCTCCCATTTCTTCACGAAGTTTTCTCCAGAGTCTGCCGCTCATACCACCACTCAAGACAGAAACAAGTACTTTAAGTGTTGTGTTTCTTTTGTCATGAGCATCAAAGGTTCTGATAGCTATACATATATGAGTCTGGTCGGATTCTTTGGTATGAATTTTTAGAGCAGGTTCGGTTTGTGCCTCTGTAACTTTTTGTTTTAGTGACTTGTCCCCAGTTGAAATACCGGAAAAAAGGTTTTCAATCTTTTGAACAACAATTGCTTCGCCAAAGTCGCCCGCAACGACTACGGTGGTTGCAGAAGCTACATAATGCTTTTTTCTGTATTCAATAAAATCTTCTCTGGAAATAGATTTAATATTTTCTTTTGGACCGACTATACTACGTCCTGCGGGTTGGTTTCCGTACATAAGCTCCATGAGCACAAACTGAACTTTGGCAGGAAGATAATCCTCGTACATATTTATCTCCTCTATAATAACCCCTCTCTCTTTTTCTATTTCCTCCGAAGGCAAAGTTGAGTTTAAATATATATCTGAAACAATATCCAAAACTTTTTCAGCATGTTTTGAATGGCTTTTTATAAAATAGTTTGTCCATTCTGTAGACGTAAAAGCATTAGAAATAGAGCCCATACTGTCAGTTTCTATTGCGATATCTAATGGCCTTGGTCTCTTCTCTGTTCCTTTAAAACACATATGCTCCAGAAAATGTGAGATTCCGTTCTGTTCTTTAGTTTCGTACTCTGATCCGGTTTTTACAAGAGTCATCACAGTCACGCTCGGACTATTCTTCATCGGTATAGTTATAACGGTTAAACCGTTATTGAGTTTGGTTTTTTTGTATTCCATATCTAGATTTGTGTTTTAATAAAAGCGATCAACTCTTCTACCGTAATTCTTTTTTGTTCGCCTGTGTCTCTATCTCTCACTGTAACTCCTGCATCTTTTTCAATAGTTTCGAAATCGACAGTAACACACCAAGGAGTACCTATCTCGTCTTGTCTTCTGTATCTTTTTCCAATATTACCGTTGTCGTCAAATTCAACAGCACCGAACTCCTTTTTCAACAGTTTATATACTTCTCTAGCCTTCTCTACTAGTTCTGGCTTGTTTTTAAGCAAAGGAAAGACAGCTATTTTAACAGGAGCTATGCTTGGTTTGAATGCGAGATACGGACGAACCTCTCCGTCTTTTTCTTCTTCCTTGTATGCAGAAACTAGAACTGCCAAAAGAGTTCTGCCGTGTCCAAATGACGGCTCTACCACGTGAGGAGTAAATCTATTTTTGTTTTCTTCTTCAAAATAAGAAAGTTCAGTCCCGGACTCTTCACTGTGTTTTCTCAAATCATAGTCTCCTCGGTATGCCAAACCATACAACTCCTTTTTACCAAACGGGTAATCGAACTCGAAATCGATAGTTCGTTTAGAATAGTGTGCTCTGTCTTCTTCACCCACTTCTAACTCGTGAACCATACTCTTTTCTATCCCAACTCTTTCAATCCATCTCCACATCTCACTTCTCCACATTTCAAAATACTTATCCCAAGTTTCTTCTCTAACAAAATATTCAAACTCCATCAAGTCAAATTCTCTAACTCTGAAAATAAAATCTCTTGGGGCTATTTCGTTTCTATATGCTTTACCTATCTGGGCAATACCGAAAGGTAGTTTTGGTCGCATTGTGTCCAAAATATTTTTGAAGTTCAAAAACATTCCTGGCGCTATCTCACCTCGTAGATATGCCACACTATCGCCCCCACTACCGACATTTACCGGGAACATCAAGTTAAACTTTTTTTCCTCGCCTAGTTTTCCACCACAGTCTGGGCATTTAGTTTTATCTTCCAAGTGATCAGCTCTAAAACGATGATGGCATTTCTCACACTCTATAACAGGATCTGCGAAGCCTGCCAAGTGTCCTGAGGCTCTCCATACTGCCTCTGGCATTATAGTTGCTGTAGAGATACCGAACATATTTTCCTGTTCTTTGACGAAGTGCTTCCACCACAAATCCTTTATATTGTTGGAGAGTTCCTGTCCGTAGTGACCGTAGTCGTAAACACCAGAAAGACCGCCGTATATTTCAGAACCTTGAAATATAAAACCTCGCCTCTTACAAAGAGATACTATTTTTTCCATTAAGTCGTTTTTTGTGTCTGCCATATATCGTTTATACTACCCCGTCTTTTAACTTTAGCCAAATACCTATTTTATAACTGTTCCGTCAGAGGTTTTAAAGTTTGGATCAGTAAATGCTGTTGTGGCAGATGAAGCCCCTATATTTATAGGAGTTTTTGTATAACTATCTTCTGCAGCTGCGTTGGTTTGTAGTAGAAGAGCTGGGGTGGAACCAACTTGAGTCAGGCTCGGAATAATGCCCACTTTAAAATAAACTGTTTTTGGAGAATACTGAAAACCTGCCCCTCTACTTATATTTCCCACATTCCAATAAACAGCCCTTGATCCTTCGTCATATGTAACCTTTTCAGTTGATGGCGAAACCTCTCCTTTCCACACAACTCCTAATGGTAGAGTTGCTGATACAGTTCCCTTCTCTAGATTGTTTGTAGTGTTTGTAAGAGTCCAGGCAATAATATATGTGGTCTCAGTGTCTGCTTTCGGTGGAATAGGACCTGTGGTACCAAGTGGCACACCAGAACGGAATGTTTTTGAAGTAAATCCTAGTGTACTTGGAAACTTAATAGTTATTTTTTCTTCAGAAAATACTGATCCAGTTTCTATTCCTGATCTGACACCTTCGACTGTGACTGCTATATCTATGTGAGGGTTCTCTATTCCAAGCAGACTGTTAGGGTTCTGTATGGCACCTAATGACAAGGAAACCTGACCGTTGTCTCCAGGGTTTAGGGTCTCAAGTTTAGGCAGGTTATTCTTGTCCCAAATAACTGAACCGCTTAAAGACTCGTAATAACCACCGTTTGAGGGAGAAACTGAACTCCTATTTAAAACGTTTCCAGAAATCTTAGCTGTGATTTTGTTGTTTATTAGCTTATCAGGAAGTGTATTTTGCCAGTCTATGTTTACTGAAGATGTCTGTCCTATTCGTCCGATATTACCTTCTCCGGCTGAAACAGCAAGATCAAAAAATGATTTACGGATAGCTATTGTAGCCACATCTGCAACTAGTATAGTGTCGAAATCAAAAACCGAATCCGCACTCTCTGTTCCGAGAGATATTTGAAAAGATCGCTCTTCGTTGTTTTGCCCAACTAAAGAACCAGTGATGCTTATGGTTTTCTTTTCCCCATTTTTTAGATCTCCAATATTCCACATAGAATCCCTGACTGGTTTTAAGTTTGAAGTTTCGTACGTAAAGCCGTATGGAAAATCTACCTTCATGAGTGCATCCTGGATAACTGAAGCTGAGTTGGTGGTGATATCTATTGATAAAGTAAACTCTTGTCCAGAAGTAATTTCACTTGGATAAGAAAGTTCAAGAATAACTGGAGAAGAGCCTATAACAACATCGTATGATTTTTCTTTTGAGAAAGTAGCATTCGAACCAACTACTTTATACTCAATCCTCAAAACAAAACTTCTAACTGCATCTTTTTCACCGAACACAAGAGAACGAAGAACGTAGTCTTTGCTCTCCCCACTTTCAATATTGCCTAATGGAATTTTCTCAAAGCTAAGTGGGGTGCTGTTAGTAACTTCTTTTGACCCGTTAGGATACGTAACAAACAAGTTTACATCCTGTATCTCAGTTGGGTTGCCGTTTATAACCGACAAACCCATCACAAACTCCTCCCCAGAAGCAACAATGCTTGGTGCAGTTATTTCGACATCCAGGTTGTTAGAAGATATGGTGTTGAGCCCTCCATAAAACATAAACACTGCAATACCAAGAGAAACAACAAAGAATGCGGCAGATATTCCTAGAAATTTATGGAAGAATGAATTGTTTGTTTTTGCCATTGGGGTTGATTCTTTTTCTAGCTCAAAAGAGGTGTTAGTGCCCCAATCTGTTTTTACATTATTTTCTATAGGAGAAACTGGGGTGTGTTTCTCTTTGGGAACAAGACTTTCATCTCTAGAATATAAAGTCCGCTTTAGTCTTTCTATGCTACTTTTTTCCAAATCCATATTGCCCAATTATAACATACTGAAAAATACAAACTACAACTGGCTTTCTTTTAATGCTTTGTTTATTACAAATACCAACTCTCTTTTACCTAAAATAGTTTCTGAAATGACATCTTTGCTAAATTCGCTGTCTTGCAAAAAACGGTCCAGATTGACTCCACCTTCAACATACCCGAGCAGGTTGAGTACACGGAGGACTGTAAGTACCTCGAGCCCCGGTAAATCCTCTGGATCAGCACCTTTTAGAAAACCGAAGCTTTTGTGTACTAGCTCGTAGATGTCATGCTGAGGATACTCTCCCGCAATCATTTTTATCAACACTGCAGATATCTGAGCCAATAATTTTCTGGAGTAAACGGGTGTTGAAAAGAAAAAGTTTTCCTTTTCAACTACATTGGTTATCTTCCACCCATTTTTTGACTTTATAAGTGAAAATGTTCCGGAAGTATATTCTTCTAGTCCTGATCTAAGTTTTGAAGCAGAAAGCCTGGCCGACTTTGCTTTTGCCATAACTAGTCCCAAATCTTGGGTCAACAAGTACACTGACACATCAGCTTCCCCGCTTCCCATACGTTTTAGAACAATACCCTCTGTAGTGTATATATGGTAAGACATAATGACTGTGTGATATTTAGAACTTAATCATTAGTGACAAACTCCCGTTTTCCAAAGAAACTTCATTTACTTGTTTGTCGTTTGAATATTCTATTGCACCAACTCCTGTTGGAGTCGTGATCATATTTTTATATTCTTCTATAACAGCTTTTGTATTTTCGTCGACACACAAAACTAAAGTTACAGAATCACTAGGACTTAGATTTTCTTTTTTCCTCAAATCCTGTATTCCTCGAACAATGTCCCTTGCCACTCCTTCCTTTCTCAAATCATCTGTCAGGTCTGTGTCCAACTGAAGAGATTCTCCAACAGACACAGTTTTTACATTAACCTCATCAGCTATTATATCCAACAATTCTTGATTGAAGTTTTTATTTACAACCAAGCTTTGTAAAGGTTGTCGTACTTTGTGTCCGCTTTTCTGTCTTAGTTCCAATGCTGCAGTGACCACCCCACGTACTGATTCCATTTCTTCTACTAGTGCAGAGTCGATAGCACCAGCTTTTGGCCAACTACATAAATGCACACTTTCGTCGTCACCATCTTTTCTTACTTTCAGATATATTTCTTCAGCAAAAAACGGAGTAAATGGTGCCATATACTTCATAAGCTCTTGCAAAACAAACCCGGTTGTAGAAAGCGCATCGGTCTTTTCTTGTAGGTTATCTGATTTAAACCTGTCTCTGGATCTTCTTACATACCAAGTAGAAAAATCGTTTACAAAATCTCTAACAGATCTAGCAGAATCAAAGACCTTAAATGCATCTAGATTTTTTGTCCCCCCTTCTACCAGCTCGTTCAGTCTAGAAATAATCCATCTGTCCAAAACATCAGAACTTTCGTTGTTTGGTTTTATTGATCCGTCGTTGTACATATTGTAGAACGCAAGAATATTTACTATTGGATTGAAAACTTTTTTAGTTATTTCATCCACAGTTTTCTCATCAAAGTTCTTCGAATCGCCTGGATTGTTTACTGAATACATCCAGAAGCGAAGTGCGTCAACTCCGTACTTGTTCATCAAATCCCAAGGGTCTAGAATATTTCCAACAGACTTACTCATCTTCTTACCTTCTTTGTCCAATATATGACCCAAACAAATTACATTTTTATATGCTTTTCCTTTGCCCAAAAGAACCCCTATAGCATGCAAGGTATAGAACCACCCGCGAGTTTGATCTATCGCTTCTGAAATAAAGTCTGCTGGATAATTCACGTCTCCTTGGAAAGGATAATGATCCTGAGCAAAAGGCATAGCACCTGAGTCAAACCAAACATCCATAACTTCTTTTACTCTCTTCATTGGAGTACCATCTTCGTCCACCAACTGCACTTCGTCTATATATGGTTTATGCAAATCTAGCTCAAAATCAGAGTTGTATGGAAGCGGAACAAAATCCACTTTTCTTATTTCTGCGTTTTCGTAGTTTCTAAAACTTCTAGTAGATGTAAATAGTTTGGCTCTGGTGTAACCGTCTGCAACCAGACTCATGGCACGAGTAAGCCCACCATGAGAAACGATGAGAATATTTTTACCAGAGTATTGTTTCTCTAGTTTATACAAAAACTCTCCTACTCTTTTCAAAACATCATCGTATGACTCCCCACCTTCCGCTCTCCAAGCGTAACGGTCCGGACTTGAGTTTCTAGCAACAAAATAATCTTCTATTGGTTTTCCGTTCCATTCTTTTCCAGCATTCCATTCAACTATTGAGTCGTCCACGATAACCGACTCTGGAGAAATCCCTATAACCCCCGCAACTGTTTTTGCTGTTTGCATTGTCCTCTCAAAAGGAGAAGCTATTATCAAATCTATATTCTTATCTTTTAGGTATTCTGCATTCGCTTTTGCCAAAGCAACTCCTTTGTCAGTTAGAGGATCGTGATTTTCCACATTACAACTCCAAACTCCGTTTATGTTGCCCACCGACTCCCCGTGTCGCATAACAAAATAATTATTACCAGACTTCTTAACATATTTTTTCAAGTCAGCTATTGAACTGACAACTAGTTTGTCTCCGTTTTGTTTTTCCCAAATTGGCATAGGTGTTCCCCAGTATCTCTCTCGACTTATTGCCCAGTCTTTTATTTCCCTTAGCCACTCACCAAACCTCCCCTCCTTTATGTGTTCCGGTTCCCAGTTCACCGCCTCGTTCTCTTTTACCAACTCATCACGCAGGCTCGACATTTTTATATACCAAGAATCTCTTGCGTAGTAGATAAGTGCAGTTTTACATCTCCAGCAGTGAGGATAAGAGTGTTCATACTTTTCTTTTTTGAATAACTGCCCTCTTCCAGCCAGGTCTTTTATTATATCTATCGCCACCTCTTCATCTTTTACAAAACGGTTAGACAAAAACCCCATCTCATCTAGGAAATGTCCGTCCTCCTTCACTAAGTGAAATTTTGGTAAACCTATTTGTGTTCCCAGAACAAAGTCTTCTTGCCCGTACATAACCGCAGTGTGCACAATACCCGTTCCGTCGGTAGTAGTAACAAAGTCAGCAGAATAAACTTTGTATGATTTCGCGAATGCTTCGGGATTCTTTTCGGTAAATTTTTCGGCAAAGTACGGGTAGAGTGGTTCATATTCCATTCCAACACACTCGCTTCCTTTGTGTTCTGCAACTATTTCATATGGTTCTGTAATAACTGACAAACGTTCTTTTGCAAGAACAAGTATTTCATTTCCAACCTTTGCTTCGACATAAACAATATCCGGACCAACAGCTAGTGCTACGTTTCCAGGCAGAGTCCATGGGGTTGTAGTCCAGGCAAGGAAATAGGCGTTTTCAAAACCTTTTATTTTAAACTTTGCAGTAACAGATAAATCTTTGTCGTCTTGATAACCCTGAGCCAGTTCATGTGAGGACAGTGCTGTTCCACAACGTGGGCACCATGGTAGAACTTTGTAGTCTTTGTATAGCAAGCCTTTGTCGTCTACGGTTTTGAGAATATTCCAAACAGATTCTATGTAGTTGTTTTCGAAAGTGTAGTAAGCCTCTTCTTTGTTTACCCAGTAACCTATTCTGTCTGTAAACTTTTCCCAATCAGAAATATACTGAAATACACTTTCTTTACATTCGCGGTTAAACTTCTCTACTCCATACTGTTCTATGTCCTTTTTTGAAGTCAGTCCTAGTTTTTTCTCTATTTGAAGTTCTACCGGAAGTCCGTGTGTATCCCAACCAGCTTTTCGGCGCACGGAAAAACCTTGCATAGTTTTGTAGCGAGGGATTATGTCTTTGAATGCTCTAGCTTCTAGGTGATGAAGTGCTGGCTTCGCGTTAGCTGTAGGAGGTCCTTCAAAAAATACAAACTCCCCTTTCGGTGATTCTTTTTGTAGAGTTTTATCAAAGATTTTGTTTTCACTCCAAAAATTCAGAATGGATTCTTCTTTCTGGGCTACTTCTGATTTATTTTTTTCTTCTTCTTTCATTTTTTTAGTAATCTTAAAATTTTATTAATAGCAACTGACGCAGCCAAAATGATTATGATTATCGCTAAAACCTTAGCATCATTATTTCTTTCTAGCCCTGGAACTGTTGGCAAAGTGGCTGAAACTTTTTCAGTTATAAAGAAATAACCAGTAGTTATATATGCCAGATGTTTAAATTTCATTTTTATTGGTTTTAATAAACAAAAACCCGTCCGCGTATAACAAATAATTGCTATACAAGGACGAGCTTCTCGTGGTACCACCTTGTTTTTTACCCCGCCCAGTTGCGGGGACTCTCTTTACTGCTATAACGGGCTTACCCGTTGGGTTCTACATCTGCCTCTGCAGATTCTTCCCAAAACTCGGGGGTGATTAGTCCCCCTCAGCGTCTATATCAAAATATTACCAAACAAAACCTTTTATGTCCAAACGAATATAATTTTTGATATTAAAAAAGGGCTTCGCGATAATTCGCGAAGCCCTCGACAAGTGACCCATTGGTCTACTTACAACCACCTCCGATGAGGCCACCCAAGAAGTGGATTTTCTGCCCGTCGGCGAGCGTCATCCACCCTGTTCCATTGCGGATCCAAACCCGCAAGGGACGGAACTCCTGCCCCTCAACTTTCACAACGCAGTTGGCGGCGTTGTGGGCTTCGAGCTTCGCAATCAATGCCTGGGATTGCGCTGCCCCGATTCTGGCCTCTTCCTTACCAAGCCAAACTGTGGCGATTGCGAGAACAATGATAATGCTCGCGACGCCAACTTTGTGACGAACTTCGAACATCGACCACAGGCTTGGGAGGAAAACCATCCCTCCAATAAAAGCGACGAAATCCAGACAGAACACAACAAGGAACAGAGTTTCCATGATTTTCTCCTTCTGAGAAACTAACTGGAGGCAAAGGCCGTTTTCTTCAGTCGTGTATACGACCAAAACCAGTTAATAAACTTGGTCTTACTTATTATATTATATATCATTTATGTGTATTTGTCAAGATACATAAACAGCAAGAAAATAACCTTATTCATAGGTCTTTTTAGATACTGAACTGAAACTTGTTCTAGGGGTAAATTTTGGTGGCAAACTACATTCTCTCTGGAACTTTTACCCCCAGTAATTCTAAACCTTTTGCCATTGTCTGTGCGAACACTTGAGTCAGGGCTATTTTGTATTTTGAATCCGAATCTTCACCTATTATTTTTCCGTTAGCATAAAACGAGTTAAACTCCCCGGCCAGCTCAGTTAGGTAGGTTACTAGATAATGCGGAGCATATTCCCTACCCGCTTTTTCTACGACACCAGAAAACCTTTCAAGTAATCTCTCTAGGTTTGTCGTCTGCCAGTCTTCTGGAATATCCGACAAACTAGCTTCACTGTCAGTTACTTTTGATAAAATAGATTTTGCTCTGACAACTGAGTATTGTAGGTACGGGCCAGAGTCTCCTTCAAAAGAAAGGGACTTTTCAAAGTCAAAAATAATATCCCCTCCTATCGCTTGGCGAAGGATAGAGTATTTGATGGCACCTATTGCAACTATTTCTGCAACCTCGCCTTTTTCTGATTCTGAAAACTCTCGGTCAGATATTTTTTCCAAAACCTTTTCTCTGACCTGTTCGATTAAAGATTCTGCAGAAATAATGTTTCCTGTTCTAGAAGACATTTTCCCTGATGGAAGTTTTAACATTCCGTGTGACAGATGATGTAGTTTTCCATTAAGTTCGGGAAAAACTTGCCTTATGGCACACTCTACAACTTTGAAAACGGCGTCCTGTTCGTTTGCGGTTATTGTTACCGAAGTATCGTAGTTGTATATCTCTTTCTTAATCTCGGCTAGTCCAACTTCTTTGGCTTCGTATGTAGGAAGACCTTCTGAGTTCAGAAAAACCCTTGTGTGAAGTCCGAAGTTCTCGCCTTGAAATATTATAGCTCCGTTCTCACCCTGCTCGAAAACCTTCCCGATGTTTTCCTGCACTATTTTTCTTCCTATTTCTCCTGATTCGCTCTCATAAAAATGGTAGTCGAATTTACTATTGAGTCTCTCGTATATTGATTCAAATTTTTCAAAAGACCTAGTTCGACCGTTAATATATATATTGTTTATCTCTTCATCAGAACTATCGTAAATTTTTTTATTTATTTCTATTATTTCTTTTTTTGACTCTTCGTTATCTTCATATGCATTGTGACCTTCAGCATAAGCGTTTTGAAAATCAATACTGTTTTTAATACCCCATACTGCTTTCGCGACATGAAGGCCTTTGTCACCGTGATATGTTGCGGTTTTCACCTCACCTTCGTTTGCAACCACAATTCTTTTTATTGACTCCCCAATAGTGTTATTCATTAAGTGGCCAATATGAAATTCCTTAAACGGGTTTGGTTGTGTGTGCTCAATAAAAAACTTTTTGCCTTTATAAACCTCAGAAACCAAAGGTTTGCTTATCTCTGAATTAAAATACTTCTCATCAAAGAAAAAGTTTATAAATCCTGGTTTTATAACATCAATTCGTTTTATATGTCTTATATCTTGGGCCACAACAAACTCTTTTATTTCTAGAGCTAGTTCTAGTGGGTTTCTGCCAAACTCCTTTGCGTACACCATCGCTGTATTACTGGTATAGTCCCCCATTTCAATATGTGTTGGGTAAGTCAAAAAAGTCGTTGGATTTTCTACCCCAAGATTTTTCAAACCCTTTTCTATCGCAACAATAAGTTCTTGTTTTGTATTCATTTATTTTCCTGTGCTTCCAAAACCACCAATTCCTCTTTCTGTACTAGATAACTCTTCTGTTTCTACTATCTCAATGTGTTCAACTTTCTGTATTAACATCTGCGCAACCTTGTGACCTTTTTCGAAAGTGTAACTTTCTTTACCTAAGTTTATAACCCCCACAACCACTTCCCCTCTATATCCAGAATCTATCACACCTCCCAGAGTTTTTATACCGTGCTTCATAGACAGACCACTTTTGTCCCAAACTAGGCCCACAAAACCTTCTGGTATTTCTGTTGCAACTCCAGTTTTTATCCCTATTTTTTCTCCTGGACTAACTGTTGTATTTTCTAAAGCGAACACATCCATCCCTGCATCACCTTTTGTTGCGTACGCTGGCAACTTTGAGTCTGGATACAACTTCTTGAACTTAACTATCATACGCCCATAATAGCATTGACCCAGGTGTTTTTAAAGAGTAGTATCGGCTACAGAAGGAGGTACGGCATGTGGAACATAACGCTAGTTGTGGCAATGGACAGAAACCGAGCAATCGGTGTTGGCAACAAGATTCCTTGGAGGTTGCCTGAGGAACAGCACTACTTCAAGAGTAGGACAATCGGCAAAGTGGTGGTAATGG
This sequence comes from Patescibacteria group bacterium, assembly GCA_040384485.1. Taxonomy (GTDB): domain Bacteria; phylum Patescibacteriota; class Minisyncoccia; order Phycocordibacterales; family DATDWN01; genus C7867-006. Next base: position 54,182 of record JAZKJH010000003.1, read on the forward strand.
GTCGCAAGACTTATGAATCACTTCCGAGGTCAGTACGTCCCTTACCTTGGCGGATAAACGTAATTCTGACGCGAGACACAAGTTTTGTGGCAGAAGGTTGTGGAATTGTTCATGACCATAAAACCATTCTCGAAAGAGCTGCACTTGGTCAAATGAACATGATTATCGGAGGTGAAGAGATTTACAAACTCTTTCTTCCTTATGCCAATCGACTCTTGGTCACGATAATCGACACTGAAATCGAAGGCGCAGACAAGTTCTTTCCAGAAATAAACTCTGAGGAGTGGCAAGAAGTTTTTCTTCGTTCACACGAAGCAAATACAAAAAACGCACACTCATTTGCCTTTTTGGAGTACTTCAGAAAGCCGTCCCGTGGAGCCTAAAAGCTCCACGGTTTTTTTATTGGAAGCCGAGAATATCTCGTAGCGAAGCGCACGAGAATGAGAGGCGTATGATAGTGGTGGCGGAGCCACTTCTAATACCAACAAAACAGCCCCGATGTTGTCCGTTCAACACACCATCAGCTTGCTGCAGGATTTGAGCGGACAACCGGTTTTATTTGACTCAAACTTTCTATAGTTATAGTATGTGCCGAGAAATGGAGGGGTGATGAACCCAAACTATGCACCTTACGAAAAACGAAAAGCAGATACTCAGTACAAGCACAATCTTCGACGGGTGCTCAAACGAGGTCAGTTGACTGGAAATCCTTTCCAGACCCAAAAGACCCTGACGCACCTGACTTTGCCAGCCATGAATTTCAAATTGGCAAACGGATTCCCGCTCATCACTGAGAGGAAAGCCAGTTTTTGGAGAGCTCCCATCGGTGAACTTCTTGCTTTCATTCACGGAGCAAGAACTATCGAGGAACTCGATAGTTGGGGTTGCAAGTGGTGGGACAAATGGGCTACCCCTGAAAAATGTGCCGACTTTGGCCTGCCACCTGGCGACCTCGGTCCTGGCTCATACGGAGCTGCCTTCCACGACTTCCCCATGCCCAACGGTGGAACTTGGAACCAGTTCGAAGCTGTGATTAAGCAAATCAAAGCTTTGCCCAGCCTGAGAACGCATTTGGTTACAAGTTGGATTCCGTTCTACTCGGTTGGTGACAACAGAAAAGTTGTTGTGGCTCCGTGTCATGGAAACATGATTCAGATTACTGTAATCAATGGTAAGCTGACTCTTCGCATGGTACAGAGGTCAGGAGACTTTCCCATCGGTGTGCCGTCGAACATGGTTCAGTACGCGGCGCTGACTATTATGATTGCACATGTCACTGGTTACGAGCCATACATGTACATTCACCAAGTCAACGATGCCCAGATGTATCTGGATCAGGAGGAACAAGTGCGTGGAATTGTTTCGAGAGAGACAGTTCCGTACCCAACCCTCAGGCTCACTGCGGAAGGTTTGAAAGTCACTGACTTGTTCGATTTCAGACCAGAGCATTTCGAGTTGTCTGACTACCACCCAGGACCAGCGATCCCGGGTATCCCAGCGACAATCTAGTTCTTTCCAAACACACAAGCTGTACTCTCTGGGGTATGGCTTGTTTTTTATTCGCAAAGTGATATAAAGCTATTGGAGGAAACATGTCCGAAGTACACCTTGGAAACGCTCGGGATCCCGAACAACTCCGAAGAATGGAGGAATTGCAAAAAAAAGGAGACTGTCATTTTTGTGGAGACATTGGCCAGAAACACACTGCGCCTGTTATCAAAACGACAGAAAACTGGTTTGTAGTTGCAAACGACTTTCCGTACAAAGGTTCAATTCACCACTATCTGGTAGTAAGTCGTGCTCACATCACGAAAATTTCCGAGGTGAGAACCGATGCAAGAATTGAACTGTTTGAAGTTGCTCATTGGCTCGAAACAAAACTTGATGTAAATGGATTTTCATTTTTTGTCCGGTCAGGAAACATGTCGCTGACTGGTGCAACACTCGACCATTTGCATTTCCATTTTTTGGTTGGTGCCGAAAAGCCAAAGAACGCGAAATTTCCCGATGACAACTTGCTTGTAACCCTAGGGTACAAGGAAAAATAAATAACCCCCGACTCTACTCACGTAGACTCGGGGGTTTTTCAAATTCTCACCTGAACAATGGAAACTCTTCCCTCACGCAAGACTTCCGTCGCATTCAGAACTGAGTAACCATCCTTAAAGAACACTTTCTTGATTCCTGCTGCCACAATTTCTCGGGCGCAGTCCTCACATGGGAAAGTTGTAACGTACACAGAAGCACCTTCTGTAGCCAAACCTCTCCTGGCACATTCAGCAATCACTCCTCGCTCTGCATGCATTGCACAAGACTTTCCCTTCTCTCCTGCATTTGCATATAAACGAGGATCACTGAACGCATAAGTTACGTATTCATCAGGCATGTGCCTGTTGAAGGCAATGGCGAGAGAATCACCTTTGGAGTCCACGATGAGTGCTGCAACTTGCCGCCACCAATCAGGACTTTTAGGTAAAACTTGTATTGCCGCTTTCATACAAACTTTGTCAAAGTGACTGTTACTAACGACCATATCTGGAATAACCGGCTGCTCCCTAGTCACTGCAGACATATCGTATCTTGCCCAAATCATTTCAAATACAATCTGTTCTTTTGGAACATCTTGCATGAACTTCTCAACAAGAAGTTGTGTGACATCTTCGTCAGGCAGGTAAACTTTACATCCTGATACATAAGACAGATGCTCTTTCACATCCTCAGTGCCAACTACATACACAGAGCGAACTAGGCCACCGATTCCCTCAATCGACTCCTTAATCATATGTGCGGGTAAGGAAGCCATGTTTCTAGCCAACCTAGGCACAAGGGACTCTACAAGTTCTTTTGAAACCAGATACAAAACCGAGTTCGGACCGTGTTTCGTAAACCAATCAATGTGTCGTTGGTTGAGTGTGGGTATGTAAGCAACAAGAATACTCATTGCTTATCTCCCTCCTTTTTGCCCAATTTCACAGTGCGACCTTCTCGATGAAAATAATCTTCGATGGCTGTACTGATACCATTAATTGCTGCCCTCGCCGAATTCAAAGACTCGTCGATATGATCAACAAGTCCACCAGCTCCGTCAATCATCAAGTCCCGAAGACGTGCGGTTGTGGAAATAGTCGCTGTTGGCTCAAGAACCACCAGCTCTCCACAAAGCTCTTTAAGCTTTCGGTGGTCTTCCTCACTGATATCTTTTGTAGATTTGGACATTACTAGAACATCTGGTTTGATTAACCGGATGATATACATCGGATCGTCAACATGCCGGTCAACATCCCGAATTGTCAAAATGTTAACAGAACGAATGTTTGCCAGAAGCTCTAACCTTTCCTCGAAAGGCACGGCTGGTCGTCGTTCGTTGGCCTTGCCTTTGCGAAGACGCGTGTACTCATCAGAGTCCACTGCCACCACAAGAATTGCACCTTCTCCGCCTGCCTTCAAAGCTTCTGCGAGATAACGTGCATGACCGATGTGTAAAAGATCGTAAACGCCTTGGGTCATCACAATGGGATGGCCGACTTGTCGAAATGACTCGATTGTTCGAGTCAAAACTTCGTAATCAGCGATAAACCTATCTTTCAGGTCAACGGTTGTGCCGAGAATCCTTCTCAATGGAACCATATCATTCTCCCTATCAAATAACTTTCCTGCTATAAAGATATACCAACCAAACAAAAAAGATACTGGACATCCAGTATCTTTTTTGTTTTAAAATTTGTTTAAATTTTAGACTATTTTACGTCCACGCCCATACTTCGAGCACTTCCTTCGATGATTTTCATTGCTGCCTCAACATCGTTTGCGTTTAGGTCAGGCATTTTCTTTTCTGCTATTTCTTTCACCTGAGCTTTTGTAAGAGTTCCTATCTTAGAAACTGCGTTTTTACCAGAGCCTTTTTCTTTTCCTAGAGCTTTCAAAATAAGGTTTGAAGCTGGAGGAGTCTTAAGTACGAAAGAGAAAGTTCTGTCCTCGTATACTGAGATTTCTACAGGAACAACATCTCCCACCATTTTAGATGTAGCATCGTTGAACTGCTTTACGAATTCACCAATGTTTACTCCCGCCTGTCCCAAGGCTGGTCCAACTGGAGGCGCAGGGTTAGCCTTACCTGCTGGAATGACGAGTTTTAGTTTTTTTGTTATCTTTTTTGCCATAAATTTGTGTGGTGATACTCTAATATAAAATCACTTAAATTGCAATTATATCTTCTTAATTTGTAGGAAATCCAATTCGACAGGTGTTTCTCGTCCGAACATAGCTACGAGGACCTTTACCTTACCTCTCTCCTCATCTACCTCGTTTACCTTACCTTCCAAATCCTTGAATGGACCATCAACGATCTTGATAGCGTCGTTTATAGCAAGGTCAATTTTGTGTTTTGCTGTATGAGCATTCATCCGGGCAAACAAATCATCAACCTCCTTTTTATCTATTGGAACTGGATACACTCCTGAACCTACGAAACCGGTAACACGGGGGGTGTTTCTAACCACGAACCAAGAATCCTCAGTCACTATCATGTCTACCAAAATGTAACCAGGATATATTTTTTCATCTTCCTCAACTCTTTTACCAGCCTTTATTTTTATTTTCTTTTCTGTAGGAACAATCACGTTGAAAATTTTGTCTTCCATTCCAAGGGATTCTATTCTTTGTTTTAGGTTTCTTTGCACTGCGTTCTCATACCCAGAGTATGTGTGAACCACGTACCAATTTCTCCCAGTTTGCACTTGTTGTCGTGACATATTTTATAGTAGGTTAAAAGTAAATAAATTAAATAACAAACTTCTCGATGATTTGCTGAAGAATATAATCAAAGAATCCCAAAAAGAATGCAGTAAAGATTGATATCAAAACTACGACAATAGTAAAAATAGTTGCCTGACTTTTTGTCGGCCAACTAACGTGCTTTAACTCTCCTCTTGTATCTTTTATGTATGTTATAAGACTCATAAATTTGTATTAAAAAACCCCTCCTGGGGTCCTGATTTATATGTATATATAATACTCCTTTAAGGTTAAATAGTCAATACCAAAAACTGACAAACAAAAACCCCTATTTAGGGGTTTTTGTTGAGCCATATTTTGAGAAGTTATCTTACTTCGTAAACTATGGTTACGTTAGACACGATTTCATTTTCTCCTACAGGTAGCTGAGGTGCTGCAGACTGTGCAACTGCCATGTCAGCTGAGATACTCTTGGATTCCATACCACCCATTCCGTAGTACATAGGATAGTAATCCCCTTGCTCTGAGAAGTTCACAATCTTAACTAATTTTAATCCTAGAGAACGAGCTAGCACTTTTGCTTCTTCTTTTGCATTTTCTATCGCCTCCTCTCTTGCTTGTTTTTTAACACCCTCTAGATCATCGACAACAAAATTTAAACCACTAACATTTGAGGCTCCGAGAGATCCTATTTTTGTTAAAACATCCCCTGCTTCTTCTGTCTTTCTGATTTTAACTGTTATGTTTTGACTTACTTCATAACCAGTTAATACTTCTCTTCCTGGAGGACAATAACCTCCTGCACAAACTCCTCCTGTTCTATATTCATACTTTGGGTATGAGTTGTATCCAGTTGTCTTAATATCTTTTTCTTCAATATTCATAGCCTTAAGTGCATCTAAAATTGTATTCATTTTTTTAGTTGCCTTATCTTGAGCGACTGCTACTGTATTTCCAGTTTCAGTTACTGAAAAATTAACCTCTGCTACATCTGGAATCGCTACAATAGTACCTTTTCCAGTAACGTTTATAGTATTTGTCGGGTACACATTACCTCCTATATATCGAAACTCTTTAAGGGTATTTAGAGCCTTAAGACCTAGGAAGACTGCTAATAAAAATACCACGGCTATCAAGCCGTTAATAAGTCTTCTTCTTTGTATATCTGTCAGATTTATGAACATATTTAATACTGGTTATTACTTTATAATGCAAACATTATACCATAGACGTAACTATTGACCTTTTATTACAACCATTTTTTTGACACGTAAACAATTGTTACCCCCAAAACTATTCCGGCCACGATGTCCGACAACCAATGCACTCCTAAGTAGACCCTAGAAAACGCCACAATAAATATAAAAGTTACACAAAAGAACAAGGCCGGAAACCTGCGAATTCCTTTCAACTGTTCCTTAAAAATATAATAGAGTGACAAGAAAAAAACTGTAGCGATGGTCGCGTGGTAACTCGGAAAACTGTTACTCAAAACTGCCACAACCCCCCCATCCGGACGGTTGATACCAAAAATATATTTTAAAATCAGAACCAAAATACCAGTTATAAGTATGGTTGCCCCAAACAAAAAGGCCGTTCTAATGTTTTTATGATATAGAATTAGTAAAATAGAAATCCCAATTAGCAAAACGAAATAGATATCTGCATCAAATGCTCGGGTAAAAAAGTGAAAAAAATCCGTCAAAAATGGAACTCTGTTGGTTAGGAAATATTCATAAACAAGTAAATCGAAAAAGTTCATATTAATTTTCAAACCGCGCGTATATCCCACTAGGCAAAAGTTTGTTGGATTCTGACTGCTTAATAAAAAGCTCTCCTGAACTCAAACCCCCTTCTATCCCCTCTAAAGCTCCCCCCAAAACCTGCAAATATGTTTTGTGGGAATAAACTGAGGAATACCCGTTTAGGATAACGGCAACAGGATTTGGAGACAGGATTTTTTTTATTTTTTTTAAAAAAGGAGCTAAATCTTCTTCTATTTTCCACACTTCATTTTTAACCCCCTTTCCATATACAGGAGGATCAAGTAGGACTATGTCATATTTTTTCCCTCTTTTTATTTCTCTCTCAACAAACTTTCTTACATCGTCCACAATAAGTCTAACTGGTTTCTCTCGTAGATTGTTTAGCTTTAAATTTTTGTCAGTTAAATCAACTGCGAACTTGGAAGCATCTACATGACAGACAGCGGCCCCAGCTCTCAAACAGGCCATTGTTGCACCGCCAGTATAAGCAAAAAGGTTAAGCACTTCTATATTTCTTCCCTTTTCAACATGTTTCGATATTTTCTCCTCAAGCCAACTCCAGTGGGAAGACTGTTCAGGAAAAACTCCTGTATGTTTCGATGGTAACAACTTTAGATTAAAAGCTAATCCGGAAATATCTACGGATAGTCTTTCTGGATTTTCAATCGTATTTATTTTCCAAGCACCTGCAGCGCCAGTGCGACTAAAAACCGCATCAGCCGCAGCCCAAACATTCTCTCCGAGAGACTTGGACCATATTGCCTGTGCTTCGGGTCTTCGTAAAACAATACTACCGAACTTCTCTAATTTTTCTCCTTCTCCGCTATCTATTAGCTCGTAGTCGTTTTGTTTTTCAGTAATGAGATCTCCTTTTTGCATACACTCAATTGTATCAAAGAAAATATTAAAATGATAAAAGAAGATATAGAAAAAAGCTCGACACGATGGTATGTGTCGAGCTTTTGTTTACAAAAACCTGGGAAGGTGTGAGATGGTTGCCCAAATCACCATGCTCTCCAAAAAAAGAGAAGGTACAGAAAACCTTGTTCTATGTCCGTCATAGATGAGACACAGCCCCAGACATACCGCTAAGTAAAGGTGAACACTAGCAACAATAAAGCTGCCGTCTGCACCGAAACTAAAGTTCGAGAATCCGAAACTCACGACTGAAACTATGGCTGCCAGACAAGATATTGCAATCGAAAACCACCCTTTTCTAAAGGCGGTAAGTGCAACAGCTCCGATTAAGCAACTGACCAACACCAGGGCAAGTTCCTCACTCATATGATTGATGAGGAATAAATAAGAACTGATTGTGACCAAAACTGAAAAAGTTTCGGCCAAAAGCAGCTCAAGAAACCTCTGTCGCTTTGACTCAGTCATATCATCCTCCTCAAAAAGCTCTGTATATAATTAAGAACTATCCCTACAATAAAGTCAAATCTAGTTTTGATTTTTAAACTCATCTCTCACTTCCATCCAGATTTTGCCTAAATGGTTTTGCCCGTTTTTGTTTGGTCCCCACCCCCAAAAGTCGTCTCTCCAAGAATCCTCTACAAGTTCTTTCCCACCTGACTCAAGCAACTTCTCTTTGACATAAGGGTGCTGTAAAACCTTTTGTATTAAAATACTTTTCATTACATTCAACTTTATTTCGTCCCAATTTGAAACCTGTTTGTCTTTATGCAGCCTAGCGACCAACATAGCATCGTGAGCAGATTTGGTGTCTCTGATTTCTTCTTTTATATTCTCATTATCAAATTTCTCAGAATGATACACGTGCTCGGAAGTCATATACGTCTTCCCTTTCCAATCTATAGCAAATGAAGAGAAGTTGGAAAAAACATAGTATTCATTTTCGTAAAAGAATATTTGTGTTTCGGTATCTAATCTATACATGACTAAATATTATCACTTAAGAACAGAAAAGTCCTTACACCGTAAGGACTTTTCTGTTCTTTTGTTTTGGGTGGCTACAGGGAATTGGTCACGAGTTTCTAATTCACTTCGTTCATAAGAACTCTCGACCCCGACTCGGCCCCAGCCTATGGCTGGCTTCGCGGCCTCCGTCTTTCGACTCCCCGTATCCATACCAAAAATATATTTCGCAAACACTCCGCATTTCCTGCGTTATTTTTGGGTGGCTACAGGGAGTTGAACCCTGACTAAAAGCTCCACAAGCTCTTGTGCTACCGCTACACCATAGCCACCATATTGCTTCAATAATATGAAGATTACTAATTTATACCAGAAAGGAGCGTTTTAGTCTATAAAATAGTCTTGGATATTATTATATTCAATACTATAATGACCGATATGCATAAAACAGACTTTGATCCCTATGATTTCTCAAAAAAAGAGATATCTGGTATACCAGTTTATTATAAAAATTTACCTTGGGCACCATGTATTCATATTCACATAGTCTTCAATACTGGGGCATTTAATGACCCTGCTGGAAAAGAAGGTTTGTCGCACTTCCTTGAACACATGATTTTTGACGGATCACCTTTACTAAAAAGTAAAAAAGAGATTAAAGAATGGTCAAAATCAAACGCGCTAAACACTTGGAATGCAGGAACTGGATTTTATGACACTTCCTATTACCTTAAATGTCTTCCGGAGAAATATAATACAGTCTTAATAGGTATGAAGGATATGATTTTTAATTCATATTTGCGTGAAGAAGACATAGAGAACGAGCGAAAGGTTATACTGCAGGAAGCATGGGGCAGATTTCAAAATCAAAAATTTTTAGATTACTTAAAAGTAGTTTTTGACAACTTATATTATGGGCACAACAAAGCTAGATTTAATTCGCCTCTTGGCTGGCCGGAAACGATTGAAAAAATATCGAGTGAAGATATTCGAAGCTGGTATAAAGATAATTATGTAAAAGGTAACTTCTATATTGTGGTTGTGGGTGCAATAGACCAGAATCACATTGAAGATCTTTCAAAATATTTTAACGATATTCCTACAAGCTTAACTCAAAAAAGAAACGTTGGATTGGTAAATAAGCCGAAACAAAACAGATTTGTTAAAACTGCAGATGAAATAGGAGAAGTTAAGGAACAGGTAGAAATAACCATCTCGAGATTTATGGACAGTCTATCACTAGAAAATTCCTATATAATGTCAGGAACACGAAGGTTGCTGCAGGATATCCTTCATGAAAAAATGAGGATTGAAAACAGTCTTTGCTATGGGGTAAATGTACGCTCTGGTTCGTCCCAAGACTACTCTGAAATATTGATGAATGTAAAGACTGATGAAATAAATATTGAAATAGTGGAGAAGATGTTTTGGGAAACGATTGAGGAAGTCATCTCAGGAAAACATATGGATAGATTTGATAAGCTAAAAATACTTAGTTTGGAACAAATAGAATCCCAAGAAAGAATGTCGGGAGATATTATTAGGACGGCAATATACGAAATTAACATACACAAAAAAATAGAAACTCTAGAAGAATCTCTTTCTATGGCGAAAAAAGTTAGCTACGAAGATGTGGTTCGTTTTGCAAGCGAGACATTTATACCGTCACATGTATTTACTGAAATAATTCTGCCTTCGAAGAAATAATAAAAAAAACCGGGATAACCCGGTTTTTTTATTATTAATTCTTAGCTACCTAAACAAACTATTGAATAGACTTTTGATTGCTTCTAGAGAGTTTGCTATTTGGTCTAAATTGGTTGAATTGGCTTTAGACACACTTCCACAACTCACCTTTACTCCTGTCGGATTTAGTTTTGTGTACTCACCTCCAACATTTCTTGCATAAACATACACATAATGATTCTTACCGTCCTTCAGACTACTTGGGGTGAAGAAACTAAAAGCGTGTTGACCCACATCAGCTCTGTTTATATTCGCATCGTAGTCACCTATTTTCTTCCAATATAGATTTTCCACTTTACTCCAAACTTGTACCTGAATAGCTGTGTTTGGGTTATCTCCATCCTTCGCCCAACCCCCAAAGATGTCACAATTTGCTGCATCCAAATATCCAGAAGTTGCTACAGCTGGTGCGTCTCTTGGAGGAGTATCTTCGTAGACGGTTATGTTAAACATTTTGACTGCGATTTGGGTACCAGATTGAACAGTTACAGTAAACACGTAATAGCCGGGAGTAGTTGGTACACCACTGAGAGTAAAGGATGTTTTACAAGGGCCCTCACTTCTGCAAGCAATCTGGATTATTTCAGTTCCAGGGGGTATTATGCCGGAAGAAACAGACCAAGAGTATGATTGTGAACCGCCAGTAGCTTGTATGGTAGTTGACCAATTCTCCCCCGCTTTTGTTTTTGGAAGATTAAAATCTGAAGTAATAGAAAGTGGACTAAAAGTTTCTGCGATTATCAGGGTCTGTTCAGTTGAAACAATTCCAGATCCTCCAATATCCAAACGCAAAGAAAACTTATATGTGCCTGCTCGAGTGGGAGTGCCTGTAACACCTATACAACTAGGTGAACATGAAGCAGTTTTTTGTAGAGTTAGTCCTGGAGGTAATTCTCCGGAAGCTAAGCTGTATGATGTCGCCTTGCTAATATCTCCAGTAAAATTAAATGATCCAGTATAGTTACTACCCGTAAAACCCATTGGCAAACTTATTGATTTAATGGTCGGAACTACCTCGCCATTAGAATCACCTTTAACTGTTACCTGAGCAACAGCACTCATGGTCACTCCACGAAAATTCTGATACGTAGCTTTTAGTATAGTGGCGCCTGGAGCAACCCCAACAATATCAGTGGTTGGTTTTGGACACTCTTGCCCAACTACACATCTTGGCGTAGCTATCGCTAGTCTAGCTATCGATTCGTTTGCAATGGACCATGTTGGACTTACCTCTGTTGGTGCAGGTCGGCAAACAATATTTCCAGAAGTAGGACACCCGGTAGTGAATATTGCCTTAAGCCTACTCATGTCGTTTACATTCAAATTTATTGGGTTAGGAGAAATCTCAAAAATATCTGGTGAAAGTGCTACAGTAGTTTGAGTATTAGAAGTTGTAGTTGGTTGTGTTTGAGTGGTTGTAGTATTTGTAGCGTCACCTGCCTCTACTGAAATAGTAAATTCTTTTCTTCCAACTTTATCACCATACTTAACCATAACTACAAATTTCCTATCTGCCACAGTAACTGATGGTGTTCCAGAAATAACCATATCATTACCGTTTTCTCGCAAATACAAACCGGTTGGCAACTGCCCAGATTCGATTGACCATAGATAATGCGCAGTCACAACTCCACTTGGTCCACCAGAAACAGCCAAGTTCACCTGATATGTAGAATTTATTCTAGCTTTTGGAAGAATAGCTGCATTTGTGATTGTTAAGTTTTGAGACGTTGATGGAGTAACGGTGGTAGACGATGTGTTTGAGTTTGTTGTAGTTGAGGATGAGCTGGTACTACAAGGATACAGCTTATTTAATTTTGCACGTGTTCCGGCTCCAACTATACCTGTGCCGAATTTTAATCCAGAAGGAGTAAGCACTTCCCCTTTATACTTCTCTTGAAAACCAGTTACTGCAGAGGCAGTACTCTCTTCATATGTTGAACTAGTCTTTTCTTCACTGTCTATACTAAAACCTTCTTTAGTCAGTACCTCGTGAAGCCAAGAAACACTCTTGCCATTACTTCCAGCTCTTAGGGTTGCTGTGAACGCAACACAATTATTGGAATTAGCTGACTGATTGGATCCTGAAAGAGTTGCGTTTTGAGTCTGCAGAGCCTTTACTTGCTCCATCAGCTTCTGAACCAATGCTTGTAGTTCCGAAGTCGACATTGTCGCAGTTTGTGCTGATACAAAAAAAGGCAACAAAAGAAAAGCCCCTGTTACCATCCCCCACTTGATGAATTTATTCATAATAAATATTAAATTTTAATATTTATATTATAACTAGCCCAAAATCAAAATACCAGACCTATAGTGAATACTCTCAGTCGGAATTCGAGTCTCCCGACCAAATAAAAACTGCATAAGCAGTTTATATTCGGTGCCCAGAGGGGCTCGAGTCTTACAGACTCAGTACCCGCAATTGGATATAATATTTCGCTTCGCTCATATTCTTAATTCCGAACAAGTTACTACTGGTGCCCAGAGGGAGACTCGAACTCCCACACCTTACGGCACACCCACCTCAAGGGTGCTTGTCTACCAATTTCAACATCTGGGCGTAACCTTTGAAGTATATTTAAATTCAGAATTTATTTCAATCAAAAAACCGACAATTGTCGGTTTTTTGATTATTCTGCTTTTGTTTCTTCTGATTTCTCTTCTACTACCGGAGTTTCCTCTGCAACAACTTCTTCTGCATCTGGAGTGTTGTCTGGCAAAGCTCTGATGTTTCTCATTTGTCTTCGGATTTCTTTCGCTGCCTTGTCTCGTATGTGATATAGTTTTGCTCGTCTTACCTTTGATCTCTTTAGTGTCTCAACAGAATCGATCATTGGAGAGTATAGTGGGAAAATCTTCTCTACACCCACACCTGATGCAACTCTTCGTACTGTGAAAGTAGCTCCTGCCTCCTTTCCGTGTTTTACAGCAATAACCAAGCCTTCAAAAGCCTGAAGTCTTGTTTTACCTTTTTCTTGGATCTTCTGCCAAACACGAATATTGTCTCCAGCTCTAATATCTAGTTTCTTTCTATCTGCTATTTTTACTGGTGACTGCACAGTTGTTGCTGATGTCATAAGACTCATAATCTAACATATGGTGGCTAGTTTTGCAACAGATCCATGGCGCGAGCAAAATCCTCAGGATACGGAGCTGTAACCTTGTGAACTGTGCCGTCTAACAGAGCGAACTCTATACTGTAGGCATGGAGAGCCAATCGTTTAAACCCAACAAGTTGGCTGTTTTTTGGGGCATATAGTGGGTCCGCAACTAAAGGATGGTGAATTGCCTTAAAATGCGCCCGAATCTGGTGAGTTCTTCCGGTCTTCGGTTCCACCTCGACAAAGGACCACTCTTTTGTAGCCTTTAGGGTTTTATATTCAGTAACTGCATCTCTCAATTCCCCTCTAGCTCCGCGTTGCGCCGACCACATTCTGAAGTCTTTATTGCTTCTTCCGATCGGTCTATCTATAACACCCTGATGATCTTTAACCTCGCCCAATACAAAGGCATGGTAAGTTTTTTTTATTGTGTGTTCCTGAAATTGGATCTTCAATGACTCGAATGCCTCTTGGGTTTTAGCCACCAACATAACTCCTGAGGTGTCTCTGTCCAGACGATGCACTATTCCAGGCCTTAGGATCACATTTCCTTGTGTGTCTCTGTTTGGCTCTCCCACATTCTTTGTCTCAGGGTAATTTTCTAAAACCCAATCAGTTAGAACGGGCTCATTTGTTTTTCCGTCGCCATGAACTACCAAACCCGCAGGTTTATTGATAGCTAAAATATTTTTATCTTCATAAAGAATAGTTGGGGTCATTTGTTTCAAAAATTAATTCACTATTTCCCTATTCTTCTTTCTCTATTTGAAAAATTTTCTATTATTCCTAGTAACTCTTCTTTTGAAAAGTCCGGCCACAAAGTAGGAGTAAAAAACAACTCACTATACACTCCCTGCCATGGCAAAAACCCAGAAAGTCGCATTTCACCTGATGTACGGATGATAATATCTGGGTCCGGCATAGAACCTGTTTGTAAATGTTTTGCAAAATATTCCTCCGTCACTTCTCCTGGATTAGGATTCTCAGAAATAATCTCCTTTACTGCCGACAATATCTCACTTCTACCTCCATAATTGAGTGCAAAGTATATATGTGGGCCTAAATTATTTTTGGTCTTTTCTATTGCATTTTTAAGTCTATCCTGTAGTTCGACTGGAAACCTAGTCATGTCACCTACACAGTGAAGTACTCCACCTTCTTGCATAAAATGTTCAAGTTCAGTCCCTAAAAATTCTCCCAAAAGATTTATGAGATACTCAACCTCCTCTTTTGTTCGGTTCCAGTTTTCTGTTGAAAAAGTGAAAAGTATAAGATGCTTAACACCCACCTCTTTTATCCAACCTGCCACCTCTTTTAGTTTTTGACTACCGGCATAGTGTCCAGCTAGAGTTTGTTCCCCTCTCGCCTTTGCCCACCTCCGGTTCCCGTCCATAATAATCCCAATACAGTCAGGGATCTTGGTTTCTGAATTCATTTATATAATGATATAGCATTTGTTCAAAATTTTCTAGTAACTCTTGAATAGTAGTCGATACTAGTGTATAAATATCATATTGCGCGGTTAGCTCAGTTGGTAGAGCAACCCGTTTACACCGGGTAGGTCACAGGTTCGAGTCCTGTATCGCGCACAAGCCTAAAAACCAAAACTTCTTTTGGTTTTGCCGGACCTGTGCGAGCCGGAGCTATGTTTTTCTAGTAAGAAAAACCAGCGAGGCAGGGTCGTGGAAATTTTGTTTTGACGAAAACAAAATTATCCCTGACCACAAACCTAAAAATGGATTTAAAGAATTTTGTGTGCGACGGCAAACAAAACACCCATGCTCTCGTAGTTCAATGGATAGAACAGAGCTCTTCTAAGGCTTTGATGTAGGTTCGATTCCTGCCGAGAGCACAATTAAAAAACACCCGAAAGGGTGTTTTTTAATTGTGCTCTCGGAGAAAGCCGTCGAGACGGCTTTTGTCAGGAATCTAAGCCTGTTTGAGATATTTTTGGATTTTAAGAACAAAAATATCCAAACTGGACACTGCTCCTGTAAGGAGAGGTTACTGCCGAAATTGTTAGTTTGATACACACTCGAACTCCTAAACCCCAGGATCTATCTTCACAACATTCCCACTATCTAATTCGACGAACTTCATAGTTCTATAATCTATGTCTTTAACAACGGCGTCTAGAAGTGGCCTGTTGATTCCCGTAGCACTTTGATCCTCTACCCTTTCAACTTGAAAAATAGATTTGTTATTTATTTGGTAGTAAAAAAATACCGCGTATATAGCAACGAATAAACTTATAACAAAACTTGTTACAAGCATAATGTTCCAATCACGCGTTGGTCGTATTCCTTTTTTTTGGTAGGAATGTTTAGCCGACTTTAATTTCTCTAACCAAACTCGAAATTGTTCTGAGGATTTTTTCATATCTGTTTATATATATTTTAACACTCTTATCTCGAGGTTTCCCTCCCATGTACTTGCCGTTGGAGTAGCCGCAGAATCACTCGGTGTACCTCCTCTTATTAAATTAACTCTTTCAATTGTGACCTTAAAGGGCATATTTTCTATTTGAGATATAAAAGTATAAAGAGAATTCCATCTACCTATAACTTTTACTCGGATTCTAAGTGAGGTGAGCCCGTTTGGTTTTAAACCCTCTACTTCCTCAATAGCTAGGGACTGAACCTCTACTGACAAACCCTTGTTACGGGCCAATGACTCTAAATCCTCTAGGAAAGCAACATCGCCGTCTTTAATGACAAAGAAATCATTAACTTTCTTTTGATCATCTTTTATCGAATCCAAGTTTTTTTGAGTTGATATTGCATAACTACGTAGATCATCATGCTCAAAAAGTACATTTTCTAAACTAGATGTTTCTTTGGTTTTATTTTTTATGTCATTAAACAAAAAATACTGCAGAAGGCAGAGTGAAGAAACACCTAGAAACAAAAAAATGATACTTGTTTTTAATATCTTATTATTTTTCATTTGAAATTTTCATGGTTAAAAACAAAGAGAAGCTTATGTTTCTATCTTTGGTAAAGTTGGATATAGGGGAATCTACTTTATCAAAAAGTTTTGATGACTCTAGTTTTTTTATAAAAGTTAACAGTGACTCTCTCTCCCCTGCTGAACCCGTTAAAGTAATGGTGACTTGGTTGTTTGTAGATTTGTTGAAAGTAAATTCATTTATAAGTATGGAAGGGCTTTTTTGTTCAATAATACTGTCCAAGGTTTGGGTTGGGCTAAAACCAGTTTGGGTTTTTTTGATAATCTCTAATTTTTTATTTATCGATTGTATTTGTGACGACAATTCTTCTACTTCTTCTATCAAAAGTGCATCTTCTGATTCAGCGACAACAGAAGCTGCCTCCTTTTGATTATAGAAGGAAGTCACCCAGGAAGGAAAGAAAGCTATGAGTGTAAAAATTTGTATAAAAATAATAAAGTTTAAAATAACAACAAAGCGCCGGGCACCGTATTGTTTTTTTATCTCTTGTTTTAAGTTGTCAGGAAGTACATTAAACATATTACTTTATATTAATGTCTCACTAGGGAGGGCTAACCCTATAGCATCCGCAAAACGTAAGCTATCTTCTTTGGAAACTTCTGGAACGACCTCTTCAAAATTAAAGATGTTAATCCAGGGGTTTCCTATGGCTGATGGAACATCGAGATGTTGAGACAAGTATTCAGTTATATTTTCAGGTAAATCCGAACCACAAACAATAACTTCGGATATTTTTCTTTCTGGTTTATCAACGTTTTCTTTTAGGGTGTGCCAGTAGGTGTATAATTTTTTGATTTCTTGCAATAAAGACTGTAGTTCCCCTTCGCTAGTAATTTTAGTAACTACAGTTGAAGTAAAGTGGACCAAACCAAAACTAACTACATATAAACCAACTTTTTCTGGACCAAAATGTACCAGCAGAACTGTATTATCTTTTCCTTTCAACATTACTGCCCTAGCAATTGCTTGCGATTCAATCTCCAAAGAAAGCAGGGTTAATCCAGACTCGTTTGCAATTTGAATATAGTTGTCTAATACAGAAACTGGCAAAGCCGAAACAACCACATCAAGATGCCCTTTGGCACTATGGTCTATAAGTTTGTAGTCAAAAATAAGTTCAGATGGGGGGACAGGAACGTTCTCTTCGATTTTTGACTCTATGACACCGCGAACTTCTTCTTCTTTTACAATGGGTATTTTGGCAGTAAAAAGATATGCACTTTCTTCTGGTAAAGACATTTTTACATACTCCAGACTCAATTCATTTTTAAGCTCCAGTAGTAACTTTACAACAGAGGGCTTGTTCTTTATTTGACCGCCCACCACACTACCTTTTTCCAAAAACTTCTCAGAGTATTTGTCTATATATACCGTATCACCCTTTTTTTTAAACAAAATACAGCGTATAGAAGCGTCTGTTATGGACACACCAGCAAAAGGTATTTCCAAAAAAAGAGGTGGAGGAAAATGATTTAAAATTTTACTAAAAGTCATTCCCTAAATTATACAACAAAGGATTTCTTACACCTAGGGAAAAACTAAACTGCAGAGCTTCCTGGTGACACCTTAGAACTTACCTCAAGCAAAGAAAAGAAATTTTTATCACCTTCCCCACTTACTGCTAGGATCATTGCCTGACTTTCAAGTCCCATCATTTTTCTAGGCTCTAGATTTGTGGCAAAAGCGCATTTTTTACTCACCAGATTTTCAGGATTTTCGAAATGTTTTGCGATTCCTGACAAAACTTGTCTTGGCGCCTCTTCCCCAAAATCCACAGACAACCTTAAAAGCTTTTCAGAGCCTTCAATTTTTTCTGCACTGAGTATGTGACCTATTTTTATTTCTATTTTTTTAAAATCCTCTATTGAAATCATGGTTTTATTTTTGTTTGTTTAAAAAGCTTGTAAGTATTATAGCTGCAGCAGAAGCATCATTCATGTCGTTGGAACCTTGCAAATGCTGGGCCTCAATCGACGTAAGAAGTTCTGGATACAGGTGCACATCTACTCCAATTTCTGTTTTTATCTTTTCCAGGAACGGGTGAACTTGCTTCATTATCTCATTTTCTTTTTGAGAAAAGTCTTTAGATTCCCCCACCACAACATCTGTAATCTCTTTTTCCTTACAAATGGCCTTTATTTTATCGAACAAACTGTCATCGTTGTCTAAAACAGCCAGCGGAAATGCCATAGAATGCGTCAAATCACTTATCGCAATCCCGAGCCTTTTACTGCCATAATCAATGCCTAAATATCTCATTTCCTCTAGTGTATATTAAAATTGCTTTTTAACCAATTTTTGCTATTATGACCTGCATGAACCCTTTGTTTATTGAAGGTTTTCCAATATGGTTGCTGATAGTAATTCTTATTTGGTCATTATTTTGGAAAGGAATGGCTTTATGGAAAGCTGCCCAACTCTCACATAAAAATTGGTTCATAATAATTCTACTGATTAATACATTGGGAATATTGGATATAATATACATCCGATTCATTGCCACAAAATATACTGTAGAAACAATAGAAGAGACTAAGTAACACGGATGGATGGCTGAGTGGTCTAAAGCAACAGTCTTGAAAACTGTCACCTGGGCAACTGGGTCGTGAGTTCGAATCTCACTCCATCCGCAAACAGAAACCGCGAAAGCGGTTTTTTGTTTGGATTGGAAGCAAAGTGTGGGACACTTTGCGTGTGGATTCGAAAGACGGAGCGGTTTACAGTCTCAACAGAGACTGTCGCGAGTCAGGGTCGTGGAATTTTTCTTGTGACGACAAGAAAAATCTCCCTGACCGAATCTCACTCCATCTTTGAGCAACTAAATTATCCCTGACCGCATCTCACTTAATCCGTACTCCTCTTTCTCATCCCCACCACTCCTGTAATAAAATCTTGTTTTGTACGTTATAATAAAACATATGAATAAAAATATTATATCAACCATTATTGTGGTTTTAATTATTATAGGTGGAGTTTATTGGTTTAACTCAAGCAAAAAAGTAGTAGATACAACAAATGAATCCCCTGTTGTTAATTCCGGTGAGAACACTAGTCAACCTGGGGCAACGATGCCAGGTTTACCGGCGGAACCTGCTGCTACTGAGGCCAGAAAAGATCTTGCTTTAAAACTCAATACTGATGAAAACAATATTCTAATTATGCAGGTTGTGGAAGTTACATGGAACGACGGATGTTTAGGCCTGGGCAGAGCTGACGAAGGATGTATGCAAGCACTTGTTCCAGGATTCAAGGTTGAGTTATTTGCAAAAGGAAAACTCTATATATACAGAACAGACAAAACTGGTTCTAGCTTAAGAGCTGAAACCGCGATATAGAAAATCAAATAAAAACCACTCAACAAATTGTTGAGTGGTTTTTTATATAAAATAAAACCCCTGCGTCACAGTTAAGTGCGCAGAGGTTGTTGAAAAAACAAAGAACTAGTTAGTTACCTCGAACCTTGGAGAAGACCAGGATCTGGTCGCCATCCTCCATGCTGCCGGTGAGGCTGCTGATCTTGGTGCCGTTAACTCGGACATCGAGGGAATCGCCTCGACCCGAACCACTGAGTCCGGCCTTTTCGAGACCGTCCTGGTAGGTACTTCCGGCGCTCATGGTGTAAGACGTGATCTTTCCACCAGGGAATGCGCCGATTTTCACAGTGATTGCCTTTTCAGTTGTACGCGGTGCTGCCATTACTCTCTTCTCCTTGGGTTGACGGACATTCGTTAACGTACTGCATTCGAACAATGACTAGAAGTTAGAGGTGTTAACCATCATGGGCTGAAGTGAAAAAATAATTTCATTCTCCACTTCATCCACAACAGCTTTGCCAACCTTTAACTCTTCTTGACCTTGATGCCAGCGAATTAGCTGCCAAACAGCAAGACCTGAAACCACTTCAGCAGTGGACCCAACACTAATGCTGGTTCCACATGCGGAGACCTCGGCCACATCATCGGAATAAAGAGTTTCCTCCCATCCCCTGACTTGTCCTGGGTTTGATGGATTCAGAGTATAAATACGTCCACTGTTCTTCCCCATGCGAGTCTCAATCATGAGCTTCACATAGGTTTTGTATTTTAGTCCCGTCTTCCAGATCTCCTGGCGAGATGCCATGGTATCGGTCAGAAGGAAAACTACGTCACCAAGACGTTGTGATCCGTCTACTTTTTCTGGATGAACAGAAACTTCTGTTCCAGTCTGCTCCCTGATGATATTCATCAAGGCATCGACCTTGGACATGCCGACATGGTTGTTGCCAAAGATTTGATTCGGCACGTTGTGTGCCTCAACCTTGTCATAATCCCAAATATGAATATTCGGGATACCAAGCTTGGCGAGTCCCAAAGCGATACGCGAACCGGTCGCTCCAACTCCCACTACATCAACCCTTTGATCCCCAAATGTCTCTGGGGAAAAAACTTCGATGTGTCGCATTGTGTCTAGCAATTAACCCTCCTTTTATTGTCGTGGTCCAAAGACACCAGTAAAAAACCATGGTTTGTGCTTGTACTTGTAACCTTTGCCGATCTTCATCGGCATTGGGCGCAAATACTTCACCTTAGCCTGCATTTCAGCTAGAAGATCTTGCTTCAGTTGTTGATAAACTGCGTTACTGACCCTGGGTCCTTTGACTTTCCACGGCAACTTATCGAACTGAACATTGTTCTTCCAGTCATAGAGACTGAAGCTAACTTCTCCTCTGCGGTTAAAAATACCGCGAAGGAAAAAATCAGATCCAAAATCCCGAAACGTATTCATGGTCATATCATCCTGACCAGATGGTTCAGTACCACCTGTACCGTGTGAATGACCCCAAAAACGAATGTTGTTAAAAATATCTTCGCCGTTTGGACGTGTGAGCACGTCTTGCATGACACTTGCCATGCTATCCGTATTCAGTTCTGTTTGACCATAGTTAACACTCTGGTCAAACAAAAAGATATCGTCAACAAGAACGTGTTTTCCTAATTTTTTGGCAGTGCCAAGCCATCCAACTTCCATCTCGATGGCACTGATGATTATGTAAATCTTCAGAATGGCCAGATGACTCAAACTAACAACAGGTATCACGTCGGGAAGACGCAACATCCTTGCTGAAGTAGGAAACTGTCTCGGCAAAAGAAAACTGTCGGCTTGGGTCCTTGAAATATCCCAACCTGGACCTTGGTCTTCCTTAGCTATCTCGTCTTTTTCCTCTAGTTCTGGAGCGGCATGATCCACAGACTAACTCCTTGTTTTGATGTAAATGTTCACTTCCTACAAAACAGACTACATAACTATGCCTATTCTGTCAAGTCCAATTTTGGAGCATGTCGGTAACCCTTGTTATATTTATTAATATGTGTTATGGTATAAAAGGAAAGTCACCCGTGGGTTAACCCACAAGGAGCACTGAATGAACACTGCGACGATTGAAATCCCCCGATATGGAAGTCTCAAACTGCACTATGCGACTATGTGCATAGTGGTGTTGGGCACAATGTTTCAAGTGGGACATTTTGCTGAACATGCTGTGCAGTTTGGAATGTGGCTATTCAGTGACAGGTCAATGCCCTGGATGTCAACGTGGGCAATGTATCTCGTCCACCAGATTGGTCATTGGGCTGTGCCCGATGCATCTGGTGCAAGGCAGATGGCTGTCGGGATGGAACTGCTTCATCTCGTCGGCAATGGTATCTTCTTGGTGACCATTGCTGCTTTTTACAAACATTCACCAACCAAACTTGTACGACAGGCATTTTACGTTGAGGGTTTTCATCTAATTGAGCACTTGTTGCTCACCTTCTCTGTAATCTATCTGGGAAAACCAATCGGGTTCAGTACTCTATTTGGTAACAGTTCACTTGTTTGGGACAAAGAAGGAGTTGTTGGTTACAGGGTGTTTTGGCACTTCGCCATGAATCTCGTACCTTCAATTCTCATCATGAAAGCCATGATGAACATGAGGTCAAAAACTCAATAAAGTTTTCCTGTTTCAATACTCGGTCCATGCTTTCGCATGGACCGATTTTTTTATAAAAAAACAACCCCGTTTATAAGCGGGGTTGGTAAGCCTAATCTTAACGGGCGCTGCGTAACTTAGTTACTATTGCTTCGCCAGTTTGTCGGCTATCAAAACTTCTCAAAAAATCCAAAGACATAGTCACAACAGTCTCTAGTTCAAGTCCGCCCAATAACTCTGGAAAGGTGGACGTAAGTTGACCTAATGGCAACTCCCCACTTTCTCCACGCAATTGTGGTGACTGAAACACGCTACCGTCTGCAAACCATATCGGTAGAAGGTTTTTGAACGTGTTAACTCCGGTGGAGAAATTATACTCGAGTGTAAAATCTCCAATCCAGTAAGAAAGACCGGTAGCAACGTCAGTTGCCTTCAGTTTTTTTGTCTCAACCTTCAAGACGTCGTCCTTGATTGAAACTTTCTTAACACCATCAAGCTTTTGAACCTCAGCAACTCGTTTCTGGATTAGAGTTGTGATGCTGTAAACCAGAACTGGAGGCTTTCCTCTTCCAACCAGCTGTTCTTTGGTCTCGAGGTGTTCTCCAAGAGTCTCTGCAAGAGTTCCTTTAAGGATAGCCGCCTGGTCAGGTCTTACTCCCTTTCTGGCCTCCAAAAGATCTCTCTCGATTTTAACCCTATTACTTCCGTGGGTTTCTTTAAAGACGCTGATGAATCCTGCTTTCACCGTCCTGTCCAAAGCATCCTTCTTTACTGGATACACCATTCTCTTTTCAACAACTGGAAACAGTTCCAGAATTTTCTGATAAGAAATGTTCTCATTAACTGACTCTACTGCCTTAAGTGAAAAGAGTAGAGCAGCTTCGAACTCAAAATCTCTCAAAAGAGTGAGGATGCCTCTACCCTCTCCATGGCACCACTCTCCACCCAAACGGTCTACGTGTGGATGTCCATACTTACCAGAATACCCACCATATTCATGATATGGTCGGCGTGACTTGTTGACAAAGACCGCCTGACCCCCGTCCCCAAAAGTAAGTTTGATTTCGAATTCACCAAACTCATGAATCTTCTTGGTTTGCGAGTGTTCACAATACATTGGGTGTGTGGTAATTAACAGTTGAGTCCCGTCAACTCTGATGTCTTTCACTTCGGGGATTTTGTAGAGGTTATCGATGACTCGATCCGACTCTAATGTATCACCCCCAAGTTTTTTAAGTTGTGCCTCTAAGGCAACAGCTTGAGTGACTGAACCCACCATTTTTTTTCGATGCACCACCACCAAAGACTTCAAGGGTTGAAGAATCTTGGTGTTTGGAGCAACGAAGTTACCTTCATACATCTCTTCCAAAGTGGGAAATGCTCCCCACCCAAGAAGTATTAACGTCTCACGCAAAATCTTTCTGTAAATATCGAGACGTGCCTCAGTAACTGTTCCACCAACAACAGGAAACAGCACATACAACTCATTCTTGTTGATGAGCTCTGCGACTGCATATCCACTTGTCGGATCAACAATCACCATGCCTTTTCCAGAAGGTTCAAACAAATAGCCTAACTCGATGTTCGCCTGTCCAGCTACTGATAAACCCCACATCTTTGAGGGAATATCCTGAAATCCGGCTTCGTTACGAGCCCTGCTATAAAGATGGATTATGAAAGAGGACCTGTCTCTCCTGCCCGGTGGATTATGTTCACCCTGGACATCCCACAGATACAAATCCTCAACTCCATTAACTTCAAACGGTCGACCGACAGTACTTCTGGTGACTTCCAGAAACCTATCCTTCGTCTCGTACCCATGTCCCCAATTGTGTGGTCTGATATTCATCCCCAACACTGTCTCCTTTTGATAAGATTACAAGGTTCGAATCCTTCAATACTAAATCATGTACTGAATAAAAAGTCAAATCCATGGACTTGACAAAGCACCACTTTTAGTATTCTATTATTAGGCAATACCCTAGGTAAGACTCGGGTACACAAGTTCTTTGAAAATCACACTGCCAAAAGGAGACTCTCGTCAATGAACACGAACCGTCAAGCAACTGCACCCGTGATAGTGAAAACTTTCGCTCCGCAAGGTCTACAGTTCTTGGACTTGGGCGCCTTGCGTGGATATATGGAGGCCAAGGACTATGACTTGGATGTGGTCTCAAAGTTTGCAGAACGTGGAGTATTTGCTCCCCTGTTTGCAGACTTGGTACTCAGAACAGGCGGCTTGGATAACGAACTGTTGAATCAGTTCGGCCAAGCACTACAGCATGTTCCCCCAACAAAACTGGAATCATACACAGGTTCTGACACCCAGAACAGTCGTATCGATTCAGCGATTGCCAACAGTGGAATCGCTCGTGATGTAAAGCGGTATGGTGAAGGGTCAGCAAGTTTCTTTGAAACGAAGTCTGTTATTCCGACATCAATCAGAAACGTTCCTATTGCCATCGTTGGCTATGGAGCAGCTGGTATTATCGCTGGATACGCCCTGAGCAAATTGGGGTTCCAAAGAATCACAGTGTATGAAAAAGGGAAAAATCTCGGAATTTGGAGCTACAAGAACGTTTTTGAACTTTCTCGTAACAATCCTTTGAGATTGCAATTTTTCAACAGTGTTCTTGATCCGGCACCAGGAGGAGGAATCGAGGTTCGAGACTTCCTATCCAGGCTGGCAATTCTGAACACAGTCGACGCAAGGGTTGTTAAGATCCAGCCAGGCAAAATGAAGCACAAGCTGGTCTTCTCCGACAAAAGCACGGCCGAATATCCAATCGTGGTTAATGCGGTCGGCTTGGGAAAACCAAGACCAGTTTCTGACCCCGCACGAATGGTTACGGAAACTGGACAGGCACATGCTGGTGCCAGATGGCAACAGCAATTGAGAGTGGAGGATGTTGCTGGACAACAGATTGTTTTGATCGGCTTAGGAAATTCAACAGCCGAAATGCTCCAGCAAATCCACACCCTCATCGACGACGGCTACTATGTCGACTACCGTGTGCTTACACATTACCCAGAAGAAGCTGTCTACAATCCCTCAACTTACGTTGAGGAAGATGGGCGAACATTCCGGGTGTTTCGAGACACATCAAAACCAAATCTCGTTGACTACCAAGGAGATTTGGCACGTTCCAGATATGATTACTTTCGTGCACTACACGAAGGTAAAATCATTTCGGGAGTTAAACGCTGGGAAGTAAAAACGCCAGGAGTCATGGCAATTTACGGGAAAAACAGAAAAAATCTCGGTAAGTTGCCGTTCGACAAAGTAATGACTCTTATTGGTTATCATCAAGGAAAGGACGAGATGCAAAATCTCGGATGTTCCTATGATGAAAAGCAGGGCAGTGGAGTGTTCGACTATGATGGCGAAGTCGCCGGCATGCCAGGAAACTCCGATCCAAAGAAACGCCTTCACAAGGGATACTTTGGGTTTGGTTCTATCCTGGAAACACCCCTTAACCCGAATGCGATCGTAATTCCTGGAATGCTTCACCGCATCGGGGACCTGGCATTCAGTGTGATTATGCGAGCAGCAGAATTTCGAAATAAAGATCTGTAGTTTGTGATAACAGATTACCAACCAAATCTTCAGCAAGTCCGTTAAGGCATTGTTGAAGATTTTTTCTTTACTTATAACCTACTCTACTTTTATATTGTTAAGTTTAGTATAATTAATTTATGGAAAAAATTTCTTGGAAAACAATAGAATACTTACATCAAGAAAAAACAACTGATTGGTATTGGATTGTAGGCATAATTACAGTCTCTATAGCAATAATATCTATTCTTCTTAATAATCTGATATTTGCAATACTTATACTCGTAGCGTCTTTCACACTGACACTTTTTGCATCAAAAAAACCTGAGATAATGCTAGTCGAGCTAAACGACAAACATATCATGTTTGGAAAAACTAAATTTCCATACAAAGAACTTGACGCTTTTTGGATTGAAACTAAGGATGGAATGCCGAGAATTATACTGAAATCAAAAAAGCTTTTCATGCCATATATCTCTATTTTCCTAGAAGAAACTGATCCTGAAAAAGTGCAAGAGTTTTTAATTACAAAACTAGAATCAGAAGAAATGTCAGAGCCTTTGTTTGAAAAAGTGCTTGTGTACCTAGGTTTCTAATTCTGGAAATGGATAAGCTTGTGTGTTAGTCTCTTTAAACGCTCCCGTAGTTTAATGGATAGAATGTTGGCCTGCGAAGCTGGCGATCCAGGTTCGATTCCTGGCGGGAGCACAAATAAAAAAACCACTAACAGTGGTTTTTTTATTTGTGCTCCCGCAGAAAGCCGTGGGTACGGCTTTAGTCAGGAATCGAAAACTTGTGATAGTTTTTGTGAACAATGTGAAACAAAAACGGAACAAGTGTACCGTTCATGTAATGAAAGATTCCGGCGGCAAATATCCCTGACCACAGATGTCTTCATGTACCATTCACATAATGAAAAATTCCTGTTGGTGAAATTTTTTCCAAGAAGTGAGATATCCTGGCAACAAATATCCCTGACCACAGATGCCTGCATGTACCATTTATGTAACGAAATGTCCCCAACCCCACCTACCCCCTCTTCTTAGACAAATAATTTGCCTTAGACCTTTTAGTTATTGCCAACACACCTATAACAACAATGTATGTTGTATATATTTCGCTTGGCATTTTATAAATATCGCTATAAAATATTTGTAGTATAAAAAGACCTACCACAAGAATAGTCCAAAAAAATACATAAAATTCGCCAGGATGTCGCCCGACATTTGTATCATGCCATCTTTCAAACTCTTTCTGGGCACTATAAATAGCCAGAACTGCCATATAAATAGAAGAGACTGGGCCGATAAGATTTATCATTGAGTTGTGCCCTATAAAATCTAAGATAATAAGTGTATATAGAGCAAGGGTCCAGAAATTAACCAAATGTCTCCAGACTCCAACACTTAACAAGGAATCTTTTTTATTTTTTGGGCTCATGTTGTCTTCAAGTATACCAAAAAACCGCTTTCGCGGTCTTTTGTTTTATCCCCTCTTTATCATTGCGTTGATTCTTGATTTCTTTCTTCCGGCTGTATTTGCTTTAAGCAATCCTGTCTTTACTGATTTATCTAGAATTTTTTGAACCTTTGGCATTAGTGCTCTGGCTTCATCTAGTTTTTTGTCTGCAACAAGTTTTTTTACTTGTTTAACTGCTTTGTTTATTTGCTCTTTTTTTGCAGTATTGAAACCTCTTTTTGTTTTAGAGGATCTAAGAGCTTTTTTAGCTGATGTTGTTATTGGCATATCGGCAATACTATACCATAGTATGAATTTTGTCTACCCCTATAAACCCATACTTCTACTACCAATACAAATAAGGTAATATATACCTATGATTGGCTACCTAAAGGGCACTATTCTTCACACAGACGACAGATTCATTATCTTGGATGTGTCAGGGGTTGGATATAAGGTTTTTACCAATACCGCCTTCGTAAATACAGCCAAGGAGGTATCTTTTTGGACATATCTGGCTGTTAGGGAAACGGCTTTAGACCTATACGGTTTTCAAACCAAGGAAGAAATGGATTTTTTTGAGCTTCTTATAACAGTATCTGGAATAGGGCCGAAATCAGCGTTAAGTATCATGGGACTCGCGACTCTAAAAAACCTACGTCAGGCTATTAAAACTGGTGACGTGGGACATTTGGTAAAAGTATCGGGGGTTGGAAAGAAGAATGCTGAAAAAATTGTTGTTGAACTTAAAGACAAGATTGGAGATATTGAGTTCGGTGTAGGAGAAGGAGTATCGGACATGGATGCGCTAGAAGCCCTGAAGTCTCTAGGCTACAACGAAAAAGATGCTCGGGAAGTTTTGAAAAAAGTTTCTGATGTGTCTGATACTGGGGAAAAGGTTCGTAAAGCCTTGAAACTCTTGAGTTAATTTGTATATTTAATTTTATGCCAGAACTACCAGAAGTTGAGAATTTACGACTTGGCTTGGAGAAACACATACTTGGTCAAAAAATACTTTCGATAAAAATATCTAAACCAAAACTTGTTTCGGGAAAAGGAACTCTTCGTTCCCCTTCCAAGAAAAAGGTGGATGAGTTTATAAACAACCTTACCAACGAAAAATTTTTAGGTGTGGACAGGCGTGCCAAAAATTTAATATTTAAGCTAAGTCATGACAAAATTATTTTAGCTCATTTGAAAATGACTGGGCAATTTATATACAAAAGTAAGTCTGGGAATAAGACTGTTGTAGGTGGTCACCCGATAGAACTTTCCGAGTCTACCCTACCTAACAAGCACAGCCACATAATATTCGAACTAGAGAAAGGAACCTTGTACTACAATGACACTCGAATGTTCGGGTATGTAATCTACTACCCAAACATGTCGGCACTTGAAACAGAGAAACATTTTGACAAACTGGGTGTGGAACCGACTACTCCCGAATTTACTTTAAAATATTTTGAAGACGCCCTTAAAAACAAAAAAGGTAAAATAAAAACAGTATTGATGAACCAGGAAGTGGTGACTGGAGTCGGAAACATCTACGCTGATGAAAGCCTTTTTGAAGCAGGTATAAACCCGAGTAGAAGCGCGCTGAGTCTTACCCATGAAGAGCTGGCTAAACTTCATAAAGCAATAAAGAGAATAATAACGAAGGCCATAAAAGTTGGAGGATCTTCTGTGGCAACCTACAGACTAATAGATGACTCGCAAGGAAACTATGCTCGTGAACATAAAGTTTATGGAAAACATGGCAAGGAATGTGTAGTGTGCAAAAAAATCCTAGAAAAGACTACCATCAACACTCGTACAACGGTATTCTGTTTACAGTGCCAGAAATAATACTCAGATACTTTTATTAAGTTTTCATTGTATAATACAAAGCATGAAGGATGATATGTTGGGATTACTTATTATATTGGGGATAATCGCCATAGCTTTATATGGTGGTATAAACAATAGTAAAGAAAACTTAGCTGCAAGTGACAATACAAATTCCCCAAAGACCACCCAAAAAACTATTCGGGAGACTGAGAATCAGATCACTGAACTCAAAAAACAATTGAAAGCTGAGGAAGCGAAAGTGACCCAAAGCAAGTATAAGGATGTAGTAATTCTTGCCCTACTTTCACGTTCAAGTAATCCCAGTAAAGAATACGTGGCTATCCGAGTAAACAGTAGAGCTACGACTACAATCCCAGTTACGGGTTGGACCATAAAAACTAACTACGGAGACACGGTTGTTATTCCAAAAGCTTCATATTTATTCTTTTCAGGAATGCCCAATTCAGAAGAAAATGTTTTTCTGAACAGCAAAGATGTTCTTTATATAGTTACTGGTCACTCCCCTATAGGAGTTGGGTTCCGAACTAACAAATGCACAGGATACTTGGACCAGTTCCAATCGTTTACACCATATCTAAAAGATAACTGTCCGCTGGCTGAAAAAGAAGCTCCTTTATATATACCAAACAACACCGGCAACACTGCTTGCCTCAAATACATTGATTCGTTGCGACAATGTCAAATCAATACAAAAAACATACCGGTGAGTTGGACTGGAGAATGTAAAAACTTTATTGATCAAAAAATAGGATACCCAGCTTGTATACAAACTTATAAGAACGATCCTGATTTTTATGAAAACGAGTGGCGAGTATACCTAAAAAGAAGTTCTAGTATATGGACTGCCAGAAACCTGACATTAACTCTTTATGACAACGAGGGTAAAATAGTGGATATCCTAGAAAGATAGACCTAGATTCCGAGCATCCTAAACAACGCTACACCAAAAGCAACAGACACATTGAGGGATTCTTTTTCACCGCGCATTGGTATTTCAACGACCTCGTCGCACAAAGATATAGTTTTTTTATCTATCCCCTCCACCTCGTTTCCAACAATAAACAGAACTGGGGATTTTATTTTTATTTTTTTATAGTCCACTGATTTTTTGTCTTGCTCTATTCCCACAACAAACACCCCATCTTTTTTTAATTTCTTGATGACTTTTGCTGGGTTCTCAATGTATTCCCAAGGAATAGTTTTTTCAGCCCCAAGAGCAACTTTAGCAATATCCTTTCTTGGTTTGTTGAACTTATCTATAGGAGTTGGTGTGTAACCAGATAGATATATTTTGGACACACCCAAAGCGTCCGCGGTTCTAAAAATAGATCCGACGTTATGAGTGCTTCGTATGTCGTGTAGTAAAACAAAAACTTCTTTCATGTCTTGAATATACATTAAACTGTGAAATTTGAAAGATGTAACATTTTAGGGGGCTAATGCATTATACTTAGTATAGCTATATATTAATTAGAATATGACATTGGACAAAAACCACATAAGTGAGCTGTGGGACAAGATAACCCCTAAATTGTATGGGTATTTGGTCCGCACTCTGGGAGACAAGGATTTGGCACAGGATATCCTACAGACAACATGGCTAAAAGCCATGCAGAGTCTTCCGACCTTTGGAAACAAGGGTGAAGTAAACTTCTCTGCCTGGTTATTTGCTATAGCCAGAAACGAATGCAAGCAACACTGGCGAAAAGGAGAAAGAGAAATACCTTTTGATGAATCCCTGCACGACAGAACTGAAATTTCAACAAAAACTCAAGACAAAATATTTATAGAGCAAATACTTTCGCAGTTATCTAAAAATGACCAGGAATTAATTAAACTGCGCTACATCTCTGACTTACCACTAAACAATATTGCGAAAATTCTTAAAATAAATCCTGTAGCTGTACGAGTAAGAATGCACCGAGCATTAACCGAAGCAAAACTTATACTTAAAAACCAATACCATGTTTAATAAAAAAATACATAATACATTTAAAAAATGGGGTGAAAAACAAGTGGAGTTTCCTCCTAACAACGAGGTCTTAAAATCGCTCATCCTTGAACAAGTTCCAAACAGAACAAGTGCCCTTGTTTCCACCACAAAACATAGACAACCTTGGTTTTTCTATGCATTTACAGCAATGGCTGTGCTGACTTTTGTTATAAACTCGCAACCTTCTTTTTTGAGCAAGATGGACTTGGGAGACGAATTTGTTGTAGCTCCTATGGCGCCACAGGATGCAAGTATGGCTCCTGAATACGCCTACCCAACTGTCACCACTGGAAGCACGGCTGGTAGAGACTCGGTCATATATGACCCTTACTATCCCTACCCATACCCCCAGAACCCAAACATTACTGACACCAGAGAATTCTCTAAAATTTATTACAACCCCACCCTACAAACGCGGGAGGTAAATGATGTGCGCGGTGAAGTCGAAAGAGTGGTTAGAAATTCTGATGGACGAGTGGATTCATCTACCAGTGGAGAAAAATCTGGATACGTAAGTTTTGTTGTACCGAAAGACCGACTAGAATCATTTAAAGATGAGATAGAGAGTTTGGTAGGAAGTCGGTTCTACATAGAACAGACAAATACCCAAAACATGTTACCGCAGAAGCAAGCTATCGAACAAAGCTTGGAACAACTCGATACAACACTTAAGTCCTTGATCAAAGATAGAGATGGAATTGTTAAAAACCACAATCAAAATATTTCGGCTTATAACAAAAGACTTGAATACATAAATTCAGAGATTGCTCGACTTAACAATGAAAAGGTATTCTACCCTGCACTGGAGGAGGAAAACACAAAAAGAATATCCGCACTACAGAATGAGATTTTCGCAATTCAAAAAGAGATTTCAAGTGAAAATCATACTTATCAAACAAACAAAAACAATATTGATAACAGCATAAAATACACCGAGCAAAGTTTGGATTACACAAAAACACAAGACAAGAATCTGATGCTGGATGTAGAAACAGTAACTGGAAGTGTTTCTATTCAATGGATAAGTCTGTGGGACTACGTTGACACCTACTTCCCCGGAGCACTCTTGGGTTGGGTGTTTATGGCACTTGCTGTTGTTGCCTACTTCTGGAATAGAAATAGAAAAGATACAGCTACTGATTACTATGCCGAATTAAAATTGTAAATTTGTCTGCATTATATATAATGTACACATATGAACACATTATCTTTTTTCCCAGACCTGCTTACATTTAGTATGGTCGGACCCTTACTTATCAGACTTTCAGTTGGTTTTTTTATTCTTTATTTAGGTAGAGAAAGGTTACAGAAACCTGTGGGGTTTGTTTCTATTTTTTATTTTGCTTGTGCATTGTTTTTAATGGTTGGCTTGTATACTCAGCTGGCGGCAATACTTGGGATTATCATTTTGAAAATTGATTTTTATTCCAAACGAATAGGCGTGTTCAGTGACATGAATATGTTTTTCCTTTACGCCGTCTCTATAACGGTTCTACTTTCCCTACTCTTCACTGGACCTGGATTTATGGCTTTTGATTTGCCACTGTAGGATATATCTAGTTTTTATTGCTGTCGGTAAAAATACTGACTGCATGAAAATGTTAAGGGTTATAAGTTCTGGGTGAACAAAATATCTTGTTGATAGTCATCAATACTGGAAAGCTTTGTAACCATATCCAGAGTTTTACCATCCTGTTTCCAGTCGTTATTTTTTGGCATTTTTCTGACGATTACATGAATAAAACGCAACAGGATTAATGTTTGAATATCCCTCATTATTTCTTCCAAACTGCCTTCTTCTAGACCGTACCCGCGGAGAAAATGTGCAATATTTTCTTTACCAGTTTTCCATGTGTAAATTTCTGCCAACTCAGCGTATGGAGCCCTGTTCCCTGTTGCAGTTTCCCAATCAATAACATGTATTGTTCCAGCTCCATCAATGATGACATTATTCTGAGAGAGGTTTCCATGACAAAGTGTTGGGAAAAACTTCCAGACATAGGTTTCTTCTAATCTTTTTTGAATTTTTTGTGACAACTCTTTTGAAAAAACTTCTCTTGTGACAAAGTAATCCCTGGCAAACAAACGAGTAACAAACTCTTTGTAATCTAATTGAATTTCTGGAGCGGGTATTTTATCTATAATATTTGCATATCTTCCGAGAGTAAACCAAATATTAGCCAGTTCTTGTGGTGCATCATTTCCTGGGACCCCTTCTACGTATTCTTGAAACGAGAAGGCGTACTCACCACACTGGTCTGTATCTAAAATTTTTGGAGTTGGAATTCCAGCGTCTCTAGCAACCAAGGCACACCACTTTTCCTTTTGATACGACTGAAGTGTTTCCTCACGATTACTCATCCTAAGAATCAAAGGGTTGTTGTTTATAACTACCTTAAATACCAAATTATTTTTACCTTTTCCTTTAATCTCATCAATCGAGCTTGGGATTACGCTATATACCTGTTCAACAATTTTCTTTACGAGTTCATCCATAATCAAAGTATAGCAAGGGAAAATGGAAAAATCTCAAGGATTTAGCCCGGTAGGAATCTTTCATTACATGAACAGTACACTAGCTCAGTCTCATTAGGTAAAACCTGGGCGCACTTGTGTCTTGGATAATACTGTTTTAGTCAAAACTGTATTTCCTCCGGCCCAGACCTCGACCGTTTTGTTTGGTAACAAAACATGTCTCCGGTCCGCACCAGTATCAAAAAATCCCAAACTGATGGGATTTTTTGTCTGGTGCGCCCGGTAGGAATCGAACCTACGACCATCTCCTTAAAAGGGAGCTGCTCTACCGACTGAGCTACGGGCGCATATTTAGAACGGTAATTCAAAATATATCAGAAAAATACAAAAAGTCCAACTCCTATCTCTCTAAAATCCACTTCTCCAGCATTACTTCCATATCCCCCGCTCCCGTTCTAACTTTGTGTGTCATGTTTACCAAATCAGCTGACATATTCTGAAGCTCTTCTGTTTTATATTTCCTGCTACCTCTCAAAGCATTTTTATACGGAAATGGCGCCAGTCCTGTTTCTGTCTGACTTGAGGAGCGACTTGCTAGAATCATGTTTTTCACCTGCCAGAAAAATATTCCGTGGATTTCCTCTGGCTCTATACCCATAGACAAAGCTTTTAAATAAGAAACCCAGAGCTCTTTTTTGTCTCTTTCCAGAATTCCGTCTGTTACAAAAAAGGGGTTTATGTTTTGCTTCTTTTCTGTTTTTTCGAACTTCTGTACTTTTTCACTATACTTCTCAAACTTCTTAACTGTATCTGCTGTAGCCCCACCTTCCAAAACTAAAAATATTTGTTCTGATTTTTGAAAGCTTTCCAGCATGCCAAGAACAACCTCTTTTAATTCCTTATTCTCAAAAACATTATCTAAAACCACTGTATATTTCTTTTCGAACAATCCCTGAGAGTTAGCTAATTCTTGTAAGGTTACTTCATTACAGTTCTCTGAAGTTAGTTTAAACAGTTCTGCAGATGGTCTCTTTTTCTCAGCTAAAAGTAAAAGCTCGTGGAGCTTTTCTCTGGACTTGTGTGTATCTGTACCGTAAAGAAAATAAATCATTGAATTTAATGAGTTACACCTTAGTTTGTTCTGCCCAGTTATCCCCGACTGCAGCCTCTGCCACACACACTATCCCACTTATTTTCTTTGGATCTATAATTCCTTCCATGATTTTTTTTACCTCAGGAACAATACTGTCTACCAAGTTTTCTTTTATCTCAAACACTAATTCATCATGTATCTGTAGAAGGAGTCTTGCATCATTAAGCAAGCCTTTGCTTACAAGAAACTTGTTCACTTCTATCATCGCCAGCTTTACTATATCTGCCTCAGTTCCTTGTATCGGCGCGTTTACCGCCATTCTTTCAGCCTGGGCTTTCATAAAAGGGAGTCTTGAGTTTATGTCTGGGAAGTATCTTCTTCTGCCAAAAAATGTTTCGGTATAACCTTTTTGGGAAGTTTCTCTCTTTATTTTTTCCAGGTACTCCGCTAATCCAGAAAATGATTTGAAGTATTCATCTAAAAAAGTTTGAGCTTCTTCTCTGTTTGTCCCAATATTTTTCTGGAGAGCTGTGACCCCCATACCATACATAACGCCGAAGTTTATCACCTTGGCACGACTTCGCATTTCTTTAGTAACATCTTTGGCTTCTACCCCGAACACTTCTCTGGCAACCGCTGTGTGAATATCCTCACCTTTTTTAAAAATATCTATCATCTTTTCATCCCCTGACAGAAAAGCTGCTATTCGTAGTTCTATTTGAGAATAGTCAAAAGAAACTAGCTTCCACCCTTTCTCAGCCACAAAAGACTTCCTAATTTCCCTACCTAATTCTGTCTTGTTTGGAATATTTTGCAGGTTTGGATTTTCACACCCCATTCTTCCTGTAGTTGTCCCTGTCTGCAAAAAGTCGGCATGTAGACGGTTATCTGTGTCCACCTGAGTAGGAATAGTATCTATATATGTACCCAAAAGCTTGGCCAGTTCTCTGTAATCCAAAACAAGTCCCGTCACGGGATGCTCATCCTTTAGTTTTTCTAGTTCTGATTCTTTTGTGGAAAATCCTCCACTCGCTGTTTTCTTTTGGTTTTTTGGTTTGAGTCCCATCTTTACAAACAGCATTTCTCCGAGTTGTTTAGGTGATGCAACATTGAACTCCTCCCCCACTATCTTCCAGATTTTCTTTTCTATCACTGTTAGTTCTTTATGATAGTCTTTGGAAAGTTTCAGCAGTCTTTCTTTATCTATTTTTACACCAAACTCCTTCATTTTTTTAACAATCGGTATGAGTGGCATTTCTATTTCATCTACCACAAAAGACAGGTTCTGATCTCTGATTGTTTTTTCTAAGACCTTCTTTGCATCCTCTAGAGTATGAGTTCTGGTGTAGGCCAAGATATCGTCCAGACTTGGGTTAGTTTTGTTAGAATCAATAACCCACAACAAAATGCCGGTTTTAAAAACTTCTTCTGGATCCTCGTCAAACAATACACTCTGGGGTATCTCGATAGAAAGCACTTCTCTAAACTTATTTGCTAAGGACCTAAACTCAAACTCCAAAAATAAGTCTTCAACTTTTTTCATATCTATTGCTTCTGTAAAGTTTTTTTCTGGAACAGAGAAATGTATAGGGGCGTCTCGCCTGATAGTTGCGAGCATTTTGGAAAACATTGCTTCTTCCTCCCCTTCTTTTAGGAGCTCTATAATTCTTTTTTTAATACCTGCCTTTAGAAAACTCTCTTCATCCTTTTTTAATTTTTTGTATATGTTTTCAATAGAACCAAAATTTACAATAAGCTCCTCTGCAGTCTTCTCTCCTATACCTTTAATTCCAATAATGTTGTCCGAAGGGTCACCTCGCAAACCTTTGTAGTCCGGCAAAAGTTCTGGTCCGAATTTAAATCTTTCTAACACAGCTTGCTCGTCGTAAATAATTGTATCCTTAATACCTTTTTTCAGAGTATAAACTCGAACCTTGGTGCCATCAATAAGCTGCATGGTATCCATATCTCCCGAGGCAATAACAACGTCTATATTTTTATCTGATTTTAAATTATCTACGATAGTTCCCAACATATCATCTGCTTCAAAACCAGGAGAAGAATACATTGGAATATTTAGACCAGAAAAAACATCTTTAGAACGTTCAAGTTGAGTTATAAGAGCGCTGTCTATTTCCTTTCTACCAGCTTTATATGCCCCATATGCTTCGTGGCGCAGTGTTGGTTCAGGTAAGTCGTAACACGCAACAATATAGTCAGGATGAACATCTTTTATGAGCTTTATGAGCATGGTACACAAGCCGTACAGAGCGCCTGTTGGCTCACCTTTACTTGAAGCGAACTCAGGAAGTGCATGATATGCCCTGTGCAAAATCGCATGAACGTCGAGAAGAGCTAAGGTTTTTTTGTTATTATTTTTTTTCATTATATTGAAAGTATCTCGATATTTCGTGAATCCTCGGAATCACCCGCTTGGATACGCACCTGTATATGTTCAGGCATAGCGTCAAGCACTATCTCTGGCCATTCTATAAGAATTAAATTATTTTTGTCTTTCAAGATTTCATTCCAGCCCAGATGTAATAGCTCTCCCGAATCTTTCAAACGATAGGCATCTATATGAATCAGATGTGTAAATTTTTGCTTTTCTAGTTCGTATATTTTTTCAATAACAAAAGTTGGGCTGGTGATGGTTTCATAAATTCCCAACACACTTGCTACGTATTTGGTAAATGCTGTTTTGCCGGCCCCAAGGTTTCCATATAGTCCCACTACAGTGGCAGTGCTTTCTTTCGGAACAAGAGAATTAACGAAGCTTTCTGCAACCTTTCTTGTTTCTTCTAGATTTTTAGCCTGGTATTGCATAAGCAGATTTTAACATATTTTAGGTAAGAAAAATGGCCGAGGGATTGTATCCCCCGACCGGTATAAATCTCTATCTCAGTCTGCCACTAAACCCTCGAATGGACCAGGATTGATTCCTGTATCCATATCTCCCAGAACGGCGGGCGTAAAACTCGTTCTCTGTGAAGCCCGCAAGCTTCCCAGATTTGAAGACCTTACAGGAAAGCAACATGTTCTGCCGCCCTGACCAGAAATGTATCCTGGCATCCTTTCCACTCTGAAGAGGGCCTACTTCCTCTCCGTTTCGAAACAAAACGCAGTCTTGTTGGGTATTGTTGGAAACCAACACATAACCAGCCGAAACGGCGAGTTGCATTGTGGCGCAGGCATTAGTGCTGGCCACAATCACCACACTCAAAATGAGTTTTTTCATCAATTCACCTCTGTTTATATTATACTTCTATATAGCTTAGTTGTCAAATATGTTCAAAAGAAAGCTTATTGCAGCGGCTGTTGTGTTATTATTATTGCTATATGATCATTTTTGATGAAGAGAATCAGCAGAAAAAAATTGGTGAGCTTCGAAAACGAGAAGAGGAAGAGCTCGCTCAAACACTTTCTGGAAAATATGGCCTCCCCTATCTCGACCTAACCTCTGTTCCTATCAACATTGACGCACTTCGAGTTATTGGTGAGATAGAAGCACGAGAGTCTCAACTCGCTGTATTCAACGAAATAAACAAAATACTTAGCATTGGTGTTCTGTCTCCGAACAATCCAAAAACCTTGGAGTCTCTCAACAAAATGAAAGAGAGTGGTTATGAAATAGAGCTTTTTATGGTTTCTCATTTAAGTTTAAATAAAGTATGGGACCGTTACAAAGACTTGTCTTACTCTTTTGAAACAAAGTCTGGAGCATTGGATATTTCAAACGAGCAGATAACTGAGTTTTTGTCCCAAGTTCAAGCCATTCCTGATGTGCAAAAACTTATTGGTGATGTTTTGCATATGAAAAAAAGTTATAGAATCTCACGAATCATGGAAATTATACTGGCTGGAGCTATGGCAACAGGTTCTTCGGATATCCACCTTGAACCGGAAGAAGATTATGTTCGTCTGAGATACCGTTTAGATGGAATACTGACTGAGATTCTACAGTTTGACTTGGAGACATATAAACTCCTTTTGTCACGTCTAAAACTTATTTCAAACATGAAACTAAACGTCACTGGTGCCCAAGACGGAAGGTTTAGTATCAAAGTAAAAGATGATGAAATAGAAATAAGAAGTTCTATTCTTCCTGGTGCTTATAGTGAGTCAGTAGTTCTGAGAGTACTTAACCCAAACTCAATCTCTGTTCCCTTAGAAGAACTAGGAATTCATCCAAAATTACTAGAGAAAATATTTCGAGAAATCCGAAAGCCGAATGGAATGATACTTATTACTGGACCTACGGGAAGTGGTAAAACAACCACCCTGTATGCCTTCTTGAAAAAAATACACACTCCGGAAGTAAAAATAATTACAATAGAAAACCCTATTGAGTACCACCTTCCTGGTGTTGTACAAACCCAGACCGACGACAAAAAAGGTTATGGCTTTGCCGAAGGATTGCGAAGTGCTCTAAGACAGGACCCAGACATAATCATGGTGGGAGAGATTAGAGACGGCGAGACTGCTGAGATAGCGATAAACTCTGCGCTTACTGGGCACTTGGTGTTCTCTACCCTACACACCAACAATGCAGCTGGAACATTTCCACGACTAATAGACCTTGGAATAAATTCCAAAGTTCTTTCTTCGTCTATAAACATGGCGATGGCTCAGAGACTTGTTAGAAAACTTTGCTCAGTCTGTAAAAAAGAAGTGTTGATTGAAGAAAAAGATAAAGAAATAGTTTCAGCTATAGCTGGAACAATAGTAGATAAAACTTATCTAGAAGGAATTAGTTTAGATAAAATGTTTGTAGGAGTAGGATGTGAAAAATGTAACATGACCGGGTACAAAGGTAGGCTTGGAGTTCACGAGGCTATTCTGATGGATGAAAACATAGAAAACATTGTAAAAGACAACCCAAGTGAACGTGAGATACGACAAGCCTCCCTATCTCAAAACTTGTTGGATTTAGCCCAAGACGGAATTGTAAAAGTTCTACAAGGAAAAACAACCTTGAGTGAGCTTGGAAGAATCATAGATATTGAAAAATAGAGTTTTTAAAAAATCAAGGTAAAACTTATTTGCCACACCTTTTTCCTTAGGTTGTAGTGGAAAAATCTCTTGCCTAATCTAGCCCTATATGAATAATTAGTAGTAGGAGTCTGATGGAGACTCTGGAGAATACAAAAGCTCCAAACCATAAATCTCTAAGCAACACTTTTAATATTGATACCAAAAGCTAAGTGTTTGACAAAGGATAATTCCAGAGTATTACACAAGGTAATATCCAGAATGTCCTCGTGGAAAGACTCTTAAACACCGGAATGTTTAGTTGCTTAGAGATTTATTTTTTGGAGCCCGTAAGAAGATCGTAGAAACAAAAAAGGCTCGTCTTTTGAGAACAGTAGCCATTCGAATATCAGCTTAGCACGAAAGATTTTTTCTGTCAACCCCCTCCCCTTTGACACATTTGCCTCCAAAATACCTATTATTTTTTGTGATATAATTTTCATATGATGAAGAAAAATACTGAGGAATCCGTGAGTCCTGACAATTTGTTTTTAGACACAACTTTGCGTCCCTCCAAATGGGACGATTATGTGGGTCAAACAAACATAAAGAAAAACCTCCACATCCTACTCACTGCTGCAAAAGAGCGAGAGCACCCTCCTGAGCACATTTTGTTCTACGGTCCTCCAGGTTTGGGAAAAACCACCCTGGCCCATCTGGTGGCAAAAGAGCTAAATGCCCAAATGAAAGTCACTAGTGGACCTGCTATAGAAAAAGTAGGTGACCTTGCTTCCATACTTACTAACCTATCCCCTGGAGATATTTTGTTTATAGATGAGATTCATAGGTTAAATAAATCGATTGAAGAGGTTCTCTATCCTGCCATGGAATCCGGTTCTTTAGATATCATCATAGGAAAAGGGCCGTCTGCCAGAACAATTCAACTAGAACTTCCTCCCTTTACTCTGATTGGTGCTACCACTCGCATAGCCATGATCAGCTCCCCTCTTCGCTCAAGATTCTCAGGTGGAATTTTCAAGCTAGAGTTTTATACTAATGACGAAATAAAGAAAATAATCACTCGTTCAGCAAAAATACTGGGTATAGATTTGGAGGACAGTGCCAGTGAAGAAATAGCGAAGCGAAGCAGGTTCACCCCAAGAACTGCAAACTACTTTCTAAAAAGATGTAGGGACTTTGCCCAGGTCAACAAAACTGAGTTAACCAAAAAGTCTGTAGACGAAGCTCTTAAAATGTTAGGTATTGACTCAGTAGGACTTTCTCCTTCTGACCGGGACTTGTTGCACACCATTATAAATAAATTCTCTGGTGGCCCTGTGGGACTCAACACACTAGGAGCAGCCATGTCTGAAGAGCAGGCCACGATAGAAGAGTTTAACGAGCCGTATTTAATACAACTTGGTTTCCTTGATCGAACTCCTCGCGGAAGGGTGGTCACATCTTCAGGTTACGAACATTTGGGTCTCACTCCCCCAACATTGCTTTAATTATTAATTTTAAATCAACATCATGGCAGGTCATAACAAATGGTCAAAAATAAAAAGACAGAAAGAAAAAACTGACGGACAGAAAAGTAAAATCTATGGAAAATTTGTGCGCCTTATTTCTGCTGAAGCTAGAAGATGTGGAGGTGACATAACATCTCCTGGACTAAAAGCAGTTATAGATAGAGCAAAAGCCGCCAATGTCCCGGCAGACAATATAGAAAGAGCAGTGAAAAAGTTTGCCGATGGAGGTGCTGAAATGGAATCTATTGTGTATGAAGCATATGGACCAGGTGGTTGCGCTATGGTTATCGAAACACTGACTGACAGTAGAAATAGAGTATCGAATGAAATAAAACACATCCTGTCCCTCCATGGTTTCAGTTTGGCTGGCATTGGTTCTGCAACGTGGGCTTTTACTCATAACCCAGGAGAAGAATGGATTCCCACAATGACTGTTCCTTTGTCAGATGAGGATGCAGAAAAACTTGGAAAGTTGATTGATGATTTGGAAGAAAACGACGACGTGCAGGATGTTTATACTAACGCAGAATAATATGAAAAAATTTACCGTCATAATCAGTGTGCTGATAATCCTTTTACTGGGCGGTTACTATTTTTACCAATCGGCAGCCAAAGAAATATCTGAGTACCACTGGACGTTTTGTGAAAATGGTTATAGTACATACTACAAAGGTGTAGTAGATGGTGGAAGTACCTCATATGATTTGGATGGGAAAGAGTTAGGATCATGCACTTTTTGGACAGAAATTGAAGGTGGAAAGTGTCCGAATATTGGTAGTAAATGTAAAACAGAGACTAGTGTTTATAAAATTTTTCTTAAAACTAAGCTTAATTTTTAACGCATGAAAAAACCTATCATACTGTGTGCGCGCGCCTTAGTAGACAAAAGATTGGTCGTAAATGAAGCCTATGCAAAAGCTATAGAGAACTCTGGTGGAATACTATTAATGCTTGCTAGTGAGGTTGAGGATTTTGAGTTAGATGATGTTCTGCAAAATGTAGATGGCTTGTTGCTTACAGGTGGAACAGATGTAAATCCGAGTCTATATGAAGAAGAAAAGAAAGAATACACTGGGGACTCTGACAACTACAGAGATATTGTCGAATCTATGCTTATAGAAAAAGCTATTGAAAAAAAGATGCCTATTCTGGGAATATGTAGGGGTATGCAAATGCTAAATGTAAAACTAGGTGGAAGTTTATACCAAGATATTTTAAAAGAAATGCCTGGCTCCCTTCAGCACGACAGGCATCACGACGGACCACGCTCTATGCCAGCTCACAAAGTGACTGTAAAAGAAAATTCTCTTATGCATTCTGTGCTGGGAACTACAGAGATAGAAGTAAATAGTCTGCACCACCAAGGTATAAAAACTTTGAGCCCTGAGCTGAAAGCTACTTGTGTTACGCCTGACGGTCTCGTGGAGGGAGCGGAAATGTCAGACTACCCTTTCTTGTTATGTATGCAGTGGCATCCTGAGGAACTTTTAGAAACTCCTGTTTGGAAAAATATATTTGATGCTTTTATAAATGCTTGTAAAAAATAATGAAGATAATCTCTATAGATCCAGGATATGAAAGGCTGGGAATAGCAGTTATAGAAAAAGAACTCAAGGGCAAAGAGGTTTTGCTGTTTTCAGAGTGTTTCAAAACCTCAGCCAAACTCCCCCACCACGAGCGTCTTACTCTTATCGGAAACAGAATTAAAGAAGTGATAAAAAAATGGAAACCGCAGGCGTTAGCTACAGAAAAACTTTTCTTCAGTGCCAACCAGAAAACTGCTTTGTTTGTAGCCGAGGCTAGGGGTGTCATACTTTACGCCGGAAGCTCAGAGAGTCTTCCAGTTTTTGAGTATCGACCTAACGAAATAAAAATAGCCATCACAGGCTATGGCAGAAGCGAAAAAAAACAGATGATGGATATGACTCGCAAACTGATAAAAATTGATTCAAAAACAAAAAGTGATGATGAGTTTGATGCGATTGCCATTGGTCTTACTCACTTTGCAATAAGTAGATGATTGTGCTTTAATTCGAGTCAGAAGGAGTATATATGGCTGAGTACACTGCTCAATTCCAGCTTGGAAACAAAGGACTTGAATCAAGTTTCCAAGCAGTTGATGATAAAGAAGCAAGAGATATTGCCGATAAATATGCAGAGGGTCTCGCTTCAATAAAAAAAGGTTACACCTGCAAAGTGCTTGCTGTCTGGCAAGGTGATAGAATGCTTATTTTGAAGTAAAACGGTATAGCAAAAAACTGCCTTTGCCGTTTTTTGTTATAAAAATCCTTAATTTCTGAGCATCTTCAAAAATACGTCATGAGGAATATCCACTGAGCCTCTGCCTCTCTCCTTCATTTTCTTCTTACCTTTCTTTTGTTTCTCACGGAGCTTCATTTTACGAGTTATATCCCCTCCGTACATATGCTGAGTAACGTCTTTACTAAAAGCAGACACTGTTCTACTAGATATTATTCTACCTAGTGCTTTTCCTTGAATTTTCATTACGAACATCTGTCTTGGTAGAATGCCGTGGAGTTTCTCCACTGTCGTCTCACACTCCTCCTCCACTCTTCTTTTTGATACCACCCTAGAAAATGCTGGTAAAACCTCGTCAG
Organism: Patescibacteria group bacterium; assembly: GCA_040384485.1. Lineage (GTDB taxonomy): Bacteria > Patescibacteriota > Minisyncoccia > Phycocordibacterales > DATDWN01 > C7867-006. Next base: position 97,863 of record JAZKJH010000003.1, read on the forward strand.
CAACTAGTATGTCCATACGTACAACATCTGCGTCTCTCATGCCAACTATTTCATACGATATAGAAGCAAACCCACTGGATGCACTCTTTAGTTTATCGAAAAAGTTTCGCATAAGTTCACGTAGTGGCATCTGTAGTGTAAGTCTCGTTCGATCGTCTCCAAAGTTTTCTGAGTTGCCCAGTTCTGCTTCATGGTCGTAAAGCAAAGTCATGATATTACTCAAATATGTAGCGGGTAGAATAATTACACATTCTACCCAAGGCTCTCGTATATTTGAAAGTAGTCCCTCATCTGGAAAATAAGATGGAGAGTAAATTATTTCACTTTTACCTTGTTTTGGTCCTGTTTTGTAAGTAACTTCGTAGGTAATAGTAGGCATAGTCACCACTAGTTCTAGATCAAACTCTCTATGAAGTCTTTCTGAAATAATTTCAAGGTGAAGCATCCCCAAGAACCCACAACGAAATCCTCGTCCTAATGCCCCAGAAGATTCCTCTTCGTATGTGTATGATGAATCCGAAAGTTTTAGCTTACCCAAAGCTTGTTTAAGTTCATTGAAATCATCCTGACTTTCAGGATAGATAGATGCCCATACCACAGGTTTAGGTGACATGTACCCGGGCAGAGCCTCTCTAGTGTCGCTCAGTGATGCTAAAGTATCTCCCACAGATGCAATACCTGGTTCTTTGATACCTGTAACAACATAACCTATTTCCCCAGCCGAAAGTGATTCTACTGGAGTATCGTCTGGTGCAAAAATTCCAACCTCTATTCCTGTAAATGTTTTCTTTGAAATCTTGAAACTGAGAGGTGTGTTTCGACTTACCTTTCCATCCATAACTCGGATAAAAACAATAACCCCTTTATGTGTGGAATATTTGAAATCAAAAATAAGGGAGCGGAAATTTTTTGGATCCAAATTACTTTCTTGATTGTGTTCTGGTGGAGAAACTTTCTTTATCACCTCTTGGAGTAACTTATCCACCCCTTCCCCTGTTCTACCAGATGTTTCTATAATATCCTCCGGGTTACAGTCCAAAAGTTTTACAACTTCTTTTTTAATATCTTCTACTCTAGCCAACGGTGAATCAACTTTAGACAGCACAGGAATTATAGTAAGTCCTGCTTCCCTAGCCATACCTAACGTAGTAAGAGTTTGTGCCTGCACGCCTTGAGTTGCATCAACTAGAAGTATTGAGCCTTCTACAGCCTTTAATGCCCGAGAGACTTCATATGAAAAGTCTATGTGTCCCGGGGTGTCGATAAGGTTCAATACATAGTCTGCACCTTCGTATTTATAATTCATACGAACTGGCTGCATTTTAATAGTTATTCCTCTTTCTCTTTCTAGTTCCATAGAATCCAGAACTTGGTCCTGCATTTTACGTGCTTCTATAGTTCCTGTAATCTCCAACATCCTGTCAGCCAAGGTTGATTTACCGTGGTCTATGTGAGCTATGATACTGAAGTTTCGAATATTCTGCATAGAGTATAGTTAAGCACAAAAAATCAAAATATTCTAATATATGTTTATTGTGGGTCGCTTCCAGGAACAACAACTTTTGCCTTCCAAATCTTTTTATGAAGAGCCTTCCAAACTTCCATAAGCTCTCTATTTTTCAACAAATACAGGACTATAATTGCTGAGATGATACCCATCACACCCGATAAAAATCCTTGTAAGAATATACCAAGCAATGTGTCCACATTAAACACATTATCAAAAACATCTAGGAATTTGTATGCGACAAAACCCATTATTATAGATGAACTGAACGTATGGAAAAATGTTTTAAAAAGTAACCCTGAGAAGTTTTTGAAATCCTTTTCAAAAGCAAACCAATGAATACAAAGGTTGAACAAAGCTCCGATAGAAAAACCTAGTGGGAGCATCAACACTACAGTCCCCTCTAGATCCGTCACTTTTAACAACGACTCCCAAAAGCTTCTGAAAAACTCGTTGCTATTAAAAAGCATAACGAGGTAATAAGTAGTTACTATGGTAACGATCGCTGAAAATAGATTCATGAACAAAGGAGTTTTTGTTCTGCCCTGAGAATAATACGACCTGATAAAAAGAGTTATTAGGTTTTGGGCAATAAGAGATACCACGAACAAAGCTAGTGCCGCAGCAGTTAGACGCGTAGCGTCCCAGTTAAAACCACCTGCCCCGAGGATAGTTCTAACTATCTGGGCTCGCAATACTATAAACAGTACTGTGACGGGTATAGACCAGAATACAATGTGTCTAACTGAAGAAACCATTTGTTCCAAAAATTGTTGCTTATTTCCGGTGGAAAATATCCGTGACAATGTCGGAAATGCAGCTATAGAATAGCTCACTCCTATAATACTGAGAGGTACAGATTGTAAGTTAAGTGAGAAGTTAAATACAGAAACCGAACCAGGAATAAAAAACGAAGCGAACGAAACCATAAACAACTTCGTTATTTCAACCGAAGAAACAGTTATGGTTCTAGGTAGTGATATAAAGATAATGTTTTTTATATCCTTCCATTTTATATAAAACCGAATAGAAGGAAGCATTTTTTCGCTCGCAACAAATGGAGCTTGGATTGCAAAGTGGAAAAAGGCTCCAAGTATAACCCCGAACCCCAACCCAGTCAGTCCCCATATCGGGTAGAAGAATATAATACCTATTATTATTCCGACGTTATAAACCACCGGCGACATTGCGTACACAAAAAACCTTTTATACACCTGAGTTATGCTTGCAAGTAGGTTAGAAAAACCTAGAAAAATCGGAGATAGTAGTAAAACTCTGGTAAGACTGACGAGCTCGCCAAACGTAGGTAACACGGCAAAATTTGGGAAAATAAGTGCCATAAGTTGCGGTGTAAAAATGAACGCCAAAACTGCAGAAAAACCTATAGCAAAAAAGAAAAACGAGAAGACATTGTTTATAAACTCTTTTGCCTCTGGTTTTCCCTTGTCTAATCTTTCAATAATAAGCGGTATCAAAACAGAAATAGACACAATAGAAGCCAAAGTTACAAACAAAATATCTGGTATTCTAAATGCAGAGTAGTACAAATCCAATGTCGTCCCAGCTCCGAAATGGGATGCAAGCATTCTGTCCCTCCACAGTGCCAGAATCTGTGAACATAAAGCGAAGAAACCCAAAAGATAAGCGGCCTCGTGAAGGCCGGCTATCTCTCTGTTGAATATGTTCAATAGATTCTTAACCATAATTATTCTGTATCCTCTACAGGCAGACCCTCAGCAGATTCTGGATTTGTTTCTTCTAGTCCAGTAAGCGCCTTTTGCCCAGATTTAATATTTTCAATTATTTTCACCAAATCTTGATTATCAGGGTTAGTTTTTGCAATGTCCTCAAATTCCTTCAGTGCTTTTTCTGTTTCCCCCACCTCATCGTACGACAAACCTAGGAAATACTTAGCGTTAGCATAGTCGGGAGATATTTCAACTGCTTTTAACAAACTCTCTATTGCCCCCGCAAAATCTTTGTCGTTATACTTCAAAAGACCGAGTTGGAAAAATATTCCTGCGTTTGTTGGGTCTATCACAGACGCTGCTGTAACAGACTCAATGGCTCTCTTTAGGTTTTTGTCAGCAACTTCTATCTGAGACAACAGGAAGTACGCATCAACATAATTATTTTTTGTTTTTATAGCTTCTTCTGCATATCTTCTAGCTTCGGCAATATCGTTCTTTACCATAGCCAGCCTAGAGAACAAAATCAAAATACCAGGGTTAGTTGGGTTTCTTTTTAGAGCCTCTCCGTAAGCAAACTGAGCACTTTCGTAAGCTCCTTCTATTTTAAGTTCTGGAAGTGACACTGACTCATACACTTTTCCTAGAGCTATCCAGTTAAGGTAGTTTTTGTCGTCTGCGTTCTTGGCAGAAAGTCCGTGGATAATAGTTGCGGACAGTGTATCACTAAACTGTTTTTGTATTTCCTCCGGCTTTACGTTTGTATCAGTAGTGTTAAGTAAGTTAGTCATTTTCGCCACTCCGATCTCTGACATAACTCTGTAATATATATCGTGTGGAACGTTCTCAATGGCCTTATTCATATACTCCTCCCCTAGAGCAATGTCGGTTGAGTTATTCAGAGTTTGTAATCCCTTGTCAAAATACCACAATGATTTTGCATTTTTTAATACACCAAAACCTAGAACAACAACCCCTAACAATGTAGCGACAAGCAAGAGTGTTGCGACAAATCCAGTTTTTGGATGGTCTCCAAAAACCTTGTTTTCTATTTTTATAATTCCTGACAAGTAAACTGAAGAGAAGAACACTCCGGTAAAGAACAATGTCATTATGAACACCGAGGTGCTTGGTATATACACAAAGGCCATAATCCACAAATATAGCGAAACGAAAAATGATGAGGTGAGTAGATATTTAACAAACCCATCCTCAATTCTGGCAAAAATAGATTTTACTCCTAGATATATATAAAATCCTAGAAACAAAATCCAAGACAAAATACCCAATATTCCAGTGGTCACAGCGAATGTTGGTAGTAGCCCCATACCAGAAGAAAAATCAGTATTCCAAAAAACAGTACTAACAATGTCTGTTGGTCTCCAAGTTAACCATTGAAATGTGAAAGTTGTAGGACCAGAACCAAACAGTGGTTTCTCAGCTATGGTATGTTTAGCGATATCCATAGTTACAGATAGAGAAGGACGAACATCTACATTTACCACATTAAACTTTTCGTTAAGATAGCCGGCTATACTACTCCCCCATATAACAAACACTAGAGAAACAACAAAAATAAATGCTGAAAATTTTGGTGCATTCTTTAATTTTGCAAAAAAAGAAAGCTCGTGGTGTGAATGTGTAAATGCTACATAGAGAACAAAAACCAAAGAACAAACTGCCATTGCCCACCACACAAAAGAAAATCCGACCAAAGCCAAGAAAAATAGAGATAAAATAGTAGAAAGAACAAGTAGCCATTTTACTATCTTACTAACGTGTACCATTTCGTAAGTCAGGACTGAAAGAAGTAACCCTATACCAAAAAATATACCTACGTTATTCCAACTTCCCACAGGAGTAGACGTTATATCATTAAAAATTCCGAAAGAAAGGGTCTCTACCCCAAACACTAGACGCACCAACAAAAACAAAGCTAGCAAAATGGAAGAAAACACAACTGCAATGTATGAATAAAAAATGTTTTTTCTGTTTATAAACAGAACAGAAACCAAAAAAAGATAGATGAACCCTAGCAACATAAAACCCACAGTGTTTATATCAAACGTATATCCAAAGAAAGACATTCTTGAAAAGCCGTTTGAGATACCGGCCATAAGATAAACAAGTGGAACAAGTGAGGTGAAGCCTAAGATATATCTTGCAGGCTTAGGCAAATCAATGTTTCCAGATGACAAAACTGAAGCTCCATACACAATTAGAGCCAAAATCACACCAAAAGCGAACAAAAGACTTGTGGCGAATTGAGTAGATAAAAAAGATACTGGTGCAAAAAATATTGGTGCTAAAAACGTAATTCCTAATAAAATTCCGAAGGCAAGCCTTGCTCCGAAGCTTCTATTGTTTATACTGTGCGTTAAATAATGTTCGTTCATTTTTTTATAAATTATCTATTATTGATTGCCTAATTATATAGAAAATACACCCTATATTCAATTGTGAACAAGGCAAAAAACCCATATTTTAGGCACTACTTTTCAAAACATAGAGTTTGTGCTATAATATAGGCTGTTATGTTGGATAAGTGCTCTGCATAATATTTATATTTTGTAGGGAGGAAAGTCCGAACATCAAGTTTAGAGCAATCTGAACAGGGGTAGCGGGTAACGCCCGTCGGGAGTAATCCTAGAGGTGCGAGCAGTGACGCTGGAGGCGAAAGCTGAAGGATTCCGCAAGGAATAATTTCATAGAAATATGAAAGTGAAACGGCAAAATCCTTACTTTGATGCAAGGCCGTGTCCGAGCAATCGGAAGTGCCGCTCGAGGTTGTAGGTAACTACAATCCCAGATAAATACTTATCGTTTAATATCAATTAGATATTAAATACAGAATTCGGCTTATAAACATAACCAAAATGAAAAGACACACCTAAACAGTGTGTTTTTTCTTAACCGATATCATTTTATTGCAACCATTGAACCTTCACCTACCTAGTGCTACCATTATATATAGAACGTACACAGTAGGAGGTCGTATGGAGAGAAAAGACTTGTTCGGCTCAGTATCGACTGATAGGCCGAAAAGCAAAGCCAGGAGTGCTGTTGCTTTTTCTGTTGCCGTGCTGGTCAACTTTGTTGCTGTCGCAACACTGGTGATCAGTCCCCTTCTTGCTACAAACGAGCTGCCTCTGATTCACAGAGACAGCCCTTATGTAATGAGAGCAGACATTGTTCTGCCAACAGAACCGTCGGCACCCAAGAAAACTGAAAGTGTGCCGAAGGACCCAAATGCACCAAATCCAAAAGGTGCACCGCCAGAGTCTCCGGACAAAATATCTCCAGAACCTCCGAGGGTTCCCGAGTGGACACCACCAACAGCACCATGCCCGGGTTGTCTTCCGCCAACCGGTGGACCGGAAGGACCGCCAACACTTGGCCCCCCACCGCCACCAACTCCTCCGAAACCTGAACCCCCACCGCCACCAACAAAGCCGGTGAGAATTAGTTCCTCGGAGATGCCGAGACAGGTTGTGCGTGTAAACCCAACTTACCCAACAATCGCACAGTCAGCGAGAGTTGAAGGTGTTGTGATCATTGAAGCGATCATCGACAGATTTGGGAACGTAGTCAACGCCAACATCTTGCGGGGACAAGCACTACTCAACGAAGCGGCTCTCTCTGCCGTTCGTCAATGGAAATATGAACCTCACAAACTCAATGGTGAACCAGTCCCTATCATTATGACAGTGACAGTCACCTTCAGTTTGAAGTAGACACACTCAGCCAAGGAACCTCACGGATCCTTGGCTGTTTTTTATTATTTATTCAATTACTTCCTCAATAACTTCTACAGTTCGTGTCGCATAACTCCAGTTACCCCCTTCATCCATAGCTGAGTAAACTATTGTATGTGTAGCTGTTGCATTGGTAGATATAGATACTGAAAGCATATCTACTCCGTTTACGTTGAAGTAGATTCCCAGGTTGTTGTTTGCATTGTTTTCATCATCTAGGTCTGTGACTGTTGCTCCTAGGTCTGAGTAGTTAGAGTTTAGTGGTATTTGTAGGTTAGCACTTCCGGTTATTGTGATGACTGGTGGGATTGAATCGGTTGGGCCTTCTTCTATAGTTTCAGGTTCTGGCTCAGGATCTCCTCCCCCTTCTTCTGGTGCCTGTGTTCCACAAATTCCTGCAACAGAAACCATTGCCCCGTTTCGCATCTTCATACAATATGGGTCATTTGTCACTTCGTCGTATATTGTAATACCTGTTGGGTTTGAACTACTTCCTACAGTTAGTCTGTCTGCAATAATATTTTTAAAGTAAGCAATACCATCGACGAACTTAGCCCCTACAGTTTCAAACTGATTTACAAATCCATCCAAAACATCGTTGAAATTTATTCCAGTACTTTCTGGTGTACTACTTGCAACAATTTGTTCTAGATTTGTTAGTCGAGAACCAGTATTTAAATCTAATTCTTGAATAGCATTTATTGCGGCTGCCAGTATGGTAGTTGTATTTACTTGCAAAGTTCCACTTGGGTTTGTGTTTACTGCATCAGGAATAGCTTGTTGGATGTTCTGAGCAATGAATCCAGAGTATAGAACTCCATTATCATACAAACCAGAATCTGTTTTCCATGAGTATGTTTGTGGGTTGATTTGATTTATTGCAGACAATCCTGATGTAAACTCGCTTTGTATGTCTTTTAGTCTTTCGTCTGAGGTACAACTCATAGTACCGGAACCATTTGTCTGAATACCTCCACAAGAAACAAGGTTTGTGACAGCGAATGTTCCTCCCCCTATTACTGACGGACCATCACTTTGGAAATAGTTAGTTAGACCATTTGCAGCGTTATACATATATAGAGAAGTGTCTCCGTCTGACTGTATTTCAAGACTGAGCTTGTTAGAACTGCCAACTTTTACAGCAAAAGGTACAGTACTTACAGCACCTGCTACTGTTAGTTTATTAGTTGCGTCAGTAGTTCCAATACCAACATTACCCGCAGAATCTAATGTAAACGACTTAGTAAACACACCTCCTGCTCGACTTAAAAGATGCAGTTTTGTGCCACTATTTTGCATTCCAATTACACCGTCGGTCCCGTCATTACCGAGCATAACCGCGTTCACATCAACACCGAAAGCTCCTGAGATTGTAGCTATACTGTTGGTTACACCACCGGATACAGCTAGTTTTGCATAACTAGAAGGGATACTTGTTCCCACACCAACTCCCCCATTTGCCAAAACAGTTAGCAAATTTGCACTGGCATTATTATCTACAACCAAGGCGTATTTGGCAGAATTCACTCCTCCTGCTTTTATATATACACCATTTCCGTCGTTTGCCTCTGTGTTATAGAAAGTCGCGATACTTCCAGCTACCGAACCAGAGACACTTAGTTTGCTGTCTGGTGACGCGGTTCCAATACCAACATCTCCACCTTGCTCAATAGCCACTCTTATATCTCCTCCAGAACTCGCAAACTCCAAGTTTGGTGTAGCATTGTTTGAAGAATACACGTTCCATTTTTGTGTCCCAGCCTGACTATATATTAGCTGTGCATAGTTAGATGTTGTTCCAGCATTTATATATGTGGACTGATTCCCAGAAGCAGAAAACCTAACACTGTCTCCGAGTATATCTAGTTTATGAGCCGGATCAGCTGTTCCAATACCAATATCCCCTGTAGATTCAATGACCATCTCATCATTTCCTGCGTTGTTGTAATTAAGCCTAAAGGTGTTGTCTGTATGGTTATACATTCCCCAGAAGTTTGTTGAGTTTGTTGCCTGCAAACCGACAATTCCTTTTACTTCCAATGTTTGAGTTGGACTAGAAAGTCCTATTCCCACCCCACCTGTAGCAAATATTCCCAACTTGGTACCGTTTGATTGTAAGTATGCCTGCGTTGTTGAATTATCGTTATCCAAGAAAGTAAGTGTTCCTTCGTCCACACTTCCGTTACTTCTACCTATGATACTGATTCCATTTGCGCCACTGTTTGATTGTACTGAAAGTGGAAATGTAGGGTTTGTTGTTCCAATTCCAACATTTCCACCAGCCTTAATTCTCATCGCTTCAGAAATTGCTGTGACAGCAGTGCTAGCCTTTACACCAAACACCAAATCACTAGATGTATTTACCGCACCACTAGTCAAAACAGCCCCGATGTATGCCTGGTTTGTGTTTGCATTGTTAGCAATCCATCTATATACAGTTCCTGTCCAATCACCCACTGTACCTGCAGTTGGGTTTACTATTTCTTGTTGGAATGCAGTTCCTATTGCACCACCTGTTATTGCATTGGAAATAGTTAATCTCGCACCTGGGTCAGTCGTGCCAATACCAACATTGCCACCTCCAACTTGTAACGAAAGGTTAGCTGTAGCAAAAGTTCCTGTATATCCTTGAATTTGAGCTCCGGCCGATCCTCCACCTAATCCGACAGCGTATGAACCTGAACCTTGGAAAAATCCTGAGTAGGTATTACTTGTATCTGCAACAGTCAGTCTTGCTGCTGTTGGTGTTGTTGTTCCGATCCCAACGTTGCCCGTACTTGCAACTCTCATCCTTTCGTTGTTGCCATTAGTATAAAATCTAATAACACCACTAGCATCTGTAGCGGCCAAAGAAAGTCCTCCCACAAGATTTGCCTCGAGTAACATACTGTCTTGTATGTATCTTCCACTGGTTGTGTACCCGGATCCAAATGTATACAAATAAGAAGTCCCGTTATTTGTTGTTTGACCCAAAGCTGTGTATGCACCAGTTCCCGTACTTTGGTTAAGTATGTTTATAGAAGTTACAGCGTCTTGTGTTTTTGCAACTTGCAAAAGTTGTGTTGGTCCTGATGTTCCTACTCCCACACGACCTGTATTGTCGATAGTAAAATAATCCGAAGTTCCTAATGTTCCACTTCCTGAAATTTTCAACTTATCACTATCAGAATTATCTATACCCATTGAATATTGTTGCCCACCAGTTAGGTACCATGAAATACTAGTGTCCCCTGTACTGTTTTGTTCCAACATTGCCAATGGGTTTGTTCCGGAAGTATTTTTATAAACTGTTAGTGGCCACTGTGGACTTTCTGTTCCAATGCCAACCTCACCATCTCCATCAATAGTAAGTCTTGCTGTTCCTGCAGTTGCGAAAGCAATTGAAGTTGCAGCAGGTCTGTACATACCAGCTGATGCGTCATTTGAAAAACCGTAAGCAACACTTGAAGCAGAACCATCTGACGTTCTTAGTGCGCCCGCAACACCTATTTGTCCAGAACCTACTTTGTAAAAACCAGTTGAAGTTTGCGAACTAAATGCTATGGAGGGTGTTCCAACTAAACCATCTGCCACATAAACTGCAGTTGAAGAAGCTGTTCCTTGTACATCTAGTTTTGTTTGAGGATTAGTTGTTCCAATACCTACATTTCCATTTGTACCCTCAATAGTTAAGTCAGGATATGTGTTTGATGTGCCTAAATTTAAACTAGTTGAACCTGGAGAACGCACTGTTCCACTACCAAGAAACAGTCCGTTTACTGACAAAGCATCGTTAGCAGAATCCCAAGTTAGTTGAGTTGTGTCTGTGGTTAGAGCACCCGCACTGTTATACAAAACTAGTTGACCTGTATTAGCACCAAGAGCTGGAAGAGTCGCCCTAATCCCTCCGTTTACATCAAGGGTTGTGCTTGGACTGGTTGTTCCAAGCCCCACAAAACCACTACTTCCCAATATACTTAGAGCGGAAGTTGTGGTCGTTGCAGTACCTGCAACAGTTGTTGTTGCTAAATAGAAGTTTCCTCCTGCATTTCTCATTACCCATTGTGAAATACCTCCTCCTGCAGAGAGAGCTAGTTGTGGTGCTGTAGCTGAGGTTGGGTTAAGTATCCATTGTGGGGTTGTTGTTCCGATACCAACGTTTCCTGTTGAACTAATAACCATTCTTTCGTTGGTAGGTAATGTTGCCACGTTTCCTATAGTGCTTCCAGCGAAAAATCTAATATTTGCAGTTGACGCAGTTATAAGATCTTCTGAGCCCCCGTTATTAACTGCTATAGTAGCCCGAAGGCCGCCACTTGGTTCCATAAGTGCTATCTGAGCATTTACACCACCGTTGATACCTTGAATCTCTAACTTTCTTGCGGTAGGTACTCTTCCAATACCTAACCATGCAGAAGATGCATCTACAACTAAAGCATTTGTACTCCCTGCTTCACCGACTCTAAAGTCTCCGTCAATATCAAGAAGATATGAAGGTGTACTGGTTCCAATACCCACATTACCAGCGTTTGTTATTCTCATCTTTTCAGTAGTCACGTCAGATGTGTATGATCCCCCAAATGCACCTGCTGTGTAAAAAGACAACCCTGTCTCACCAGAAGCACCTTCACTTATACCAGACAATTTTGCACGAACACCTGAAGCAGCAAACGTTTGACCAGATGAAGCATCACCACCAAAAAATTGGACAGACCCCAGAACATCATCAGCAACAATTGCAGAAAAAACATTACTTAGTCTAAGTATTGATGTGTTTGAAGTTGCAGAAGAAACTTCAAGTTTTACTTGAGGGGTGCTGGTTCCAACTCCAACATTACCTTGAACAAGTAGTCCGTTTGAAGGAGCAGCTGTCGTATCATATCCAGCACCAATTGTAGCTCCTCCGGAAACAGAAAGACGAGAACCTGGTAGCAGCTCACCTACCCCCAAAGAACCATCGTCCCTAAGAGCAAGAAGGGTTGTCTGATCAGAGTTCTCAACATACATCGCATATGAAGCATTTGTATTGCCTCCACCTCTAGTAATAAACTTATATCCGGTAAGCGGGACACTTCCTATACCAACACTACCAGATGCATCGATGATAAATGGTGTGGAATCCGGGGAACTCGAGTCCTCAACAACAAAAGAAGGTGCTGACCCTGTGTTCGTTACCGAGAGTTTGCCCCACGGTGTTGTTGTTGCTATTCCAACATTTCCTGAAGAGCTAACAACTAACCTATAAGCATCACTAACATGTCCTAAACCTATGCTTTGCCCATCAGCTGCTTGCATTATTATTGGGTAGTTTGGTGCGTAAATTTGGAAAGCGGAAATATCTCCGCGAGATTGCATTACTGCTTGTTGAGTTGACCCGTTGTAAAAGGAAACTCCTGAATAACCCCCTGAAGAGCCGTAAAATCTTGAGGTGTCGGAAACAGATGTGTCTCCGATATATGCTAAACCATTAACTTGAAGCTTTGCCACTGGACTTGCAGTCCCAATACCAACATTGTTGGTTGAATAGTCATATACCAAACCTGATGTTTCGATTGCTAACCCCCCAGCGATTGTTGATGTCGCATTTGTGGATGTGGCATTGAAGTTTCCAAAAGTTGGTGTTGAGGTTGCGACTAATGCACCAGATGAATTGGTAGAGAGTAATGAGTTGATTGCTGTGCCCGATAAAGTAATAGCCGGAGTAACCACACTTGTTCCTACATACAACGTTCTTGGTCTAGTTGCTCCTGAGGCACCGATATCGAGAGTATTGTCTGTTGCAGCAAGAAAATGTCCCGTAGCATTTATTCTCCATTTTTGAGCACTGCCCGTCATAAACAGCAAATCTCCTGTGCTGTGTTGTCCGTATATTTCTTGAGCATTTGCAAATCTAATAGATGAACTATCACTATCAGTTCGCAACTCTCCTGTTCGGTCTCCAGCTCCGGTGCTCAACCTCCTCCACTCCATAACAACACCGGAGCTTTCTCGATCTATTTGCAAAATCTGATCTTCAGTAGCAACACCTGCAGCACCAGATATGTGGGTCCGGTAACTTGGAGTCGTTCCAATACCCACATTGGCAGATGTTGTCATTCTTAATACTTCAGCAAGCGTGCCCGCTCCATTTGAAGTTTTAAAAATTAAATCTGACTTATTGTCATTGCTTGCATAATTGTTTGCATAAATTCCACCTAGCGAGGTTGCCCCTGACCCATAAGTAAGCAAAGCTTCTTCTTGTGGGTTTCCGTTAGTTACAATTAGCCTTCTTATTTCCCCTGATACGGCTAATTTTTGAAGAGGGTTGGTTGTTCCGATACCCAGGTTCCCAGCTGTAGATAATGTCATTTTTGTAAGACCGTCTCCAGTCAAGAAACCTAAGTTGCTAGCTCCAGTAAAATCATATAACCCAGTGCCCACCATCCAGTCATTTGTTCCGGCAGTTTGGAATTGAACAGCAGAAGAGTTCCCAGAAGAGCTGCTTCTGTTTAACAAGGCGAACGCGCCGCCGTTATCCGCAGTAGCATTTAGAGTTACATTTCCATTAGTTGCCTGGAAACGAGCCTGGTTACTTATACCAGACATATGAAACTGTGCTGCTGGAGTCGCGGTGCCCAACCCAACTCTTCCGCTATTCTGCTGAACCACAAACTGACTTGTTCCTACAGCCAGTCCTCCTGTTGCGATAGTTGACGTTGCTGTTGTCGATGTTGCATTGAAATTTCCAAATGTTGGAGTTGACGTTGCCACTATCGCACCTGATGAGTTTGTGGAAAGCAGTGAGTTGATTGCTGTGCCGGATAAAGTCAGAGACGGAGTTGAAATAGATGTTGTTGCCGTAAATATATTTGCAATAACAGTTCCACCGTCAAAAAATCCTGAACCGGCAACTGATAGTTTATAACCTGGAGTTGTTGAGCCGATTCCAACATTTCCCGCAGAACTAAGGAACATTCCTCCTGCCCCACCACTACCATTTCCATAGAAAGCCAGGCCTCCGCCTCCACCAATATTAGTGATCTGTCCATCAATAGTCCCAGATCTCTTGATCAAAATTCCAGGAAAAGAACCACTGACTGAATCCAGGACAAGAGTCGCATTTGTTCCGGAAACGTAAAGATTATTTTGGCTTACGTTTTGAAAAGCCATTGTTCCTGACCCATCAGCAACTGAGAATTTTGTGTAAGGTGATGTAGTTCCTACTCCGACATTACCAGTTGCAGATGTTAGGTTAAGTCCACCACCTGAAGTGCTTATGGTTGGAGCGGAACCGTTTGATCCAGCAAGTGTAAGATAGTTTGTAACACCAGCAGTACTCAAAACACGAACTTGTTCCACACCACCAGCTCTCATATGAATACCTAAAGAAGAAGGACCGCTATCAAGATAAAGCTCTCCGGTAGGACTAACGGCCAAATACCCGTCAGGGTTTGTGATGTTTGCAGCTGCGCCAGATCCCTGAATAATGTTAGAGTTTCCAAAAATAGTCCAACTCCCAGCCGTTAGGGTTTTTCCACCCGTTATTGAAACACTACCCCCACTTACTGTTCCCGTTAAAGCAATATTACCGTCAACAGAAAACTTTTCGTAAGGACTTGTAGTTCCAACTCCAACATTTCCTCCAGCCAAAACTGTCAATCTGTTTAAACCATTTGTCTGCAAGTTCAAATCAAAAAAACCTGTGTGTCCAAAGTTGGCCGCAGTTGGTCCTGTCACCAAGTACGAAGAACCTGAACCCGAAAGAGCCACATTTCCATCAGCAACTTGTAGTTTATAAAACGGATTACTTGTCCCAATACCAACATTCCCACTATTCTGTTGCACCACAAACTGACTTGTTCCAACTGCGAGACCTCCTGTTGAAATAGTTGAAGTAGCAGTAGTAGATGTCGCATTAAAGTTTCCGAATGTAGGAGTTGAGGTTGCAACTATTGCTCCTGATGAATTTGTAGAAAGTAGTGAATTAATTGATGTGCCAGAAAGTGAAATGGATGGAGTAACAACAGAGGTTCCGAAGTATCCTGTTCTCCATGTATTACCTACTGCTCCTATGTCTGCATTATTATCTGTAGTGGGAACAATATTTATTCCATTTCCAAGAGTTAGATTTCCAGTTGAGAGTCTCATTCCCAAAGTTCCATTTACTGCCCATCTCAATGCACTTGATTCTAGATACATTCCGTATCCAGAGTTGCTTGCAAAAGTATATGATGGTGTTGTCACAGAACCAACACTTGCTGTAATTGTAGAAGTTGCAGTAAGATTACTTGCAACAACTGTTCCTCCGTCAAAATATCCACTACCAGCAACTGATAGTTTATAACCAGGAGTTGTTGAACCTACACCGACATTTCCGCCGCTCGTTATCCTCAATCTTTCTGAGTACGTGCCCGCATCTCTAGTTGCGAATGAAAGCTCAGCACTAACAGCACTTGGGGTATGGCTTGTAAAAATAGCGTTAATACTAGCTCCAGTCCCAAGAACTCCATTCGTATCCATTGTCAGAAACCTATTTTGAGCAAAATTATTATTTGTGGTATCAGTGTTTATTAAATTCGATGACGTGTCGTTAGAAAGTCCGCTAACGGTGTATGTAGAATCAGAACTACCCGAAACAACGAGTTTTGCACCTGGAGCTGTCGTCCCAATTCCCACACGGCCCGATGAAGTCACGTTGAAAGTGGACCCCCCAATTGATGCCACAGAAGAGAAAAGATTGGTGGATGAAGCTGTTGTTGAAAATAGATTTGTTGTGGTTGCTGATACTCCAGTTGAATTAACAAAGCTAAAGTTTTGTAGAGTTGTAGAACCTGTTAGCAACAAGTTTCCAAAATTTCCTGTTCCTGTTGTTGTTATGTTTCCTGATCCGGCGTTGATAGTGTTGTTGTTTGTAACAATTCCATTTGTCCAAGTTCCGGCAATTTCTAGCGCAGTTGTCCCTGTTCCTGTGTTACTTATATACAAACCATTTTCTGTTGTTCCTGTTCCGGTATTAATCACTGAGAGCAATCTTTGTATTCCGCCTGTGGTGTTGTTGGTTAGTAACCCTGAGTACAAGTTCGCCGCGGTAGAAATAGAAGCATCGTTTACTGTGTATGTTGCGTTGAAAGGATAGTTAACAGACAAATATCGCAAATCATTTACTCCTGAGTTCCATTGGAAAGTTGCATTTCCAGAACCAGAGTTTCGTTGGAATATAACTGCTTTCAAATTATCTCCTGCCTCAGATGAACCGATAGTCCAAGTGTCGCTACTTGTATCTCCTGTAACCACAGTACCAGACAGGTTGTTCGCGGTGATGGTGTTAAAGTAACCATTTTTCCAATAGAAAGATGGTGAACCGATAGAGTTGTTGTTGGAAGCAAAGTCCGCTGTTGGTCGCAAAGCTCCGGTTGAGTCGAAAACTATTTCATTACTCCCGCCTGGATTAAGCGACAGAAGTGTTTTGTCTCCAGAGCCAACCCCTGCGCCAGTTACGTTTATTTCTAATGCACTATATCCTCCACCTGCAACAGTAGAGTCAATAAGATCTATTACTTGTCCTCGACTTATTTGTCCGTTACCTGCGTTTGCGGTTATTTCTTGTTTTATTAAATTTCCAGAAGTTATTGCGTTGTCACGAACAGTAAAGATATCACCTGTTGCAATAGTTGAGTTGATAAGAAATGTTCCGTCATTTTGCTGATAATCGTTTACATATAAACTATCAAAAACTCCAATGCTTGAAAAAAAGTTGGTGGTGGTTGCATTTGTTCCAGTGGCATTGGTGAAAATTAGGTTTGTTAGATCTATGTTTCCAAATGTTCCGTTGTCTGTGCTCAAGTTTGCAATGTAAGAATTTGTGGTGGTCGCATTGGTGGTTGTTGAGTTGGTTACATTCAATCCTGTGATTGTAGAAAGAATAGAACTCAAATTATCAATAGACCCTGTACTTGATCTGAACAAGCTTGAAAACAAACTTGTGGTTGTCGCATTTGTTCCAGTAGCATTAGTAAATAAAAGATTTGTTAAGTCCGAAGATACAGAAGTTAGATTGGCTATATTTGCGTTGGTGGCAAACATGTTGGTACTGGTTGCATTTGTTGTTGTGGAATTTGTAATGTTCAATCCGGTGATTGTGGCGATAGCAGAAGTAAGTGAATCCACTGATCCTGTGGTTGCATTCAGTAGTGAAGTAAAAAAGTTTGTTGTGGTGGCGTTTGTAACTGTAGCAAAACTGCCCAGAATGTTTGTCCCTGTAAAGTTAGTTACAAAAGAGTTGGTGGTAGTTGAATTTGTTACATTAAGCCCTGTGATTGTTGCCAATGCGGAAGATAAAGAATCTATTGAGCCTGTGCTTGCATTAAAAATACTAGTGAACAAGTTAGTGGTTGTGGCACTAGTAAAAAGACTGTTTGTTCCTGTAAGGTTGGTTATAAAAAAGTTCGTGGATGTGGCATTTGTCAGGGTAGACCCATTTAAAGTACTGTTATTTATTACTGCATTTGATATCGTTCCTCCTGTGATAGTTGGGTTACCGACAGTAACATTGGTTAAATTATCGATTTTATTTGTATGAGCTATTTGCTGATATACATTTGTTATTGCATTGCTACTTCCAGTAGAAAGACTAGCGAACCTTCGTGCTAAATCAGAGTTTAGAGCGATTGAGAATTCTTGTATTTTTCTATCGACATCCATACTTGTTAAGGCAAGAGTTGGTGCTGGTTGAATAAGTCTTTCTACAATTCTTTCCACGACAGGGTTATTTATTACGGTGGTGTTGGTTACTTGTTGTGGCTGTTGGACGGGTAGTCTAGGAGTTGAGGGTTGCTGGGTAGGTGTTGGATTAACTACTGCTACTGTAGTAGGAGTTTTATTTTCAACCAAAACTGTACCAGTCGGAACTATGCCGTCCTCAAACCAACCATTGATTGTGTTGTAAACAAAAGTACCTCCAGCATTTAAAGGTTTTAGAAGAGCGTCTGTTATTGCACCAAAAACACCCGCAGTCATTGATCCCAAATCCTGTGAAAAAACTTGCTGTCCAAGTTCCATAGCTACCTCAGGAATATTCTTGGAGTTTCGAGCAAGAGATCTCAAGTCATCATTTTTTACCATTAAGACTGTGGCGAGCATTGCAAGAGAAACTGCACCAACAACAAAAAACTTTCCTTTGTTATTTTTTACTACTGCATTTATGTTAGGGATCTCAGATTTAACCTCGGGAATAGTGACCAACATTGGTGCGCTAACTATTACCTCTGGACCTGCAACTGGAACAAAAACTATTTCGTCCTTTTTTTGCACCCCAAGATTTTTTGAAAAATCGAAAGTAGTTGGAGTATTTTTGTATTCCAAAAGAGACTTCTCTTCTACATACCATACCTGCCCTATTCTTCTTGACTCCACCTTTCCTTCACGGCAAAGTTTTCCAATATAGTCACGTGAGTAGCCAGTCAAGAAACTTGCTTGCTTAACAGGAAGATAGTTTTTCTCACTTTTTGGTGCGGGTGCATTCGCTGACAAACTCCTGTATTTCAAGATGGACTCCTCTCCTACGTACCAACTCTTCCCTATTCTTTTAGAAAGGATTTTGTTGTCACGACAAAGTTCGCCAATATGCTCTGTTGAATAAGAAGTTAAAGTGCTAGCTTCTTTTACTGAAATGTATTTTTTATTTCCGAAAATTAGATCAGAACTCATTAACCTAATTATATATTTCTTGTAAACAATAAAGTTTCAAAATATGTTGATAATTAGCTAAATAACGGCCATCCGGGGTTACAAAACAGGACGATATTTTGGAAAAATTTAGCCAACTTTTACATCCACAAATGCTAATTATTTTAAGCAAAAAGAATGCCGAGCAAATTAGTCTAATTACTAACCTAAATAGCTGCGCTTTTCCCTGTAAAGCTAGGGGTATGGAGATATTGGAAGGATGGGGTTCTTATGAAGGACTAAAAATTTGATTGGTATGTCACAAACGCCAAATTTATATATAAAAGTTGATAAATTTTATTAAATTTCATTGCATCTTTATCAAGGTTTATTCTGGTTTGCAGTATTTATAGCTTGTATTTGATACTGAGCTTCTGACTATTGGTCCCCACTTGTTTGAGTTGATGAGACTAGCATGGTGCCGACAACCTAAGCTAGGGGGCGACTTCTTTGTTCCCTTCTCATGTACCTCAATGACCGAGTAAGGTAATTTATTTTTGGCAACTAATGAATTTCAAATATCCAGAATTACAAAAAGTCCTATTTTTCATAGAATAGTTACAAATTATTTATAAAAAATGTCAATGCCCGATTTATAAATCTATTCTTCTATCACTTCCACACTTCTCGTCGCATAACTCCAGTTCCCTCCTTCATCAACAGCTGAGTAAACTACTGTATGGATAGTTTCCGTAGCTGTATCTAGTTGAATACTTTGTACATCTACTCCGTTTACATTGAAGTAAATTCCTAAGTTGTTGTTTGCATTGTTTTCATCATCTAGGTCTGTGACTGTTGCTCCTAGGTCAGAGTAGTTAGAGTTTAGTGGTATTTGAAGTATTGCACTTCCGGTTATACTTATTACCGGTGGGATTGAATCGGTTGGGCCTTCAGGTTGTTCTTCTGGTTCATGTGACGGTTGGTTGTTTCCAGAGTTTGCGAGAAGTGAATCTAGTTGAGATTTAGTTATACAAGTCTCCCCACTTTCGTCACTTACACAGACTTCTTTCGTTCTAATTCTGTTTGCGAAGAAATCCCCAATTCCGTTACTAGCATCTGCAAACCAAGATTTCAATTTGTCAGTTAGTGAAGTAAAGTGTGTTTCTATTGCACTGACAAAACTAGATACATAACCCTCTTCAGGTTCGACGAATTGGTATCCCAACTTTACAAAAGTTAGTATTTTATCTTTTTCAGAACTAGAGTCTTCCATGGCAACACCGATACTTTGTCCTGACTCTGTCATTTTCATGGCGTAACCAGTACGAGTCATAGAAGTAGTCAGGTAGTCCCCTACTTTTATAATTCCGTTCTCTTCTGAAATTTTTACAGGAACTCGTCCAGCTAGTGCCAAAGGATAATCATTGTTATTCTTTTGTCCGAACTTTAACCCGCCTATTCCCAACGAAGTACCGATACCATCACCCAGTGTAATACCTGGTGCAGTGGATACAATACCAGCAAGAGTTGATGATGCGTTTCCTGCTTTCATGATTTTTTTGTCTCCACTCGGGTCAAACACCACCACATCTCCTGGTTCTAATATTTCATCACTTGGATAATTTTCGGCTATATCGGCAGAACCATTGATTTTATAGACCATAATGCGCCAAGAATAACTAGGGCTTGTTAATGATGAAGCACTTTTATTAAGTCTCATGCTCCAAGATCCAGTCCAAGGTGTAGTAGCAGTAACTTGGGCACCAAACATCACTGGAATTGTAGCTGCTACATATGCAGGCTTACCCCATCCATTTACACTAATTTGTGTGCTGGAGGTTGGGTCTGGTGACATATAAAATTCAGCGGAGCTGTACCATCTCACCCCCGTACTTTCAGACCATGCTCCTGGTTTTAATTCCCCAGAGTTAACTAGTGCCACACCATCTGAGTGATTAAGGCTAATCGTTGGAGTGCTTGCTGGAGAACGATCATCGTTAGTAGCAAAACTGTGTTCCACCACAACAAATAATTTATCGTCGGAAGTAAGCCCTGTAATTGGGATATCTGCCACGTTCACTGAGGAGTTAGAGGTGCTTGTGCCCTCACTTATGGCGACGAGTTCCATTCCACCATGAGAAGTCACTGTTCCTGTAACATTCACATTGCCGTTTACATTTAATTTATAAGTCCCAGGGTCAGTAGTTCCAATACCAACATTTCCGGCAAAGTAATTATAAGCATTCGCATCAGAAGCATAGAAAGAATACTTGTTTGTTTGGGTTCCAGTTGTTATGTCTCCTATATATGCCCCGTAGGTATTTGTTATGTTTCCAGTTGCATTTGTAAAGTCATCCACCCTCAAACCATACAAGTTTGTTATGGCTGCTGCATTAGCTGTTAAGTCCGCATCAAGTAAGGCAACATTTGTTGCCGTAAAATTTGCTGCAAATTGAGCGGCCCCATAAAGCCCTCTAGTTGTTGTGACTGTTGAACCTGCTCCACCTGATGACATTGAAACAAACCCTAAGGCACCTGTAGCATTAGTAATAGTTGTAGATGCAGTTAAACTAACTTGGTTATATGAACCATATGTACTTGTGAGAATAGCCTCAGCATTAATATTACTTAGACTCTCTGAACCAGTTATCCCGAAAAGTCTACCTGTGCCTTGATGGGCCACACTTGAATGTGTGCCTACCAATGTCATAGAACTGTGTCCAAAAGTACTACCAACTGGAGTAGAAATGTAGTTTTCTATTCCTCTATAAGTTCTTGCCCCGGAAGGATCCCCAGTTAGACTAACTTGAGTCTCAAACCAATTTGATCTATAAGGAGACGATGCCGATGCTGGATTTGGATCTGTAATTATTTGTGTAGACAGTAACGCACCAACCCCTCCTGTAGCTCCTGTTATTTGTCCGGTGTATGTTTGCCAACTATCTAAGTTGTTTAGTGATAGTTTAGCTCCAGGAGTTGTTGTTCCAATACCAACATTTCCAGAACTATCTATTATCATTCGTTGGTTAACATCAGCCGAACCACCCGTGTAAAATCTCATATCTCCTCCAGCGTTGGTCGCAGATAAAGATAGACCACCTATACGTGAGCTGTTGATACGGATACTGTCTGCGATGGCTGCTCCTGTAGTGTTATAACCGGTTGAATACACACTTATTCCTCCAGCAGCGGCAGCTCCGTCGTTACCGAATTGTAGATTTGTTATAGCTGCACTACCTGAACTAGTATTGCGTGCTCTAAAAAATACATTATTACCGTCACTAGAATTCAAAAGACTAAGAAAAGCTGATGTGCTGTCATATGTTAGTGTCCCACCTATATCTAAAGTTGCTGTGGGGTTTGTTGTGCCAACTCCAATTCTTCCACTACCTTGTTGAACAACAAACTGATTTGTTCCAACTGAAAATCCACCAGTCGAGATGGTTGAGGTTGCTATTGTAGATGTAGAAGTAAAATATGAGTTGATTATATTGTTACCAAGTATATCCCCTGCTACAGAAAGTTTTTGTCCTGGTGTTGTAGTGCCAATACCAACGTTACCGGCAAAGTAGTTTCTAAGGGCTGTAGATGCTTGATACAAACCAAATGCGTTTGTCCCCGCAATACTGTCTATATATACACCATATCCGTTAGTTATAGTTCCTCCTGTGTTTAGACCTTGAACATGCAGACCGTATGCAGATGTCACGTTTGCGCCTGCGTTGAAAGTTTGAGTGTATGCTTTAAGTCCTGCCATAGTAGATATGTCAGATGCTCCATCTACATACACTATTCCGTTAGCACCTACAGCTTGAGTTACATCGCCTGTATTTTCTATATCCGCCAAAAACATTCCTCCAGTAATTGAGGATATTGTTCCCGTTCCCCAATAATCAGCTACCCCATACACGCCTCTTATGTCAGAGTTTGAGTTTTGAGAGTTTGTTGAAGGAACCTCTACAACACCTTGAAGTCCTGTTTTGATGTTTGAATTAGTTCCAGAATAATCAGCGACTAGTTTTGCATATGCACCAACTGTTCTATCACTAGCACTAGTAGTATTACCGTCTATATACATTATTGGAGCGACATTAGTCAAACCTTCAAACATAGTTGCCAAGCCTCCGGTTCCACTTCCTCTCAAATGAAATTGTGATGCTGGAGCCAATGTTCCCAAACCAATCCTTCCACTGTTCTGTTGAACAAGAAAATTATTTGTCCCGACCAATAATCCGCCAGTTGAAATGGTTGTGGTAGCTGTTGTAGATGTGGCGTTGAAACTTCCAAAAGTTGGGGTTGTTGTGGCCGATATGGTGCCAGAACTATCGGTAGATAGCAGTGAGTTAGCAGATAATCCAGACAAAGTAAGACTAGCTACCGAAAAACTGTCAGCTGAAAGTGTTGTGGCATTAACCGAAACGCCGCTTATAGTTCCTCCGGAAATAGCTGTATTTGATATTGTTCCGTTTGATATTGTGGGATTACTAAATGTAACATTGGCTAAGTAATCTATCTTGTTGGTGTGAGCTATTTGTTGATACACGTTCGAGATAGGAGTATTAGAGCCAGAAGAAAAATTGTTTATTTTTTGTGACAATTCCGAAGCAAACTTGTTGTTTGTTTGGTTTAATGCAGACTGTAGATGTTCTGTGGTAACAAAATTATTTGATACAACCAACTTCTCAACCACTCTCTCAACAACAGGGTTAGTTATGTTTTGAGTTATATGTGTAGTGGTGGCTATTGAAGTAGGGATTGTTGGTGAAGTTGGGTTGTTTGAAGTCGGTTCGGAAGTGCTATATATAGTATTAGCAGTTTGAGCTCTATTGCTAGAGCCGATACTTGTTTCTATTTTTTGGGCAAATTTCGCACCAAAACTCTCGACGCTACTAAAAATACTTTTAATAAAACTTGTAACCTTTGCTCCGGATTCAAATACAGAGTTGATTGAAAAAGCTGCTGTTGGAGTTGGAGCGAAAATAATACAAAGAACTATCAACCCTGAGATGAGTTTGGTTGTTGCTCTATTCTTTTGTGTTTTAAATGTTTTCATGTTTTTGTTTGTGCTTATTTCCTACTCTCCACCTTCACCACCCTCTTCTGGTAATTCCTCTGGTGGACCTTCGACCGTTTCTTCTATAACCTCCACCGTCCTAGTTGCATAACTCCAATTCCCTCCTTCATCCATAGCTGAGTAAACTATTGTATGGGTAGTTGTTGCATTGGTAGATATAGATACTGAAAGCATATCTACTCCGTTTACATTGAAGTATATTCCTAGGTTATTGTTTGCATTGTTTTCATCATCTAGATCTGTGACGGTTGCTCCTAGATCTGAGTAATTAGAGTTTAGTGGGATTTGTAGGTTAGCACTTCCGGTTATGGTGATTACTGGTGGGATTGAGTCTCCTGATTCTGGGGTTTCTTCTTCCTCAGGTTCGTTGTTTTGTTCTTGCACCAAATCCAGCAAGGCTCTGATATCATCTTTTGTTAGACATTCGTCATCCACACAGATTTTCTCGTTTGCAGTAAACACGTTTGCAAACATATTCCCTATTCCGTTTGTTGTCTCACTAAACCATGCGACTAGTTTTGTTTTTATTCCTGTCCAGAAAGCGCTTGCAAAACCATCTGCCTCAGTTGTATTGGTTGTATTTATTCCAGCAATAGTTTCTAGGTTTAAATTCATCTCTTGAATTGATTTAACAATTAGCGGCGTTATCCTTCCGTAATCAACTGCCCACATATCATCTGGATTTGCTGGAACACTAACTGCGGTTGGGTAAATATCATGTAGTTCTTGCGCAACAAAACCTGTTTGAGGAGTGTTGTTCAAGTCAGATGTCATTGTATAATCACGCACCTTTATTGCCATTAGATCGGAAAGTTTGTAATGCGTATCTACAATTCCTGATTTTGCTCTAACATCTGAAGTTGTGTTATATGTCGTAGCACTTCCAGTGTATGTGACAGAGCCCACTAGCTCACTGCCATCACCATCGTAGAAATACAGCAAGTTACCTGCGCCACCGTTCGCGTGCTGTCCTGCGGCTATACCAACACCTCTAGCATCAGAATTATTTCCATCATTGTGAAAAAATGCTGCCCAGTTCGCAACCTCAGAAATTTTTACTTGTAATTGTCCTGCACCCACTGTTGGGGTTCCGACAGTAACATTGCCAGTGCTCAAAACAGTCATTAGTTCAGTAGATCCATCAAGAAAAGCCAGCCCTGCGATATCATCAGTAGCAGCTTCTCTTATAGTTGCCAAATTAAATGAATCGGTTCCACTAGTGTGAGTGAATCTTAGTTGAGTATTTCTCGCATTCGCAGCCCCACCACCAACCTCAACAGAAAGTTTTGCTCCTGGGGTGGTTGTTCCGATACCAACATTTCCGGCAAAATAGTTGTAAGCTCCCGTGTCAGAAGCGTAAAAAGAATAGGGGGTGTTGGTTTGAGTGCCAGTAGTTAAATCCCCCGCATAGTATGCGTAAGTATTGGTTATAGTACCGGAATTAGATAGGACGCTGGCTTCGAAAAGATTCAGGGTAGTAACTGTTGATGCACTGGCGAACGTTGCTCTTGATCTTACACCTATCGCTGAGGTCACGGTACTACCTGTACTTGTTGGATTCAAAACTACTCCTGAGTCTAATCCTTGGAGAGTTGTTACTGTACCGGTGCCCGCAATAGATGCAGAAAATAAACCAGCTGAAACCAGAGATGCTGTTGCAGATCCTGCAAGTTGAGCGCTGGAATCTAAAGCTCTTATTGCGTTAACCTGCCCAGTACCTTGATGATAGGCGCCTATATGATTTCCTGTTAATGACAAGTTTGAATGACCAAAAGTACTCCCAACTGGTGTAGAAATATAAGTTTGAACACCTCTATATAGTCTGGATGATGAAGGATTCCCTGTTAAATTAATTTCAGTTTCAAACCAGTTTGATCTGTATGGACTTGCAACTACAGGGTCTGGGTCAGTTATAGTCTGAACAGATTTGAAAGCTCCAACACCACCACTTACTGAAGCGGAAGTTATTTGGTTTGTGTAAGAACTCCAATTGTTCGTATTTGCGATATCTAATTTTGCACCAGGAGTAGTTGTTCCAATACCAACACTTCCAGCAAAATAGTTTAATGTGTTATTGTCTGAAGCATATATTGAATACTCACTGCCAGATTGTGTTCCGTTTGTGATGTCTCCTATATACAGACCATATGTGTTACCTGCAATGGTTCCGAGGTTTGATAGATCCGCTACCTCAAAATGTTTGACGTCAGTAAGTAGGTTTGCACCTGCAGAACTCTGATAAAAAGTTGCTTTTACAACCGTGCTCGTTCCCATTGTTCCAATATTCGCACTAATAGCATTTAATGCCATTGAGGTTGTTGCAAAACCCAAACTTAAAGACCTGGCTCTGACACCATCCATATCTTTGTTGTAACCAGAGTTTATAAAAGTGAAGTCCCCTGCTCTTCCTGTGGTAATAGTTCCTCCAGCAGAGTTTGATACCCAACCATAGGTACCGACAGCATCAGTTATTGTTCCTCCACCTGTGTTCAGAACTTCTCCGTAATTGGTCCATGCGCCACCAATAGTTCCAGTTCCTGCGTGTTTAACTGTGTTATACAAACCGTACATATATCCTCCATTTTGACTATTGCCACTGACAGTGCTCAATGCCAAACTTTGATTGAACACCGTGTTTGACCATGAACTTGTTGGGTTAATGCTTGTGTATACCGCTGAGTTTGCAATACGAGTCACCCCGGAAGCGTATGACGGATCAGTTATTGTGGATGAGCTGATATTTCCAATATTATACAAACTTCCGGAAGCTGGATTTGTGAAGGTAATATTTGTAGACGGTAAAACTGTGTTTACTATTGTTCCTCCAGTTGGTGCAACAGTTAGATTTCCATTTGTAGAAACTGTTAGTGATGTATAGTTGCTTGCATCGTAACCAAGACGAAGTTGTTCAGTGGTAGAAAGGGTGTGGAGTTTAGCCGCTGGTGTTGTTGTTCCGATACCAATCAACCCATTTGAAACCGGAGTAGAAGACATGCTACTTCCGTTATATATCCCTGTTGCATAAAGAACATTTCCTATGTTTAACTGCCTGCTTCCTGCCACAACAGGAACATCAACATTTGAACCGATAATTATATTGTTTGCGCCGGTGGTGTTTGAGTAACCAGACCTATATCCTAAAAAAATATTGTAATCAGACCCAGTTTGAACACTGTATCCGGATGCAGTTCCCATATATATTCCACCTTGATTTGTGTAATTGGCTCCATTGCCTGCTGCAGCTGACACTCCTATAGCAATATTTGATGTAGATTGTGTGTTTAATCCTAGTGACCCTTGGCCTATACCGATACTGTCTGATCCTGCAATGTTAGTGTTTAAGGAAAACAAACCAATTGCGATGTTGGAATTTCCAGTTGTAACACCGAGGGTGCTGGGACCTATTGCAACGTTGTATGCACCGTTTGCTGATACCATAGAACTGTATCCAATAGCGACATTCTCTCCGCCGCTTGTATTGCCTGCTAGTGCATTTACTCCCATAGATACGTTTCTACCTCCACTAACATTACTTATCAACGAACGGTATCCGACAGCTGTGTTATCGCTCGCCCCACTTGTAGAACCTCCTCCATATAGTCCAGCTTGATAACCAACAAAAGTGTTCCCTGTGGCTGCAGAGACATTGTTTTTGCCCGCTTGATATCCCAGCTTTGTACTGAAAGTGGTGTTGCTAAAATCTATCAAATCGTAGACACTAATTAAGTTGTTTGGGGTTGTGGTTCCAATACCAACCCTACCCCCATTCGTCACTACAAAATTCGTCGCTGTAGACGAACCTATAGCAAAAGCCGGACCTGTGATTCCGTTTGGATTTATTGAGAGTTGGGCCCATGGAGTTGTGGTTCCAAACCCTGTAAAGCCTGTTAGGGATTTGGTTGTAAATACGGGGTTTGCAACATTCAGCAAAACAGATGCTGTGGTTGTGTTGTTGTTTGTGGTCACTATATCCAACTTTCCATTTCCGTCAAAATCCCCTAAAGCAACATAGAATGGGCCGTCACCTGTCGCATAATCAACTTTTGTAGCAAATGTTCCGTTTCCGTTGTTTATCAAAACCGAAACTGTATCTGAGCCATGGTTTGTTGAAACAATATCTACAAAACCATCTCCGTTTACGTCACCCAGGGCTATCCCAACACTTCCTGCGTTTGTATAGTCTACCCTAGCGGCAAATGTTCCGTTTCCGTTGTTTATAAAAACCGACACCCCACCACTTCGCATTACCACAATATCCGCCTTTCCATCACCACTCAAATCAGCCGCTTTTACACTGTATTGCTCTCCTGGTACAGCGTATTCCACATCTGCTCCAAAAGTTCCATCGCCGTTATTCATCATTACTGCCATAGTAGCAGTGGTCCAGTCGTCAGTGGCAATATCCACGTATCCGTCTCCATTAAAATCTGCTGCTGCAAGACCTTGTGGTCTACCGGTAGCGGTGGTGTACTTTACTCTTGTTGCTAGAGTTCCATTCCCATTGTTCATATACACAGACACACCTGTGTCAAAATAACTTGCACTTGCCACATCAAGTTTTCCGTCTGCATTAAAGTCTGCTAAAGATAAGTTTTCTTCATAGGCTCCGCCTCCGTAATTAACTCTCGTAGCAAATGTTCCGTTGCCATTGTTTAAATAAATAGCAACTCCGCTAGCACCACCTAGGGTAACTACCATATCCAACTTACCATCACCATTCATGTCCCCCAATGCCACAGCCGTTGGAACACTACCTGTTGCTGCATAATCAACTTTTGTGGCGAATGTTCCGTTGCCATTGTTTATAAAAACTGACACAGTCTCACTCCCTCTGTTAACCACCACCACATCATCTTTCCCATCACCGTTAACATCACCTGTTGTTACACCTAATGGACTGGTCCCGGTTGTGTAGTCAACTTTTGTGGCGAATGTTCCGCCTGAAGTTAGACTTATCTCCCCTGCTTTTATTGAGCCGATATTTACCAAGTTTCCAGATGAGGTTATTCTTTGAGAAATCGGCAACATTTCTGTCCCCCCTGTTCCTAACCCGCCAGATAGATTTAAATAACTATTAAACCCAACAGGTCCTGGAGAAATTGTTGAGCCGAAGGCTTTTGAAAGTATTATAGATTCTGCACCAACCCCTCCTCCAGCCACAGTAAGTTTTGATCTTGGGGTTGTTGTTCCTACGCCAATATTTCCAGTCGTGCCTTTTATGGTTAAACGTTCAGTCCCTTCTGTTTTAAACGCGTAGTCTGGACCGATTCCAAAACCAAGGGGTGGTGTGTCAAATGCACTCCAAACTCTTATTGTGTTTGTTGGAAAATCGAATTGTGTTAATCCGTCCTGCCTAATCTCACCTGGGGTACCGTCGAAATTTATTTTCCCAGCAACAACACCTCCTTTACCTAGAGTGAAAACTGCGGAGGAAGGATTAAAACTAAATATAGTATCGTCTGATGAGTTTAGTATTGAAGCTGTGCCCTTTACTGTAAGTAGCCCTGTTGGGTTTACGGTTCCAATTCCAACATTTCCAGAGCTTGTTACAGAAAGGAAGGTTGATGCTGTGGAACCTATTGCAAAAGCTGGATCAGTAAGTCCTGTAGTATCTACTGAAAATTTTGCCCATGGGGTTGTTGTTCCAACACCAACCTTTCCTGAAGTTGGATTCAAAACAACATTTCCTGCACTACCCTCTATAGAGATTCTAGTTGTTCCATTTGTGCCTATAGCTATTTGTTGTCCGGCTGAGTGGTCACTGATAGTAAAGTTATCAAAACCCAACCTTTCGTTTCTAACAAGAAATCCGTTGTTTGCATTGTTGTATCCAACTGACCAACCACTAGTAGCTCCTGTAAAAAATCTAACTTTTGCGTCATCTGTCTCAAGTGTTCTATTTATATATAAATTATTTTTAATTCCTACTGTTCCCTCTACAGCGAGTTTATATCCAGGTGATGTTGTTCCTATTCCAACATTTCCTCCATTGGTCACAATAAAATTTGTTGCTGTTGATGAACCGACAGCAAAAGCTGGACCTGCTATTCCATTTGGGTTTATAGACAATTTTGCCCAAGGTGTAGTTGTGCCTATGCCGACATTGCCAGTTGATCCATTTATCACCATTCTAGTTTCTTGGCTACCTAAAAACGCCCCACTTGTGTTGAAAGCGATACCCGACCAGGCACCAAGATTCAAATATCCACCACCAACTGTTGATCCTAAATCTCCACGAAAAATACCGTTGGTGTAGTTTCCACTTCCTGTATCAATATCACCAAGATTAATGGTTCCAGAATCATCTGCTGTGCCAACTCGCAAAACCCCATTTATTTCCAGTTTTTCTGTTGGGTTTGAAACCCCCAATCCCAATCTTCCGTTGAGTGTATCTATATTGAGCACAGATGTCCCTGCAGCATTTTGAAAATTAAAAGCATTTATTTGATCATTCTCTGGAACAAAGTTTAGAGATGAATTAGCTCCGTTCACTGCTACGGTTGTAGAGCCGTTTGCGGTTGTAGAAAATGTTGCCTCGTTACTCGCATCGTATTGGAGTCTGAATTGAGGAGTTGATATTGAAGTTATTGTCTGACTACCTGAGTTAATAATTCCTCCTGCGTATAAGTTTCCAGAGTTATCTACTCGAAACAAATCTGTTGCTCCGTTCGCAGTTTTAAAAGTTATAAAGTCACCACTTGGAGCAAGGTCTGTTGCACGTCTTGAGGCAAATAAGGTTAGTCCGTTTTGTGATTGAACTAAATCTAGGGTCGCGGCGGGCATAGTGGTCCCAATACCTATCCTTCCGGAATTCTGTTGAACAACAAATTGACTCCCCCCTACAGCCAAACCTCCGGTTGAAATAGTAGAGGTAGCAACAGTACTAGTTGCGTTAAAATTCCCAAAGGTGGGAGTTGAGGTCGCCACAACTACCCCATCAGAACCTATTGATAGCAACGAGTTTATTGCAACTCCTGAGAATGTTATGGTGGGAACTGAAAACGTTGTCGCGGAAAGATTGGTTGCTGTTATGGATGTGTTTGTGATAGTTCCCCCGCTAATAGTTGGTGTCGTGATGCTAGGATTTTGGATTGTGGTATTTACAAGATTATCTATTTTTCCAGTGTGAGCTATTTGCTGGTATATGTTTGTAACTGCGTTGTTACTACCAGTTGAAAGACTTGAAAGTTGAATCGATAGTTCACTCGCAAATTTATTACTTGTTTCAGAAAGTCTTTGTTCTAAGTATTCTCGGGTTACCCCAGTTACTGTGGTTGGAACAACTCTTTCAATAATTCTTTCAATTACAGGGTTAGTAACTATATTTTGCACAACAGGTGTATTTGTTGAAACAATAGTTTTTGTCGGAGCAACAGCTATTGGTTTTGCTTCATCCGAAACATATGTCTTTTCTGGAATTTGAATTGATGGTGTTTCTGCTTCTAAAGAATCGTCGGTGCCAAATAGTCCGCTAATAAAATTATAAATACCAACACTAGCTTTATCAAAAATATTTAACTCTTCGACAGAAGATGACACTTGCGCACCAAACCTTCTAGCTTCATTTTTTGCAAGCGAGTTTGCTATAGATACTCCGTCTAATGATTCTGAGATAAAAGCTAGTGCACTGTAATAGTTACTTGCAACTATTTTTTGTGTTTCAGAAAAACCAACATCGATAACTTTTTTATTTTTAAGTGCAAGTTCTTCTGTTGCTCCCCTTATGTAAAGTGATGGGTTTTTAAAAAACTTATAAGAATGTTGCGCGAAAAGTGAGCTCGCATTATCAATTTTATTTCCCAATGAAATATATGTGGGTGTTGCCAACTTTGAATACAAGTCAATTGTTTCATCTACTGATTCAAAAAAGTGGTGCGGGGCACTAGATATGTTTTTGGAAAGTTTTGGATAATCTACTTGAGTTATGGTGTGCCCAACAAAAACCAGCATCAAACCGAACGCCAAAGGCATCAGGTGTCTAGTAAAATAAACCAAAGATAGTGACCCTCTCATCATTGGAAACTTTGGGGAGGAAAGAATGTCGCCAACATGAGCCTGAATCTTGCTTGCACTTTTTTGAGACAATTCCTCAATTTTCTTTACCGCAATACTTGCCGAGATATCGTTATTTTTAGATGTTTCAAAAATCTCGGAGTGACGAGAAGTTTTTATTTCTAGGTCTTTTTTTTCAGTTCCGTAGTTAAGTATTGAGCTCTCAGCCACATACCACAAGTCCCCTACTTTTTTAGAATCTATTTTCCCAGAACGTGAAAGTTGACCGATGTAGTCGCGTGTATAGCCAGTAATCCTACTAGCATCTTTAACGGAAATATACTTCTTCTGATCAAAATAGAGCTCAGTTATCATTACTAATATTTTATCTATCTAATCAACTGTGTAGTGGAATTCATTGGGGAAAAGTGAAAGATTAAAAACAAGCCTAATTACATAGGTAATTACATGATGTTGGTATGGATTCCTAATCAAATACTTCTACAATAAAGTCGTAAATTTTTTATGTTACTGTTCCACATGGTCATGCGACCACTGCTCGGCTTCGCACGGTTGCAATCAATAATCAAAACTTACAACCATGGCTTCATACTAGAAATTTTCGTGTTAGCTCACCGACAACTTATCCACTTTTGTAACATTGCTAATAGATATTAAAGGATATAATATTGGTATATACCTTTATCAATGTTTTTATAAGTACAACTATGGCAAATCTCTATATAACAATAAAACAGGCAGGAAAAATACTTGGAGTGACTCCTCTCACCTTGAGAAACTGGGACAAGAACGGTAAGCTAAAAGCCCATAGACACCCGATGAATAACTATCGTGTTTACAAGATCGAGGACTTGGAGAAAGTGATTCATGAGATAGAAACACACGCAGGACTTCGCAAGAGTACAAAAAAAGAAGTTCACAAATTGATTGTTAAGCATTTGGAGGAATAGCAATACAAAATAAAAAAATCACTCTGTCTAGAGTGATTTTTTTATTTTGTGTTCTGTTCTTACTGACTCAATAGCCCTAGTAAAACATTCTTGAGCATTTCTGGATTCACACTCCCCTTCGATATTTTCATTCCTTGTCCAATAAAAAATTGAAACAGTGCAACTTTTCCTCCTTTGTATTCTGCTACAACATTTGGGTTGTCATTTAATATTTGCTCTGCAAGTTTTTTTACTTCCTCCGGATTACTTTTTTGTATTAGTCCTTTTTCATTTGCAATAACTTCTGGATCCCCTCCAACTTCAAACATAACGAGCAGTGTGTCTTTCGCTCCACGGGAAGACAAGTCACCTTTCTTGATCATTTGAATCAGTTTTATAAAACTATCAGATGTTATTTTGCCTAATGAAAAGTCTAGGTTTATTTTTTTAGCAAAACCTACCAAATCAGAAGCAATATAGTTGGATGCCAACTGTAGAGTTTCTCCAGATTCAAGTTGTTTTGTTACAGCGTCGAAAAATTGACCTGCTTCTATATTTCCAACATACACCTCAACATCCGTTGGTTTTATTCCAAAACTTAAAAGTCTTTCTCTTTTTTGAGTTGGTGTTTCTGGTAGCTGGCTTTGTAGCACTTCCCTACTTAGCTCAGGGATTTCACTTAAAATGATTTTAGGCAAATCAGGATCTGGGAAATATCTGTAATCATGTGCTGATTCTTTTGCGCGCTGACTAAACGTTGCTTGTTTGTTTTCATCCCAACCTCGAGTTTCTTGTATCACCTTCTCACCCTTATCCAAAAGAGTTGTTTGTCTTTTGAATTCATACTCAATTGCTTTTCCTGCTGCTCTAAATGAGTTGATATTTTTTACTTCTACTTTTGTGCCAAACTCTTCTGTTTTCGATACAGACATATTTACTTCTACACGCATCTCGCCTTTTTCCATATTTGCGTCCGACACATTTAAATACTGTAATAGTAGTTGAAATTCTTTTCCGAAGTTCATAGCTTCTTCAGCGCTGTGTATTACTGGTTCGGTAACAAGCTCCATCAAAGGCACTCCGGCTCGGTTGTAGTCGATCAAACTAACATCTCCAGTGTCGTGTGATGATTTGGCTGTATCTTCCTCCAGATGAATTCTGGTTAATGTCACCCCTGCAAGTGAGCCTCCACTAACTAATGGATATTTATATTGGCTTATTTGATAACCTTTTGGTATGTCTGGGTAGAAATAGTTTTTTCTATCAAACTCTGTAAAGTCTGCTAGTGTACTGTTTAAGGCTGTGCCTACCATCAAAACTTTTTTGACTGCCTCTTTGTTTATAACTGGTAGGGTTCCTGGGTGGCCCATACATATTGGACAAACGTTGGTGTTGGGAGCATCCCCCTCTCCATTTTTACAACCACAAAACATCTTACTTTTTGTTTTTAGCTCGGCGTGTATTTCTAAACCGATTGTTGTTTTGTATTCACTCATGTCTATTTTGCTATCTTTCTAAGTATTTTAACAATTTCGTCACTGAAGTTCTTTACTGATGCGTCATCTATAATGGACAGGTCAAGAATATGTTCGTGAGTCTTACTGAATAATTTCTTAATGGAATTGAGTTTTTTACTATCTACCATGTCTGTTTTTGTAAGTAATATAATTTCTGGTTTTTGTATCAAAGCAGGATCATAGTTCTTGAGCTCGTCTCTTATTATGTTGTACGTAGCCAAAACATCCTCGTTTTCGCAAGAGATACAGTGTAAGATAGCTTTTGTTCTAGAAACATGTCTCAAAAATTTGTGCCCCAAACCTTTTCCTTCACTTGCTCCACTAATAAGTCCTGGTATGTCAGCTATAATAAAACCGTATAAGTCTCCTAGGTTTGGAACAAGAGTTGTAAATTGGTAATTTCCTATTTTTGCTTTTGCATTCGTTATGGAGTTGAGCAAACTAGACTTTCCTGCATTTGGCAATCCAACCAACCCCAGATCAACTACTAGTTTTAATTCTACAAAAAACTGTCCTCCTTCTCCTGGTTTTCCAGGAGTGGACTCTTGCGGCCTTATGTTTTTTGAACCTTTAAAGTGAGTGTTTCCTCGTCCACCAAAACCACCTTTTAAAAAGAAAATTGGCTCTTCAGTAAGTACTTCTACAAACTCGCCTGTTTCAGTGTTAGTAACAATGCTTCCGATAGGTAGCTCGAGAATAGTGTCTTCCCCTCTTTTGCCGTGCATACAGTTACCCATCCCGTTTTGACCATCTTCTGCTTTTATATCTTTAATGAATTTATACTCTGACAGTTTTCCTATGTCTCGTGCTCCTTTTAGATATACGCTGCCTCCCCTGCCACCATCTCCTCCTCCTGGCCCGGCATGATCAATACCCTTCTCATGCATCCATGAGACTATCCCATCACCTCCTTTTCCTGCCCAAATATTCAATGTGAGTTCGTCGATAAACATATATGGTACTCTAGCAGAAAAACCCTTAAAATCCAATAACTACTAAGTAATTACGGTTATCCACACTATGTCTGCAATAACAGATTTGCAAAATAATCATAATCTGGTACAAATATTGAAAATACTTATTAATTGTTTTTATAATATTTATATACATATGGACGAACCATTGAAAGATGATGACAAAGAGAAAGATGAGATAGACCTTCCGATAGGAGATATCGACCCAGAAGCGGCTGCGCCAATAATAGAACCTGAGGAGGAAGCTGACCTTCCTGCAGATGATTTAGGTTTTGGTGGCGAAGATGAGTTCGGTGATCCATTGATAGTTCCGACAAAAAAGCCTAGTGATGATGTTTCTGCTGAGGAGGAGGCTGAAGCAGAGGAAGAAGAGTTGCCTGAGGATGGGTATGACGATGTAGATTTACTATAATAACAAAAACCGCCGATACCGGCGGTTTTTGTTATTTAATTTTAATGAATCGTTTTTTACCTATTCTATATACTCCCTCTTTTATAAAACTTTCATCTTTTATCTTTTCACCGTTCTCCACACTAGTTACTGCACCATCTTGAAGTAATCTTCGCCACTCTGTTTTAGATGAGACAATCTCTTTTTTTATCAACTCCTCTACTAACCCAGAACCTTCGATAGAAATTTCTTCTATATTCTCTGGCACCCCTCCTTTTGAAAATGTGTTTTCAAAAGCTTCTTCTGCTTTTTTTGCCTCCCCTTCTCCGTGATAAGTTGCTACTATTTCCCTTGCTAAAACTAGTTTAAATTCTTTCGGGTTGCCGCCTACAAGGATTGAGTTTTTTATTTTATTTATTTGTGATGATGGAATTGTAGTAATAAGTTCCAAAGCAGGGATAATTAATTCGTCGCCCCAACTCATTATTTTACCAAACATATCTTCAGGGGTTTGATCCAACGAAACCATATTGTTTTCAGTTTTTCCCATTTTCTTTCCTGTTGGGTCAACAAGTAACTTGCAAGCTATGACGAACTTCTCTTTGTTTTTAAGTGTTTTAAGCAAATCCCTTCCAACTAGCATGTTAAAGGTTTGGTCATTCCCACCTATTTCCCCATCGACGTTCATGGCTACAGAATCGTAACCCTGCATTAGTGGATACATGAATTCGTGAATGTAAATCGGCTTACCTTCTTTGCTTCGATTTTCAAACATATCTCTTTCCATCATCTGTCCAACTGTCATGTTGGAAGCTAAGTCCAAAACATCTGCAAAGCCCATCTCTCCTAGCCATTCTGAGTTGAATTTGAATAAAGCTTTGTTGGAACCAGAAAATGAAATATATTTTGAAGCTTGGTTTTTATATTCCTTTAAGTTTGCCATTACCTCCTCAGAAGAAAGCTTTTTTCTGGCGGAAGTTTTATCTGTTGGGTCTCCGATCATCGCAGTAAAGTCTCCCATAAGTAGAATGATTTGGTGGCCTAACTCTTGGAACTTAGCCATCTTTAAAAGAGGAATAACGTGCCCCATGTGTAGGGTTGGACCTGTTGGGTCAACGCCTAAATACAGAGTTACTCTTTCCCCTCGCATCATTTTTGCCTTCACAAACTCCTTGTTCGGGAAAACATTCTCTATACCCCTAGAAAGCAGCTCATCTATTTTTACTTCATCTGTTATTGTTTTTTGTTGGGTGAATCCGAACATAGTACTGTTTATTTGTGATTTAACTTTACCACAAATATGTTAGAATGCTAGGAATGAGAAGCTCTCTAAAAAAAGCCTGGAAACAAGCTCTTTCTTTAAAAAAGCATGGTTTTCGAAATATATCTATATTTATAATATCCTGTGGCATGGTTTTGGCTGGATTGGCTTTTGTTTGGGTTTCTACCTTTAAAATACCTTCTGTTGATACTATTGAAGCTAGAAAAGTTAGTCAGTCTACAAAAATATATGATAATACAGGGGAAATTTTGCTTTTTGATGTGTTCCAAGACACCAGACGAACGGTGGTTCCTTTTGACCAAATATCTAAATATATAAAAGACGCTACTATTTCTATTGAAGACAAGGAATTTTATGAACATAAAGGTTTTAAACCGACATCATTTTTGAGAGCGGTTTTTGTAAACACTTTAACCCAAGAATTCTCTCAGGGTGGGTCAACTATTACTCAACAAGTTGTCAAAAACTCTATTTTGGTTGGAGATAAGACGATAACAAGAAAGTTGAAGGAAATTGTGCTTGCCTTAAAACTTGAAAAGATAATATCTAAAGAAGAGATTTTGAATATGTATTTAAATGAAAACCCATATGGTGGAAGTATATATGGTGCGGAAGAAGCTAGTCAGTCTTTTTTTGGTAAAAGCGCTAATGAGGTCACTCTTGCCGAAGCTGCTTATCTAGCTGCCCTTCCCCAAGCCCCTTCTTTTTATTCACCTTATGGTAAAAACAAGAGCAGACTTGATGACAGAAAAAATCTTGTGTTAAGGGAGATGTTGTCTGATGGAAAAATAAGTCAAGGTGAATATGATGCTGCTACAAAAGAAGAGGTGGTGTTTCTACCTAAATCAAGTCGTGGAATCAAAGCTCCACATTTTGTAATGTTTGTTCGGGATTATTTGGAAAAGAAATATGGAGCAGATGTTATTGAGCAAGGAGGTTTGAAAGTGATTACAACTCTTAACTATTCCTTCCAAGCAAAGGCTGAGGAGATTGCGAAAAAATTTGCGTTGAAAAATAAAATTGAATTTAATGGAGAAAATGCAGCCTTTGTGGTTATTGATCCAAACACTGGAGGTATTTTAACTATGGTGGGTTCACGAGATTATTTTGATACAGAAATAGATGGAAACTTTAATGTAACCACGGCAAAAAGACAGCCTGGTTCTACTTTTAAACCTTTTGCATACGCTAAGGCTTTTGAAAAAGGTTACACTCCGGAAACAATCCTTTTCGACCTCCCTACTCAATTCTCAGTCAGATGTGCTCCAGAAAACACAACAAGCCTGAACGAGTGTTATTCACCTGGAAACTATGATGATAAGTTTAGAGGTCCAATGACTATGCGAGATGCTTTAGCCCAGTCCATTAACGTTCCGGCAGTAAAAGCTCTATATTTGGCTGGAATCCGAGACACTATAAACCTGGCTAAAAATATGGGTATCACGAGCATTATCGACCCTAATATATACGGCCTTACTCTTGTTTTGGGGGGTGGTGAGGTTACTTTACTTGATATGACTTCTGCTTACGGGGTTTTTGCTACTGAAGGGGTGAGAAACCCTTATGTAGCTGTTTTAAGAGTAGAAGATAATAATGGGAATATTATTGAGGAGGCAAAACCTAGACCTACAAGAGTTATGGGTGAAGAGGTAGCAAGAAGTATATCAAGTATATTGTCTGACAACGTTGCTAGAACTCCTCTATATGGAGCAAATTCAATTATTAATTTTAAAGATAGGGATGTTGCGGTAAAAACCGGTACGACTAACGATTATAAAGATGCTTGGATAATAGGATACACACCGAATATCGTTGTGGGTACTTGGGCTGGAAATAATGATAACACTGCGATGGAGAAGAAGGTTTCTGGTTTGATTGTGGCTCCTATGTGGAGAGAATTTATAAACGAGGTGTTAAGAGAAATACCTGACGTTCCTCTTACAAAACCAAAGGTTGAAGATTCTTACGAACTTAAACCGGTATTGAGAGGTAAATGGCAAGGTGGAATTTCCTCTATAAATTCTCTACCCATTGAAGGCCAAGAATATATACCCTATGATATGATCCAAGAAACACTCTCTGGTGGTGTACACTCAATATTATATTGGGTAAATAA
This sequence comes from Patescibacteria group bacterium, assembly GCA_040384485.1. GTDB lineage: Bacteria > Patescibacteriota > Minisyncoccia > Phycocordibacterales > DATDWN01 > C7867-006. The sequence continues at coordinate 136,731 of JAZKJH010000003.1, forward strand.
AGATGATCCTAGAGGACCCCAACCCTTGAATCCATCAGAAGATTTGCAGTTTGAGAGATGGGAGTACCCTATTAGAAACTGGGCTATCTTAAATGGTCACTTCTAAACAATAAAACCACAGTAATGTGGTTTTATTGGAAGCTTATAATTCCTCACGACTCAGTACGAGGAATTATAAACCTATAGTAGTGGTGGCGGAGCCACCTCTTATACCAACATAACAGCCCTGATGTCACCCTCTTATTTTTTATAGATAAGAGGGTGACCTGTTCTATTTTATATCAACAAATTTCTGAGTTTTATTAATCTCTTCTAAAATACTCTCTTTATTTATAAATATTTTGTTTTTCAAAGCAGGAGATCCTTTGAAATAAACTATTCCCTCTTTAATCTCTAAATCCTCTTCTTTTAAGGTAATGTTAGTGTTCTTTTTTACCACATCAATAATCAATCCTCTTATATAAGAATTATCTTTTAAATTTTTAGAAAACTTATCTAAAAAAGAGGATATGTTAAACATGTGTGTTTTTGTAAAACTGAGTCTTAAAATTAGTTAAATTAATCCCTAAAAATTTCAGATTTGAGGCAAGGTCGCATATAAAATACAAAATAAAATCAGAAATGTATAAATAATTACATTGAAGGTTTTATTTTGTATTTTGGATGATGAGATTATCCAAATATGGAATTTTTACCTTATTTGTTCATCGGCATGACCAAGTATAAGAAAGTTTTATCCCCCACCCCCCTCACCACCATCGGTCTATTATTGTCTGAAAAAGAAAGTGAGACACTATCAGAATCTATAGACTGGAAGCAGTCGATAATATATTTATAATTAAAACTTATAACAACATCATCTCCTTTTATTACTGAATCTATACTTGTTATATTCTCCCCAACATCTGCGTTTTTGGTAGTTATTTTAAATTTTTTATCTTTTTGATTTATTGTAAAAATAACCTGACTGAATTTATCAGAAAATATATTAGATATTCGAAGACTACTTATTAGATCCTGTTTTAACACAACTACTTCTGTTTTTGTTTCTTTAGGAATGATTTGCTTATAATCAGGGAAAGACCCGTCTATAACACGTGAGGTTAAATATATATCGTTATATATAAAAGCTATTTGGTTCTCGTTTAAAATAACATCCAAATCATCTTTAACATCATCTAAAGTTTTTATTATTTCATTAAGGTTTTTAAAAGGTATAAGGATTTGCCCAAAATCTTTTAATTTCTTTGTATTTATTTTTTTCTCTGCCAATCTAAATGAGTCTGTCGCAACAAAAACAATAGATTCATCTTCTTTTGTAAGTAGGATACTAGATAAAACAGGTCGGATAGTTGAAACAGATGAACTATACATTACAGATTTAAAACCCTTTACTAAATTTTGAGTATTTAGTTTAAAAGAATTCTCACTTTGAATTTTAGGTATGTTTGGAAAATCATCTGTAGTGTAGGCTTTAATGATAGCTTCTGAGTGGTTAGTAGATACCTTCAAATTACCTTCAACAACTTCCAAGGTTATATTCTTGTCGTTGGTTGTGTTGCTGATAAAGGTATTTAGAATAGCTCCTGAGACCGCTATTGAACCCTCCTCTAATACTTTCACTGGTATTACTATCTCTATACCTAAATCTAAGTTTGTGGCTTTTATTGTAAGGGTAGAGTTTTTTGCTTCCAATAAAACACAATTGAGTATAGGTAGAGTTATATTTTTACCAGTCATTCTCTCTGCTTTACCTACTGCATAGAGTAGTTTTTCTTTAATGCATTCAATCTTCATAGTATTAGTTTAATTTTATCTTTTAAAGAAGATTATTACTATTAGGGGTGTGTATATATGTATAACTCAATAAATCTATATTTATAGCCACATTTTGTAAAAAAGTCTGTGGATAACTGTGGGAAAAGTGTGCATAAGATTTGATAAGAATAACCTTACTTAAACTACCCCCAAACTATCAACAGATTTACCCACAGATATACACATACTATACACAGATTTAGGTACTATACAAACATAGACCGTAGTTGTGTTATTTCTTGGGAAAGGGTTTCGTTGGTTTTTATGTCGTGTTTAATTTTCTCACAAGAATGCATCACAGTAGTGTGGTCTCTTCCACCTAACTTCTCCCCTATTGCAGGATAAGAGATGCTAAAATCCTCTCGCAAAATATACATAATTACTTGTCTAGGTTTAATAATCTCTTTTTTTCGAGTCTTTTCATAAATCATCTGTTCTTCTATGTTGTAAAATTCAGCAACTGCTCTAACAACCTCTTTTGTTGAAACAAGTTTTTTAGGTTTTGTGTTGTTTTTTATGAAAGATTTTACTTCAGGTAGGGTTAATTCCCTGTTTTTAATTTGTGATTGGCAAGTAATAGAGTTTATTATTCCCTCCAACTCCCGGATGTTACCTGTAACAGAATAAGCTAGGAAATCTATCACTTCTTTAGATAGTGGGTATGGAGAAGCACTTGATTTAGTCTTTATTATCGCTGCACGAGACTCAGTGTCAGGGGTCGGTATATCCACTATCATACCGGCGCTAAACCTAGACTTTAAACGATCCTCTAGATCTTGGATAAGACCAGGATGTTTATCAGAAGAAAAAATTATCTGTTTATTGTTGTCGTATAAATGGTTAAAAAGGTGAAAAACCTCCTCCTGAGCTCTCATTTTTCCAGAAAAAAACTGAATATCGTCCATAATAAGCACATCGTATTTTCTATACTTCTCTTTAAAAAAATTAGGTTTGTTCATTTGAAGAGCATTTACATACTCCTGAGTAAATTTCTCAGATGTAGTGTAAAAAACTTTCCTAGAACTAGTGTTTTTAATATGGTTCCCAACAGCCTGAATAAGGTGGGTTTTTCCATGTCCAGTTCCTCCATATATAAAAAGAGGGTTATATACAATACCTGGTTTTTTTATAATAGCCTGACTTGCAGCATGGGCTAATTCGTTAAAAGGACCCACTACCAAAGACTCGAAAGTGTATCTAGGATTCAAGTTATCCTCTTTGTTTATATATATGTCAGCTATTGGAAGCTCTTTTGTAAGTAGAGGGGGCTTTATAGCTTCATTTTTCTCCCTATTTTCTTCTTTTGTTATTAGATAATGTAGGGATTGAATATTACTAGAAGCATTCCTAAGAGCTTTTAGGATCATGTTATGAAACTTACTAGAGAGCCAGTCTTGAACAAAAGTGTTAGGAACACTGAGATACACCGCCCCCTCTTCTTGTTTGAGAATAAAAGTATCTTTGAACCATGTATTGAAGTTGGGCTTAGACAATCCAAGCTCCATCTCAACCAACACAGTGTCCCAAAGTTTTTTATTGTCCATAGTGGTTATATTATATAGGTATGGGTAAAATATAACACTTGTTAAAAACCCAGTAATATGTTAATAATATGTGTATAAGTTAACAGGAGTTAGAAAGTCTATAAAGTCAAAAGTCTGTATAGGAAAACCACGGCAAACTTTAAAGAATTTAGTATTAATCAATTAATATGTCTATAACATACCAACCAAAGAAGAGAAAAAGAGCCAAAGCACACGGTTTTTTAGCTAGAAGTAAGTCAAAAACAGGAAGAAACACAATACTACGAAGAAGAAGAAAAGGAAGAACAAAATTGAGCACAGTCTAATCCTTAAAGTTCCAAAAAGTCATAAAGTCATAAAGTTATAAAGTGGACAGTAAAACACCATATAACCTTATGACTTTTTAGCTACTAACATGTTGTCTAAAAAGAATAGAATAACTAGAGCTGAATTCGAAAGCATCTTATCTAAAGGTAAGAGGTATCATTCCCCGATTTTTACTCTATATGTTGTTCAATCGAAGAATGCAGTAGATAAAAAATTTGCTTTTTCTGTTTCTAAAAAGGTTGCTAGAGGGGCAGTACAGAGAAACAAACTGCGCAGACAAGGATACGCTACATTAAGAACAATAGTAAATTCCACACAGCCAGGATTTTTGTATCTTTTTATATACAAAAAAACACCCAAAACACCAAGTTACAAAGAAATAAAAGAAAATATCACATCGTTACTTGGAACAAGTTTTGTGGTAGTATAGTGCCATGGTAAATCTTTTCAACACATTCATATTTGAACCTTTTTATAACGGTTTTATCTTATTAATGGACACTTTTCCGTTTTTCGACGCAGGAGTAATAATTATCCTTTTTACAATTTTAGTTAAGTTGTTAATGCTCCCCCTTTCAATAAAAGCCTCAAAATCTCAACTGCAAATGAGAAGCACAGAGAAAGACATAGCTGATATTAAAGAAAAATATAAAGAAGATAAACAAGAGCAATCAAAAAAGATATTCGAATACTATAAAGATAAAAAAATAAACCCTTTTTCAGGAATATTTATCCTTCTTATACAACTGCCTATTCTTATTGGTTTGTATCAAATATTCATAAAATCAGGACTTCCTAGTGTTAATATAGACATCCTGTATTCTTTTGTTCCGAATTTAACCACCATTGCCAATAGCATGATGTTTTTAGGTGCGATAAGTATATCTGGTAAGAGTTTGTTATTGGCCGTACTAGCTGGTGTTACAACATATTTCCAAATAAAAATATCCACTCCAACTCCAAACAAAGATGTTGTAAAAAAAGGAGATATGCAGAGTGAGATGGCCAGAGCGATGGCTGTTCAAATGAAGTATGTTTTTCCTGTAATAATGGTGTTTATCTCTTACACAATATCAGCTGCTATAGCGCTCTATTTTGTTACTAGTAACCTATTTGCTATAGGACAAGAGATATATGTAAAAAGAAAATACCACAAGAATATTCTTGTTGTATAAGTTTAAAAATTGATAAAATTTCCTACTTAGTTAGATCCAGGCTCCACAAACTACCATCTGACTTATTTATAAATACAAAGTAACGCTCATTCGGAGAAAGCATTGGTTTTATTACATCTAAAAATTCACCCGCTTCTTGATTTAAATTTACAACCATTGAGGAGGGGTTGTTGGGCTCGTACTTCCAAACATCATCAGATAAAGAGGTTGTCCCTTTGTACCAAGATATAAGCTTCGCACCACCCAAGGCGTCTCTCGGAACTCCACAAAAAATAACATTTGTGATTTTTTTACTAAAAACACATTTTTCAGGAAGGGTTGCAGGAGACAAGTTTTCTGAAGTTGCACTCCCTACATTGTATAAATAGGTAGCAGTTCTATTTCCGTTCTCTGAATACAAAACACTTGTCGCAGATGGACTAGTTAAAGATGTTAGTCCATCAATGTTTCTAAGTATGTTTCTTACTCCGCCAGTGTTGGTGTCCACAAAATACAGAAAACCTCCTGAAGAAGGATCAGGTCTTGTGTTAAGCGATACGGTTCTGGTCCCTACATACTGAGATTCAAATTCTTTTATTGGAGAGCTCCAAACTTGTTTTTTGTTTCCACTTTCAAAGTTTGAAGTATACCCTACTGAACCTGAGATGTTTTGTTGTAAATAAAACACACTGTTTCCAAATACAGATATATTTGTTATCCCAGGCGGAAACTTAACAGCAGACACCACACTTTCAGTGGTTGTGCTTATGCCACGAATACTCAACCCATAAACATCTACAGTTTTATCGTCGTCAGCCAGGTATTGTGCCAACAGACCTGAACCACTCTCACTCCATAGCGAGTCATATACAACCGGTAGGGTGGCATTTGACACACGGCGTCTGTTTGGAGAAAAAAGCTCAACCTCGTATATGTGCCCAGTAGCTTTTTCTATATAACGAAGAATTGTTCCTGCGCTTGCCTCTGTAAGCCCCATACCAGCTACCGGTTCCCTACTAATAAGCCTAAGTTTTTGTTCATAGTTTTCTATAGGGATATTAACTTCAGGTTCAGGTTCTGTCGTTCCAGGATTTTCACCACTATTTCCATCGTTACCACCGAATGGAAAAAAGCTAAAAAACCCAGTTTCTTCTGTTTCTGGGTTTTGACTGTCCCCCTTTAATATAAAATAGTAAGAGACAAGTGCCCCAAGAAGTAAAAACAAACCCACCGATATCGATATTATAATAAATTTTTTAGACATTGATTTTAAAAATTTACATGCCAGTGTGGGGCACCACCTTTTTCATCCAAGAAAATAACATTTCTTCCGTTTATTGGAACTATATACTTGGGACCGATACTAGTCATTTCTGAAGGAGCTCTAGGTTTTGTTTTGTCGCCATTAATAAACATTATATAATCATCAAGTCCTCGGTTTTTCCCCAAATCTAAGGTTGGTAGGTTTGGGCCATGTGTGAAGTGTCCCCCTTCTGTACCTCCTGTTATCTCTACCGCGCAAATAGTGCCACACAATCTACTCAGTTCAGCCACACCCCTATAAGCCACATCAGGCATACCAACAAGGTTTGTACATCCACTAATCTCTCCATTAACACACGGTCCAGAATTGGTTCCTACATTATATTTATCTTTAAGATCCTTTCTCATTTCATTATTTTTTGCCACCTGTTCTGCACTAAGTGTGTACCCAGGTAAGGCTCCGGCTCTAGGTGTAACAGCAATAACACTTCTTATCTCTGTAATTTTAGGCCTATCAAGCCTTAAATCAAAAGACACCATATTAGGGTTTATGGTGTATAGAATCACCCATGAGCTTAAAACTAGTATGAGACCCACTACTGCGTCAGTTATATAACCTCTACCCATTTCCTTTCCCGACAAAGCATCAGTAGTTGCATAGATTATTCCCCCATAAGTAATCATAATAAATGCCAAAACTGCGCCGATTGTTATAGCTAAATTAAAGGAGCCTTGTATATAAGTTGTTAGGTCTGTGGTATCCCCTGATTTAGTCAAACCATCAATTGGAGCCAATAGCGTGTAGTCATCTAAAGCAAGAACTACTTCGGTAGAAGAAAAAAACGATATGGCTATCAGGGGAATTAGAAAGATTAATGCAAGTTTTTTCATATTATTATTGTATCAAAATCAAAAATTATTTTCCGTAGACTCAGTCTGAGTAAACATTAACCGGAAATTATTTTTTACAAATTGCAGTATTTTTGACGGGTTTTCTACCGATAAAGAAATAAGAGATGAGCCGCTGGTTCCCGCAGGAATTCTAAAAATCTGAGAAGGGCTGCTATTATCATAACCTGATCCATTTATTAACCATTTATAAATGAGGGTGTTGTTGGAACTTACGTCAAAATAATATGGATAAGCCACAACATTTATCTCTGGGGACAACATTTCATAATCACCCATCAAAGCTTGTTGAAACTGGATACCGAGTAGTGGCTTTTTCTCGTAAAAAAGTAACTCGGGTTCACCAGGAACTAAGTTTGTAGATGCATATCCCACAGAGGAACTTCTAGGAGAAGTTACTTCCACCGAAATTCCTAAGGGTCTGGAGATAATAGATGAATTAAAAGTGTAGGTGTTTTTTCCGTAACCACTCTGTGACTCTTGCACGCTCCCATTCTTTTTCCATAAATAAGTTAAAGTTCTCGGATCAATTTGATCCCCAGATACATTTGTAATCTGAGGAAGAGCCACCACTGTCACAGTGTTTTGATGTGAAAATAAAGCCTTTCCTTTATAAAAAGGAGGGGTAGTGCTGTTTGATTGCCAATACAAGTCTACTATCGTTGGTTTTATAGATATTGTTTTTTCAACTACCTCCCCACGCAGTGTTGTTACGGTTGCAGTTATGGCTGTAGTGTTTGTAATACTCCCCACTTTAACTTGGATACTTTTTTCTGCAATACCCGATTTAATAACTTGTCCATTTACTGACCATGAGACAGTGGCTGAGTTCAGGTCTGTGGCGAAACTGTTTATAGATACATGTACTGTAGAATTAGGTTTCGGGTTTTCTGGAACCATGGTTATGTTTATTTCGGGGAGCAAAAAAGAACTTATATCTTGCGCAGTAGCCGTAGCAGTAAAAAACATAAAACTCATTATTAATATTAGCAAGTACCTCATTGCCTCCATTTTATCATACAAAAACTAAGGATAGGCAGCCTTATTAACAGATTTTATTAAGAAGTGGTTGTAGGAGCTTCCTTTTCCGGACCAGAAAGAGTCTTTTTTATCAACTCATCCTTTTGGTACAAAACAAAGTTGTATATTATATACCCCGTCCAAAGAGGAAGCTCGGCAACTACCGGAATCATTTCACCCAAGAATGCTGCTGAGCTGCCAAGCGCCTTTTTAGGGCTAACTATTTTTTGCCCCTTCATATGCCAATACATATTTAAACCCATCATCATGTATATGTTTATTATAGGGTTTACTGCTAGTCCGATTATTAACCACTCTAGCAAAAATTGCGTTGCATCAGCCAAAACAGCTATACATCCAAGCATTATCCATGCAATTTTACTAATTTCTCCTTTTTTCATAGCGTTTTTATTTACCAGCTTGCTCTAGCTCGTCCTTAGCTTTTTTAATAGACAGTATTTGAGATGGGTCAGAGGTAATAATCTGTTCCTCTGTGTAAGAGGCTATGATTTTTACAGCAACATGTTTTAATCCAGCAAAGAAAATACCCTCCCCTACATCCGATTCCAGTAACAGATATTTTTCCTCATCTGTTAAGTTAAAGGTTTGTTGGAGCTTGTCTATTGAGGTCGGCGACTGTTTCAAAAGGATTTGAATAGAAGAGTTGGTGATAATAGGAACTCCATATGGTGACTTCATAAAGTCGTCCACATCTTGAGTGATGGTGGCAAGTCCTAAGTAGTATTTTCTTCCTCTTTTTGCAAGAGAAAGCAAGAAAGATGCTGTATCTTCTGACTTCATCATCCACCAAGCCTCATCAATTACCAAAAGGCGCTTCTTTAGTTTCTTTCGAACCATATTCCATATATAGTGCATAACTATATACATCGCCACCGGCTTAAGCTCATCCTCCATGTCTCGAAGTGAGAAAACTACAAATTTTTTGTTGATGTCTACGTTTGATGGTTTGTTTATGAAACCTGCCCAGGTACCTCTAGTGTATTTGGTCAGTCTTTGTGCCAATGAGTCCCCACCCTCCATTCCTGAAAGTACCAGTTCGAAGTCAGACATAAGTGGTGGTTCTATGTTAGAAAAGTTTGAGTCCGCAGTGATATCCTTTAACGCATAGGTTTCAGTAATAGCTCGATCAATTATCGCGTCTTCTTCTGGAGTTAATCCTCCCATCATGATGCGGAATAGACCCACCAGGTTTATGATGTTTGAGCGAAGTACACTAGAGAAAGACTCCCCTTCTCCTGGAGGAGGAAGTTCAAAAGGGTTTATGTGGTGTTCAGAGTTTAGAGATATATTAAAATATCTACCCCCAACTGTTTCTGCCAAGTATTCATATTCTTTTTCTGGGTCTAGAACTATCACATCTGTATCGAACATAAGAGTACGAAGGATTTCCAGTTTTGTTCCAAAAGATTTACCTGCACCTGATTTTGCAAAAGTAATAGAGTTGTAGTTTTCTAGTGAAAAACGGTCGAATAGAACCAAGGATGAGTTGTGGCGGTTTATTCCATACAAAATACCCTTGTCTGACGTAAGGTCGAAAGATACAAATGGAAACAAAGAAGAAAGAGGTGAAGAGTTTAACTTGCTGTATACCTGCAACTCGTCTGTACCTATTGGCATAGTAGTTTTGAAAGCCTGTTCTTGTTGAAAAAGCGCTGGTTTTATATAAATAAGCTTAGCTTCAAGAATGGATTTTATCTCTGATTCGGTCTTATCTAACTCGTTGTCGGATTCTCCATAGATAGTGATATATAACCCCACATCAAAAAGTTTTTCTTGGGCCTGTTGTAGCTGGTCTCGCAAACCCTCTAAGTCTTGGTAGGCGGTGTCTAGCATAGGGTTTCGTACCAAACCCTTCGCTTCCCTAGCGTTTATCTGGCTCTGGACCTCCGCAACTTTCTTCTGAAAAGTTCTTAAAACTTGTGACGTTTCTATTGGTTGGACAAAAATAGAAACATCAAATATTTTGTCCAAGTTAATTATAGGAGAAAACCAATTTTCAGAAAGAAATCTAGGGTAAGAAATAACAAAGAAACTTCGGAGTATCTTTTCTCCAAGATTTATTTCTTTTGGTGTTACCTCTATAGCGCTGGGAGCAATGATATCTTTGAGTTCAAGATTCTGCGAATCATAGACCTCTTGTGGAAGTATGGTTGAGATATCTTGCTCTTTTGCTTTTGGTGATAAAAAGTCTAATAGTCCCATGTTAATTTGTTTTAATTGGCTTTTCTGTGTCCCCAGGATTGAAGAGTTTATAGAATAATTCTATCACCTCTTCTGTCCCGAGTCGTATAACTCGTATTCCACAACGAGATAGACCCTGCTCAACTACTGCTACTCTCTGTTCCAACTGAGTCCGGTTTTCTTCAAAGTTTGCTCGTTTGTTTTCCGCTTCCTCCGAACTACTTTTCTTTTTTAACATACTAAAAGGGCTACCACCCTTTTTTACATTTACAATAGCTGGGTCATATGAAACCACAACAAAAAAACTTTTTGTCATTATGTTGGTTGACTCAGTAAACTTCTTGACGAATTCTATGTATTCCCTGGTTTGGATTTTCATCAGCTCATTCATTTGTTCTTTGTAACGGTCCTCAAGTAGGGCTATGTAAGGCCGTATATCCAGTCGTCGTGACTCAACTACTATTTGGATAGGAAAATCTAGAGAGTTGAGAAAATCCTGATATTGCATAATAATCGCATTTCTTTCATCCTCAGATTTCAAGCTAAAGTTCAAAGATGATGCGAGCACCACCCCACGCATTGAACCATCTTTTAAAACAACTACGCCATCGCGCACTTCTTTTATTGGAACAAAGTCTTGAGTTGCTTTGGAGGTTACTGGCATGTTTTTATTATAACACAGTAAAAATTTCTACTTCCTGATTTATAAACAAAAATTCAATTTAAAGTCTTTATTTAGTGGTTTTTCCACCATCCTTTGTTAGTGGGTTAAGGTTTTCGTTTATATCCAATGACCATGAAAGCTCTTTTAATTTACTATCAGAAAGTCTAGGAACGTAAACTTGGCTGTAGTTCTCCTCCACTTTTTTTACAGTTTCAATTTTTTTCTCCTGTTTTTTCCAAATATATAAGTTATTTTTAGTATAAAAAGTAAAAGCTGACTCTAGAAAGTCTATAAAAGGCTTGTTGTTTATCCTGTAGAATGCCAATGCTAGTGATAACGGAGCTATTATAGCGACAAGGATGATTGCTATAAACAAAGGAAAAAAAGAATACATAATAAATGACATACCTGCTCCACCAACTAAGTACACAAACTGTTTTACAGTTAGTGGTCCTATCACCTTATCTTCTATTTCTATAAATTGTGGGACTTGGTATCGCATTTTTTCAAATATTTATTCTAATGGTTCTCTGTATGGATCCACGGCATAGCTATGGGTCGGCTTCACAGTTTCAGCAACTTGTTTCTGTATTATAGCAGGATTTTCTATAGATTTTGTTTGTATAGGTGGAGTAGTTGTGTTTTTTGCTACTAGGTCTGGAGTAGTTTTTGGCAAAGGAACAGCTTCAGGACCAGCAGCAGGAATAACTTCATCATCGATATCTTTTGGTGCAGTAAATCTTGGAACAGGAACCGGCTGTTCTACTTTTTCTTCAATAAAATCTTTTGGTTTATAGTGAATACGATTTTCGGATGTCTTAGGTGCCTCTTGCAGTATTTTGCTTGAAGCGCTAACCATATTCTTCTCCACAAAAACAGGAGGAGTTGTTTTTTGTGGCACAAACCTTGGTGCATGATGTTTTGGTGCTACAGATACTTTTGGCTCAAGAATTTTTACACTCTCCCCCTTTTCCACCATGGGCATAATATTTGGCCTTATTTCTGGGATAGATGTAACTGGTTTTGTAATTTGAGTATGAAGTGGGGGTTTTTGTTGCTGCAGCTGTGTAGTAGGTTTTGGAGTGTTTGTTTGAGCTATGTCAGGCCTTTCAGCTACGGGACTCACCTGCTCAGTTTTTAGAAGTGGTGAGGGTTTTGAGTCCTCGCTTTCTTGGGGGGTAGGCGTTTCTGTTTTTGATGTTTTTCTTTCTACAGATTTTACGGCATATTCGAATACCCGTATTTCCAAGTCTTCAACAATCTGTTCAGATAAAAGTTTAGATATGCCTAACTCTGAAGGCATTAGTTTTATAAAATTTTCACCTTCGTCTATACCAATAAGCACAAACAGAACATTATCTGCCAGCGTTTCTGTTTGAGTGGGATTTAACGAATATTTTTTAGCGATACTCTCCGTTCTTTCTCTCCAAGATCCTTCAAAGATAAAATCCTGAACTGGTTTTGGCAGTTTTTGGAGGTAATCCGGCATGTTTTTTAGTGTTGTTTCATCCATGTTGTATTTTAAGCAGTTGGTGTTGCAGGAGGGGTTTCTTTTGGTGCTGCAGCTTCTTCAGCTTTTGGCTTATCTGCATCAGACTCCTTAGCTTCTTCCTCTACTCTCTTCTTGGCCGCCTTCATGAGTTCTTCCATTGCTTTTTCTTCCTTACTCTTTCCTTGGAGAGCCTTTTTTGCAGCACTTGCAATTGCCCTTCTTTCACTCTGGTTTATTGGTGAGTTTGTAAGACCGGTTAATCCACCAATAAATTGAGCTGTACCCATAATACGTCCAGGATTAAGAGTTCTCTTTTCAACGGCTTCGACTCTATCAGTAAATACTTTCTTAAGCCTTGCAGCTTCAGATTTGTAGTTAGTTGCTTTGTTTTCCTCCGCCTTTTTAACAGCAGTCTCTGCGAGGGCAATATTTTCTCGCAATGTTTGCAAGCTATCTCTTTGTGACTTATTCCTGTTTTCTATTTGTTCTATTTGGTCTGCTATCTGCCTTCTCTCATCAGAATTTGTTGTTGATTGAAGGTTCATCCTCAACTCCTCTATTCTCGTCTCCCCTTCTTTTATAGATTTAGTTGCTGCTTTATTTTCTTCTTCCGCTTTCTTTTTTGCAGCCTCAGCAGCAGAGATTTCTGCATCAAATTTAGCCACTTCCACTTTGTCAGCGGCCTCCGCTTCCGCCTGCATATCCTCATTAGGTTTATATTTCTTAGCTGCTTCTTCAGCATCCTTTTTCTCCTTCTCCGCGATTGCCTTGAAGTTTAATTTCTTAGCGTCAGGAGCTTTGCCCATATCAACACCTGTTTGACTTATCAACGAAGACATTCCTGCTGAAGCTCTACCATCAAATGTGGCTGTTCTAGCTCTTTCTCCCCTATTCACTGTTATTTTCGCTAAGTTCCTTCCAACCAAACCTCCTGTTGCAGCTTTATCTTTCAAGTAATCACTGTTCGCTATCGCGTTACCTGCCCTTCCTATAGTGTTTCTACCAAGCGCTGCTGCACCTCCAAACACAGCTCCCCCAGCCAACTTACTTAATCGGCCAGTTGCTTGTCCAATAAGTTTTGAACCTTGGGTTGCAGAAGTTTTTGCCGTAATAAGGGTAAATATCGCTAAACCAATAATAATAGTGAAGTTAAAGAATAGAGATAGGAGGGACTGAGTTCCTATTGCCGCAGGACCTTGGGAAGCTCTAATAAAACCGTCACTAGAAAGCAGAGTAAGGACCACCCAGGTCATAAGCATAAACACTGGAGGAAAAATGAGTTGTCCTTTCAAAGAGTCCCACCACTGGTTTGAGTAAGTTTTTATTGCTGGCAAGGCCATACCCATTATCGCAACAGGTGAAAGCATTAGTAATACCAACAAAGTTACGTAACGGATTATAAAAAATATTGATATTGCAAAAAATACAAAAGAAGTAACTATAAACAGTATTGCACCCATAAGTTGTCCTACAAACACCTCCGGACCTGTACCGGCCACAGCAGCAAAAGTTTCACCTGAGTATATTTTATTCAAATCAAGTGCTTTCATGTACGCCACCGATAAACCAGAGATCGCCTCTCTGCTAGTATCACCCCCACCAGGTACAGAGAGTCTATCAGTTTCGTCCAATATGGCATTGTATAAGCCAATAGTTACTGCATTTGATGCGTCTATCATAACTTTAGTGAAGAATAGTGAAAAGTTTACTAAGAGGGATGCAAGAACAAGAAAGCCCACAAACTTTTTCACATAATCTGTGCTAATCTGACCGATAATCATCTGTATTCCATGCCAAACAAGCATGAATATAAAGACAATGTTTATCATGTCACGGATCAGTTTCCAGCCGGTATTTATACCTTCGAATTGATTAATGCTGGTGGACATATCCATGATGGTTATATCCAAAACCATGTTCAATAAGCTTCCTGCCAGCCACAATATTCCAGAAGTTATACCAAGGATAAGTACACCAATACTTTCCAAGAAACAACCAAAAATCCATGTGGAAGGGCGGTAAAAAGTACAACCATCGCTAGGACCAGGCTGATTTGCCGCTCTCACCTCATTAACAGCTTCATCCGATCCGTCTTCGTCAAGTATGCATACCCAATTTGGGCCATCCAGGTCTCCATAGTTTACATATTTTCCAGGCTTGCCACCCTCGCCAGTACAAGCCTGGCCGTTTACCTGGGCTAAGGAACTAGTAAAAGGAAAAAGTATTCCCGAAAAAACTATTCCTATAAAAATGTAACTGAAAAACTTTTTCATTTATTATTTTTTACTAAAAGTTGCAACTCTCACTGTTGGGTTCCATGTGGCTACAGCATAATTTCCAGCACCATCTGTGGCTGCGTGAGGGGTGTGTGTTCTCTGATTCTCCCACAAGTTAAATTCTGATGACAGTGAGTTGTTGAATCTACCCACTACGCCATTATCGTCATGCGGTGTCACATCCGCTGCTACAGTTAAGTCCCCTGCATACCAAGAATTAAGTCCCCATGTTAATGCAGTTCTATCTGTATCAATCATTGTTACCACACCAGTAGACGATATTCTAGCTATTCCTGTTGGTAACCAATTTCGTATAAAAGTAGAAGACCCTCCAGTGAGTAGTCTTCTGTATACTTTGCTATCTGTACAGTTTGTACCTTCACATTTTTGCCATGCAATGTAGCCGTTCCCTACAGCCACTGGGTCATTGCCTACTGCAGGGCCAAGAGACTCTATTGAGTCAGTGCTTTTTTTCCATAACTTTATGTCTTCGCCGGATGACTCCCCATCTCTAAATGCCAACCATAATGTGTTGCTACTGACTGTAAGTCTAGGGAATCCCCCAGCACCGGAATTTAGAGTAAATATTTTTTCTGTTTTTTGGTCACCGAGGTTTTTATCAAAACTAAAAAGATTAATAGCTAGATTGTTTGCACTTCGAAACGCGACATATAGTCTGTTTTGAAACCAAACAACATCAGGAAAAGAACCTACTCCCAAATCTTTATAATTTGGAGTTGAAATAGTTTGTGTCGATGCAACTGCGTTTCCTAGATTAGGAGCAAACCTTGTTATTCCATACTCGTAAGCTGATGTTGCAGAAAATGTTCCATCCGTGGTGTTGGCAGCTATGGTTGGCGAGAAGTTGCCGTAACCTCCTGCAAAAGCCACACCTTCAGAAACTTTTACTCCATTAGAGTTAAGTATTACAAAGGTATTTCCTGCATTGTGTGGGTTTTGCCCGATAGACGCGTACTGGTTGGACTTTGGGTTGTAAGCAAGGCTGTGCCCAGACGCTGCAGAGTTTAGGGTAATTGTCGAACCAGCCACACTACCATTACAACTAGTCATAAACTTCCCTTTTGCCCCGTTTGTTCCAGACCAACCAACCAAGTATTTATTATTAACTGAGTTATATACAATACTCATCATTACCACAGTAGCGTTTGCTCCGGACTCTGAATACACTACAGTTTCTGGACCAACTGTTCCTGTCAATGCATTGACAGTCCGTGCTCTGATAGAAGGGTTCCATGTAGCCGATGCTCCCGTGCCGGTGCTGTATCCTCTTTGGTATATAACGCAGTATTCGTTCGTGCTCTCCTTTATTGCAACAGCAGGATCTCCTCTTCCATCGTCTTCAGCTACAGTAGAAAGAGAGCTTGTTAGGTTTATTCTCGGACCAACTTCTCCAGTCGTACTTATTGTTCTTAAATTAGAATGTCGTCCTGGTTTTACTGTCTGCCATACGTATACAAATTTTTTATTTTTTGAGTCGTACTGCATAGGCGAGTTTGAATAAAACATTGAGGAGTCGTTTGGATAGCTAGTGTCAGAATGGACCAAGAAAGGACTACCAGAAAATGTTCCATCAGGGTTAATAAAACGCCCCATAATATTTGAAGTTGTGGTTTTGTCACCATCATCCCAAGCTAACCAAACAACTAAATATTTGTTTATATCTTTTGAGTAAGCTACTTTTGGTCCTCCGGAATGCCCGCTTGTAATTGTTATTTGTCCCCCAACAGATGTTCCATCGTTGTTCATTATTTTCCCATATGTTCCGTTGGCAGATGTTCCTGCACTAACTACCAACCAGGTATTGTTGGTAGTGTTGTGTGCCAAGTTTCCACCCCAACCACCACTCGCGTTATATGAAGGAACAGTTGCTGTACCTCCCCCGCCACCACCAGGAGTGTTGGTTATCTGAATTAATTTACCATTCGAGAAAACCATTTCATTGGCAGGATTTCTTCCGATGTAAACTTTTACTGTTGCATTTCCTACAGGAATACTGGTTGGAACTAAAGCAGTTGTTTGAGTTTTTGTGGAATTTACTGTTCCTGCAACAGACTCTCTGTTACCAGCACCATCAAAAAACGAAACCTGATTTGTTAAGTCTGTTCCCGTTATTGTGATAGTTGTAGCTCCGGGTTTTGCAGACGAAGGCGAAACAGAGGTAATAAAAGCAGTTCCAGGGTTTGGATTGGTTTCCTCATCATCCCCACCATCTTCATCTTCTTCATCTGGTCCACCGGTACTTTCTCTACATCCACAATCATCCCCTCCACCTGCAGTAGTACAATCCATAGGAACAAATCCTTCAAAGTTTGTTTGACCCGCAGTCGCTATGGTCGCAGCTGCACCATTGATAGCGTCATACCTTTCCATGTATTCTTCTCCATCCCTCCATACAGCAATGATATCTCCCGTGGAAGGGTTATTGTTTCCATTCAGTACTTCGTCTGTGGCATTGAATCCTCTAGAAATAAGTTTTTCTTCTACAAGAGCTAGAAATCTTCTGGCATTCACTCTGCCACCCGATTCTATGTTTGGAAGGTCTGCTATGTCAGGATTTTCAGAAAGAACGGCATCCATAGCTGAACCCAAATCAGAGGCATACTTGTTTCCTGTGTCAGCACATTGACCGCCCGATGTACCAGGAACTTCATTCCCTATCCTACATCGCATAACACCAGTGTCGGGGTCAGTAAGACAAGTGAAAGTGTCCTCAGGATCGTTGACAGGCATTCTAATTGGTTGAGGTTCAGGGGCGTTTTGGAAGTCATCAATAAAGGAGTTTCCAGTCGAACCTGGTTGGCTCGTTCCTCGAAGTCCTCCTCCGTTTCCACTACCACCTACAACTCGTTCTATTAGTTGTCCAACTAACGCCCCTACAATTTCTGTTATTTCATCGGCTGCTCCAAGTCTTTCCCAAGAAGAACCTAAACTTTTAGTAAGTTGCCCGTTGATTACTGATCCAGGAGTAACAACCTCTTTGGCATTAGGATCTTTATAACAATCACCCACTTCGTATCCAGCTGACAATAAATTTCCATAGTAACCTCGACTATTGTCATCCCCATCGAGCATTGCTTGAGTGATTACATACTCCTTTTTACATTTCTGAAACGACAAGAAACCACCACCCTGTTCTATTTGTTTATCTTTTTCTTCACCAGCCGCACTTACTCTCAATGATAGTGAATTTTTTGCATCAAGATATGCCCCATAAGGGTTATTTTGACTTTTTTGAGTAATCTCAAACCACCCATCCCAACCACCCTTACTAAAGTCGTTCATAAACTCTTCGTAGTTGGCTTTTATTTTACTCAAACTACAGCTGTAATTTTCGCCACTTGTTTCTGAAAGATAATTTTTAACCAAAGCAAGTCTAACTTCTGCTTTGAAAGGAGCACACAACCGGTTTAGATTTGTATTGGATAGAAAAGAAGATGCTGTCTCATCCCCAACGTCCAAGAAAAATTGTTTTGGATCAGTTACATAACTAGGGTTTCCTTGGAATCCGGAGTTAATCCAATTTACTGTTTTTGCAGTAATCATTTTAAGGACTATTTGAGCAGCTGTGTATGCCAAAAAGTCACCAAAACCTTCTTTTGGAGCCTGAAACACATCGACATATTGAGCTTCAACCTTCTTCGGAGCAAAAGAAAAAAGCAGTGAGATTATAAAAAAAGAAAGTAGGGATTTTTTCCAAAAGTTTGATTGGGCGGAAAAAGACATAATTATGTCTTTTATTATACACCAACTCGACTTGTTAACACTAGAGTTTGTGTTGAAAAGTTTTACTGAAACAAACGGTTGTTATATTGCTGAACCAGTTCGTTGTGCAAAGTAAGAATTTATGTCTAATAGTGCAAAGTTTAGATCTTCGCTTGTAGTGTTTTGATAGTGGTTTATTCCAGCTATTCCTGCTATTGGGTCGGAAACAGAGTCCCGCATAGCTTCAAGACTGGCGAGAATATTGCTGATGGCATTTAATAGTTTTAAATGATGCGAAGTTGCACTACTAGGCACTTCTATAGCCAACATGTCTTCAATAAAACCCTTAGTTATCCTAATTGTAGGGTCTAGTTTTAATAAAACAGACTCATTTTCGGTCTCGATGGCAGTCATGGCGATATCTACTGGATTTTCTTTAACCTGGGTTGAGCTTTCTCTAAGAAGTCTGTTGACTGTGTTTTTGTAGCTAGTTACAAAATCTCGGTTGTTTTTGTTTACTATGTTTAAGTTTGCTTGGAGGTACACCGCCCCTTTTATCTGAGTATACTCAGGCATGGAGACAATATTTTTGGTTATTTGAGAAATCTCAGCGTCAGTGATAGTTCCATCGTCTCTAATAGATAAAAAGTACTGTGATAAAAAATCTTGAGATATTTTTGCAGTAAGGCTAGTGTCGTTAACAATTTCTTCGTCTACAGGTCTTACTACGCTTGATATTTCGTTTTGAGAAGAATCTACATCCGTTAGTATTTTTTGCCAGTCATTTTCAGTTTCTACAACAGCTCTGGGGTTTCCCGCAACCACTTGATTGTCTCCCTCGGTATTTTTTTCCTTTGTAAAAAGCCAAATACACGCAACTATACTGGCTGAGATTATAAAAATTACAATAGTTTTATTACTAGGCATACGAAGATTATACTGCCATAATACTTTTTTTCAAAACTACTTAAGGTATTCCCTATATAATTCCTTTTATATACACAAAATAGTATAAAATTAGGTATGAAATCGCTATGCCTGTTAGAAACACAAAACGCAACACAAAAATAGGCTTTTCTTGGTAAGGTTTCTTCATAATTAGTCTGTACCCTATGAGTGCAGAAGGCAAGGCAATAATATACAAAAGATAAAATGATAGAAATACCGGAACTAGAAGGATGCTAAGTGCAAAACAGTAGGCTACTATTTTTATTCCCCTCTCGCCAAAAAGAGTCGGTATTGTCATTATTCCATTTGCTCTATCACCAGCAACATCTTTGATATCTTTGAAGTTTATTGCCATAGTCACCATCAACACGATTCCTAGTGCCAAAAGAGATGGAAAAGCTGAAATTTGTTTCAGTGGAGATATAAAAAAGTATCCAGCTAGTATGGTGGCCAAACATGCCACTCCTATAAGAAATGAAGAAATAATAGGGAATCTTCTAAGTCTGAGTGGAGGAACAGAATATATATATGAAGCTGCTATATACACCAAACTCATAAAAAAAGGATAAAAACCAGCAGCCCACGCGCCCAGTAGTCCAATAATTAACCACAACCTACCAACTTCCCGCATCTCCTCAACAGTTAAAGTCTTTTCTATCAGAGGTCTGTTTGTGTTTGATATTTTATCTATTTCAACATCAGCTATATCGTTTGTGTGTACTGCATTCATCCACAAACCAACCCAAGCCATGAGCAAACATACCACTCCTATAAAATCTACCCACATTATATTTGAGATAATCATGGGGTTGTTGAGATAGGCAAAGCCCATACCTGATAGAAGCGATAGAGTGTAAAAGTTTACCCTCTCCAGTCTCAAGTTTCTGATAACCGCAATAAATTTATTTTTATCTATTCTGTAAAATAAAAGTGATGCCGAAATAACCGAGATAATGAACAAGATTTGAGTCAGTATTTTATTAAAACCAAGTTCAAAAAACCTGGCATATGAAACAGAGGAAACCCCCTCTCTCCAAGTGTTGTGAGATATTGTGGATTCAAAAATAACTTTTTCAAAAAATACTAAACTGTTTTCATTAGTGCTTGTGAAAATATTTGAAACCGTATTAATAATTCCTGGTGTCGATCCAATAATAAATATGAGCAAATACAAAGAAAACATTCCTAACGCTATTCTTTTATATCCATTTTTATTAATCCATAAATAACAACCAAAACCTAGTATCATAAGAGCAATTCCGAACCGCATTCCAGAAGTCACCCCTATATTTGATGTTGTTCCTAAAAAAGTAACGAAGTTAGTTAGTATTTCCCAGTTTGTACTGAAAATATAAGTCATTTTGCTACCAACTCCCCCACTAAAAACAAGGTCAGCAATAGGGGCTAACCAAAGAATTGGAAGTCCAAACAATAAAATTTTCGGAGCGTTTTTGTAATCTTTGTTGAAATATCCGACTAACAAAATAGAACAAAGTGATACAGATAAAAGGAATAGAATATAGTGAATGGTTGTGTGTGGATCCAAGGGCATTATGCCGTCCGAGGCAGGACTGGAGATGTATTCAAATATAAACCTAACGAACACGATTCCTAAAAAACCCATTATCCATTCTGATATAGAGACTCGGGTGTTTTTGATAGTATCTAGGAAGTTTGTTAACAAGAGTGTCATGTTTATTTAATTATACTGCAAAAACTAACCCATGTTTCTAGAGGTAAGTCCTCCGCTCTTATTTTTGTAGAAATTCCAAGTTTTTCAAAAGCAGTCAAAATGTTTTCCTTTTTATACAAAGACGACAGGTTTGGTAAAAGCTGCTTTCTTTTGTGGGCAAAACCAGCGTGAATAGTTTGAAAAAACACTGCTTCGTCTACACCCCCCAACCTTCCTTTTGATATATCTTCTATGAGTAGTATGGCTGAATCGACGTTGGGAGCCGGTACAAAAGAACCCGCTTTTACAGTTTTTATGTATTTAGGTGTTCCAAATGCTTTTACAGAAAGTGAAAGTAAACTCTCTTTGTTGTCTCGAGCTAGTATTCTGTCAGCTACTTCCTTTTGAACCATAAGAGTCATCGATTTTGGTTGGTTTTTTGTTTCCAAAAACATTCGTAGTATCTGACCTGTTATATAGTATGGGATATTGGCTATGACCTTGTAGGGCAGTTTGTAAAAAGACAGCACTCCCGGATCAAACTCAAGGATATCTTTTTCTAACACATCCAACTTTCCCGTAGAAATTTCTTTTGCAAATTTTTCTGTTAAAAAAGGTATGAGCCTGTGGTCTTTTTCTATGGCAATAACCTTGCCAGCAAGTTTTGTTAGGTATTGTGTGAGGACCCCTTCCCCTGGCCCTATTTCAAGCACAATATCACTAGGCACAATGTCGCTCGCGTCTATTATCGCAGAGATAGCACTCTCTGATTTTAGGAAATTTTGCCCTAGTGATTTTTTGTGAAGCATGGTTGTATAATTCAGGTTGAATCTAAAAATCTATTTTGAAAAATGATTCCTTTTCTACTTCTCCAAAAAATGATTCTTTGTCTATGTATTTTTTCGGTATATCGTCTATAAACTCCGAAGGCGAATTTACCTCCATTGAACCAAATATAGTACGAGTGATAGCGTGAGTCAAAAACAGTTTGTGCCCTGCTCGCGTAAGTGCAACATAAAAAAGCCTTCTTTCTTCCTCTGCATCCTCCCCATCTTTTGCCCTCTCACCTCGTCGTCGGTGAGGAAATAGGTCGGCTTCTAGTCCACACACAAAAACATACTGAAACTCCAAACCTTTGGAGGAATGAACAGTCATAAGCTTTACTCCAGTTTTACTTCCATCCAAAGAGTCTTGGTCTGAAGTTAGTGCTACATCTGTAAGGAATTTTTCTATTCCCTCTTCGCTCTCATATATATCGTATTTGGTTGCGAGAGTTACAAGCTCCATTATGTTCTCAAGTCTATCAGTATCTTCCTCCAACCCTGTTTTATACATATCCTCCATACCGGAGTTTTTGATGATATATTTCAGACTTTCACTAGGTTTTTCTTTTAGTAGAACCTCCTCAAAATCCAAAAGCATGTTTTTGAAACTATCTAGTTTGGCTTTTGTTCCACTCGAAATCTCATCTTCTTTGCCGGTAAGGATTTTTTCCAAAGTAACCTTACCTATTCCTCTCGGTGGGATGTTTATAATCCTTGAAAAGTCACTTAAATTTTGAGGGTTTAGACTGGCTTTTACAAAACTAACCACATCCTTTATTTCTTTTCTCTCAAAGAATTTAGTCCCAAGCATTTGATAGGGCACCCCAAAAGCCATAAAAGCATCTTCCAGCACTCGAGATTGGAAGTTGGCTCTATATAGAACAGCTATCTCCTCTGCACTCACGCCTTTTTCTAGTAAATCTTTTGAGCGGAGAGCTATAAAATGAGCCTCGTCTACTTCGTTCCTTGCTTCAAACAGGGTAATTTTCTCCCCTTCACTGTTTTCAGTAAAAAGTTTTTTAGGAATTCTAAACTTATTCTTTTCTATAATCTCATTTGCAGCAGCCAAAATGTTTTTTGTTGAACGATAGTTCTGCTCTAGGAAGAAAGTTTGGACATCTGGATAGGTTTTTTCGAAGTGAAGCATGTTTTTTATCTCTGCTCCTCGCCAAGAGTAGATGTTTTGGTCAGTATCCCCCACCACACAGATATTTCGGTGTTTTTTAGCAAGCATTTCTACAATGCTGTTTTGAACTTTGTTTGTATCTTGGTATTCGTCAATATGCACATAAAGAAAGCGTTCCTGGTATTTTTCCAGAACCTCCTTGTTTTTCTGGAGGAGTTTTAAGGTTTTTAAAAGCAAGTCGTCAAAGTCTAGGGCCTGCTCTCTTTTCAAAGTTGCTTCATATTTCTCCCAAACTTTTTTCACAAGCTCAGAAGTAAAGTCATAACTTCCTCTTTCCATGTATTCACTTAAACTCACTCCTCTACCTTTCTCATTTGAGATAATATGTCTCACTTTATCGGAATGCTCTTTTGGGTCGAGTCCTATGGCAACAACAGCATCTTTTACAGCTTTTTTGCTGTCTCCTTGGTCAAATATAGTAAAATGTCTTGGGATTTTTAAGATTTCAGCATTCTCTTTCAGAATTTGAACTCCAAGAGAGTGAAAGGTGCTCACAAAAGGCATAGTGCGTCGAAGATGTGCCATTGAAAGATCCTTTTCTATTAGGTCACGTACTCGTTCCCGCATTTCCTTCGCAGCTTTGTTGGTAAAAGTGATGGCCAGGATTTGTTCCGGTGAAACTCCACTAGCGACCAGGTGTAGTATTCGGTGAGTAAGTGTTTTTGTTTTTCCTGCCCCTGCCCCAGCGACGATAAGTACCGGTCCGTCAGTAGCGACAACTGCCTTTTTTTGCTCATCATTAAGAGATTCTAGGTAATTCACTTGAAAAGTATATCACACGGGCCCTAATTTTTGAGTTGTTAATAAGTTTTGTTGTTTTATTTTTTAAAATGACACCACAAAATTCAACTTTTGTGTCATTCAATCAAAATTTAACCTTATTTTAATTGGTGATAACTGGCATTGACCCAAAGACCACAATATATATACTTAATATGTTGTCGGAAAGGGTTTTATAAATATGGCTATATAGAGCCATTATTTATCTTCAGAAATACAGAATAAAAGTTAATTTTTAGCTTATTTTAGGTAAAAAACAAGATCCTAAATTTGATGCAGGTCTTAAAATCACAGACGCCCAGGAGGGCCGAGTGGGATTTGCTCAGATAGTGGTGAACATAAGGTCATTTATCTTCTCTTTTTTGATAATTTCGACCACAATTATCCCTTTGCATGCCAACGCAGGAGTTATTTCTTTTATTTCCAACTTGTTTTCAGATGAGGTTTCTGCAGAGGAAATAGATACACCTAGTCAAAATATGGCTTTGTTGCAAGCGCCTTTGTCGCCTATGGGAGCAATAGAGGAAAAAGTAGACGAACTAGTTATTGTTGATGACGCCGCTCTGGTTTCAGAAGTAGTTATGCCAGGAGAAGGTAAGACATCTAGTGATGATCAGATTAGTATTTATGTGGTTCGTTCTGGTGACACCCTACCAGCTATAGCCAAGATGTTTGGCGTTACTGTAAACACTATTAGATGGGCGAACGATATAAATGGGAATACAATAAAAGTGGGTCAAACCTTGGTTATTCTTCCTATTGATGGCGTTCAACATGTTGTTAAAAAAGGAGACACACTACAAAGCATCGCAAAGCAACACAAAGGCGATTTGGAGGAAATAATGCAATATAACAACCTAGCCAAAGATGCAAAACTAGTTGTAGGAGATATAGTGACTGTTCCAGACGGTGAAATAGCTGCAACCCCAACACCTACTAAGAAACCAAGTTCAGGTGGAAGTAAATCCCCTAGCTACGCTGGATACTATATGAGACCTATCGTTGGTGGAATAAAGAGTCAGGGAATCCACGGTAAAAATGGAGTTGACCTAGTTTCTCATCATGGAGCAAACATTCTTGCTTCTGCAGCAGGAGAAGTCATCATCGCTCGAAGTGCTGGATATAACGGAGGATACGGATTGTATGTAGTAGTAAAACACAGTAACGGAACTCAAACTTTGTATGCTCACATGAGTAGTGTAAATGTAAGTGTTGGACAGAAGGTTTCCCAAGGAGATGTGGTGGGTAAGATGGGAAATACAGGAAAAAGCACTGGTACACACCTTCACTTTGAGATCCGAGGGGCCAAAAACCCATTCTAAAACTTCCAAATTTAGCGAAATCCCTACAGGATCAGTACACCTTTCACATTTGATTACAAATGATCAAGGTTTTACGAAGTGATAATATCACTTCTCACCTCGTTCCTAGTTTTAAAACCCTCGTCACCTTACTAGGTGTAAGACTCCTTTTGTTCTAAAACTCTCACGTCGGATTTCATCTAAATTTGAAAGTTTGGTTTCATACTTAACCATCATAATTTTCTAAAGAAAAACCACAGCTAGTCTGTGGTTTTTTGTTCTGGCAGATCCGGCCTGCTCTGGTTTTTCAAATCCCTTAAGGTGAATATGTCCGCAAATGACATAAGCATTTGGATGGCGGTCAGATGCCTGTTTGCTTTGCCGTATTGCTCAGGATTCATTATGTACTTCTTGGCGCCTTCACATAAGAAGTGTGCATGAGCAAGACGTTCATCAATACTCAAAGAACCAAAAGTTCTGTTCTCATCCATTTGGATTTTGGGAACCCCTTCTCTTAAGAGAAACTCTTCACAAGTTTCAACTACTGAGAGCATTTTTTCTGGTGTCACACTATCCTCACTTTCTATACTTAAATTTACTTTTTAAATGACGATTGTCAAACTAAGCTTGCGTAGCTTAAACTCTTTCGCCAATTTGTTGTCTCCACATAGCGTAGTAGAGGCCTTTTTGTTCCAAAAGCTCTGTGTGGGTCCCATGTTCGGACACAACACCTTTTTCTAATACATATATTCTATTGGCATGCATTATTGTAGAAAGTCTGTGCGCAACCAATATGGTTAAGTGATTTTTTGAATCGGTTATATTCCTTACTGTTTTGGTTATTTCTTCTTCAGTAATTGAATCCAATGAAGAAGTTGCTTCATCAAAAACTAACAAATTTGGCTTGCGAAGCAAGGCTCTGGCGATAGATAATCTTTGTTTCTCTCCTCCAGATATCTTTACACCACCTTCACCTATAACAGTATCAAGTCCTTTGTCGGCTCTTTGGAGTAGTGAGTCACAAGCACTTTCGTGTAAAACCCGAAGACACTCCTCGTCGGTGGCAGCAGGATTAACAAATAATAAGTTTTCCTTTATAGTGCCGGCAAAAAGTTGGGTGTCTTGTGTAACAAATCCAATTTGTTTTTGCAGGTCTTTGATGTTTATCTCTTCAGACCTTACTTCATTGTAGCGGACTTCCCCTTCTGTGGGTCTGTACAGTGCTACCATCAGTTTCACTACACTTGTTTTTCCGGAACCAGACGGTCCTACAAAAGCAACTGTTTCTCCTTTATTAATTTTAAAAGAGATGTTTTCAATAGCATTGTTCTTCGAGCTTTTGTATGAAAAGGTAACACCTCTAAACTCTATAGATTCTATTTTGGGTAAAGCTACAGGGCTAATACTCATGACTTCTACGGGTCTACTAACAATTTCTTTGTAACGTACCATAGATGCTTCAGCTTCCCTGTATGTATTTATTACCGCACCTATTTCTTGAAGAGGCCCAAAAACAAAGAAAGAGTAAACAAAAAGTGAGAAGAACTCCCCAAAAGTAATTATTTCAAGGAAAATTAAAACCATCATAAAAAGAAGAATAGCTGTACGCAAGAAGTTAATAATCGTTCCTTGTACAAAGCTGATACTGCGTAGATAGCGGAGTTTTTTGAGCTCTAACTCCAAGATTTTATTGGTGGTGTCGTTTAGTCTATCTATTTCTTGCTCTGATAATCCTAAGCTCTTTACAAGCTCGATATTACGAAGTGACTCAGTGGTGGAACCGGCCAATGCTGAAGTTTCCAAAACAATTTTTTGCTGAATAGTTTTAACTTTTTTACTTAGAAAATAACTCACTCCACCAATGATAGGGATGGTTAACCCAAAGGCTAGCGCCACTCCCCAATATAGGTTCAGTGCATAAACAGTTACAAAGATGAAACCAACCAAGGAGCTAAAAGTTATGTTTATGGCCGAAATAATTAATCTCTCGCTGTCAGTTCTGGCTTTTTGCAGAATATTCAATGTTTCCCCACTCCTTTGGTCTTCAAATACTTCATATGGTAAGGCAAGAGAATGTTTTATTCCATCCGCATACATTTCAGCTCCAAGACGTTGAGTTATATTGTTTAGGTAATAGTCCTGAAAATTTTTGGCTACTCTAGAAACGAAAGCAGTGCCAACTGCAAGTAGTAGCAAAAATCCTACTCCTTTTAGAAATTCTTCCATGGTGTATTCCCCAAACTTGGTAGCATAATTATCAATTACGTGTCGAAAAATGTAAGGATCGAGAAGAGAAAAAATCTGATTTATTGAAGCCAAAAGAAGTACCGCAATGCACAATTTCCAATATTTTTTTAAATAAGTATATAAAATTTCCATAGGTCAACAGTATAACACGCAACGAAAGGGTTCCGAAAAGTTAATAGAAAAATATATTAGTTAAAAAGCCTGATACCTCTTTGGTCTGTATTGTAAGGCTTCTAGTATATGGTTTTCGGTTATTTCTTCACTCCCCTCCATGTCGGCTATGGTGCGAGCGAGTTTTATAATGCGGTGGTATGAACGAGCAGACAAGTCTAGTTGTTTGGCTGATTTGTTTAGTAAATCTTTCACATTTTCTGCAAGGTTTATTTTTGTAACCAGTTCTTTTGCAGAAAGTTCTGCATTAGTTTTTATTTTTAAACCCTCATATCTTTTCTCTTGGATTTTTCTGGCCTTCGCAACTCTCGGTTTCATTTTGTCAGTTCCTTCGTGCAGTTCTCGCTTGTCTGTGAGTTTTTCGTGTTCTATTTTGGAAACCTCTACCCATAAGTCTATTCTGTCGACTATTGGGCCTGAAAGTTTTCGTTTATACTTTTCTATATTTTGAGCATTACAAACACATTCCTTACCTTTTACGCCATAATTCCCACAGGGACACGGGTTCATGGTGGCAACTAGAATAAAGTGAGCCGGGTATCTCACACTTCCTTTTGCACGAGAAATAGTTACTTCCCTATCTTCTAGTGGTTGGCGCAACGTTTCTAAAACTTTAGTATCAAACTCGGGAAACTCGTCCAGGAACAAAACTCCTTTGTGGGCCAAGGTAACTTCCCCTGGTTTCAGGTTCGCTCCTCCACCCACCAAGGAAACATATGAAGATGTGTGATGTGGGGCTCGAAACGGTGGATGTTCAACCAAACCTGTTTGCAATGAACCAGTAACAGAATAAATAGAAGTCACCTCTAATTTGTCATCAAAGGAAAGTTCTGGAAGTAGGTGTGTAAAAGCTTTGGCCAACATAGTTTTTCCAGTTCCTGGTGGTCCGTACATAATAATGTTGTGTCCTCCAGCAGCTGCAATCTCCAATCCTCGCTTGGCAGATTCTTGACCTTTGATATCGGCAAAATCAATATCTATTTCCCGAGCTTTTGTCTCAGTATTGTTTCTTTTATATTCAGCAATTTTTTCTGTGGTAAGTGTTTCATCCTCACTCTCTTTCTCATTAATATGTTTTACGACTTCTAGCAAATTCTTTGCACCAAATATTTTTACACCATTTATGTTGCTAGCCTCTTCAGCATTGTCTAAAGGTAAGAATATTTCAGTGAAACCTTCTTTTTGAGCTTTTTGAGTTATCGGCAGTATTCCTTTTACTGAACGCAACTCACCATCCAAAGAAAGTTCTCCGACAAAAAGCCTATTCTTTGTATCGGCTTCTATGTCCTCACTAGCAATTAGGTAAGCAACAGCGATTGGTAGATCGAACAATGGTCCCTCCTTTTTAACATCTGCTGGAGCAAGGGAGACAACCACTTTTTGGTTTTTGTTTTTTGGTGATTTCCAACCAGAGTTTTTTATAGCAGAAGATACTCTGTCTTTGGATTCATCCACTGACTTGTTGGCAAGTCCAACTATAGAAAAAGAGTGGAGCCCTCGAGAGAGATCCACTTCTATATCTATGATTTCCGCATTTAGGAGAGTTGTTTGAGCGCTGTAAACTTTGGAAATCATGGTTTTGGAGATACTTTACATATGAAGCTTACAAGTCTTGGCTGCAGGATTTGCCTCTAGTCTATCCTCTTCTATTGGAGCCTCACATTCTTCACATACTCCATATGTTCCTTCCTCTATTTTGTCCAATGCCGCTTTTACTTCATTAAGTCTAAGCTCTAGTTGCTCGGTTACGGCGTTATTGTTTGAAAATTCACTCATTGTATCTGCAACTTCCCCGTCATCAGCTGAATCAGTGTTCATTTCAGGCTCTACTCCCTCCCAGTCTTCTTTGTTGTCAGGGTTTATTCTGGCAACGCCTGAGATTTCCTTCTCTAGTATCACAAGCTCACCTTCTAGCAATTCTTTAAAATGTTGAATGTTTGTGTCCATAAATCTAATTGTATCAGAACAGGAAACCTGCGCAAATCATTTTTATCTAGGTTCTTTGATTGAAAGGTATTTCGTGAGGATGGCCGAGAAGATGTTCTCGTTTTTGGTTATAAGTAGGGTGTTTTTGTCTATGAAAGAATACAAAAACTGAGTTTTTCCTTGAGAGTCTTTCATTATTCGCATATCACGGTTTTTAAATTCTTTGTCGTAAAAAACAGCATCTATGGTGGAACTAGCATTTTTTTCCATAACAAATATATCCCCTAGATCTGATGGAATATCCTTTTCCCATCGAAGCATACCAGCAAAACTCCCAGCAAAATCTTCGGTTTTTAAAATAATAAAAGGCTCATTGGTGTCAAAAGAATATACTCCCAACATATACTGTGGAGAAAAAGTTCTCTCAAGTGATGCCGGCATACTCGGCGATAATATTTCCAACACACTAGTTCTGTCAGCTTGGATTTGTGGGGATTTTTCTATATTTATATATAAAATAGAATTGATCGGAGCATCAAAATTTTTCTTCGCGTCAGTTATTGCAGATGTGAGGGTGTTACGGTTTGTTTTGTCTAACTCCAGTACCATTTCTTCGGTAAAAGATAAAAGGGCTTTATCTCTTTGCTCAATCATTACTTGCTCGTTGGAACGCAGATAATATCCTGCACCAATGGCTAAACCACCCAATATAAGTAATAACCCACCAAGCACTGCAAAGAATTTATTTTTATCTTCAGTTTTTATTGAAAAGTTGGAAGAGGGAGAGTCAATCAAACTTTTATCTCTTTTGTTTTGTTCAGCTACGAAAATAGAAGTGGCAGAAGATCTGTCTTTGGTCATCGCTTCTTGTACGTCGCCCTGGTATGTTCTGAGGGATTTTATCGGATCATGAGTTTCTGTTTTTGGAGTGGGAGACGTGGAAGGATTTTGTTCAAGAACTTCTTCCGGATTTGTTATTGATTCTGGGATTTTTACTTCTTTATCTTCGGGATTCATTTTTTTATTATATCAAAAAAACCGACAGGTGTCGGTTTTTTATACTAGATCGTTCTCGGCACTCTTCTCGGTCTTTTGTTCCCAGG
The DNA here is from genome assembly GCA_040384485.1 of Patescibacteria group bacterium. GTDB lineage: Bacteria > Patescibacteriota > Minisyncoccia > Phycocordibacterales > DATDWN01 > C7867-006. The sequence goes on from JAZKJH010000003.1 coordinate 167,260, forward strand.
TCCACGGAATCCCAAGAGATACTTGGCTGGATTGTCGTCCAAATCTATGAAGTCATCACAGATTTCTATCAGTTTGACAGAGGATGCTTTCCCAAAAGACATAACTTCTACCTGACACCCTTCGTTTACCTGTAAGTATTCTACTAGTGGTACAAAGTCCCCGTCTCCAGTAACAAGAATAATGGAATCTAGTTTAGGAGCCATTTTGATAGCGTCTACAGCCAAACCCACATCCCAGTCCGCTTTTTTTGCCCCTCCAGAGAAAATCTGTAAGTTCTTTGTTTTAGTTTCGATTCCCGCTTTTTCCAGAGCCTCGAAGAAATTTTTCTCATCCCCTGCTTCTGTGGTTATCACATAAGCTAGTGCTCGAATAAGTTGTCTTCCTGCTAAGCCTTCTTTTACTACTTCCGCAAAGTTTACCTTTGCTCCGTAGATGTTTTTTGCACAATGGTATAAGTTTTGTGTGTCTATAAAGATACCGACACGCTGGTTGTTGTGTTTGATTACACTCATAAATTAAAAATTAAATATAAAAATAGCTATTAAATAAAACAAATATATAAAAATAATAATGCTTACTCCTAAATAATAACATAGAAACAAATAGATCGCGTTGAACAAAACATCCCCTTTCGGGGAGTTTTATTATTTCTTTAGACCGAGTTTTTTGTTTAAAGCGTTGAATCTTCGAGGGTTTTTCTTCTCTAGGTATTTCATGTGTGCTTTTCTGTCCGCAACCATTTGTAGTAAACCTCTTCTTGAGTGGTTATCTTTTGCGTTTTTCTTTAGGTGAGAAGCTAGTTCGTCTATTCTTTTAGACAAAATAGCGATTTGTACCTCTGGAGAACCAGTATCTGTGTCGTGTACCTGTGTTTCCTTGATTATTTTAGATTTTTTCGTTTTTGTAAGCATTGAATAGAGAATATCATACATCCATCTTTTTTGCAAGGGGCTATATTGAGCCATTATCTCTTAAATCAAGAGATTTTAAGGATATTTTTTGACACCAATGGCTTATAATGATATAAAACTACCGGGAGGTACACATAGTGTACAAATTGAATGTGTTGGGTCTTTTGAAGTCGAATATCGAAGCGGTACGTCACAAGGCTGCTCAGTGGGCCAAGTCAGCCCCTATCGAGGAGGTACTGAAGCATGTGCCTGGTGCGGTGTTCGGTCAGACCGTCGGACCGACCGAGGTGGATCAGAAGCAAAGGGCAAAACGGATTCTGACCAAGATCCGCGCCCGCGTAAGCGAAGTTGACGCCAAGCGCATCCGGACTGAACTGCAAGGGCTCAAGCCGAAAACGGAGGCCTACAGCGAAAAACGCGACTCTTTATCCCGATCTCTGGGGTACACTCGTCGTCAGGTAGGTGCAGCTGCAACAGGTATTGAAAGGGCAGCTAAACGCAAAAAGGCTCAGCCGAAAAAGAAATAGTTCGAACCAATACAAAGGTACCGCAAGGTACCTTTTCTTTATATATCAACACAAAGGGAATAGTGTCGCACAATATTATGTTACAATTTATACATAATGGCTTCGCTTAAAGATTTAAAAACTCAGTTTCTAGAATACATAGAGATAGAACGAGGTCGCTCTCTTAAAACTGTAGAAAATTATGACCGATACATATCTAGGTTTTTAGGATTTTTGAAAAACGATGACCCGACAACAATAACCGACTCATCTGTTCGCGAGTTCCGTCTGTGGCTCAACAGACAACCAAACTTGCCATGGAAAACTCTTTTGAAAAACTCCGGGGTTGTGAAAAACAGGGATATAGACAAAACTCTTTCCAAAAGAACCCAGAACTACTACCTCATTGCTCTACGCGCTTTTCTCAAGTACCTTGCACGCCAAGGTGTAAAAAGCATGTCTGCTGAAAGAATAGAGCTGGCAAAAGTAAGTGAACGTTCGCTAGATTTGATAACTCCAAACGAAATGTCTAGACTTATGTCCGCTCCAAACGGAAGTGACCTCAAATCTCTTCGCGACAAAGCCATCCTCGAGCTACTTTTCTCAACAGGACTCCGTGTGTCTGAGTTGTGTTCCCTACCTAGAGATATGGATATCAACTCTGACGAGCTATCTATTCGAGGAAAAGGTGGCAAGGTCCGAGTAGTTTTCATATCTGATGAAGCTCGAAATGCTGTGAAGACGTACCTAGCAAAAAGAAAAGATATGGAGGATGCATTGTTTGTGCGAGTAGGACGAGATGGAGAGAAAAAAGCTAGTAAAAAAGAAATCAGTACCAGTAGTGCTTTGAACAGACACTCTATAGAAAGAATAGTTCGCCACTATGCAACTAAGGCTGGTTTGTCGAAAAAAGTTACTCCCCACACCATGCGCCACTTGTTTGCAACAGATTTACTATCAAACGGAGCAGATATTCGCTCAGTCCAAGCACTACTAGGGCATTCTAGTATCATAACTACACAGATATATACACATGTGACGGATAGACATCTGAAGGATATACACAAAAAGTTCCACGGCAAAAACAAACGATAATATTGACATATCAGTTTTTTAGTGTATTATCCAGAAAGGAGTAAATACAAATGAGTGTTGTTCGTATGCATCGTGGTCGTGTTGTAAAAACACGACAAGTCATTAACTTGAAACTACCAGGAACCTTCGGCGCTTTCACTGCTGATGACCTTGGGTGTGAGTTTGTAACTCAAGGTGTCAGAAACAAGTTGGTTCAGAACAGAGACCAGCTTGCTGGACATGTTCTGGAAGGAAAAGATAAGGGCCGCTCCTTTATTTACCAACCACAACTGAAAGTATCCAATATCGTTCGGGAACCTTGAATACTACCTCGCATAAGCGAGGTTTTTTATATGTAGTTGACAGTACCTACCTGTTCATATATAAAACAATACAGAAACGGCTTTTGCGTGGGAGATTTATATGGGTTCAAGTGCAAGTTCGAGCGCGTTGCTGGGAAAAGGCCTTCAGGGTCGAGTGGTAGTCACGAAACCTCGTGGCACTGAGGGCACATTTGGGTATTTCATATTCCCGATCGATCTCGGAGCAAGGTTTCGATACAACGGTGTTTTGTTTCAAGTTGTTCATTTGCCCGGCGATGGGCGGGACACTATCGGGGCTCTCTGTCTCGAGGGTTCCGAAGCAAATTATGTACACCGGTTTACCGACACTGTGTCGATTACGGATGTTGCCCTGCATCATCCATTGAAACCACGATAGAAGATATCCGCCCCTCCGGGCGGATTTTATTTTGACAAAAGGTGTTATTCATTGACTTTGTGTATAAGTAATGTAGAGTAAAAAGGGAATGTAATTTGACTTTGGTTGTTTAAAACAACCGTTTAAATGGCTATCTAAGGAGGGTTTGTGGTAAAAGGAAAGCGAAGCCTGATTCCAGCCGTCATCACTCAAAGCAGGACCGAACTTGTACCTGGGAATGTACGAGTTAAGTCCATTGCTTTTAAGCTCCGATGGAGTGTGTACACCGTGATCAAAAGGGTGGAAAGCTCGCTGACTTCCAAGGTGGAGCAGGAAGTCTACCTCTTGATTGCCGGTGGTTATAGGATTCAGCCCGAATCCCTCCTGAAAATGCTTAAAGTTTTTAGAGGAGAGGATGGTTTGCGCCCTTGCGATCAGGAATATAACCAGGTCGGAAAGAACTTGTTTAAAAGCAAGTTTGACGATGTGGTTGAAAAAGTTGAACAGGCTCTTGTTCTGGTGGATAAAAGTTCTGATTCTGCTGACTACATGATGAGTATGGAGTCAGCTGCTCAACTGGTTGAGGCTTATGGTGGCCACTCAGAAGAAATTCTCGGAGAAATTGTGGAGAATCTGGCTGATGTGGCTAAATTGCTCAGAATCAAATCTGAAACACCACGAGTTATCGTGGGTGTGGCGATTAAGGTTTTGGTAAAGAAAATAACCGACAGCTCTCAGGGGTCAACATTGCCTATGACGATTGAAGAAATGTTCAGTAGTCGAGGAAAGGAAGTAAAGAATAGAGGCTTCCGTGAGTGAAACTTCCAGAAATCTAAGAAAGCGAATGGTTAATGAGTTTCCAAACGGGAACCCATTAGCTTTGATTGGTGTAGCAACTCAAGTGTTGGATTTGGGACTTACTGCTGATGAGTTGTTTGACTACATCGTAAAAGATGTAGCCCGTCGACTCGTTATGAAGTTTCACCCAGACAGGTCCGTTCCTGAAAGCCAAACAGTAGACACTGAACTTCAAAGGAAGTATTCAGAGGCTTACGAGCTTTTGAAAAACAGAACTACCTTTGACAGGGCTATGGCCGAGTTCAGAGCCTTGAGGTCCGAAGAGCGAAACGAGACAAAACACTTGCGTCGAGCACTCGAAGATGCGCGAAAGAAGATTGAGCGCATCAGCTCAAAAGACAAGGAGTTGCTTTCGAGAGAGAGAAAACTCAGTGTCGATACCAGCAAGTTGGCCGAAGCTCGTGAGATTTTTTCCAAAGAGCAGCATGAGCAAAGCTTGATTGTTCCAAAACTTGAGAATCATATCGAAAGCATGAGTGATCGATATGAAAAAGCTCGGCTAGCATCCTCGTACCACAGAAAACTATTTGATGGACTTCATCGATACTTTTCCTATCTTGGCGACATAAAAGGCAGTCTCGGCACTCATGTTTTGGATGCAAGATGGGTGATGGTCGCTGTTTTACTTCCAAAGTTCAAGGCGAACAAAGTAATAAAGCCTGAGGACGAAGGAAAGTGGACGGAAGAATTCCTCAAATCTGTTGGGCACTTAGAGATTCCAGTGGAGACGCTGGAACAGGTTCTTGAGAGATGGATACAGATGCAGAAAAGTTTCTATAGTTTTCCAAACTTAGAAGCTACAAAATACCTGCATCCTAGACTGTGTGTAATGGAACTTTCTGGCGCAAAACCCAGACCGATCCTTGGACTAGATCATCCTGGCCCTGTCGGGCGGATTATTGGGTCAATACCCAATTCGCTGGAGCAGTTCGATTTGCTCAGTTTGAAGAATTTGGTTCCAAGAACGACTATGTTCGAGGAAACCATACCGTTTGTAGTTGAGGGAGGACTTCTCGTTTCAACTATGTTTCTGAAAACTAGCAAATTTCATGCTAACGACCCTGGTGAAGCCCATTTTGCGAGAGAGACTCGCAGGCTCATCCTGGGAGTTGGATAGTGGAATATAAAATATACACCGAATCGCATGGTCCTAATACGACTATCCGATTCGGTTTTTTTGTATTATCACTTTGGATTACCATTTGGTACAATTCTATTTATATGAAAATCATCAGTTGGAATTTAAACGGCATTCGTGCAGTACACAAAAAAGGTCTTTTTAACGAATTTATAGACAAACACAAGCCAGATATTGTTTGTTTTCAAGAAACAAAAGCCCAGGAGGAACAAAGTGAGGTTGATTTGCCAGACTACACTGAGTATTGGAACTCCGCGGTGAAAAAAGGCTACAGTGGAACAGCCATTTTCCATAACAACAAAAACGGCCCCCTACCAATTTCCATAACTAAAGATTTTCCAGAGAAAATAGTAAAAAAATACAAACTAGAAGATAAGTATGGCGACCCGAACACAGAGGGTCGTGTGATAACTGCAGAATACGAAGATTTTTATTTAGTCACTGTATATACTCCGAATGCCAAAGACGACTTGTCGCGAATCCCCCTACGACACCTTGGTTGGGATCCAGCTTTTCTAGAACATGTGCAAGAGTTAGATAAACACAAACCAGTTATTTTCTGCGGAGACTTAAACGTTGCCCATACTGAAGACGATCTTGCTCGACCGAAAGACAATGTTGGTAAAAAAGGTTTTACTGCTGAAGAGCGAGAAGGAATCCAGAAATTTATTGATGCAGGTTTTGTAGATACCTTTCGGATATTTAGGGAAGGCAACGGGCACTACACCTGGTGGAGTCATTTTGCTAACGCTCGCGAGCGCAATGTCGGCTGGAGAATAGACTACTTTTTTGTAAGTAAAAGAATAAAAAATAAAGTAAAAAAAGCAGAAATACTCCCAGAGGTTTTAGGTTCAGATCATTGCCCGGTAGTTATAGAGATAGATTTGTAATTTATTCACTAATACCTCCAAACTGTATTTCCGGCAGAGTTATCGAAGAAAACTTTTCATTGGCAACTTTAGGAATAGGTCTAGTAATATCTTTCATTTTTGGGCTATTCGGTTTTAAGGGTTCTTGCCCAATAACTTCCGTGTGTATATCCCCTCCTACAAAGCCGAGTGTGATGTGAAAATATCTAGAAGGTAATCCGATTTTTGCTCGGAACTCTTGTAATGCAGGAATATCCAATGCGACAAAAGATGTTTTCTTTACTGTATCAACTTCTCTCATTTTAAATTCTTCTCCAGCTCCATCTATTACACCAATCCCTTGGATAGTTATTCCTTCGCCATTCAGAATCTGTTTGTTTATCTCATTCAATTCTGCTAACTGCTCTTCAGTCAAAGTTGCCAGTACTTTTGACTCTGCCGGTCCAATAATAGTTAAGTGAAAACCATCTTCCCTGGGTGCGAAATTTATTCCCGTTTGTTGCTTCAGCTCTTCCAAAGTCTGACCAAGGTCAGTTTTAATCTCCACTTCCAGAGATTTCATTTGCTGGATTTTTTCTAAAGTTAGCTCACTACTTTCTTCTGTTGGCATTGCATCGAGTTCTTTCATTTGTTTGTAAGGTTAATTATGAATCAATTGTATCACTGGTGCCTGAATGGAAGAAAACTACTCTTAGTATCAAAAAACCGCCCGGACAAAACCTTGGAGCAATTTCACAATTGTTCGTTGGTATGTTACGCAGGGCGGTTGGCTAAACTGTTTGGGCAAACAGTTTAGTGGAGAAGTACATCCCAGTTGAGGTGATAGAGTGGGGTACAATATCACGCTTTTTAAAATAGTAGATAAAGTTGATGATATTTTGACCATCCAACAGTACACCTACCAGGGTGCCTTCAAGGGGGAGGCTCGGCCGAGCCTCAAAAAATTGAAAGAACAAATTAAGAAGTTCATCCCGGGGTTTATCGGAAATCTTTTCTTGTTCTGAAATTAGTATATGTTTTTATAAAAGACATGTAAAGGACAAACAAAATAAAATTGTGGATAACTAAATTTTAAATTGTATTTCTAGAGGGAAAAATAAAAGACAATATAATTTTACAAAATAAAAATCGATACTGAATGTATCGATTTTTATTTTACTTTATGTTCTTTTCTTATTTTCTTCACCTCTATTTCATCCGCTTCTTCTTTGCTCTCTTTTCCACTCTCCCCCAGTGCTTTTAATTCGTCGGGTGGGAGTTGCATCAGCTCTATTGCTTTGGTTTCCATGTATTCCTCGGTATTTTTCAACGGATCATCTAAAACTTCTTCAAGTAAGGCATGCAAAATGAATCCGATATGAGGTCCTGGTGCAGTTTTTGTTATTTCTATTATTTTTTTACCATCAATCTTGAGCATTCCTACCGAAACTGGGTCACGAAGTGCTTCTTCTATCATGGCGTGGTATTTGCGGAGACGATACGGGTCTTCTTTGGGCCTGCCAGTTCCTATACGGTCGCATATGCGCAGATTCATAAGATCCCAGATATTCTCCCGTCCAACATTTACAATCATTCTACGGACCGCAGAGAGCGTAATTTGCTCAGTGTCAGAAAAGAACATGTGCCAACGAATCATCTTGGTTACTTTTTCAATAACTTTCGTCGGATACTTCATTCTTTCCAAGATTTTCTTGGTAACTCTTGCTCCAACCACTTCGTGACCATAAAAAGTCCACATTTTTGCCTTCAATCCCCTTCTGCGGGTTTCTGGTTTAGAAATATCATGAAACAAAGCCGAAAGTCGCATTTCTAGAGGGTAATTTTTGTCAGCCGAGGCCTGTACAGAGCGGAGCAAATGTTCCCATACGTCGTATGAGTGTGCCCCACCTTGTTCTATTCCTATAGCTTTCTCTAGTTCAGGCGAGATATATTTCAAAATATCTAGCTTCCTCAGTGTCTGAATAGCTATCATAGGGCTTGGAGACATAAGCATTTTGTTAAACTCATCTCGAATCCTCTCAGTACTGATGTTTTCTAATAGTTGAGCGTTGTTTAAGATAGCTTTCTCTGTCTCAGGCTCTATCTCGAACCCTAGTTCTACAGCAAAACGAATAACTCTAAGCATTCTAAGGCCATCTTCGTTGAAACGGTCCTCTGGCTTCCCTACTGTTCTAGCTATTTTATTTTGTAAGTCTTTCTGTCCCTCGAACAAGTCCACAATTGTTTCTTGTGAAACTGAGTACGCAAGAGAGTTGATGGTCAAATCCCTTCTTTTTAGATCATCTTCTATTTTTTGGCTAAAAGTAACACTGTCTGGGTGCCTGTTGTCTGAATACTCGGATTCAAGTCTGTAAGGAGTCACTTCTATCACTTTTAGGCGCTCATCCCCCACTTCTTCGTTTACAATCCCTACTGTCCCAAAGGTATTTTCGTAAAACGTGTGGGTAAACAAAGGAATTATCTGTTCCGGAGTCGCGTTTGTGGTCACATCCCAATCCTTCGGATCCCTGCCGAGGATAAGATCTCTGACACATCCACCTACAAGAAAAGCCTCAAAACCAGCTTTTTCTAGCTCTTTTGTTACATATGAAACTTCACTGGGTATGGAGAATTTGTGCATACTGATTTATTTTAACATAGACCGAGCTAGATATTTATAGTAATATGTTTTACTAATGCACCCGTAGCTCAATGGATAGAGTACCGGTCTTCGGAACCGTGGATGTGGGTTCGATTCCTGCCGGGTGCACAATGAATGCTTTTTAGTGCGGCTTACGGAACTGGGAAACCCACGGTTTTCCCAATCCTTCCTCCACGGAAAACTCCCGTTTTCCGACCCTTTCCCACCCGGTACCCGCAGCAAAAATAACAGAGTTATTTTTTTCTGTGCGGCTACCGGGAATCGAACCCGAATCTCGTCCTTGGCAAGGACGTGTTCTACCACTAAACCATAGCCGCAATCCCTAGAATAATACTATTATCCAAGCAAAAAGTAAAATTGTCTTTTTAGTGTTTAAAACTTAATGTTTTGTTAATAACTGTGGATAACCTTGTGGACATGTGTATTAAAGACAGGTCTTTGACTTCCCTGTTTTTGGAGTTTAAAAGTCAGTTTTTGATGATAATATGGCTACAAACAAGGGTTTTTAGAATAAGACAGCGCAGTTTATGCTACCAAGTGACAGGAGAATATGCATTTCACGTGAAACACACCTATAAATGTTACACATGTAACAAATAGACCTATTTTGTGGAAGGAGTTATAATAATGTTACATGTGGAACAGAGCTAAAAAGGCTAAGGAACAGACTGAAAAGCAAAAAATTGGAAAGATAGGGGAGGATTCGGCTTGTGTTTATTTGGAAAGGACAGGTTTCGCTATTTTGGATAGAAATTACCTCAAAAAATGGGGAGAAATAGATATTGTGGCTAAAAAGAAGGATAAAATACATTTTGTGGAAGTAAAAAGTGTAAGTAGGAATTTGAATAACGTTTCGGATGAAACATTTGGTAGGGAAGGTGAATACCGGGCTGAAGACAATATGCATCCATGGAAACTAGAACGCCTAGCTAGAGCCATCAGCTCATATCTATTGGACAAAAACGTTTCGGATGAAACAGAGTGGCAACTGGATCTGGCTGTCGTTTATGTGGATATGGATAAGAGACTTTCGAGAGTGGAAATTCTACATGACATAGTCCTATAGAATAAATTGTAATTTGGAATCTTTGTGGTAGACTTGTTGAGTAATATATTTAGTATACGGGGTGTAGTATAGCGGTAGTATTCATGATTTGGGATCATGAGGCCCGAGTTCGATTCTCGGCACCCCGACAATAAAATCTTTAGATTTTTGACGTGCCGAGAGGGAAAGGGTCGGAAAACGGGAGTTTTCCGTGGAGGAAGGCAACGAGCAAAGCGAGTGTTGGAAAACCGTGGGTTTCCAAGGACGGTAACCCCGACAATAAAATTCTTCAGTTTTCAGTATTATCCTCGCAAAAAATTTTTGTTGCTGATATTATTTATTAATGCTCACAACAATAGTTATCCCGGTTCTCTCTTTAGTGGCAGTGTTTCTTTTTGCAGTAGGGAAGTTTAGTAACCAAATCCGTCAGACAACAGACGACAAATTGCGTCATTATCTTAATAAATTTACTAAAACTCCATTTAGAGGACTGTTGGTCGGAACTTTTTTTACAGCGATAGTGCAGTCTAGTACAGCCACAACTGTTATATTGGTGAGTATAGTGGGGGCGGGAGTACTACCTTTTGTTAACAGTCTTGGGGTTATTTTTGGAGCAAACATAGGTACAGCATTAGCAACCCAGTTGGTGGCACTAAAACTTTCAGCCATCGCGCCGTATATTATTATTGTTGGCTATTTGTTTTCTAACTTCAGTGAGAGATATAAAAAACTTGGTAAACCAATATTTTATTTCGGTTTGATATTTTTCAGTCTTTATTTGATAGGTTTGTATGTGGAGCCACTGAAGGATAGTCAACTTGCAATAAGTTTGTTCTCAAGTATCTCCAATATTTACCTAGCTATACTTTTTGGGTTTATTTTTACGGCAATTATTCAAGCAAGTTTGGTCACATCTAGTCTTGCTGTTCTGCTTGCTGGTGCCGGGGTACTTTCTTTTGAGCAGGCTATCGGACTTATCCTTGGAGCCAACTTGGGAACAACAACCACCGCTCTTATCGCAGCGATAAAACTTGATGTGGATGCAAAGAAGGTTGCCATGGCCCACTTTCTTTTCAACTTCTTAGGAGTTTTGATGTTGATACCAGTTTATGGGTATTTTGTGGATTTGGTTAAGTGGATAGGTGGGGGACTGGATCAGGAAGTGGCAACAGCGAATATTTTGTTAAACGTTTTTTCAGCAATTATATTTTTAATTTTCATTAAGCCATTTAAAAGGCTTATTGACCTTACTGTTTAGATAATAAAAAAACACCTCGCTCCCAAAACAGGGAACGAGGTGAGTGGTTGCTAACGACCAATTTCACCATAGACGAAGGTTGGTCTACCCTGCACAATCACAATTTGAAGCCGATTCATGTTAAGTTCTCTTCGTGCCAGTCTAACCGCTTCATCCCAGTCGTGGAACTGAGCTTTGATGTTTTCCGACTCAGAGTCATCCCCTAAGCTTTGCGGAATTCCGAGTAACACCACTTGCCCTTCGAGACGGTCAAAATCTTCTGGATCGAGGGGTGGTGAGTCGAAAAAACCAATCTGACTAAGAAGAACAAAAAACACAGCAGCGTGCTGTGCGGCCAGAACTGACTTGATGCAAACCGGAGTCTGTTCTCCGTCAATGAAGAAGAATCCGTGAGGTTCTTTTTCAGTGTGTGGATGTTGTGAAAGTCCAAAATCGACTCGTGGCATTTGTGTCCTCCAATGTACAAAATCTGAGTTTAAAATAGCAACCCGAGATATCTTTGTCAATTAATTTTGTGATATATTTGGTTTATGACTTTTATTAAAAATAAGGAAGACTTTGTTTGTGAAAAATGTGGAACAGAGGTTGCTGGTAATGGATACACTAACCATTGTCCAGAATGTTTGTGGTCCAAACATGTTGATATAAATCCAGGGGACAGAGCGAGCATTTGTGCGGGAATGATGGAGCCGGTGCGTGTAGAAAAAAAAGGAAAAGAATATACGTTAATCCACAAATGCATTAAATGTGGTTTTGAAAAACCAAACAAGGCTGTACCGGAAGATAATTTTCAAATTCTGGTACAGGTCTCGGCAGAAAATGCAAAAAAGTTTTAATTCACTCTCTTCAAAACATCAGTCAGTATTTTCGTAAGCTCGGGAGCCTTTTCTGTTTGAAACTTTTGTGCAAAGGCTTCTACATCTCCATTTAAAAATTGTTCCAAATTAAGTCCCGTGTCTTTTTCTAGACTTCTGTTTATATATCCAGTGGTTATGGCTCGCAAGTCTCTTTCGCCAGTCGTGTCACCGTCTGTACTTGTAGAAATGACTCCCAAAAGTTCCCCGTCATCATCCACCACAGCTCCACCTGACGAGCCCTTCTGGGAAACTACAGTTCCGCCAACAGCAAGGAGATCCACCGTTCCTTCTTTGTATGTAAAAACATCTTGTATTGTCGTGATAGCACTAACTAGACTTAAATTTTGAGCGATAGTCTGTCCCCCCAGGAAACCAGCAGGGTAGGACACTAGTACAACTGACTCACCGATATCTATAACTGCTCTAATGTCTGGTTTTGTATGAGGAATATTTGTTGAGATAGGTGTTCCATCCACATGACCTGTAACTCGCAGGAAAGCAAAATCATACTCACCTGTTCCCAAAGGATTTTGGTCTTTTATGGTGGTGGTATTTTCTCTAACCCACTCTGGGGAAATATAAGCTAACTCGAGTGTGTATTTTGGATAGGCAGGACTACCAGTTCTCGCCACACATCGGATAAAATCTTTGTAATAAAGATCTTTGAGTAATAGATATTGAGCAATGTGCGCATTGGTCAGTATCACTCCACTTTCGTGTATAAGTATCCCTGTACCTGAAATAGGTGAGAGCGAGCCTACCCCTGTGGTGCAGAGTATGTTAACAACAGAACTCCGTGTTGCTAGGTTTATTTTTTCAAAATCAACAACTTTTTTCGGTACTTCTATTTTCGGCACATCTATAATAACTTCCGGTTTTGTCTCAATTTTGGGAGGAGTCGGGGCGGCAACAGGTTTTTTGGCAACTTCTTCATTCACAACAACCTTTGTTTCCTCTGTTGAAGAGGCGATATCTAACACTGTTTCCGTTTCTGTTTCTGAGTTTTCAGTTGCAACTGTTGTTTCGACTTTGTTTCGCTCAGTATAAAAACTTACACCAGATACAATAAAAACAGTCCCAATTAGTATCAAAAAAGCTTTCTGCATAATGTGATGATTATATCACTAAATGAAAACATATAATTTTTTGATTCTGCACTGTGTTTCTGTAGGTACATAAGCATTTGGTGGCAGATTTAGGCAAAAACATGGACTGTACGCATACCACAAAACATCGCAGGACCTTCTTCTGTTAAATTGCAGATATTGGAGTTTTCTGATAACATATTTAACAATACGGGATTAGTTTAGTGGTAAAATGACTGCCTTCCAAGCAGTATACACCAGTTCGATTCTGGTATCCCGTACATTAATAAAAAACACCAATTGGAGGTGTTTTTTATTTTTTCTTAATAATTTGCTTTAACGTAGACAAAATTATCCCTGACTGGTTCTACCATCCCAACTTTTTCCAAAGCATGAAATATTCCTCATCTTATATAAAAATAAAAAACACCGTATTCTGCTAACTAGTAGAATACGGTGCGATGCAGAGAGATTATTTCCAAAGTGGAATTAATCCGTGGTCGATCTTTTTTCCAGACAGCACATTCAATGTCATAAACATGAGACATCCAAAGGAGCCCATGAAGCCAAAAAATGAAAATATCGCCAGCACGAACCCAAGATTCACCGTGACAAGTTCAAGAACTAGCGGCGGGTTTTTCATCTCTACTGTAAAAGTAAAAAGATAGAAACCCACGAGAATCATCAAGAAACAAACCACTGAGCCAATAAGCGTTGTAAACCAGAGTTTGAATGATTTCATTTTTCCTCCTCGCATTCGCGAGATGTAGACCTTGGCGTAATTGCCAGGTTTACTATACGGGGTGCTCGATTGAGCAAATCTTGGGGAGTCAACGAACTATCTAAGAAAATAATACCACGCATAACAAATAACGTCAAACATATAATTTATAAACTATATATTATTCAATAAAAAGGTTTATTTTAAAACATATAAATGATATAATATATTTATATCATTTATGAAAAATATAGATTTAGAATTGAAAAAAGTTGGTTTGTTGAGCTCAGAAATCACTGTTTATAAATTTTTACTATCCAGTGGACTATCTAGTCCGCCAGATATAGCCCAAGGTACCAAGTTATTAAGGCCAAATGTATATGGGGTTTTGAAAAGCTTAAGAAGGATGAACTTGATAGATGTAAGACAGAAAGGAAAAAGAATTTTGTACTTGGCCAAGGACCCAGAAGCCCTAATCGTTTCATTGGAGAACAAGAAGGAGGCAATAGAGAGTATACTGCCAGACCTAAGGGATTTGTTTAAAAGTGAAAAAAACAAACCATCTACTAGGTATTATTACGGTTTAGAAGAGATAAAAACTATTTTTAAAGAATGTGGTGATGCAAAAGAGATTTTATTTATAGTGACTACGGATAAGTTATTTACTACTTACTCGAGTTTTTTTGATAAATTTAGGTCGGATATGACAAAACAAGGAGTTTTTATTAAAGATATCTTAACTTATGGGTCGAAAGAGAGTGTGGCCATCCCAACCAAGGAAACTATGAAAGGATATTATGACTACAGAGTTCTTTCTGGTGACAACAACTCCTATCCAACCAGTATTAGGATTTGGGGGGATAATGTGGCGTTGGTCACTCTAGAGGAAAGCGCCATTGGAATGGTTATCACCAATAAAGCTATGGCAGAAACATTCAAAATGATTTTTAATGTAATGTGGTCTCAATCCAAGCCACAATTTTAATTGATACCAGCTATTCATGGTATTATTTATTTTATGACTAAACAAATTGTTGTTATTCACGGGGGAGATACTTTTGAGACATATGATAAATATTTAGAATTCCTTAATGATTTTGAGATTAACCTCGAATGGTATAAAACTAGTAAAAATGACTGGAAACCTTGGCTTAGAGAGAGATTGGGGAGTGAATACGAAGTTATTCTGCCTCAAATGCCAAACAAGACTAATGCTCAGTATGAGGAATGGAGTTTGTGGTTTGAAAAACTCATTCCTTTTTTAAATGATGAGGTTATTTTAATCGGGCACTCTCTCGGGGCTGTCTTTTTAGCTAAGTATCTTTCGCTAAACAAGTTTCCAAAAACAATAAAAGGAGTATTTTTAGTGGGCGCCGTATATAATAAGGACACTGACGGGTACACATTAGCTAGCTTTTCTATACCAGATAGCCTCGATCTTCAAAGTGATAATGTGTTTCTCTATCACAGCGAAGATGACCCAGTCGTGCCATTTTCTGATTTGGCGTTATATGAAAAAGCATTACCACATGCAATAGCTAGAGTTTTTAAAGATAGACAGCATCTTACTCAGTCGGAGTTTCCTGAGCTGGCTGAAGACATTTTAAAAATAACGATCTAATTAGACCGTTTTAAACTAAAAAAGCACCCACATGGTGCTTTTTTCGATTTCCTCTAGAGAAAATGCTTATTTAACTGAGTCCTTCAGAGCCTTAGCCGCTCTAAACTTAGGAACTTTCATTGCTGGAACAGAGATACTCTCACCTGTTCTAGGGTTTCTAGCTTGTCTCGCAGCTCTTGTCTTTGTTGAAAAGATACCTAGACCTGCTACTGAAACTTCACCACCAGTTTTTAGGGTAGACACGATAGAGTCTATCACTATATCCATCACTTCCTCTGCTTGAACCTTAGTTCCGCCTAGTTTCGCATGAATTGCTTCTACGATTGCTTGCTTGTTCATATTTTGTTTTCTTAAACCTATAATACTTACGCAAATCAATTCGACCCTTTACCTACTATAAAGTTATTATATACCAAGGGTTTTTTAGCGCAACAGATAGACAAAGGTAACAAAATATTGTTTATTTTAAACAAACTTTCTTAAAATTTTATTAATCAGACCCACCAAAATTCATATTTTAAGTAAATTTTAGTCGAGCTGTGTTTTTTACAACGCATTGAGTGATTATTTTTTCTAAAATATTGCACGAACTATTGAAAAACTCCAACACCACCACAAATAAAACACTAATTACCTCGCAAACTCTATGCTTCGCATCTCTCTTATCACTGTCACTTTTATTTCTCCAGGATATTTTAATTCACTTTCTATTTTTACAGCAATATCCCTCGCCATTTTTCTTGCTTCCAAATCAGTTACATCATTTGGAGTAACAAAAATTCTTATTTCTCTTCCTGCCTGTAGTGCGTATGCTTTTTCTACACCTTTGAATTGAGACGCAACAGCTTCTAAGTCTTTCAATCTCTTTAAGTAATTTTCAACACTGTCTCGTCTTGCTCCAGGTCTTCCACCAGAAATAGCATCTGCAGTTTGAACTATCATAGACTCCACTGTTTCATATGGGTATTCTTCGTGATGAGCCTGCATCGCTTTGATTACCGCTTCATCAGTTCCAAATTTTTGTAAAATTCTTCTTCCAATTTCCACATGTGTTCCGACCACTTCATGATCAAGCGCTTTTCCTATGTCGTGCACCAGAGCTCCTGCTTTAGCCACAGCAACATTCGCTCCTATTTCTTCTGCTATCATTCCTGCAATATGAGTCATTTCTATAGAGTGGGCTAGGACATTTTGGCCATAACTTGTTCGGAAGTGTAGTCGTCCAAGAATAGATATCACTCTTGGATCAAGGCCAATAACACCTGTTTCGTAAACAGCTTCTTCACCTTTCTCTTTCATCATTTTATTTACTTCTTCTTCTGACTTCTGAACCATCTCCTCTATTTTTGCAGGTTGGATCCTTCCGTCAGCGATAAGTTTCTCTAAAGCGATTTTTGCAATTTGTCTTCGAACTGGATCAAAAGAAGATATAGTGATAGAGCCTGGTGTGTCATCTACTATGACTTCAACTCCAGTCCATCTTTCAAAAGCTTTTATATTTCTACCTTCTTTTCCAATTATCTTTCCTTTTATTTCATCGTTCTGTATCGCAACATGGGTTGTAAGCATGTCAGAAGAAACAGAGTTCGCTAGTCGCTGGATAGAAGTAGCCAAAATAGACTTTGCTTTTTCTTCTAGTTTGTCTTCACCATCCTGTTCAAGTTTTTTTAGTCTTACTAAAATATCTTCTTCAGATTCTCTCTCAATTTTTTTAATTATCTCTTCTTTGGCTTGTTCGGGAGTTAGTCTAGCTATCTTCTGAAGTTCTTCTTTTTTCTCACGTTCAATTTTATCAGCATTTTCTCTAATTATTTTTATTTCTTCAATTCTTTTTTTAACTTCTTCTACTTCCTTGTCTATGTCTCTTTGTCTGCCATCAAGTAACTCATCTTTTTTGATAAGCCTTTCTTCTGTCTTTTTCAATCCTTCTTCTTTTTCTTTAGATTCCTTTCTGGCAACCTTTAGTATTTCTTCCGCCTCTTTCTCTGCCTCTTCTATTATTTTCTGTTCACGTTCTTTTGCAGCCAGCTCCATCTGTTTCAGGTCTAGTTCCATTGAACCTTTTTTCCCAAGGGAAATAATAAGGCGCAAATAGTAACCTAGCCCTAAAGAAACTAGGGAAGCTATGCTCAAAAGCAGCACAACTATTTTTAATGACATGTTTTTCGAGTAACGTTCGCTTTTGCTTTCTGCATTCAGGGACCGAGTGAGTGTTGAGAATTATCTATATTTTAGGCTATTTTTTGGAAAATTCGGGAATTTCGGACGTAATCAGGACAAAATCTGCAATATTTAATGTAAAAATCAAAAACTACTAATTACAATTAATCAGTAATATTCAAACTATATATGAGTAGTAGGGTTTTGTCCAATTTTACAACACCTTGTCCACAATTCCATACTTTTTAGCCTCCTCAGCTGACATAAAGAAGTCTCTATCTATATCTTTTTCTACCTTCGAAACTGGCTGACCTGTGTTTTTAGACATTATTTTAGCCAAATTCTCTCTAGTTTTTAGTATGTGTCGAGCAGTAATCTCGATATCTGATGCCTGTCCTTCCGCACCTCCTAGTGGCTGGTGTATCATTACTTCTGAGTTAGGTAGTGCATATCTTTTGCCTTTTTTACCCGCAGATAGTAACCAAGCCCCACCGGAAGCTGCCATTCCTACACATATAGTAGATACATCGTTTTTGATATGATTCATGGTGTCAATCATTGCTAGTGTTGCTGTGACTGAGCCACCTGGTGAGTTTATGTATAAATGTATGTCTTTTTTAGGATCTTCAGACTGCAAAAACAACATTTGAGCTATAACTAGGTTTGCTGAGTGTAAATCTATTGTTCCATCCAGGAAAATAATATTATCTCGCAAAAGGCGTGAAAATATATCATACGCTCTTTCTCCAAACTGTGATTTTTCTATAACTGTAGGTATAAGCATAATTTATATAAGAATTAACCAATAATACCAATCTTTTAGGTAAAGTGAGTATAACAGAAAGCTAAAAATAGGTAAAACCTTGTTGACATAAGTATTTGCTGGCTGTAACCTGTCTAAGGAGGTTCTGATTGCGCGTAGTCGATGATAGCCAGGTCTTTTATGGGGTAGCCAGGATGTGCACATTCGAAGAATGTGGAAGGAAACTGTCTCACCTCAACAAGACCGACCAGTGTTTCTCACACAAGATTACTTCCGGACACCCACAAGGGAAGCCGGGATTCCATCGATCGATAGGAGCAGGACGACGGGCTGTAGCAAGGATTGGGAGGGGTTAACACCCCTCTCTTTTTTAATACATAAAACTATTGTATATTATAGTCAACATGAGATTACATCGTTTTTATACAAGCACTCCTATTGAATCAGACAATTTTGAGTTCAACGATAGAGAAGTTATTCACCAATGGAAAAAGGTTTTTCGATATAACGTTGGAAGTCAGGTTATTGTTTTTGATGGTAGGGGAATGGACTATTTGTGCATGATATCAGCCTTGCGTCCAGGCGGAGCAAGTCTTATGGTGGTAAACAGGAAAAAGACGGATTTTTCAAATAGAAAAAATATTGTTTTGTGTGTCGGACTTATTAAAAAAGATAATTTTGAGATGGTGGTTCAAAAAGCAGTAGAATTGGGCGTAAACCATATTGTTCCTGTGCTTTGTGAAAGAAGTGAGAAAAGAAAAATAAATCCAGAAAGACTGGATAAAATTATTATTGAATCCACCGAACAGTCAGGTAGGGGAGACTTGATGACTGTTAGTAAATCTATGACCATCCAGGAAGTGTTGGATTTAGGAATTTTGCCTCAAGAAAAAGTAGCATTTCATCCAGATGGAACTTCCTTTAAACAATACAAAGAAAACACAAAACAAGTATCATTTGCGGCATTTGTCGGGCCAGAAGGCGGTTTTAGTGATAAAGAAATAGAGCTATTTAGAAAGCACAATATGCAAGTATTAGCACTAGGCCAAACTATTCTCCGTGCAGAAACTGCAAGTATAGTAGTAGCCAGCCAATTTCTTGTGGATTAACATTTGAGACGAGTCTACATTTTATAAAAAAGACTAGTAAGCGCGACGGCGCGAACTCAAGCAAAATTCTAGCAAGAATTTATGCGTGTCTTTTTTTATAAAATCGTAGCGAGGAACTTTTATTTCTGACCCTCTAAAAACTGAAACACTAGTTCATTAGTAAGGAAAGTTTCCACATACATTCTAACTCGGAATCTCTCAGCATCTTTGTGTTGAGAGAGTATGTTTTCCATTTCTTTTTTGATTTCTTCCTCAGCAGGGGCAATAGACTCATCTTTTGCAATAGTGTTTAGAATTATTTGGGATTTTGCTCGTTTCACTGCGACATCTTTCCATTCCGTTCTTAGATCCGCTTCAGTTTTTTTGATATGCAATAGATATTCTTCATAACTGCCTCCAGCTCTGGCTATATCGTCTTTTAGTTGAGCCAGCATTTTATCCATCTCACCGTCTATAATAATTCTAGGTAGTTCTATGGTAGACGCTTCCATAACCGCTTCCAAGATAGCTGTTCTTTTCTTATCTTTTTCTTTTATTGATTTTTCTGCAGCGATATTTTCTTTGATTTTCGCTTTTAAGTCTTCTGCATTTTTAAAGTCTCCTAGGAGTTTTACAAAATTCTCGTCTACTGGAGGCAAATCCTCGTCTTTTATTTCACCGTGACCGTGTCCTTCGTCATCAGGGTTCTCGGTGTGCCATTTTTGGTGAGCAAGGTTTCTCTGAATGTTTTTTATCACATCATCAACTTCCTTCTCCGACACTTCAGGAGTCTTTGTTTCACTGGAGTTCTCTTTTTTTGCCAACTTTTTGTAATCAGTAAGTTTCACGTCTGGCATTAAGAAAGTATTTATTTTAAACTCCATCTCACTACCTACTCCTAGTTTTGTGATAGAAATTTCTGGTCTGCCTATAGCGTCTAAGTTGTGTTCGTCCAAAATAGCAGGGTATTCTTCGTTTAGAGCAATTTCAGCTGCTTCTTCAAGTAGTCTACCTTCTCCAACTTTTTGAGCGATAAGGTTTTCTGGAGCGTTTCCTTTTCTAAAACCTGGTAGTTCAACTGACTCCTTTAGTTTGCTAATAGCTTTGGCTCGCATGTCGGCCATCTTTTCCGCAGTTATTGTTCCAATAATTTCCACTTCTCTTTCAGGAAGGGAATTTATAACGATGTTTTTATAGTTTTTTGACATAGTTCTTAGAGTCTATATTATCAATAGCTTTTTATCAACTCTCATTTTATTAGTTTAAGGTAAAGAAAAAAGAGACACAAAAACCAGTGAGAAAAAATTTTAGTCACTGGTCCCTGTTAAAGTCGCTTATTAAAACTCTGATGCCGGTTCAGGATTGGTAGAATTCAATTCAGCTTCTATTGTATCCAAGTCATCGTCTGAACTTAAACTCAAAATAGTTTCCACATCACTTTCGCTACTTTCATTCAATAGGTTGTTACCTGTTCTAGTTTCTTCAACTCTTTTTCCCCAGAAGTACAGAGCTCCAAGAATAATAACCGCAATAATCAATATTGTTGCTATGATTGAACCTATTCCTGCTTTTTTTTCTTCCATATTATTGTTTGTTAGATAACTTTATTAATTGCTTGTAGTTGTGGATGCATTACCTTGTTTTAGCTGAGAAACACCTCTTAGGCTCCCTACTATTTTCATAAGTGATTGGTGTGTGTTTCTTAGGTGCTTGTGAACCTCTGTTGTAGCTGATTTTATTGAGCCAAGTGCGATTTCTGTTACTGGTTCGCCTGTTGTTTCGTTAGTCACCACAGTTTTCATTCCGGATAGAGCAGTCTTTGCTTCCTCAAGATGCATTTTAGCTTCAGACATTAGAGTTTCTGCTTCTGTTGTATTCCCACTCTCAGCTTTTATCTTCTCTATTCTAGATCCAAGTTTCTCCATGATGGATTCTTCGCGGGCAATAGTTGCTTCTAATTTCGAGACCGCTTTTTCTAGTCTTGCGTCTACTTTTTTTACCATCATTTCTTTTCTTTTTGCTTCAATCTCGGTTTTTCGTAGTTCCATTTTTTGCTTTATTTCCTCTCGAGCCTCTTCTCTTTGAGCAGTTGTTGATGCCTTTCTTTCTTCGATGGCTGTAGCCCTCTCAGTTCTCGTAGCTTCAATTGTTGCCTTCCTTGCTTCTGCAGTTGTTGCCTTCTCAGTTCTAGCTGTTTCAACCGCTGCCTTTCTTTCCTCCATTCGAGCTTTCGCCTCTTCAATCTTTTCGTTTTTAGCAGGCATTATTGCGCGAAGTCTTGGCAACAAACCTTCATCTTTAGTTTCTAATGTACCTTCGGCAGTTTGTGCCATGGCAACTCCGCTCCATCCTAAGGCTACTGCAAACATGAGAATAAATAGTATGCTTTTTTTCATTTTTACTTGAAAGTTAATTACTAGTAATATAAGCCTAATTATACAGGAATAGATTTCTAAACAAAAGCAATTTGATTTTGGTTAAAACTAGAGTATTATGTTTGTATTATGATAAAAGTATTTGGACACATTTCACCTGATACAGACGCAACAGGTAGTGCTATTTTATGGGCATGGTATTTAAATAACCATACAAGTAACAAAGGTACTCCCTATGTTTTGGGTCAACTTAACAAGGAAACAAGCTTCGTTTTAAGAAAATGGGGGATAACTGAGCCAGAATTTTTGGAAAACTTGAGTTCTGATGATGAGGTGGTAATAGTAGACACTAACAACCCTCAAGAGTTGCCAACCAACGTAAATGAAGCAAAAATAGTACAAATTATTGACCATCACTTGCTAGTTGGAGGATTAACTACAAAAGGACCAATAGAGGTCACGATGAGACCCCTTGCTTGTACTGCTACGGTTATTCACGGACTTATGGGGGAAACCGCCCACAACCTTCCAAAAGAGATAGCAGGGCTTATGCTTTCATGCATTTTGTCAGACACACTAGCATTCCGTTCGCCAACTACAACTTCTCATGATAAAGATGTGGCAGAAAAGCTGGCAAAAGAACTAGGGATAGATATAACAGAGTATTCAAACGAGATGTTCAAGGCAAAATCCGATGTTTCTGACTTTACCGACACAGGACTAATTCACATAGATAGTAAGAAATACGCAGTAGGAGACAAAAACTTTCGAGTCTCAGTGGTGGAAACGACAGATGCAGATTCTATTCTAGCTAGAAAAGACGGCATAGTAGAAGCTATTAAAACTCTCGTAACTGAAGAAGCCGATGTGGATGATGTTCTTTTTTTCATCACCGACATTCTTAAGGAGGAGGCAACAGTGTTTACATACAATGAACTAACCAAGGGAATAGTAGAAGCATCCTTCGGAGTAACAGTAGAAGGAGACACAGAAGTTCTTCCGGGAATCCTCTCCCGCAAAAAACAAATCCTCCCAGTTTTGAAACTTCCTAATTAACAAAAACTCCGTCAGATGACGGAGTTTTTGTTAATTGTACTTATTCAGCTGGAGTTTCTTCTGTTTCTTCAACTTTCTCCTCTACAGGAGCCGCTTTATTACTTACTGATTGAATATCTATTTTCCATCCAGTTAGTTTTGCTGCTAGTCGAACGTTTTGTCCTTGTTTTCCGATAGCTAGAGATTGTTGGTCTTCAGAAACCATGACTGTAGCTTTTTTCTCTTCTTCGTTTATTTCAACTGAGAGAGCTTTGGCAGGTGATAGAGCATCCTCGATAAATTTCTTTGGATCTTCTGACCATTCAATAATATCTATTTTTTCTCCACCAAGTTCAGACATAACAGTAGATACTCTTACTCCTCTTTGTCCCACCATAGAACCAACAGGATCTATGTGAGAGTCTTTTGAGGCAACAGCTATCTTTGTTCTTGAACCTGCTTCTCTAGCAACTGATTTAACCATTACTGTTCCATTTACTATTTCTGGAGCTTCTGCTTCAAAAAGTTTCTCTAGGAATTTTGGATGACTTCTTGAAAGTCGTAGGAATACTCCCTTTCCACTCTCTTCTACTTTATATAGGTAAGCACGTACTCTTTCTCCTTGGCCAAATCTCTCTCCAGGGATTTGCTCTTCGTATGGAAGAAGTCCTGTAGCTCTACCCATATCAACAAAGATATTTCCTCTTTCCATTCTCTGGACAGTTCCACTAACTATCTCTCCCTCTCTTTGTCCGTACTCAGTCATTACTGAAACTTTTTCTGCCTCTCTGATTTTTTGCATGATAACTTGTTTTGCTGTTTGAGCTGCAATACGACTATAGTCGTCATGTGCAGGAAGAGGGAATACTAGTTCTTCACCAAGAACCACATCTTTTTTGATTCTTTTAGCATCCTCTAGCATTATGTGTTTCTCCTCACTGTATAGATCCATTCCTTCTGGAAGCTCTCCTTCGATGTCCTCCATAAGCACAGTAGTTTCATCCACTGCAATTTTTACTTGGAACATTTCTGTTTTACCTGTGTTTAGGTCGAACTTTGCCTTCACGATCTGACCCTTTTTTCCGTATTCTTTCTTGTAAGCAGTAGCAAGAGCAAGTTCAATAGCCTCAATGATTTTCGCTTGAGGAATGCCACGCTCTTCTTCTAATTGCTTCAAAACACTATTTATAACTTTTAAATCAAACATACTTTTATTTAGTTAAATTTTAATATATTTATATTTTACCTCAAAATTTGGTAAAAAAATGGTCCGCCCTCGTGGGCGAACTTCAATACATATATAATACACCTACTCTATATTATTGTCAAATATAAATAAAAATGGTCAAGTAAGCCTTGCTTACATGACCATTTATGCTTGAAAACAGTTATTTACACCTGCCGTTATCGTAGTAACAGCTCAGTGTTTGTCTCTCTGCACGACCCCTTTTTGCGTAGTAGTCAATTGTTGCGAAAATTCCGGTCAAAACGCAAGAACAAACAAAAATTAATACCAAACCAGTCTCATGACGCCTCATGCTTTCACCTCCTAAATAAAACATTAAGCTTTCTTGGTGTTTTGTCAAATATGCCTTTGTGTGTAATATAGGGCTGGGGGAACATGACACCACATAGCAGAAGTCTTGTATCAGACACAGATTTTTTACTTTTCTCCAAAATCCGTCAGGCGGTCATCGACCTACCTGACCTGGATTATGGCAAAGACAAGGAAGACAACCCTGTGCTTTTGAGTTGCCACATGCTTGCAATGGCTTGTTCCAGAGCTTTTGAGGTCAAAGCTGAACATGGTTTTTACCTGGAAAGCTATCGGCATTCCTGGCTCAGGTTACCTAGTGGTAACATAATCGATGTTTATCCAGTGGCTCAACTGGGTGGACCGATACTTTTCGATGCAGTGAACTTTTATCATTCACTGGCTCTTTATAAGCCACTCGCTTTGCGTAATGAGTTCAATTCTGAGGAATTCTTGGGCCATGTGGTGAAAATCGAAGAACAGATTCAACTTGCAAAAGTCTAACAAAGCTGGAGGTCCGGATGGTGCTAACGCTGGTGATCGTGTTCGTAGTAGTGACGTTTATCCGCCTTGAAAACTATTACTACAGGGTAGTATGTTCCAATAGGCTTCGAGAGTACAGTGTGAAGGAGTTAACTGGTAAAGACAACTCCACCACTGAAGAGATTCTTTCGTCAGTCAAGACAAAAGATTTGGCTTGTGAGAGGTCTATTGCGAAAGATATTGCTCTCATGTTTCAAAAACATGCAGGAGTTTCTGTCCGTTCAATGGTTAAAGACCGCAATGGCAATCCAGAAGTTTGTTTTGTTGCCAGATATGGAAAAATTATGACAGTCGACGAATGTAGTCATCCGTCATATCCATGGCAAGGTGACGAAAAGTTTGTTTGTCAGATGCACTGAAAGAAATAACCCGCCAGAATATCGGCGGGTTTTTATATTTACAAATTTATTTCTAACTTGTTCACAATTTTTATACTAAATAAACATTTTTTTTGATAGAATGTAGATAAACATTCGTAGTATTTCGAATAATTCTATTCTCATGCACATCGAAGAATCACAATTAAAAGATTTTATATTGGACTCCGGGCTTGTTTCTCGTGCTGATTTAGACGCAGCAACAAAAGAAGCAAAAGAAAGTGGTAAAACTCTTGGCAAGGTGTTGGTAGCAAACGGTAAGCTGACTGATGACGGGTTGCGTCGTATGCAAGCTTATACAATAGGCATTCCTTTTGTTGATATAAAGAACGAAAAAATTCCTTTTGAAGTTCTCTCACTTATTCCAGAGCCGATTGCACGAAACCATAATATTATTGCATTCAAAAAAACCGATACAGCACTCGAGGTAGCGATGTTAGACACAGAGGACCTTACAGCGATTGATTTTATAAAAAAGAAAGTTGGGCTAAAAATACTCCCACGACTTACAGACAGTGAGTCCATGAAGGTGGCCATACTTCAGTATCAAAAAAGTTTGAAAGCTGAGTTCGGGGATTTGATTCAAGAAGATACAAAAGCATTGCAAAGTATCCCTGAAGATGGGAAGGAAGGGGACATTTCTGGAGATGATTTAAAAAAGCTGGCTGACGATGTTCCTGTTGTTCGTATCGTAGACACACTTTTGAAACATGCCATTTTGCAAAATGCATCTGACATCCACATTGAACCCCAAGAAAAAGAATTACTTGTTCGATATAGACTAGATGGAATGCTTCATGATGCCATGGTTCTTCCAAAAAACATGGCTGCAAGTATCGTGGCTCGTATAAAAGTTTTATCTAGCTTGAAGCTTGATGAAAAACGCCTTCCACAAGACGGACGTTTCAAAATAGATTCAAACGGAGAAAAAGTTTCTTTCCGTGTATCCACTCTTCCAACTTATTATGGAGAAAAAATAGTTATGCGTCTTTTGCGAGAGAACGTTTCAGGGTTTACTCTCGAGCACCTGGGTTTTCATGGCGATGGACTAGAGAGAATCCACAAAGCAGTAAAGTCTACTACGGGGATGATACTTACTACTGGACCTACTGGTTCAGGTAAAACAACTACCTTGTATACTATTTTAGATATTCTAAACACGCCAGATGTAAACATATCTACTATCGAGGATCCAATAGAATACCAGATGAAAAGAATAAATCAGACCCAAGTTCGACCTGAGATTGGTTTCACTTTTTCTTCTGGACTTCGAACTCTAGTTCGACAAGACCCGGATGTGATAATGGTGGGGGAGATTCGAGACGGTGAGACCGCGTCACTTGCCATCAACGCTTCTCTTACCGGGCACGTCGTGCTTTCTACTCTCCACACCAACTCTGCTGCGGGAGCTATTCCTAGACTTATTGATATGAAAGTAGAACCTTTTTTGTTGGTGTCTACTATAAACGTAATAATCGGACAGAGACTTGTTAGAAAACTAAATGATCAAAAAGAAAAGTATTTTCTAACAAAGGCTGAAGTTGAGACTTTGGGTAAGTCAGTTAACCTAGAGAAGGTTCTGTCTGCATTAAAAGAAGAAAAAGTGGTGGGTAAAAGCGATAAGTGGGAAGAAGTTCCTTTTTGGAGACTAAAAAAAGACGTAGCTGATGAACAGGGTTTTGCTGGACGAGTCGGCATTCACGAGATTCTTAAAGTAACCCCGACTATAAAAGAAGTTATTCTAAAGTCGGGAACAACAGATGAAATACAAAAACAAGCTGAAGCAGAGGGAATGCTAACGATGATCGAGGACGGGATTTTCAAGGCGGTTCTCGGAGTGACCACCATAGAGGAGGTGTTAAGAGTGGTGTCTGAATAATTCCCACTTCATTTTATATCTTAAATTTCTAATACATGCCTTTATTTCACTATCAACTAATCGATCAAAAAGGTATCCGTTCAGAGGGTACCATGGAAGCGAGTGATAAGTTTGCTTTGTATAACATTATAAAAAAGGACGGAATTACCATAATAGGAGCAGAAGAATTGATGCACAAAAGCACGATGGAGGTCTTGAATAATCTTCCTATTTTTAACAGTGTAAAACTTCACGACAAGATTTTGTTTGCTAGAAACCTTTCTAAGATGTTAGATGCAGGGCTACCGATGACTCGAGCCTTAGCTATCATGCAAAGGGAAGCAAAAGGCGAGCTGAAGAAAGTTCTGACGAAACTAGAGGATTCACTTTCTAAAGGAGTTAGCTTGAGTGAAGGTATGAAACAGCACCCAAAAGTTTTCTCAACCTTGTTTATTTCGATGGTAAAAGCAGGAGAGGAGTCAGGCAATCTCTCTATTTCTTTGCAAAACGTTTCCCTGCAGATGGAAAAAAGTTATCAATTAAACAAAAAAATCAAAGGAGCTCTGATGTATCCGGCAGTTATTATTTGTCTTATGGTGGCTATCGGAGTACTTATGATGATATATATGGTTCCAACTCTTACCGCTACTTTTACCAGTCTAAAAGTTGAGCTTCCTTTGGCTACCAGACTGATTATAGGCACAAGTAATTTTCTAGTTAATTATTCGTTGTTGGTTTTAGTGGGAGTTGTGGCCTTAGGCTTTTCAGTTATGTATTCCATACGAACCACAAAAGGCCAAAGGTTTATGGATTGGTTTTTGCTCAAACTTCCTATTGTGGGAGACATGGTGAAACAAATTAACTCCGCTAGAACCGGAAGAACAATGTCATCCCTGGTGTCATCGGGAGTAGATATTGTGGTTGCACTAGGAGTTACAAAAGATGTTTTGCAAAACTCATATTACAAAGAAGTGTTGGGGGAGGTCCAAAACACTATTCAAAAAGGAGCAACTATTTCTTCCGTACTTTCAAAACACGGCAACTTGTACCCGGTGTTTGTATCTGAAATGGCAGCTGTAGGAGAGGAAACAGGAAAAATAGGTGACATGCTACTCAGCGTGGCTTTATTCTATGAAGAAGAAATAGATCAAAAGACAAAGGATATGTCTTCGGTTATAGAACCTTTCCTCATGGTATTTATAGGCCTTGCTGTAGGGTTCTTCGCCATATCTATTATTAGTCCTATATACTCTATAGGAGACTCTATTGGATAAAATGAAATACTTTATAAACAAAAAAGAAAAAACCTCTGGCTTCAGTCTCATGGAAGTTCTGGTAGTGCTGGGTGTTCTGGCACTAGTTGTCAGTATTGTTTTTTCCGGTTTCAATAGTTTCAGTAAAACAAAATCAGTTGGAAGTGATGCTGAAACAATAGTAGAGATTCTTCGACAAGCTCGCAACGAAACCATAGCTTCTAAAAATTCGTCAGCATATGGAGTACATTTTAGTGGTAACACCATGACTATTTTTGTCGGACCTACCTATAGTGCTGGAGCAGCAACAAATAGGGTAATAAGTTTGCCTTCCAACAACACCTCACTCACACTTTCTCTTACTGGTGGAGTTTCGTATGTTCTGTTTGCAAAAATTTCTGGAGAAACAAATCAAAACGGAACGATCACAGTATCTTCTTCTGGTGTTACTGGAACAAAAACTGTTACAATATACAAAACAGGAATTGTAGAGATGAATTAATTTTTTATGATAAATAAAAAAGCAGGTCTAGCACTTGCAGAAATAATTATCGGAGCCTCTATTATGTCGATAGCAATACTCGCAGTTAGTTCTGTGTATGCTAGGTATGTTGATTATGCCTTATCCAACGATGAGAATGTCGTGGCTTCGTATGTACTGGAGGAGGGGGTGGAGGTTATGACTTTTTTTAGGGATGTTAGCTGGTTAAATATTGGGAACCTTAGTACAACTACAACATACTATCTGACCTTTTCTGGAAATTCTTGGGCTACCAGTACAACTCCACAATATGTAGATGGAAAAATTTTGAGGAGAGTTAACTTGGAAGATGTTAGGAGAGATATTAATGATGATATTGCCGTCGCTGGAACCGTTGACTCTAATATCAAAAAAATCACAGTCACGGTGGAGTACTTTCAGGGGCATGCCACAACAACCAAATCACTTTCAACTTATTTAACAAATATATAATATGTTAAAAAACTCTAAAACAAGAGGGTATTCTTTGGTGGAGATGATCATATATGTCACTATCCTTTCGATTGTTTCTGTAGTTTTAGTTAACACACTACTTTCTTTTACAGGTTCATATAAACAACTACAAGCTTTGAGAGCGGTGGATCGTTCAGCGATGGATGTTATGGAAAAGTTTAGCAGGAGTATCAGAAGCAGTACCTCTATAGATATAGGAGGAAGTAGTTTTGGTGCCAACCCTGGTGTTTTGGTGCTAGTTGAAACGGATGGTTTGGTGTCCACTACTACTAGATTTTACCTGGAGAACCAAGTAGTAAAAATGGATGTGAACGGTGTTTATTATGGACCATTATCTCTTGGTGTTGCAGATGTAACTAGTTTAGTGTTTAGAAAAACAGATAGCGATAGTACTAGCGCTATAAAAATAGAAATGACTGTATCGGCAAATATAGGTGGAGTAACAAAGCAGAAGAACTTTTTTCTAACCACAGTTACAAAATAAATTTTATATATTTATCATGCAAACCAACCACAAAAAACAAAACAATAAAGGGGCAGCAATGCTTATTGTTGTTATGTTTTCACTCTTTGCTTCGATGACAGTTGTGATGGGGGTAGTGGTCCCAGTGTTAAAACAAGCTGCAGCTTCTAAAAACATTTTTCAATCAAAAGAGAGTTTCTATATGGCTAACAGTGCATTAGAAGATGCTGTATATAGAATACAAAACGGCATGGACATAGATTCGGGAGATATTTTGACTCTAAATGGACATGACACAGTTATTTCTGTTACAGATACAATAAACGGAAAAATAATAGAAACAATCAGCGACAGGGACGGGATAGTGAGAAAAATGCAATCAGAAGTAACTCTGGGGGAAGGAGTAGCTTTTAACTACGGTATTCAAGTTGGCGAAGGAGGTTTTGAATTGTCAGGAGGCTCTAGAGTAAATGGAAACGTGTACTCAAATGGTAATATTCACGCTGTGAGTGGTGTGACTATAACTGGTTCAGCTATTGCGGGAAATGGTGCTGTTAGTGTGGTAGATGTTACAAATGATACACCCTTACCACCAACAAATAATGTGACTTTTAGAAATGCTGCAGCAAGCCAGGACTTTGCACAGAGTTTTCAAGTAACACAAGCATTACCTATTAAAAAAATTAGTTTTTATGTTAGACGAGTTGGAAGCCCGAGTGATGCTACTGTTAGAATAGTAAACGATTCAGGTGGGTCTCCAGGAACAACTAATCTGTTATCTAGCAACGGCACACTCTCCAGTTCACTTGTAACAACAAACTACGGTTGGGTGGATGTTGTTTTGCCAAGCAATCCCACTTTAACTCCAGGCACAACATACTGGCTAGTCATAGACAACAGTACTCAACACTCTAGTCGATACTACGAAATAGGTGGAAACACATCTTATGCTAGTGGTGTAGCAAAGGTTGGAGCTTACTCTGGTGTATGGAATAACACTAGTCCGAGCGGTTTGGATGGATATTTTAAGATTTACCTTGGAGGGGAACCTTCTTATATAGGAGGGGATTCTTATGTTGGAGGTGTAAATATAGGAGGAACAGCTCATGCAAATACTGTAAGAGGTGCATCAGTTACTGGAGCCTTGTACTGTCAGACAGGAGTTACAAATAACAAAGCATGCGACACTAGCTTGCCAGACCCGTCTCCACTTAACTACCCGGTATCTGAAGCAAACATAAATGACTGGAAGGCAGGGGCTGAGTCTGGAGGAGTTACAACCGGAAACGTAACTATTGGATGGGCCGGAGGAAGTTTGGGCCCACGAAAAATAGTCGGAAACTTAACAGTAAACGGCGGTGGCGTACTGACATTAAATGGTAACTTGTGGGTAACTGGTACAGTTACAGTTAGTGGTGGAGGACAAATAAGACTTTCTTCTTCTTATGGTAGTAGTAGTGGAGTGATGGTTGCTGATGGAGCGGTAGTATTAAGTGGTGGAGGAGCCCTTGCGGGCTCTGGTCAAGCGGGAAGCTATCTCATGCTTCTAAGTACTTACGATAGTAGTTGTGTCGGGTCTGTCTGTTCTGGAGACCCAGCTATCATTATTACTGGTGGAGCAGGTT
This sequence comes from Patescibacteria group bacterium, assembly GCA_040384485.1. GTDB lineage: Bacteria > Patescibacteriota > Minisyncoccia > Phycocordibacterales > DATDWN01 > C7867-006. The sequence continues at coordinate 198,612 of JAZKJH010000003.1, forward strand.
CAGTAATTTTGAATGCGCCAAATGGAATACTAGAAATTAATGGAGCTGGAAGCGTAAAGTCAGCAACAGCATACAAAATAGAAGCAAGTGGAGGAGCAACTATTACCTATGAGAGCGGTTTGGCGGATATGAATTTTAATAGTGGGCCTTCTGGAGGTTTTAGCATTTCCTCATGGGAGGAAATCGAATAAAATTACCTAATTTGCGTTGTTGCAGTTCAATTTTGCTCGCGCACCGTATTCTTATACGGCTTACTCTCAAAACATCCTGCGCCTAGCATCTCAGGCAATTTAATTGATTTCCCAAATTCAGACGAGAACCACTCATTGTTTTTGTTACTCGTTGAGAAAAGACTAGGTAGCGCGACGGCGCGGACTCAAGGAAAATTTTAGCAAAAATTTATCCGTGTCTTTTTGAGACGATGTAACAAAAACAGCTTTATGTTAAAATATTGAGATGAAAAAACAGAAGAAACTCATAGTGGGAAACTGGAAAATGAACCCAGAAAGTTTGGACGACGCCAAGAAAATAGCTAGAGACATAAAGAGAGGGGTGGTGAATATTAAAAAAACAGATATTGTTCTTTGTCCTCCTTTTGTGTATATCCCAGCTTTGAGCGGTACTCCAAAATCTCCTATGTTTCTAGGTTCTCAGGATTGTCACTCAGAAGATAGAGGTCCATTTACTGGAGAGGTAAGCATAACTCAGTTGTATGAGTTCGGGGTCCGTTTTGTGATAGTTGGACACAGTGAAAGAAGAAAGATGGGGGAGAGTGAGGAAGTCATAAACAGAAAAATCCGAGCTGTAGTTATAGGAGGTATGACAGCTATTGTTTGTATTGGAGAGAATGAGAGAGATTCTCATGGAGACTACTATGAGGTCATAAAGAGTCAGATTCATTCTGCGCTAAAAGATGTTCCCAAAAAAATGCTAAGCAGTTTGGTTATTGCTTATGAACCAGTCTGGGCTATAGGCGCTAAAGAAGCTATGTCACCAAATGAGCTGCATGAGACTTCTATTTTTATAAAAAAAGTTTTGAGAGATAGTTTTGGGATAGCCAGTGATGGAATCAGAATTATATATGGAGGAGCTGTAGATAGAGTAAACGCGGACAGACTTATCAAAGATGGGGGAGTGAGTGGTTTTTTGGTTGGACGAGAGAGTTTGAAACCAAAGGATTTCATGGAGATAGTAAAATTAGCAGATTCTATTTAATACCAGGATGATCAAATATATAGATGAACTGAAAAAGGAAGATTTGGCAGGCAAAAGAGTGCTTCTTCGGCTCGACCTCAATGCACCTATTGTAGACGGGGAGATAAAAGACGTAAGTAGGTTGGAAAGTGTTATTCCTACAGTTGACTTTCTTCGAATAAACGACGCCAAGGTTATTATAATAGCTCACGCAGAAAACAAAGACGGAGAAAATGAAAGCCTAATACCAATACTGCACCACCTAAACGGATATTTTAAAACAGAATTTTGTCCAACCTATTTCACTGGAGAGGCAATAGAAAAGGTTTTGAAGATGGAAGACAAAAGCGTTTTACTTTTTGAGAATGTTAGAACAAATCCAGGAGAAAAGGAAAATGATCCGGATTTCGCACATAAGCTATCCCAAATGGCAGATATTTACGTAAACGATGCATTCAGTGTTAGTCACAGAAAGCACGCTTCGGTTGTTGGGGTTCCACAATATATTCCACACTATGGTGGTTTACATTTGAAGAGTGAGATAGAAAACTTGTCTAAGGCTTTTTCCCCAGAACACCCATTTGTTTTCATACTGGGTGGTGCAAAATTTGAAACTAAGATACCTTTGGTGAAAAAGTATTTGAATAAGGCCGACACTATTTTTATAGGAGGTGCACTAGCAAACGACATTTATAAAGCAAAGGGTTTGGAAGTCGGGGGATCACTAGTGTCTAAAAGTAGTTTCGACGGAGAAGATTTGCTTAGTAGTAATAAAGTGTTGGTCCCAGTGGATGTTACTGTCGCTGACAAGGAAGGTGTCGTTTCTTTTAAGAAACCAGAGGAAGTAAATAAAAGTGATTGTATTGTTGACGCTGGACCTGAAACGCTAGAACAGCTAAAAGATGTTTTAAATGATGCGAAAACTATTATTTGGAATGGACCGCTGGGTAATTATGAAAAAGGCTTTTCCGACAAAACAGAATCATTGGTAGAAATAATAGCTAGTCTGACTGAGGGAGGGGCATTAAGTGTCGTGGGAGGAGGAGATACAGTAGCTTCCATACAGAAAATGGATATTGGTCATAAGTTTAGTTTTGTTTCTACTGGTGGAGGTGCGATGATGGATTACTTAGTCAACGAAACACTCCCTGGTATAGAAGCACTAGAAAAATAATTCTACTCTGCGTTGACAAATTAGTTGAAAACCGTAGATTTATCGACGGAGGGTATTTTGAACATTGTTGATTTGGCAAAAAAAGTTTTAAGGAAAAAATCTTGGACGAAAGCAGACCTAGCCAGGGCATGTGGTTTTCAGAACCAGATTCTTCAAGACATACTAGCGAAACCCCTCGAAGTAAAAAATCGTGACATTTTCTACAAACAAGTTGTTGGGCTAGCTCTTGAGGAAGGCTATGTGGAAGAAGTTTTGGAAGTCATGATTGAGCGAGGGCTAGTAGTGGAGAAATCCAGTGTGCTCCTGGCGTCAATCATGTTTCCGGATTTGTCAGCAGACGAGCTTCGAAAGATTCGTTTTGCGGAACAGATCTCCATAACAGGTCCGTTGGATGCAAAATACATCCGCAATCTTGTTACAACATACAGAAAGGAAAACAAAAAAGCCCAATAGTTGGGCTTTTTCTTTTACAAGTTTTCTTTTATTATTCTGGCGTTGTTTTCAAAATCTTTTGCATCACCGGGAGTTTCTTTGTTTGGAAAAACCCAGATGTGAGCATGATGAACTTCGTCACCTACTATTTTAGAGAGTATCCATTCGGTATTGAAAGCTTTTCTTTGTGCTAGAGCTATTTTTTTACAAACTTCAAAGTATTCTTCTGTGTTTGGGGTGTCCCAAACCCAACGATGATGTTCTTTCGGTATTACTTGAACATGCCCAGGAGATTGAGGATTAATATCAAGAAAAGCTAAAAAATTATCATTTTCGTAGACTTTGTAGCAAGGTATTTCTCCCTTAACTATTTTGCAGAATATACATGTTTCCATCGCTAAATTCTATCATATTTTCTGTGATAGAATAATCAAATGTCAAAATACTCAGCACGAGAAACAATTCCAGAAAATGTGGGAGAAGCGTTAAAAACCTATCATCCCTTCGTACAATCCCTCCTATACACTCGTGGAGTTGTGGATGCCGAAAATGCCGAAAGATTTCTAAATCCTAAGTATAATGAGCATTTGCACGACCCATACTTACTCAAAGGAATGGATAAGGCAATAAAGCGAATACTCAAAGCAATTAAGGATGGAGAAAAAATAGGAATATTTAGTGACTACGATGCAGACGGTATTCCTGGAGCAGTGGCACTTCATGATTTTTTTAAAAAGATTGGTTACCAGAATTTTGTAAATTATATTCCACTTCGTAATGAAGAAGGTTTCGGTCTTAACAATGATGCAATATGTAACCTAGCAGAAGATGGAGTAACTCTGATCATCACCATAGACTGTGGTATTACAGACATAGAGCAGGTTGAGTGCGCAAATGAAAAAGGAATAGATGTAATCATTACTGACCACCATCTTCCTATGAAAAAGATTCCCAAGGCATTTGCCATAGTAAATCCAAAACAAAAAGACTGCGAGTATCCAGACAAAAACTTGTGTGGGTCTGGAGTTATTTTCAAAGTGATTCAGGCACTTGTTTCAAAAATAAAGGATGATAAGAATTTTAATTGGAAAGAAGGACAGGAAAAGTGGTTACTTGATATGGTGGGACTAGCTACTATGTCGGACATGGTTCCTCTCATTGGGGAGAATAGGGTTTTGTCATACTTCGGCATGAAGGTTTTGCAGAAGTCTCCTCGCGTGGGTTTACAGAAACTTTTTGCAATGCTCAAGATTAATTCACACACAGCTACCGAAGACGATATTGCTTTTATGATAACTCCGCGTATCAACGCCGCAAGTCGTATGGGAATACCTAGGGACGCGTTTCTTCTGCTTTCTACGGTGGACGAAGTCGAAGCGGGGATGCTTGCAGAACACCTGAACAACAAGAATGACGAGCGAAAAGGTGTGGTGGCAAGTATGATAAAGGAAGTAAAAAGGAAATTAGAGTCGAGAAACGACCCAATGAAAAAAGTTTTAGTTTTCGGCAACCCAGAGTGGAAACCAAGTTTGCTGGGCCTTGTGGCTAACAGTTTTTCTGATGAGCACGAAAGACCAACTTTTTTCTGGGGAAGAAATGGAGAGAGCGACGGAGTAATAAAAGGTTCTTGTCGTGCGGGAGGAAACACTAATATTGTGAAGCTTATGGAAAAAGTGAAAGATGTTTTTGTAGACTATGGTGGACATAAAGGAGCCGGGGGATTTTCATTATTGCAAGAGCATGTTCATACACTAGAAGATAGACTGAACGAAGCCTATCTTGAGCTAATGGAAACAGAAGGTTTAGAAGAAGATATAATGGTCGACAAGAAACTTTCACTGGATGATGTATCTTGGGAAACGTGGGGTCATATAGAAAAGTTTGCACCTTTTGGGCTAGAAAATCCAAAACCTACTTTTATTTTTGAGAACATCCAAATAGACGCTGTAAAGTTGTTTGGTAAGGAAAAGAACCATCTGGAACTAAAATTTAAGAATGGAAAAGGAAAAGACGTAACAGCAATGGCCTTTTTCTCAAATCTAGATTCCTACGGAACCAAGCTCGAGAGGGTAAGCACAATAAACCTAGTAGCAACAATGGAAAAGTCAGTATTTCGTAACTTTCCAGAACTTCGCCTGCGAATAGTCGATATATTTTAAAAATACATAGGTCTCACCTATGTATTTTTAAAATATGGTGTAATGAGTGGAGTAAAAAATGGCCTTATAAGGCTATTTTTTATATACAGACACCACATTTTCAGCTTAAATGCTTGACAAATATATTTAAATATGTTAAGATTATAAAAGAATTAACAAATGACCTGATGGGAAAGAACAGGGCTCAATCTTTCCTTGGATAACGCGGACTGCCAGCATAATGGCTAAAAGTCCCCAAACACCGCCGCGATGAGGAACATCCTATGAAGCGTAGATGATTAAGTCGTCGGACTTGGAAGAGTTCGGCGCATAGGTAGGCTAAGGGGATTAGCCGCAAACCAACCCCACAACTTCCCGGCATCTCACAAGGATGCCGATTTTTTATATAAGAACTATATTTTAGGCCATATTCCCAGCCATCATGCCTGTTTTTCTTTACCTTGACATAGGGAAAATTAAGTGCTAATATTTAGCATAACTACCTTATATTTCCTCTTCTAAAGTTTTTTACGTTTCGTAAAGGATTTTGGAAGGGGAAATTTTGTTCCCCGAGTTCTTTACATGGCCTTAAAAAAGAGGCCCTTAACAGAGGGAGAGTGGATGAAAAAGTTGAGTGAGTTGAAGGAAACAATGATGACGTTGTTTCTGGCCACGAAGTATTCTTTGGCATTTTGCTGGAGGAACAGTCGCGGCGCCACAATGTTTCGGATAGTGATCGCAGTTTGCACAACACTACTGATGTATCTTGGAATCCAGTCAAACGGGTTCATGATCAACAGCGTTCAAAACTCCATTGGAAAGTTCAGCCCCACGGACAGCTTTTATAAAGTGTTCGTGGAGGGGGGTATTTTATACCCAGTTCTTTTCATTAGTGGAGTGATCTTGTTTGGGATGTTCTTGAGCAGGTTCAACTGGTATTACAGAAGTAAGTGGAACCAGACTCTGCGTTTCGCAAACCAGCGAGAATTGAACAACCACCGAGCAACTCTAGATATTGCACGATTCAAAAGTAAGGAGTACGACGATTTGTCCAAACGAATCCAAGAACTCCCTACATCGTGGCAAACGAGAATTTGGTTTTCTGATGAGATGCTAAGTCTCTTCACAACTTCAGTTTCGTTTGTTTTGTTCGGGGCGTCACTTTTGTGGTACAAACCCGTTTACGCACTCATCCTGGTGGTGACTTCGTTGCCGATGATGTTCACAGAGTTTCGACTCGGAGCATTGTGGTGGGGTCTGTTTGAAAAAATGGTCCCTCACAACAAAAAGCGCTCTGTCTTGGAACGACCGTATCATGGGCCCACAGCATTTGCCCAAGCATTGATGTGGAATCAGATGTCGCCACTTCGTCGAAAGATTGATATCAATATCGGCGAGGTGGTGAATGAGTACGACAGCATCAGGTCTACAGTCCTTAAAAAGGAGATTGTCACAAACTTCTTTGCTATTGCTGGCCTTTGCGGGATTCTGGTGAACGAGATTTTGTTTACCGTTACTCACGCGGGGCAGATCGGAACCTTCACGGTTATCTTTGCTGCAGCCAAGACATTTCAGGGTAACCTGGAGTCGATTGTCACAGTTATTGCTAACCAGTGGAATAATGCCAAAGGAGTCATTCTCATCGAGAAGGATTTCCTGGGGCTAAAACCGCTTGTCCAGACTGAATACCCAGTGGTGCCAAGTTTCGAAAACACGCCGAGGATTCGGTTCGAAGACGTCAAGTTCATTTACCCAGAGAGTGAGAACGAAGTACTCAGGGGAGTGAACTTTGTTATCGAGCCCGGTAGTAAAACGGTGATTCTCGGGAAAAGTGGTAATGGCAAATCAACCCTTCTTCATCTTTTGATGCGACAGTACGACCCCACCTCAGGCAACATCTTTGTAGGCGAAACAAACCTACGAAGCATTGAGCCCAATGTTTGGTCAAATGTGGTTTCTGCACTTATGCAGGAGTACACAGTGCTGGAACGCAAAATTGGGGAGGAGATAGCTTCTTCTCGACTGGATGAACCGGTTGATATGGATAGGGTAGCCGAGTCCGCTCGGTTCGCACACTTCGATGGAGTTGTGAGTTCGGATCCGGATGGATACGAGTCTCAGATCGGCGTTGATTTTGGTGGCAGGGATTTCTCGGGTGGTGAACGTCAACGCCTCGCGTTGGCTCGAGTTCATTATCGAGGGACACCTATCCTTATTCTGGATGAGCCAGATTCCAAGCTCGATGCCGAGTCAGCTCAGAAGGTTATCGACCAAGTCTTCGCACTTTCCGGAGTGACGGTCATCATGATCACACATCATGTTTCTCGCGCAGAGAGATGTGACAAAGTCATTGTGATGGGCGAAGGTCGAGTAGTCGAAGAGGGAACTCCCTCTGAACTTCTGGCTAAAGGCGAAATCTATGCCTCAATGCTCCAAAAAGACAGAGAGCGCGCAGGTCTTAAGTCATAGTTAGTCATTTACACGCACCGCGTGCCCAAACTTTGGGCACGCGGTGATTTTTTTTAATTTTGATATAATACTTTCATGATTATTTTTACTGACGGTTCGTCTAGGGGCAACCCTGGAAGAGGGGGGTGGGGAGCTATTATTTTTGGGAATGACAATGTAACAGAGCTTGGTGGTAACGAGTCTAACACTACCAACAATAGAATGGAGCTAATGGCTGTTATTTCTGCACTTGAGTTTGCAAAAGAAAAAGAAATTGTGGTTTACACCGACTCAGCTTACATAGTTTCTGGTATTACTCGATGGATTGCTGGATGGAAAAGAAATAACTGGAAGACTAGTACAAAAGATGACGTGTTGAATCGTGATTTGTGGGAGAGGTTGGACAACGCAACTGCAAAAAGAATTATTGATTGGAGACTAGTAAAAGGTCATAGTGGTAACCCAGGCAACGAGAGGTGTGATGTTATCGCAACTACTTTTGCAGATAACGATCCAACATCCTTATATAATGGACCAAAAGAAAACTACAATATTAACCCGAGCGTGGATAACAGTTTGTCGACAACCCAGAAACCAAAAAACAAAGGTAAGGGATATTCTTATGTGAGTTCAGTTGATGGAGTAATTCAAGTTCACAGAACTTGGGAAGAGTGTAAAAAAAGAGTGAACGGTACAAGTGGTGCAAAGTTTAAAAAATCTTTTTCTCCAGAAAACGAAGAAGAAATAATAAACGAGTTTACAAGGTAAATATACGAATGGGTAAGATACTAAAACCTACGAATGACTACGAATGAATACAGAACTAGGGAAAATTTATTAAATATCTGCCATGGTGGTTTCATTATTTAGTGGATTTATTCTCGGGTTGTTTGTAGGGTCATTGACTACCTACTTAATTACCTTATGCTCAGTATTCTTTTTTCTATTTTTAATTTTCTTTTTTTACAAAAACTTTCTTCAAGAATCTCAGAAGAAAGTTTTTTTGTATATTGCAATATGTTTGTTAGGAATATCACTTGGTTTGCTTAGAATGAATTTTTCTAATTTGAATCAAGAGTCAGAACTCGCTTCTTATGTTGGGCAAAAAATTTCTGTGGTCGGAGTAGTTGTTTCAGAACCAGATGTTAGGGAATCTAGTACACGGTATCATGTTCGAATTATTGAGGTTTTAGGTCCCAACATAATTCAAAAAATAGATGAAAAAATTTTGGTGAGTGTGCCTACGTATCCAAAGTTCAGTTATGGTGACAAAGTTGAGATGGTGGTTACGCTTTCTGAACCAAGTGAAATAGAAAACGACGGACGAGTTTTTGATTATGTAAACTATTTGAGAGTGAGAGGGGTTTGGCTAACGAGTCGTTTTACAACCATAAAGTTTTTAGAAAGTGGACATGGAAATCCTGTCAAAGAAAAATTGTTTGCAATAAAAAGTTATTTTGTAAGTTCCATAAAAAATACTTTACCTGAACCAGAATCCAGTTTACTGGGTGGGCTATTGCTTGGCTCAAAGCAAAGTTTGGGTAAAGAACTTTTGGATGATTTTCAAAAAACTGGAGTGTCGCATATCGTGGTACTTTCTGGTTACAACATCGCACTTGTGGCAAATAGTATAGTTGAAGTTTTTAAATTTTTACCAAAACATTTGTCGTTTGGGTTCGGAGCGGTGGGAATATTTTTGTTCGCATTGTTGTCTGGTGGAGGAGCTTCTGTCTGGCGTGCGTCGATAATGGTGTTAGTTGCTTTGTTTGCGAAACACTCCAACCGAGACTACAACGCGGCCAAGATATTGGGTTTCACAATCTTTGTGATGTTGTTTCCGAACCCGCTTCTCCTTGTGTTCGATCCGTCTTTCCAGCTGTCTGTGCTTGCCACAATCGGGCTGGTGTTTGTTTCACCAGTGTTATTGCCATATCTCACAAAGGTTCCAGAGAGGTTTGGTTTGCGAGAAATAGTTTCAACAACTCTCTCCACACAGGTAACAGTGTTACCGCTACTTCTGTACAGTACCGGATTATTTTCTGTAGTTTCACTCCCTGTAAATATTTTAGTTCTTGTAACAATACCGTTCGCTATGCTCTTAGGTTTTGTGACCGGACTCTTTGGACTTGTCTCTTTTTATCTAGCTTTCATTCCAGGAATTTTTACTTATATTTTTTTATGGTACGAACTAAAAGTTATCGAGGTAGGTGCTGACATTCCTTTTGCAGCAGTTTCACTACCTGCTTTTTCTCCAATTTTTCTTTTTGTTGTCTATGCAATTATTTTCCTGTGGTTGTATATTTTGAAAAAGAAAAAACTCTAGCGGTGCTAGAGTTTTTATACTTAACTATATTTTTGAGTTGTTAAAGTTTGCTTCTATTTTTTTCCAATTCAGATTTGTAAAGAAGTCCTCGATGTATTGTTTCTTTCCACTCGGTTGGTAGTCTGCAACAAAAGAGTGTTCCCACATGTCGAGCGCCAGAACTAATGTGCAATCTTGCAGCTGTCCCAAATGTTGTTCATCAACCCAGCTCATCAAAAGCCTGTGTTCTTTTCTGTCCAAATAAAGCATCGCCCAACCAACGCCTCGAGTCATAGCAAGAGCCTTAAATTGTGTCAGCCATGATTCATATGAACCCCACAAGTATGCTATCGATTTTGCTAGCTCGCTCTCAGAGTCCAATTCATTTGCTCCACCTGATAATGAATCAAAATAAACTTCGTGGTTTCTCATGCCACTGTACTCGAAAGAGAATCTTCGATAAAGCTCGCTTACTACATACGGAGCAAAAGCGTCTTCAGTTGCATAGCCATTATATTCCGGAATTTTTTCTAAAACAGAGTTAGCATTTTTTACATATCCAGCATAAAGTTTCAAATGTTCCTCAATGTTTTTTGCGCTTATTCCTTTTAACTCACCAATCTCAAATTTTTTTTCTTCGAATTTCATCATAAAGTATATATACGAATTAGCTGATAATGTATGTATAATATTAACATATGAATCCTAGGTTTTCTCACGTGCGGATTTTTTGGAAATGGTATGTTTTATTCCTCTTAGCTGTTGTTTCTATAATGTTGTGGGTGAGAGTTTTGAGTACGCATGAAGGCGTACTTACTTTTGTAGCATTGGATGTCGGGCAAGGTGATGCGCTGTTTATAGAATCGCCAACAGGAGTTCAGATTGTGATTGATGGCGGACCCAACAATTTTCTATCAAGAGAACTTTCGGCTGTACTGCCTTGGTATGACCGCCATGTGGATATGATAATAATAACTAACCCAGACAGAGACCACTACGAAGGATTCTTTTCTTTTCTTGATAAATACACAACTGACGTTTTGGTAAAATCTGCTACTGATCAAGACAATGAGTTATACAAACAACTGGAAGAAAAAATAGATAGCAAAAAAATTCCTACAATCGTTGGTGTGCGTGGACAAGTAATTGATCTGGGTGGGGGAGCGTATATTCAAATTCTTTTTCCCGACAGGGATGTTCCCGGACTTTCTTCCAACGATGGATCCTTGGTGATGCGACTCGTGTACGGAAAAACAAGTGTAATGTTGCAGGGCGACTCAACTGCTAAAATAGAAAGCTATTTGTTAAGTCTAGATGGAGTAAATCTGGACAGTGATATTTTGAAAACAGGGCACCATGGTTCTCGCACAAGCAGTGGGGAGGAATATGTAAAGGCAATAACGCCAGAGTGGGCAATAATTTCTGCAGGTAAGGATAATAGTTATGGACATCCCCACAAGGAAGTGGTAGATACTCTAAATAGATATAAAGTTGAGACGTTAGGCACCTATGATTTAGGGAGAATAGTATTTGAATCAGATGGGGAGAATTTTGTCCAAAAATAAGGCGGCCTAAGCCGCCTCATCAGGTGGGACATTCAATACCATTCGTAGGATGTCAGCCAGAGACACGAACAGTACCAGAAGGACCATGGTTTTTACAGGGAAGTCTTTATGGAAGGCCCCCTTGATAAAATCCCAAGAGAACAGCCAGAGGATGTTCTTCATGATCTGGATGCAGAGTCGAAGTTTCATGAGAGCCCCCCTTTCCTATATATAATGCTACTCCTGTTTATGGGGTTGTCAAAGGTTTTTTGACACTGTGGTTTTGCTTTGTTACTGTGTAAATAGGAGGCTTTATATGTTGAGATTTAAGGCAAGTTGTGGGACTGAGACGTGTGATTTCGAAGCTTCATTTAAAGCAGTGAATCTTTCGGATGCCCACGTGAAGGCAAAGCATTATCACGAAACGATCAGCCCGGAGTGCATGCCACTCGAAAGAGTTGTGTTGGCTCCAGAAAAGCCCACTCTTTTTGGGGAAGATCTCCAGGATTGAGTATAAAAAAACGACCAGTTCCTTTCGGAGCTGGTCATTTTCTTTTCTGTTTAAAATTTATATTAGTTTAGATCAACTTAGCTTTCTTGAGTGTAGCATAAGCTCCATTTTTCTGAATAGTCTTGATTCCTCTCGCAGATAGAGTAAGAGTCATTGATTTTTTAAGTTCAGGAATATATACCTTCTTTCTTTGTAGGTTTGCGTATTTTCTCTTCATTCCTGTCGGGTTGAACTGAGTAGCACGAGTTCTGTTAGAATACCCGCCAGTCATCATAGAGCTTTTATTGGTGATTGCACATACTTTTGCCATGGGAGTTATGCTATCATAAAATGATAATTATGCAAATAGATTTTATATTTTCAATTTTAATACTGATTTTCTCGGTAGTTGTGCATGAAGTAGCCCATGGCTATGCGGCCTATAAGCTAGGGGATAATACGGCCAAGTTCCAAGGAAGACTGACTCTAAACCCAATAAAGCACCTGGAGTGGTTTGGGTCTTTTATTTTGCCTGCACTGTCATATTTTATGGGAGGATTCATTTTGGGCTGGGCAAAACCTGTTCCATATAACCCTTATAACCTAAGAGACCAAAAATGGGGAGAAGCAAGGGTGGCTTTTGCGGGACCACTGTCTAATATATGTATAGCACTGGTATTCGGACTTATGATTAGGTTTGGGGTGGCTTCTGGGTTTGGACCAGAGTTTCTGCAAATTTCAGCTATGATAGTGCTAATAAACCTAGTATTGGCAACATTTAACCTTGTTCCTATTCCTCCACTCGATGGGTCTAAGATTCTATTTTCAGTATTACCATATCGTTTTCAGAGCATAAGAGAGTCTATGGAGCAAAATGGTCTTTTTATACTTATTTTCTTCGTTTTCTTCCTTTGGAAGTTTATTTTACCCGTAGTGATGCGGGAGTTCACTCTCATAACTGGGTTAATGGGTTAAATGCTTGCAATTCTGCTCGAGATATATTAAAGTACTGAAACTTGTATAAAAGTAATTATGTCAACAATCAATCAATTAGTTAAAAGAAAAAGATCAAAAGCACGACCAAAGTCAAAGGCCGTAGCTCTTACTCGTGGTTTCAATACTATTACAAACAGACCAGTATTTTTCTCATCTCCATTTAAAAGAGGGGTATGTACAAAAGTAACAACAAAGACTCCAAAGAAACCTAACTCAGCCATCCGAAAGATCGCGAGAGTAAGACTTACAAACGGAATGGAAGTTACAGCATACATCCCAGGTATGGGTCACAACCTACAAGAGCACTCAGTGGTATTGCTTAGAGGTGGAAAAGTGAAGGATGTTGGTGTTAGATACACAGTTGTTAGAGGAAAACTTGATGCAGGAGGAGTAGAGAAGAGAATGAAAGGACGAAGTAGATACGGTGCAAAACAAGCTAAGAAAAAATAATTGAAAGTACGAATTAATTAATCAAACAAAATGCGAAGAAAGGTAACAAACAGAAACCAAGCAGGAGTAGATAGTGTATTCAACTCAGAAAAAGTTGCTAAATTTATCAACTACGTAATGCTACGAGGACAAAAAGAAACTGCACGAAAAATTGTGTATGAGTCTTTGGATATCGTAAAAGAGAAGTCAAAAGTAGAAGACCCTATGGAAGTTTTTGAAACAGCTTTGAAAAATGCTGGACCTCTAACAGAAGTTCGTTCAAGAAGAGTTGGAGGTGCTAACTACCAGATTCCACGAGAGGTAAGACCAGAAAGAAGAGTTTTCCTATCTATGAAATGGATCATTGATTCAGCTCGAGATGGAAAAGGAGCTCCTATGGCAGAAAGACTAGCAGATGAGATCATCCTAGCAGCTAAAAACGAAGGTAAGGCAGTGAAGAAGAGAGAGGATACGCATAAGATGGCTGAAGCTAACAAGGCATTCGCACACTTCGCATGGTAAAAGAAGAACTCCCGAAAGGGAGTTCTTCTTTTACCATGTAAGTTTCCAAATTTGGCCAATCTCATCACCAAAAATAAAATCTCAGCTCGTCAATGTACTTATGTACACCTCCGATCTGGGATTTTATTTTTTGCGCGACCTTGCCTCAAATTATGAAAACTTCTGAATATCTAATAGGAGCAAAACTTGTTTAGATTTCTTTTACGCTTTCTATAATATTAGTTAGAACTCGCATATCTTCGGAGGTAAAAGCTCTATCATCTTCTGCTCCTATGTGTATTCTTATGCCTGAGCCATCTACGATAATATCTCCCATAGCTAGAATAATTTTATTCGAGTTATCTTTAGGCTTAAGAAGTGTGAATTCTTCTCCTCCTATAGTTACGTACTCTTGCTGACAATTATCATAAGGGTCAAGTTTAGTTTGGCACTCTTCTATGACTATGTTATCGCAACCACTACACATGCCAACAAATAAACCTTCCCCGGTCGAAATAGACAATGACCAATCACTATCCTCCTCACCTGGGATACCTCTGGGTCCAGATACATTGTACGTTGCCCCTTCCGGGATAGTCACCGAAAGGCCAAGGGGCTCCCTTGTCATGACAATCTGACCAACTTTTTTATTTTGTAGATAAAACCATCCGACACTTAGAACCGCCAATACTAGAAGCATAAGTAATACTTTTTTTATTTTGCTCATGCTCTAAATTTTATCATAATGTTGAAATCGAGAACACTAAAAGGGCTAGTTCATATTTTACATGTGTCGCACGCGGTCTACTTGTTTGGTTGAGAAGGGTAAGAAGATAATAGTATTTTTTTATAAAAGCTTGGTGTACAATTACCTAATAACCTTAATCTTCAGTATGGAAACAAAAAGTATTTTATCTAGAAAGTTGTCAGACAAGGGCTTGGTTTGGACAGGATTGATTTTAATAGTAATTGCTGTCGGTATGCATATAAGTAAGGTTGAATTTTTTGATCTGTTTGTTGTGGCGTTACTGCTCATAGGTTCTCTTATGCTTGGCTTCGGTGTGGCGCGACTTTATTTTGAACCAAATGGAAAACCTATGAATTTGGAGCATGTGAGTCCGGAGAGTCCATCACGGATACCAGATAATAATATTCGAGGCACGAATTTTTTATTATCATGGTGTTTGTTGTACTTAGGGTTCACAACGATTGGTTTTTATTTATACGATTTAAACTACTGGATTATTGGTGTGTCTTGGATGCTGTTCATCTTTGCATTGATACCCATCTGTAGCATTAGAAGTAGAAAATATTATGTTTACCCAGATAGATTATCTTTACAGATAGGATTTCCTAGTAAGGTTGTTACTGATATTTATTTTAAAGATATCGCGACTATAAAGAAAACCAGGGCAGTACCCTATGCTTGGTCGGGAATGCCTTTAAAATCTTATAACATTTCAAATACACGAATTAGCTTATTTAAGTCAGTTTATTCAGAGTTTGGAGGAGCTATGACAAATAACAGTGGAGGGTCAGCCATCCTTGTAGTGCTTAAAAATAAAGAAGTATTTTTGTTACCATCAGTTTTGCTTTTAGACGATACAGTAGAAAGTCTCAATAAATTAAAAGAACTTTCTGGTCAATTTTAAGTTTTTATACAGGTGTATATGACGCCCGGTCATTTATTTTTTGCTATGAAAAATAAATCAAACGGCGCATGGTCGGTAAGAAAAATAATTTCAATCATTTTTCTTCCGGGTAGGTATTTTAAAAGGCCCTTCGGGGCTTTTTTACAACCAAACCAGGCCAAATATCTAATAAATAACACATATACTGAGGCGCAAAATATTCATCAGAGAAGTTTGACAATACTATAAATATCTGCTATAATTAGTAAGGAAACTAATTACAGGAGGTAGGGTATGTCCCTGGACACATTTGACATAGATCTTCATAGCGTGGAACTTGCTGGGGAAGTGGATAGTCATCCAAACTTCCAAGCAATGTTGCTGTCGCTCGATTCACGAGGCCACAAATTCGGATCTTCTTTTGAGGATATGAAAGAGCTCCTTAAGTACCGTATATACCCTCTGGGATCTGAGAAATTGTCTGCACTTATGCAGGCAATCAAAACTGATACTCCCATGACGGAATTTATGAATCTCGGGCGAATGTCCGAGGCGAAGTGTCATGAGTGCGGAGTGTATGTTGGTCTTGAAACAGACGGACTCGTGATGCGAGCATCTGGTTCGTGCTTGTGTCCGCCAGAAGGTCCAATTGAGTTTGAACTCAATGTGCCTTCTGGGGTCATGATCTACACAGATGACCTGCGACCACTCTTTGACATCGTTGGTAGTTTTGATATCAACACCAGGCTCGGCACCATCAAGCACTCACAGGTTATGGCCAAAATCGGCTGTGCCCAGGGCTATGTTGGTAACAGCTGCCCTGATGTTTATCAGACGAGCGACACCGCTTTTTCCATTGTCGGTGTTGCAACGGATGACGTAACGTATGAGCCAATTGACGAGCCTTTGGGTGAAAGGATGGACCAAATCGTCACCGACTTGTGGTGGTATTCGTTTGTTGATGCAGACGAGTTCATGCGCAGGGGCGGCGAGGAGAGAAGTCGGGTGAGTCGGCTAAAGGTTCGTCCAGGTGTATACAAGTTCTCACACAACTTACGTACATCGAAGGATGAATTCAAAACCTTTGTCTTCACTACTGTCACTTGGGTTCGGGAACCGGACCCTGTGAAGGATTATCTGGGAGAAATCGCTCAGGTCAATTTCACTGCGGGTCAGGTAATTGCGCACAAACTTGCAAAATGGCCCACCCTGTATAGAGGCGAGGATGCTGTCATGAGCGCAGCCAATCACATTTTTTGTGTGATCGGTGGCGGTGGTGACTGGCATCCTAACGGTTTTGTCCAGTACGATCCAGACATGGAAGAAGGAATGTCGGAAGTGGAGATTCCAGTCTTTGACAAACCATACCGCTGGTATCCATTGTCGGAGTACAGCGCGGTCGTAATTGCTGCAGGTTTGAGTGAGGAGAGAGATGTTATTCATCTCAATCCAACTTTTCTTGCTCTTGCACGCAATGTGCTTCAGTGTATTGTGAAGCATCGGTCTCTCCCAATGCGTGATGGTGATACAAATAACGACCACATACTAGCCAAAAAGTGTCTCGATAAGTTAGACGAGATGTACGGCTAGATTAGTTCATATGCCCGCCCGGTGCCTAAACAGGTACCGGGTGGTTTTTTAAATCTTAAAACAAAGTTTTAATTTGTTTAATTTTAAATAGGTGATATCTTATTCAAAGGAGGTACGCATGAAGTTTCTCGCAGTTTTTGCACATTGGGTGGACAACAGTCAGCCGGGGCTCGAGATTGTGACAGGGGATGACATTCCGGACATGAGGATTGTTATCACTGCAAAGTCGGAGTCAAAAGCAAGAGCGATTGCCGAACGTTACGAGGGTATTGAAACCAATGCTCACGAAGGTATTGGGAGACTCAAGTCCATTACCCCCGTGGTTGGTATGCCAGAAAATGCAACTCCACTCGAAGCGTACGAGGGTTGGCTCCGTCCTAGACCAGCAAATGTTTAATAGGTTTGAACCCATGGTTACGCCAGTATCCATGGGTTTTTCTTATTTTGTGAATTAATTAAGTAAGTGTAGTATTAACATAAACAAAATTATGTCCGAAGGATTCAAATTAGATATTGAAGAAGTTGGTGAAGGCGAAGAACCAGTTTCTGGTGTGGAATTCGAAGAATATCCAGATCCTACCCCAGAGCAAATTAAGACAGGTATTTTACAAAGACTTGCGTCTTTTGCTGGCAAGCACAGCCGGACAATCAATCTGGTTTCAGCCCTTGCTCTTGTAATCGAAGTGGGTGTAGCCAAGGAAAAAGTTGTTGATCCATATATAGAAGATTTAGATTTACCCGAGGTACACGTTCCTGAAATCGGTAATGATCCAAGTCCAAGCAAGGAAGAAGTATTAAGGAGAATTGAAGAAGAAACTGGGGTGTATTTTAGAATCAGGGATGTGAATAGCATAGCCACTCCTGAGGAACGTCCAGAACGAATTGATTCAATGGGTGAAATTGCAATAGAAGGTTTCGAGGACTTTGAAATTTCAAACGAAACTGTTCGAGAAATTTTGGAAAAAACAATGCCTCAAGGGTTTCTTCGCAATATTCGTTCCATAAAATATAAAGATGTTGATTTGCCGATGCCCTCAGTTTATGGAAGAAATCTAGCTACCTCATCAAAACAAGCCGGTAACGCCTCAGACTATAGGAAATCGATTACGATTTTAAAAGGAGCAAAGGAGAGTAGTAAGCATTGGATAGTACACCACTTGATACCTCATGAAGTTTTTCACTTGCAGGATGCTGATTCAAACTTTCTTCTTACTGTAGATGAAAGGATTGAGTTGTATGAAAAACTGATTGAACGTGTTAGGTCTACAGATAGATTTAAATCAGGGTATGTGGAGAAAGTTGATAATGAGGACAAAAAAACAGAGTTGAGAGTTAAGGTGAGTGAATACTTTGCTGAAATAGGTTCAGTGTATCTTTCTCCGGACTATCACTTGTTACCAGAAGCTGATAAGGAAATAATTCGAAGCTTGATAGAAAAAATTGATCCTGATTTTGATAGGGTAGAAGCACTTAACATACGTAGAGGTCTGATAGGTGAAATAGTTCCAAAAGTCATAGAGGTAAAAAGTTTGGAAGAATTAATTGTTGAGGCCAAGTCACAAGTTCGTAGCCTGGCAGAAACTGTTGAGGAAATTCGTAGGGCGTTTGAGATAGCAAAGAGCCCTGTTCCTTCCGAAGATATCCTTATGGAAGAAGCTAAAATATGGCACAAAGATGATATGGAGCGCGCTATCCGTAACGCCAAGGCTAGGCATCAACAACTACTAAAAGACAATGAGAATGCGAAAAAAATATATAGGGGTGAAAAATAAAAAATATGAATAAAGGAAAAATAATATCAGTATTTAATAGCGAAATGAAAACTATAGCTTTTATTTCGCTGAATCCAATTATATCTTGTGAATTAACTAGTTCTGTAGGCTTGGAAGAATCGGTTTTGTTGCGTGAGTTGGTAAGCAACTTAAGTATTGGATTCCCGAGAATAAGACATGATGCTTTAGAAAATGACGAACTTTTTTCTAACTTAGATCCAGTCTCCACAAACAGTGAGAATTATATGCTAGGGGTGTTGGAAGAACTCAAGATCGTTGGATTTATCGCACACATCGTTCCGGTTGTGATAAAACCTATACTAATGCAAATCTCATTGAAGCTAACAGAACAACAGCGAAATGGAATAGTGGGTGAGGTTGTGAATCTGCCTGTAGATATAGAAGAGGAGACTTTGGTAGAATTACAACAAATAATCGAGGATTTATCTAAACTGAGGGACTAAATAATTTTAAGTAAAATCAACCTTAATTACTAAGGTATACCCCTAATCTTATACTGCATTGGCTACGTTGCCCAAAAAGGCGTTTTAGTATATAGTTTTGTCAACAAAGCTCCAGAGCTTTTTTAGTTTAGTTTAATTAAAAATTTATCAATCATTAATATTTTATGAACAGAGATTATTCACTAGATAAGGTACGAAACTTCGGTATTATTGCCCACATTGACGCAGGTAAAACAACCACATCAGAGCGTGTTTTGTTCTACACAGGTATGACCCACAAAATAGGTGAGGTGCATGATGGTGAGACAACAACAGACTGGATGGAACAGGAGAGAGAGCGAGGTATCACTATTACCGCAGCTGCTATCACTTGTTTCTGGAATCCTACCTACAGACCAAAAGGAAGTAAGCCAGAATACCGTTTCAACGTTATCGACACTCCTGGACACATCGACTTTACTGCTGAAGTAAAGAGATCTCTTCGAGTTTTGGACGGTGCGGTGGTGGTGTTTGACGGAGTGGCAGGAGTAGAGCCACAGTCAGAAACAAACTGGAGATATGCTGACGATGGAAACGTACCTAGAATCTGTTTCATAAACAAACTAGATAGAACTGGAGCATCTTTTGAGCGTTCATACGCATCTATTTTAGATAGACTTACAAAAAATGCAGTTAGACTACAAATCCCAATTGGTCTAGAAGAAAACTTCGAAGGAGTTATAGACTTGATGAAGATGAAAGCTTTCTACTTTGAAGGAAACATGGGAATGGATATTATCGAAAAAGATATCCCAGCAGAATACCTAGAGGAAGCAAACAAATATAGAGCAGAGCTTATAGAGAAAATAGTTGAACAAGATGATGTTTTAATGGCCGGTTACCTAGAAGGAAAAGAGCCATCTTTTGAGGAACTAAAAGCAACTCTTAGAAAAGCTACCTTGGCTGTTAAAATCATCCCAGTATATGCTGGCTCTGCTTTGAAAAACAAAGGAGTGCAGTTAATTCTAGACGGTGTGGTTGACTATCTTCCATCTCCACTAGACATTCCTCCTGTTCACGGAGTTCATCCAGACACAAACGAGGAAATATACAGAAATGCATCAGACACAGAACCATTTGCTGCTCTTGCTTTCAAACTTCAGAACGACCCATTCGTAGGTCAGCTGACTTTCTTCCGAGTTTACTCTGGAACTATCGAAGCTGGAACATATATCTACAACGCCACAACAGGTGAAAAAGAAAGACTAGGACGTATCGTTCGACTACAAGCAGACAAGAGAGAGGAGGTGAAAAAAGTTTTCGCAGGAGAGATCGCAGCAGCGGTAGGTTTGAAATCTGCAAAAACATCTCACACTCTTTGTGATGAGAACAACCCTATCATTCTTGACCCTATCAAGTTCGTAGCTCCAGTGGTGTCACTTCGAATAGAGCCAAAAACAAAAGCAGACCAAGAGAAAATGGGTATGGCTTTGAAAAAACTTTCTGACGAAGATCCAACATTTATTATTTCATCAAACACAGAAACTGGTGAGACTATTGTATCTGGAATGGGTGAGCTACACCTTGAGATAATGGTTGATCGTATGAAGAGAGAGTTCAATGTGGAAGTAAATGTAGGTAAACCACAAGTGGCATACAGAGAGACTATTCTTGGATCAGCTGAAGCAGAACACAAATACATCAAACAAACTGGAGGTAAGGGTCAATACGGTCACGTTAAATTGACTTTGAAACCAATGGAGAAGATTGAGGAAGGTGCCAAAATTCCTAAGAATGTTAAACGATACGAAGATTTTGAATTCATCGACTCTATTAAAGGAGGTGTTATTCCACAAGAGTTCATTCCTGCAGTAGAGAAAGGGGTATACGAAGCTATGGATAGAGGTATTGTTGCAGGATTTAAAATGGTAAACGTATCTTGTGAACTTACATTCGGTTCATACCACGACGTGGACTCTTCTGAAATTGCGTACAAGATCGCAGCTTCACAAGCTTTCCAAGAAGCCGCTAAGCGAGCTAGACCAGTTATTCTTGAGCCTATTATGAAAGTAGAAGCAATAATGCCAGAGCAGTTCATGGGAGACGTTACAGGCTCACTTTCAGGTAAAAGAGGTCAGATAGAGGGAATGACAGAGAGAGGAATGCTAAGAGTTATCAACGCAAAGGTTCCATTGTCAGAAATGTTTGGATACACAACAGACATCCGTTCAATGACGCAGGGAAGAGGATCAGTTATGATGGAATTTTCACACTATGAGGTAGTACCACCGAATGTGGAGAAAACAATCGTAGAAAACAGGAAATAATTTCAAAGTTCGGTAATAGAAAACAAAAAGTCCCACTGTACAGTGGGACTTTTTGTTGCCTGTCGGTTGAAACAAATATATAATAATGTTTATATGGCGGAAAAAATTCAAGGTTCTAATTTTATACCACAAGAGAAAAGTTCTATTGAGAATATGGATGTATTAAATCGGCAAACAGAGTCAGGAACTGATTTTGTAGCAGAGTTGGAAAGGGAAATGCACGGCTCACGATCATTGAATGCGGCAGATATGTTTACTGATGAACCTGCTGCAACAAGCTCTAGTCTTGATGACACAACAACAACAGTCGAATCTTCTACTCCAGGGGTTTTTAAAGTATCTCCTCGCTTACTCGGTGAACTAGATGCAATGGCAGCAAAAAGAAGTGGGACACCGGGCCAGCAAAATATAAGAGATCTGTATAAAAATTTAAACTTATCCGAATCTGAAAATGATGCGATAGTCTTGCTGGATGAAGCCCTCGAAACCGGAGTTGTTACAAGTGAAGAATATAAAAATATTTTTAGAAAGGTGGTTACGTTGGGAGAGACGAAGAGCGTGAATCCATCCGAAACTTCTGGAACCGGAATTCATGACTTTGCGGAGATTCCTAATAAACCAACCGAAATACTTATTGAAGACAATCCAGAAGTTGATCATGTAAAAAATATAGAGGAAGCAAGAGAATCTTTTCAAACTCCAAAGGAGGTTATGACTTACATTAGTGAACTTATAAAACAAGGAAAACCACTGGGCACCTTAGAATTTTATATATCAAGTTCTCACACCTTAGAAGATGCATTACAAGCAGTAAGAAAAAGAGAATTGTCTGGGGCGCTCTCACCTGAAGAGGTAGAAAAAATTGAAAAGATGTTGGGAGTCGACAAATCTAAATCTGACCCGGTTTTAGATATCAAAACTGATGAAGCTGTGACTCCCACTAAAGAACCAGAACTTCCTGAGGTTGCTCCAGTAGCTGATATGACCCCACAAGCTCCAATTGAGCCTGCAGTTCCCACTCCACAGGCTGTGGAAGACGCTACTTCGCCAGAAGCCATTATAACTATCACAACAAAGGATATTGAAGATGCAATCAAGCTTTCGGACGAAGCATTGGTAGCACTTGCTATCAAGGAAAGTAACGAAGGGAGACAAGATAATTTTTGGGAAAAAGTAAATAGTATCGCCGACCTTGATGTGCATACAAGAGTTGTGAGTGCTCTCATTCAACATACAATGAGCAATGAAGATCTTACAGAGACTGATTTTGAAGATGCCAACACTATGGCCGAAGAATTTCGTGTCCCTCAATATAAAATAAGTGCTATAGCACAAATTGCTAAAACACGGTTGGAAAAACTTGCGGCCGTGAGTGACAAGGTTGAAGAAGATTCAGAAAAAGCCCCTGATCCATTAAAGAATGAAGCAGAAAAATTGATATCTGCAGCGAATGAAAATCCTGATAGATTTATGGATTTAGTTGCAGAGTACGCTGAGACAGGCAAAGCTAAAGAGTTTTGGAATTTGGTAGATTCGATTGATGACGATGTTGCTCACGATAAAATTTTAACTGAATTAATTATAGATAATATTGTTCAAAACGGAGTAAAGAATGTAAAAACAACAGCTGATAAAATCCGTACACCTTCTGTAAAACAGAAGGTAACAGAACTCTTCACTGCTTTTGAGAGCAAATCTATTACAAAAAACGCTCTTCTAAAAGAATTACGAGCTACAGATCTTGGTCAGGAAGTATCGGTAAAAGCTGATGATTATATAGGTGAAGATGAATTTGAAAAGTTTGTTATCACAGGTCAAATAAATGACAGCATTTTAGAAAATATAGCAGACAAAATCGCAAAAGGTGGAAAAGCCACTGATAGAGAAGAAGCGATATATCAAGCAAAGAGTGCAGAAATAGAAGCTATTTTGGCAAGAAAAAAAGCAGAGAGTGAGGAACCGGTCGCTAATATAGTAGATATTCCAGCCCCAGCAGCTGCAGTTGCTCCAGATGCCGAACCCGAAGAAGACCTTCCGGCATTCATGGCCCCAATGACAACTCCTGACGTAGCTCCAATTGTACCAACAACACCAGACACAGTTGTGGACGCCGCTCCGGTAGAAACAATAGAGCAAATAAATGGCGAGCTGGAACAAGCTAGATCAGATTATGCAGCACAAACAGTTGCATGGAATGCTGCTCTTGCGGAAAGAAAGAGGAAATATGGGAAATTAATTTTGAGCTTAGGGAAGGAAGGAAGACAAATGCCTGAAGTGGAGAAACCTCAAGAGTTAATCGATGCCGAAAAAGCATACATGTCATCAAAAGAAAAGAAAGCAAAAGCTTTGGCTGCTCTCGCGGTTACACCTGAGGAAAAAGAGAGATTTGATTCTGCTTCCAAACTAACTCCTGAACAGTTAAGCAATGTGGCGAGAATTCATAGATTGATGGATCAAGCAGAAGGCGAGTGGGAAAGCTTGCAAGCAAAAAAATCTGAACTGTCACCAGCTGAGAATGAAACTTTGAGGAAAATGAAAGAAAAGGTTGGGAAGGCAGCGGCGATATGGGCTAAAGTTCCTATGGCAGTCAGACTTTCTATTGCACCTATTCTTATAGGTACAGGAGTCGCGTTTACGGGGGGGTTGATACTTGGAGCTGGTTATGCCGGCAAAAAACTAGTTAGAGGAGTGGTGGGGGCCGCAGCAGCTCGCAAGGTGGGTAGTTGGAAGGAGAGTAGTTATAATAAAATTAATGATGAATTAGAGCTTGAGGCAAAAGAGGCTTATCTAGATGAAACCACAGGTACTTTTGAAGAAAGAGAAAAAAGATATGCAGAGTTTAAGGCGGAAGAAGCAAAAAGAATAAAGAACCAAAAAATTAAGAAAGCAATGTTTATGGTGGGTGCAGGAGCTGGGGCAGGTATTTTAGAAGATCTTGCAAGTTCTGGTGTTTCTAGTGGTTACAAAGCAATGACTGGGAATTCAAACCAGGTTCAAACTCCAGAAGCACCTAAAGCTCCTGAGACAGTTGTAAAACCGCCACCAGCTACACCTGAAGTGGTGGATGTTGCAAAGGACATGAAAGTTGAACTTTCATCAAAAGGATTTTTGGATGACATTCACAAAATAAAAGCAGAGATGCTTGGAAAATACGGTTCAGTTGAGGCGATGCCGGA
Organism: Patescibacteria group bacterium; assembly: GCA_040384485.1. Taxonomy (GTDB): domain Bacteria; phylum Patescibacteriota; class Minisyncoccia; order Phycocordibacterales; family DATDWN01; genus C7867-006. The sequence goes on from JAZKJH010000003.1 coordinate 223,199, forward strand.
AAACTTGAGAGAGAATTTCTATGAAAAACCATCTATGCAATTGGCAAAAGATTTCGGTTTCTTTGATGCAAAAACTGGAGCAAGTGGTATGGGTCTAAAAGGTGAGGTTCTAGCAGTAGATGCAAAAGGAAACCTTGTATATGAGCATGGTGGAAAAACTCAAGTGATTTTGAATGCAGAAACAGGAGAAATAAATAAATTTGACGGTAAGATGTTTAAACCAAATGTTTCTGTTCCTGAAACCTCTCCAACCATAGAGGAACAGACATTGAATACTGCAAGAGGTAATTTTATTGCTGAGGATACTAAGTTTGGAGTTGGGGAAGAATTAAATCCAACCTTGGAACAACAAACAGGAGCAAACTTCAGAGAAGGTGCAGATTTCTCTAAAGTACCACCAGAACTTGAAACAGTAGTGGTTCCAGAACAACCAGAAATAGTGACACCGGAAGCAATAGAGCAGGCTGAAAAGTTGGCAGTATGGGAGGATGAATTTACTCATGTATCCATGACAGGAGAGGGTGTGAAAATACGTGCATTAAACGATAACTTCCAGGAGGGACCTCAATATGCAGATGTTCGAAAAGCATTTGCTGAAAACTTCAGTAAAAATATAACTTCAGATATGAATATAGTGGCAGGGCAGCCTTTTGAAGGAGGTAGAATAGATGTTGTAAGAAACCCATCAACAGGGGCGTCTCAACTTCTGCTTAACGGTAAAGAAATAGCAAAAGGTTATGTTGTTCCAGGACAAAATAGCATGAAGCTAGTCGAGACACCAGGTGTAAAGAGTGGATTTTGGTTTGCTGATACAGTGTACGAAAGAGCCTTCAAGGCATCAAAAGATATGATAAAAACTCTTTCAAATAATCCAAGTATAATTCCTAAAAAATAATTTGTGCATAACTATGTAGGATAAAGATTTATCTTGTATATAATTAGAGATAAGAAAATAATGACTAACACATTATCAAAGGACATAATAAATGAGTGGGGACTAGGTGCTCTTCCAGAAGAAAAACAACTTGATGTAGTTGAGAGACTTGGTCGTATGTTGTATCAAGCTATTCTTGTCCGAGCTCTAGATATTCTTTCTGAAAAGGAACAAGTGGAGTTTGACCTAGTTTTAGACGAAGACACTACCACCCCAGAGGATGTACTCTCTTTTCTAAAGTCCAAAATACCCACTTTTGACAACCTAGTTAGTGACGAAAAACAAAACTTAAAGCGAGAAATACTCCTTCCTGTTATATAGATATAATACATATTTTAATTAGAAAAATACCCGATATTCACTTCTTGACTATTCGGGTATTTTTGTCTAATATGTTATTCATCGTGCATTGCACGAGGATTTATTTTTGCTGAAGTTCCCAAAATTTAGGTGTTCTCGAATTCTAAGTTTTTGGAATTTCCAAAATGGCAAAAAATTTTATTAGAATTATTAATTTTAAGTCACATTAAGTGACATTAATCACAAAAATTTTATGGCAGATTTTGATAGATCAAAACCTCACATCAACGTTGGTACTATCGGACACGTTGACCACGGTAAAACAACATTAACAGCAGCTATTCTTAACGTTCTTGCAAGACAAGGAGGTGAGTATGGTGCAGTAACAAAAGGTATCGACGATATCGACAAGGCTCCTGAGGAAAAAGCGAGAGGTATTACCATCTCTCTTTCTCACAGTGAGTACTGGACTCCAGCAAGACACTACGCACACGTAGATGCTCCTGGACACGCCGACTACATCAAAAACATGATTACTGGTGCAGCTCAAATGGATGGTGCTATCCTAGTGGTTGCAGCGACAGACGGAGTTATGCCACAAACAAGAGAACACGTTCTTTTGG
>JAZKJH010000004.1:0-72956 GCA_040384485.1 Patescibacteria group bacterium
GAGTGAAAGTGTGAGTGTCTAGGTTTGATGTGATGGTAAGGCCGATGTTAGTGTCGGAGGTTGTGGCTAAAGTCTGAGTCCCTCCAGTTTGGGCTGGAGAAAATTCTGCCAATATAGAAGATATGCCAGAACCTGCACCTCCAGCATCAGTACCACAACCAAATTTACCAGTCCCACTATTCCAAATTAATTTGTCTCCAGCACCATTACAATTCTGCAACCCAGCACCAAATATAAATCCATTGTTTAAATCAAGACCAGCACTTGTTTCTATTCCACCTGCAAATGTTGAACTAGATGTTCCAGTAACATTTAAAACATTAGCAATTAAGTTTCCATAAAAATTAGAGTCACCTGTAACTTGTAAAGTTGATGATGCAAAAACCCCGCCGTTATTGTTTATGGAAAATAGACTATCTCCTGATGAGTTCTCAATTTCAAAAAGATTTGCAACCTGCCCTACAAATGCTCTAATCAAATTTGGAATTGAATTTGTACTTGTAGATTCGATTGTAACAACTGCATTCGAAACTGGAGTAGTTGTTCCAAATGATGACTGTCCGGTACCACTTACTGATCCAGCAACTTGTGCGAATGGGGCAGAACTAACTCTTTGTCGTGGTGATAAAGTTTCAAATGTTGAGTTATTTGAAGAAACTTCAATTTGCAAATATACGTCCTTGTTTGTGTTGAAGTTGTAATCCAATGTATCAGGATAGCCTCCGGCAGTATCACCAATATTTACATTAAAGACACCCTGTCTAACTGTTGACCCAAAAGAAGATGGAGCAGAAGATGGCCAAAGCTTTGTACCAGAACCAACAGTTGAATTATCCCAAATAGAAAACTTAAAATAATAGGTTGTGCCAGATCCTCCAACTAGATCTCCTAATGAGTTAGTCAGTCTTCCTTGGTAACTTAAAATGGCAGGAACTCCTGAGGCAGAATAAGCTGTGGTTGGGTATGCACCCAATAGAGTTGTAAAAACAAGGGTCAGTGAAATACAACCTCCAATTAGCTTTGTCAAAACTTTATTTTTCGAATAAAAAAAACTTAAATCCATTAGTAAAATTATAGCTTGGTATGCCGAGGTCAAATAGCGAAAATGTGTGGATAAATAAAGATAATTTTGATAATTCAGAATAGAATTTTTGTATAAAAAATTGAGTGAAAATAAATCAAAATCAAGTGCATTTATCCCCAGACAATTTCAAGTCAAAAAAAGCCGATCTCGCAGCCCGAATGCAAAATAAATAGGAGTAATTAATATAAGTGACTGATAAGGTGGCTAAAATCTCACATATGTATCAAATGACGAGTAGCTAATGTTTAAGCCATAATAAATGCATAAACATTGATAAAGATATACATTAATTTAATATTCATTATCAATGTTTGTAATGGTATAGAACTAAATTCGCTCACCACTCCACTTAAATTATTTAAATCATTTGAGAGTGCGACGCTTCACAAATACTTACTCATAACCTACAACATGAACCCAAATTTGTTATATACAAATTTTGTGAACTTCGGAAAATTTGTTGCTACTAAATTAATGACACATAAAAACTGATTATTTTGATTTTGTTTAATTTTTTTGTAAAAAAAATACAAAATAAAATTTAAAATTGTAAAGGGCAATATTTTGTAAAACACTTCCCTGTTTATTAGACCTGAAATTCCTCACTGAACAAATTCAAATAACAAATTTGCATTTTATGTTTACCAGGTTATTAATTTATAATTCAGATTCAATCACACCATCAACATTTGATAGATGCTCACATAATACTAAATTCCGTGAATTATGAGATTTCACAAATTAAGAACTGACTTGGTTAGTTGTTTAAAATTTTATGTATAAGATTTGTATTTCAACCTTAACTGTTGCTACAAAGGTATAAGTTAGACTCTCTTAATGAGTTAGTTAAGTTTTAATTTGTGATCATGAATCACTAAGTATATTACTGCGCGATGCTCATAATCTACGTAAATGTTCGCCGACTCCGACTCGGCTATTCTGTTGTTACAGAATTATGCCTCCGTCTTCACAAAAGCGAAAAAGACTGGAGCAGTCCAGTCTTTTTCAAACTCAGCTTTTGTGATCCACAATAATTTTCTGTTGAAAATTTTCCAGACCCGGTCTCGCGCCGTCGCGCTCCGACTTCACAAAATGTCCCACATTTTGTGACCCTACGGGGAGTCGAACCTTACAGGTTCAGTCCCCTGTTTGGATTTTTTATTTCGCAGGCTCACAAAATATCTCAAACAGGCTTCGACTCCACCGGACTTAAATTAAAACGTCTCAACATATTTTGTTGAGACGTTTTAATTTATGTGACCCTACGGGGAGTCGAACCCCGATTGCAGCCTTGAAAAGGCCGCGTCCTAACCATTAGACGATAGGGCCAAATAACCAAAATCTATCGCTCAAAAACTATAGCATTTTTTGTAAAAAATGCAAAAATATGATAGTTTGTATTTTGTGGTATTGGGGCGATTAGCTCACTTGGTAGAGCGACTCATTGACGTTGAGTAGGTAACAGGTTCGATTCCTGTATCGCCCACAAAAAATGAAAATACTATCTATTGAAACATCTTGTGATGAGACAGCTATCAGCATTGTTGATTGTTCTGGTGAATTAAAATCTCCCCAGTTCAAATTAATAGCTAGCTCATTAATTTCACAAATTAACCTCCATAAAGAATATGGAGGTGTTTTCCCTACCCTTGCAAAACGTGAGCATGCAACCAATCTACCTATAATCTTAAAAAAGGTTATGCAGGATAGTTCACAATACAACGAAGGAGATCAAAATTTTTTTGCGGGTAATAAATCTCAAATAGAGCTGGTTCTTTCAAAAGAGATCGGACTATTCAACAATTTGGAAAAACAGTTTAGTACCATAACAAGGCCGGATGTTGACCATATAGCTGTCACGGTCGGCCCAGGACTCGCACCTGCCCTATGGGTCGGAATAAGTTTTGCTAGAGCATTAAGCCTGATATGGAACATTCCACTTGTACCAGTAAATCATATGGAGGGTCATATCACTTCTGTATTAATGAATAGAGATTCTAAAAACAATATAGTGTTCCCTGCTCTTGCAGTCTTAATATCTGGGGGGCACACAGAGATAGTAAGTATTCCGAATTGGGGTACCTACAATGTAATTGGGGCAACTCTAGATGATGCTGTAGGTGAAGCATTCGATAAATCAGCCCGTATGATGGGCCTACCTTACCCTGGAGGACCTGAAATTTCAAGGCTCGCAACCTATGCAAACACACACAATATACCCAAAAAAGCGACTCTCCCTAGGCCTATGTTGCACTCTAAGGACCTAAATTTCTCCTTCTCAGGCCTTAAAACGGCTGTTTTATACTATATAAGAGACCATTTCAATGCCGACAACTCAAGTATGACAGAGCTAGATAAGGCTGATTTAGCCAGAGAAATTGAAGCCTCTATTATAGATGTACTCATATACAAAACAAAAAAAGCCCTGGAGGAGACAATGTCACAAACACTTATCGTAGCTGGCGGTGTAATAGCTAGTACAACAATAAGAAGCGCTTTCATGGCACTCAAAAAGGATTACGAATATCTAGACATAAGAGTTCCAAGCACAGAACTTTCAACTGATAACTCCACAATGATCGCCTGTGCGGGTTACATAACTATCCTAACCAAAGGTAAGGATTTTGATTACAATTCGTTTACAGCAGAAGGAAATCTGAAACTAAAATAAAAACCTGATTAAATCAGGTTTTTATTTTAGATCTATCTCTTTATTTATTCTCTCAAGCTCCTCGTATCGTTTCTTGTCTTTGTACCACAAGTATGACATCGCGGCTATGATAAGTAGTAGAAGTAGGTTTAGGAATCCACAGAATGAACCCATCCAATCTCCAATTGCACCGAATGCAAACGCTAAGTTGCTTTGCTCATTATTTATTACTCCTGGAGTAGTTGTTGAAGTAGCAATATTATTTGTACTTGTTGCAACACCTACAGAGTTGTTTATGTCTATTATTGGGGGTATAACATTATTGTTTGTGTTTGTATTGTTCGGGATAGTAACACCAGCACTTTGTAGACTCAATAGGAAGTTTCTAAAGTTATCGATTTCTTGTTGCTGTTGTGTTGTTACAGGGAAAGCTGTTCTACAGTATATCTCGTTTACTTTCTTTTTAGTTAATATATATGTATAGCTTGTAGGTGCAGTATGTCCCCATGGTGTCAAAATCTCACTTGCGTACCTATTCTGGAATGCATCCAAGGCAACTATTGTTTGAGCATCGTATATACCTGTGATCTGTAGGTTAGTGAATCCTTCAAGTTCTTTTAGGAATACCTGCAATTTTATTACCTCAACTGGGTTGTTGTTGAAATCAGCTCGGAGATAATCTAACAAATACATACATGAATTTGGACCTGGAGGAGTTATAGGGCCGTTACCTGGTGTATTTCCAGAATTGAAGCTTGCACTTGATGTGTTGTTTGAGTTGTCTTGATCATTAACTGAGCCTGTTACAGTCGCAGTGTTTGTTATTGTTTGTGGACTTATTCCAGCTTTAACTGTTGCAGTTATTGTGAGTGATGCTGTAGAGCCATTTGAAAGGTTACCGATATCCCAAACTCCATTAGTATTATTGTATGAACCAGTACTAGCATTGTAAGAAATAAAGTTTAGTGTATTTGGTATTATATCGTTTACTGTTACTCCAGTAGTGCTGTTTGGACCATAGTTTATAACATTTATAGTATAGATAACAGTCTCACCAGGCAAAGCGTTAGTTTTGTTTACTGTTTTTGTAATACCAAGATTTGCTGAGTTTGAACCTCCACCTCCACCACAACTTCCACTACATGAACCAGCACCATTTACTATAAAGTTTACTGTAGAAGTGTTATTACCTGTATTAGGATCAGGTTCATTAGCTGTTACTGTAGCTGTGTTAGAAATCTCGCGTCCTTCTGCCCCAGTGTTTACGGTTATACTTATTGTAAGAGTTGCAGATGCACCGTTGGCCAAACTGCCTATTGTCCATAGTCCTGTAGAAGTTGCGTAACTACCCACGCTCGCATTAGATGAAACAAATCTAACTGATCCCGGAAGATTGTCTGTTACTACCACATTATTAGCAGTACTTGGTCCGTTGTTAACAACAGTAATTGTGTAAACAACAGTACCTCCAACACTAGCTGTAGACTGATTAGATGTTTTTACAATTGAAAGGTTAGCACTTGAACCAGATGGAGGCGGTGTAACTGTCAGCACAAGCACCTCTGCATCCAGTCCTCCGATACAGTTGTTAACTGCAAGCAGGTTGATATTGAAAGTTCCTGCAGTTGTAGGAGTACCACTAATAGTATTCGTAGTTGTAGAGAAAGTAAGACCTGCTGGTAAGTTTGTTACAGTAATAGACACAGGTGTAGAAGAGGTAGCAGTTACTGTGTATGTAAACGGTTGTCCAACTAACACTGAGGCTACGAGTGGAGATGTGATTTGTGGTGCTGTACAAACTTGTCCTGCGTCATCTTTCTCAAATATCACTAAGGTTTTATTTTGATTTGATGAATCAATTATTATTTGTCCGTCAGAAATAAAGTTTCTTCCCGCATCATCAGCTGGGTTCGAGTTGAACAACTCATCACTATATAGTGCAAAGTCGAACACATTGTTTATTGGATGGATACTTTGATTGTCGTTATACTGAGCAGCTAACCAATTTGCACCAGTTACAGAAAGCTGTGAATAGTAGTATGTCCCATAAGCAATGTTGTTGTATGTTGTACAATCAGCATCGTTCTGCCCTGCTAAAATAAAGCTTGAATTTGGATTGAATGTTGCAGTCGTCCATGTCTTTGACTGAATTGATGTCCCTGAGATATTTGTAGAAGTTGAAAGATTCATTGAGAATACTCCTGCTGGGAAGCCAGCAGATGAAGTTGCTACTACATTATTCTCGTTTGCAAGTATTAGACATACTCGTATTGAACCCACATTGGCTGGATTCTGAAGGACAATTACTGTCCTTGATACCTCAACTGCTGCCAAGCCAGCTGAATCTTGCACGTTGTATGTTACCGTGTATGTACCAGGTACTGAAGTATTAACATTACTTGAGTTGATTACAAGACTAGATGTGATGTTTCCATCCTCATTGTCATGCGCAGTTGCTCCTAGCTCTACATATGGATCTCCCACGTAGAATGTTGCTGGATTAGCCCCTATAAGGGTTATCACTGGGCGTGTATTACAGGTTACTGTAACATAGTCTGACTGAGTTGTCCCTGATGTCTGTAATAATGTCCTTGAGCCTGTTTGAATGTCTACAGCGTACACATATATAGTGTGTGCATGTCCGTCTCTAAATGTCGATGGTGTCTCCATGCCGAATGCGTGATTCTCGCCGTATATATCATTTATATCTTGTCTAAACTGGTTAGCTAGAGTAGTTGTAGCCAGAGTTCCTGTACCAAATGGTCCATCCTTGTATATCTCTATAGTAACAGCCGCATTTGGACTGTCTCCGTCTACTGCCCATCCACCGATATGAGAACAACTTGCTTCATCAACGAATCCTTCAGGGACATTATTTCCAGCAGGAACTACATTTACTGTCCTTGAGACAGGAGTTGCTGCTAGTCCTTGAGAATCAGAAACATTGTATGTTAATGTGTAAACACCTACTGTGTTTGAGTCCACAGAACCGCTTCTTACTATATTGGCTGTAATATTACCGTCTTCCTGGTCGTGAGCTGTAGCTCCTGGGTCTACAAATGTAGTCCCGACAACAATAGTCATTGGGTTTGGACCAACTAGTGTTAGGACTGGAGGGGTGTTTGCTGGAGTACATGTAGGAACATTCCATGTAACAGTCGGCCCTTGTGTACCATTGTTATGTATAAAAACTGAATGTGTTGTTCCTGGAGCAAAAGTTAGAGTTGTTGGACCGTTTGGTATTCTTTGTAGGAAACCTGCGGGTGCAGCTGTAAAACCGCTGTTACCGTCAACTCCTTGTTTCCACCATGAACTTGTAGTTCCGTTGTCATCTATAAAAATATTCAAACTAGCATTTACTGGAGCCCATGAAATCTGAACAGAATAGTCTGTAGCAGAACATGCTGGTGCAGTAACTACTGGAATTACCGCTGATTCTGGTACCACTGTTACAGTGGCTGTTGCGGTTGCAGATCCACCAGGTCCAGTACAAGTTATTGTATATGTCTTATTTGTTGTTAGGTTACTTTGCAACTCACTACCAGCCAATGTCTTTGAGCCTGACCAATCTGCTGAGGCCACACAAGAAGTTGCGTTGGTTGATGTCCAAGTCAAAGTTGATGAACCGTTAACTGTAACTGTAGTAGGGTTCGCAGTAAGGGTAACTGTAGGAGCATTTGGCATACATGGTGCTGTATTCAAAAAGAGTCTGTTAGTAAACAGAGTTTTAACACCTGTATCTATATCTGTAGCATAAACCCATATTTCATGAGTATTACCGTCTTTCAAGAATTGAGGTGTAGCAAGTGTAAATCCGTGTGTACCTGTTATTCCATACTGGGTATTAACATCAGTTCTAACAGAGTTAGCTGTGATTTGGGCAAATTGTGTACCTATTCCCTCTGGACCACCATGGAAAAAAGTAAAAACTAGAGAAGTACTTGAGTGGTCTGGATCAAACGCCCATCCTCCTAGGATAGAACAACTTGCTTCATCGAAGTTTCCGACTGGTGCATTGTTTGGTGCCTGTCCCACAGTAAAGGTATATGTTCCTACTTGTCCGAAATATACGTCACTACTTGGTGCTGGGTCACAAATAGTCCCATCTTCTAGCTGATAGTCTGCACCTGCTCTATGCACGTTCTGCATGTTTATTGTATATGTACCAGGTGTTGTTGGAGCTGTAAATGTAAATGAAAAATCTCTCTCATCACCAGGGAACATAGAGGGAGAGTAGTGTCCGTATGTTGGTGCAATGGTATATCCAGTCGTTTGAACAAACTGGAAGTAAGTACCGTGATACCATCTTGTATTTCCAGTGTTCTCAATATGAGCACTAAAAGTAACTGACTGACCAGGAGTAACGTTTGCAGGGCCAGTTAAAGCAACGGTTGCAGTTTCATTACAAGCTTCTACGTCTGGACAATCAACTCCGTAGTTGATCATAGTCCCTATAAACACAAAATTTCCGTTGTTCGGATCTCTGAAGCCGGCATCTATCTGAACACTTCCACAGTTTTTCTGTGCGGTGTTATAAAAGAATTCAACCTGACCTGACTCACCTTCCTCATAATGAGTTTTACCAGTCATTGTCATAAGACTCTGATCTAGGAACTCATCTGTACCTACAGCAGCCCATCCAGCGTTTGGACTAGCGAAGGCTGCCTTCTCAACATTTACTGGACCTGGACCATTGTTAATGACCTGAACAACATAGTGAATTGTTCTTGCAGACTGCTGCTGCATAGTTAAGTTGCCATCGTAACCACTTGTCTCTACTATAGAGTAAGAAACGTCCGGACCTAGGTTATACTGAGCTTTTACCTCTGGAGTTTTGATAAAAAATGCAGACAAAAATATAGCAAAAAACACGAACATTGTTCTCCATGGAAGACTATTTGTTTGTTGTGTTCTTGTAATCATTCTTAATCAAACTTTAATATAAACAACAGGTTACACTCCTTTCAAATTATTGTCAACTTTTTAATAAAAATTACAAATACCTATAATATCCTTATATTAAGCCATATAATTACGATTTGTCCTTAACAAAAAAACATCAAAAAAAATAATTTTTTTGAATTCTAAACGATGTTGAAAAATATGATTATTTTGGAACTTGATTATAAAGGACAAATATTTGTCCTTTATAAAATTATCCATAAAAGACATGCAGTCCTACTCTTTTTCTCATATTCATGTTATGATACTGAAATGAAAGAAATATTCTTGTCGCCATATGACCCCAAAAGTACTGAATCTCGAATTTACGAACTTTGGGAGCAAAGTGGATTCTTTAATCCTGATGTTTGTATAGAAAAAGGTGTTACAAATGCAGATGCAGAGGCATTTAGCATTGTTCTTCCCCCACCAAACGTGACTGGAACACTTCATATGGGTAGTGCACTGATGTTGGCGATAGAAGATACCCTAGTTCGACACGCACGCATGCAAGGAAAGAAAACTTTGTGGATTCCTGGCACGGACTCTGCAGCTATAGCAACGCAGGCAAGAGTTGAAAAAGATATTCAAAAAGCTGAAAAAAAATCCAGACACGATCTAGGTAGAGAAGAGTTACAGAAAAGAATAGACATATTTATTGAACAAAACAAAAGCACTATGATAAATCAGATGAGGGCAATGGGATCTTCACTTGATTGGTCTAGATATGCGTACACAATGGACGAGAAAAGATACACCGCTGTTATGGAGGCGTTTGTAAAGATGTATGAAGCTGGACTTATATACAGGGGTAACAGAATAGTGAACTGGGATCCAAAAGGACAAACTACTATTTCTGATGATGAGATAGTTCATGAAGAAAGAAAATCATTTTTGTATACATTCAAATACTCGAAGGACTTCCCTATCTCTATTTCTACCACCAGACCTGAAACAAAAGTTGGAGACACCGCTGTAGCTGTGCATCCGGATGATACTCGTTACCAAGCTTTTGTTGGAAAGGAGTACAGTATCAACTTTTGTGACTCCGAAATTAAAATTAAAATAATTGCGGATGAGAGTGTTGAGAAAGAATTTGGCACAGGAGCTCTAGGAGTGACTCCAGCTCACAGTCAGATAGACTGGGAAATAGCCGATCGACACAACCTTGAACGTCCACAAGTAATAAACGAGTATGCAAAGATGATGGCTCCTGGAAGATTGTCAGGACTTAAAACTACAGAAGCGAGAGATGAGGTAGTAAAGTGGTTAAGAGAGAATGACCTACTAGAAAAGGAAGAAGAAGTCACTCAAAACATAGCGACAGCTGAAAGGACAGGTGGGATAGTTGAACCCTTACCAAAGCTTCAATGGTGGATTGATGTTGAAAAGGAGTTCACAATACCCCACTCAAACATCCCGAACATAAAGTCAGGCGATCGAACTAGTCTAAAAAAAATAATGGAAAACTCTGTTGGAGAAAACGGAGTTAGTTTTGTGACCGAGAGATTTGAAAAGCAGTATATGCACTGGGCCAAAAACCTAAGACCTTGGTGTATTAGTAGACAGATATGGTTTGGTCACAGAATACCTGTTTGGTATAAAGAAGAAGAAATATATTGTGGTGTTAACCCTCCAACTGAAACTGGCTGGACCCAAGACTCTGATGTGCTCGACACTTGGTTCTCTTCGGGGTTATGGACTTTCACAACCCTTGGTTGGCCAGAAAAAACCAAAGACTTAGAAACCTATCACCCAACCACTATTATCGAGAGTGGGTACGACATACTTCCATTTTGGATTGCTCGAATGATACTTATGAGTGGATTTTTCTTGGGTGAGGTCCCTTTTAAAACGGTTTACTTGCATGGTTTAGTTCGTGACGGACAAGGCCGAAAAATATCCAAGTCTCTTGGAAACAACATCGACCCCGTTGATATGGCGGAAAAATACGGAATGGATGCTGTAAGAGTATCCCTTATAGTAGGTATGTCCCCAGGAACTGACAGCAAAATATCTGAAGAAAAAATCCGAGGATACAAAAACTTTGCCAACAAACTATGGAATATCGCTAGATATGTACTTACTTCAACAGAAAACTTGACCGATGATACGGTAGAGCTCTCTCCAAAAGATATGGAAATAAAAAATGAGTTGGATGCTGTAATAACCGATGTAAACCGACACTTTGAAACATATCGAATAGATATGGCTTTTGATACTGTATACCAGTATATTTGGCATAGATTTGCCGACGAAATAATAGAGGAATCAAAAGTAATTCTCATTGGCACTGACGAAGCTTTGAAAGTATCCAGACAAAAAGTCCTGATACACATCCTCGAAACATCCCTAAAACTACTCCACCCATTCATGCCATTCGTTACAGAAGAAATTTGGTTAAACCTAAACAAGAAAAATGATAGAATGTTAATGGTCACAAAGTGGCCGCAATAAAATGGCATTAGATATAATACAACAAAACCCGTTTATATTTGCATTCATATTTGGTTTATTCCCTGCATTAATATGGTTATGGTTTTGGCTCAAGGAGGACAAGCACCCTGAACCAGTAAAGATGATCACACTTTCGTTCCTGGGTGGAATGCTTGCGGTTTTGTTTGTTCTGCCATTTCAAAAAGTTGTTCACCATTATTGGCAAGACTTTGAATTTGTTGCTTTTACTTTGTGGGCAGGAATTGAAGAAATTATTAAATTTGCGATTGTTTGGTTTATTGCCCTTAGAAACAAAAAAGTGACCAATGAGCCGGTGGATGATGTAATATACCTGATCATCGCTGCTTTGGGTTTTGTTACTCTAGAAAATGCCTTGTTCTTATGGAAACCTTTGACTGATGGAGACCTGATAGAGGTTGTGATCTATGGAAACTTGCGATTTATTGGAGCAAGTCTTTTGCATGTTATGTCTTCAGCTACTATTGGTATTTTAATGGCATTCGCGTTTTACAAAAGCAAATTTAAAAAAGTTTTATACACTAGTGTAGGTATTCTGTTGGCAATCGTGTTGCATACTGCATTCAATTTATTTATAATAAACAACACACACGGAAACATTCTGTTTATATTTGCTGAAGTATGGGTAGGTATTGTCGTAATACTTCTACTATTTGAAAAAATAAAACATATTAGAAAGAGATTCACTAATTTTAATAATTAAAAACATGAAAGATAATCGCTCGTTCTTTGAAAAACTGACTGGAGGTGGAAAAGTAATAGATGATACAGAAAATGAAGAGCTAGAAAAGCCGTCTAAAACTACCTCTGTTGATTCATTGTATGAAGAAGAGTCAGAGGAAGGTCAGCTTACTATAGATGTATACCAGACAGACGGAGAAATAGTTATCAAAAGTATGGTTTCCGGAGTAAAACCAGAAGACCTAGATATTTCTATCACTCGAGACATGGTAACTATCAAAGGAAAAAGAGAGACTGAAAGATTTGTAAAAGAGGAAGACTACTTCCATAGAGAGCTTTACTGGGGTTCATTTTCTAGAACTATCATGCTACCGGCAGAAGTGGAGGTGGAAGAAGCAGAAGCAATAGAAAAACACGGACTACTTATCATAAAACTTCCTAAGATAGACAAAAACAAACAAACTAAACTAAAAGTGAGAGGCTAAAAAGAAAAACCACCGATATCGGTGGTTTTTCTAATGTGCCAAGACCCAGGTTCGAACTGGGGACCCTTCCCTCTTCAGGGGAATGCTCTACCAACTGAGCTATCTTGGCAAATATTTCTCTGTAAAAAACTTTAATAACGTTACCTTATATAGTGACTAATCTCCAGCAGTTGGAACCAACTGGTCACAAGTAATTTTTTGCTAAAAATTCTTGCGACCCCTCCTCGGCACGTCTGCCTCCGGCCTTGCGTTTGGGTCCCTACCCAAACTCACTATCTTGGCAATTTTTAATTAGAATCTATTGCCCTAAATTCTTAAGCATTTCCATTAGCTCGTTAATGCTATTTATTCCACCACCTACAGAATCTTTTGCATCTCCATACGCTCCAGTCATAAACTCTAGATATGGTTGTATAAAGTAATACGCCCCTATTGCAGACCCTATTATGACCACCCAGTACAAAATACTCATAATACGTGCTATCCGCATTGATCTACGAATAGTACGCAACATGCCATTATTCTCCTCTGCAAGGTCCACACTGCGTTGTAGCAGCTCTCTTTCCTCAGGTGTCATGGGTTAAATACTAGCAAAAACTTAGTAAAAAATCAAAAGTGGTGCCATCGCTAGGAATTGAACCTAGATCTATCCCTTAGGACGGGACTGTTCTATCCGTTGAACTACGACGGCATGGACCAGGGTCCATTATACTCAAAAAGAAACTAATTCAAACCTAAAAGTTGCATAAGTTTTGGCTTGTCGAAACCAACTACAACTTCGTTATCTACTACAATAACTGGCACACCCAGCTGACCACTCTTCTCCATCATCTCTTTTCTCTTCTCCATGTTGGTGGCCACATCAAAAGTCTCGTATGCAACGCCTTTTTCCTTAAAATAATCTTTTGCCAAGTTACAGTAGTGGCATGTTGGTGTTGAATATACAGTGACTTTTTTCATATTGTTTATGCTTAAATTTTATAATGTTAAAACAGTATAACTAAAAACAGAAAGACTAACAAGTTTTACCAAAATACCACGAATTCTTTAAATTTTTCCCAGATATTCATATCTTTCTTGTCTGGGGGTTCTGGGGTGTCGGTATCTTCAAGGATTATGACCATGCTCTCCCCCTCCTTGGCTACACTAAAACGAGACCGTATTTCGTCCTCTATTCCCTCTGTTTTATTCAAACTTTCCATTTTATCCTTCAGTTCTTCCTGTCTCACTCGCAAAGTCTCAACATTTTTAGCGGATAAGTGCATCATTTTCTCACTTTCCACTTTTTTTTGATAAACACCCCAGGTAGAGTGTCCTGCCCACAAAACAACCAAGGCAAGTAGAGACAAAGTCACCCTGTTGTATAGAAAGCTACGTATCTTGCGTTTTTGTTGAAAATCGAGCATAGTTAAAGTATAAGCTATAAAATAAGAAGTATAAAGACCATGTTATTTCAACAAAAAAACAAGAAAATATTTAAAATCTTCTGGATTATTATCGGTGTTTTGGTAATCGTAAGTATGGTAGCTGCCTACCTACCAGGAATCCTGTATTAACTAATTATCTAGTGCAATCTGAGCCATCTCAATGATGGCTTTTTTTGTTTTAGCTCCTGCTAGATGGCAACTCCGATGACAAAAAGTTGCTCCTTCCACACCACAAATGACCTCCAATTCTTTATCATTCTTTCCTCCCCACTCTGATGGAAAATATTTTCTGTATACAAAGTCTTCTTTATTATCTCTCACAAACATTGCTCTCCAATCATTCTCTTGGATGCCAGGAAATACCACGAGCAACGGTTCTGTATATTTTTTTAAGGTTTCGTTGTAGGGACAGTATTTGTCCAGAACAATAAGTCTTTTGTCGGGAGTATTAGCGTAAAGTTCCTCAACAATATTCTTTGCTTTTATTTTGCCTTGATTTCTAACTACTTCTCTTTTTATAACCCTTTTAGCCATGTTTGCCATATCTATGAAGGCCTCATCCCCATTAGCATCCTCTGTCCAGCTTGGATTGAATGCTTCAAAAACGTCAGTAATGTCGTACAACTGGACACTCTCCTGAACTGGTTTAGACACCTGGACTCCATTATCAATACAATCAATAAATTGCACAAGTGAACTGTCTATTGAATCCGAGACTTCTTTGCTTCCAGATATTTGCTCTCCATACTTCTTCCATACCAAACCAAAAGATGCGTAAGGAACGCCATTGTCTCGAGTTCCAGCTCCGCCTACTTGGTGGTGGTCAAAAAGATTCTTGTCTGCATCATAAACACCTCCTACATCAACTACATAGTCCCCTTTTTCTATAACATCCTTATCTCTTGACCTCAAAATCTCAATCTCTTTGCCATCCAAAACCAACATTAACGTAGCCACAGCAAAAACATCATCGGTATGAAAGTGACCACTATGCACAACTATCTTAATTTTATCTTGCATTATTAGATCTTAAGTACAGCAAAGATACGACTGCCATATATACAAATATAGTCAGTGACATAAAAGGTATGGTTATGTAACCGTACTCGAGCACATAAACCTTGGCACAATCGCCCCCTACTGAAACACAGTCTAATCCTGAAGAATTTATTCCCCAGTGTGCTAGGGATTGATAAAAAGCTATCGCAATGCCTATAAAGGTTAGTGGCAACATATACTTGATGACACTTCTGTTTCCTTTTAGCATTGCTATGAAAAAAACTAGAGCTTGTGGAAATAGTAATATTCTCTGTGCCCAACATAACTCACAAGGAGGAAAACCTACAATGTTTGAGTATGCCAAACTACCGACTACTGCACTTGCAGTAAGAGTAAACATTATTTGGAGAATGTACTTATTTATTAACTCCAAAACTTTATTTTTAAAAGTAGAATTAAATGCCATTCCCAACAATACTCCAACAAAAAGCAGGTTGGACAACAAGGTAAAAAATGCAATGACTGGAGTAATGCTTGTTTGTAAGAATTCAATCATATTATTCTGGTAACTGACAATTAGTCTTTTCAGCAATCTGAGCTAGCTCTATTGTATTTCGAACTCTCTCAGTTGTAGTAGAACCTTCCACGATAAAGTCCCAGGTTGGATAAGAAACCACCCCAGCGTCTTTACATACCTGAAGCTGGCCCCTACTGTCGGGAGTGGAGCACTCAATATATGGCAAAAGCTTTGCTGATCTACCGAACATACCTTTCTGGTTCTGGCAATGAGGGCACCAGAAGGCACCGTAGAACTTTGCACCGCTGTCTGTTACACACTGAGCAAAAGTGTCTAGTTTTCCTGGCTTAGCAGGGGCCTGAATAACATACACAACCCCCGCAACAAACAGCACCGCTATAGCTATATAAATGTATTTTTTCATAAATTTACTGTAATTATTATAAATCAAGATTAGCACAAAAACTGGTTTTTTTCTATTAAAAAAGCCTGGACAGTATGTGCGATTTGCACTTGTCCAGGCTTCAGATTACCACAAGATCTCGGTTCTTGAGTCTTTTTCTTTTTCGTCGCGGGAAGCTCTTCCACCTCCTAATTCTCCTGTCCTTTTTTAATTCCATCACGATATCTCTTCCGAGATTGTTGATGGCTTCCTCGGTACTGATGTGCTCCAGGGAAATAAGAACGTTAGCTTTCATGCCAAACATTCCTGTATCCAACCTGGTTACCTCACCCTTGATTTTTTGATTCAGAGATACATCAATAGATGCGTCTGCACCCTCCCAAAAGACAAAAGCGTCCACACCATGCCAGTAATCCAACATGGTCCCCATAGCTAGGTAAATAGCTGGCCTGGACCTGACCCTTGATCTCAAAATCCTTCGCGGGAGATGTTTCTCAACCGCGGCTAAGATTTTTTTGGCATACCCCCACCTAGGACTAGGATTGTAGGGGTCATAAACCTCCAGCTCACCTTCTTCGGTTTCGGTAATGAGTGGAGTATTCATTACTATCTCCAAACATTCATCATAGGGTCTGTAGTCTGGGATGTCTTCAAATTTGTCGTAAAAGCCGAAAACTCTTTGCTCGAACTGTAACCCTCTGGACACTCCTTGAAGAAATTCCACCGCAACCTCCTTTCTTTTCTAGTTCGAATATACTCTGTAAAAAAATCCCTGTCAACTTACCGATACAGTGTTTTGACATACTTGTTGCCTATACAATTTCAATATGCTATCTTTTTTATAGAGGTAAAAATGGAAACCAAATTACAAAGTGCTCTGGGGTCATATCTCAAAGACAACCCTGGAAGTGAGAGGATACTTGCTGATGATCTACAAGTTGCAGTCCCAACAATCAATCGTTGGAAAAATGGCACTGCCCGGCCTGGTCCTCGATTGACCCAAGTAATTATTGACCATCTCCAAAACAAAACAAAAAGAGGATGAAATATCCTCTTTTTTCTTATGCGCCGTGGCACTTCTTGTATTTTTTGCCTGAACCACAGTAACAGGGTTCATTACGTCCTATCTCACTTCCGTCTGGGGTAGTGTTAGTTTTTGAAGCTACAGAAACTGGAGCCTCCTTTGTAACAGATTCTGCGGAATCTCTAGTTTCAACTAACTTTACTGGTTCATTGAAAATCTTTACTCCAGTTTGTATTTGAGATACTGTTTTTATTATTTGCTCTTGTATAGCAGATTCCATTTCTTTAAACAGTTTCAGGCCTTCCTTTTTATACTCCACCAAAGGATCTCTTTGTCCATAAGCACGCAAGTTAACACTAGATCTCATGTAGTCCATAGTATCTAAATGCTCAACCCACAACATATCCATAGTTTGCAGAGCGACGCGTCTAGCCAAAGAAATAAACTCTGTACCTAGGGCCATTTTTTCTTCTATAAGCTTTCTCTCATCCTCTGTAGCAACAGAAAGTATGCTGAATATATAATCCTTTACATCTTCATCTGTACCTACAAGTATCCCCCTCCTCCTCTCATAGAATATTTTTCTTTGAAAGTTTAAAACGTCGTCAAACTCTAAAACATGCTTTCTCGCATCAAAATTAAATCCTTCTATTTTCTCCTGAGCACTCTCGAGTGATCGAGTTATCATTTTATTTTCTATCGGTTCATCTTCTTTTAGACCAAGTTTGCCCATCATGTTTTTTAGGGTCGGACTAGCGAACACTCGCATCAGATGATCATCTAATGATACAAAAAACTGAGTCTCTCCAGGATCTCCTTGTCTTCCGGAACGCCCTCGAAGCTGGTTATCTATTCTTCGAGCATCATGCCTCTCTGTTCCCAAAACAAACAAACCGCCAAGAGACTTAACTTTTTCATAGTCTTCTAGTGAACCCGGATTACCTCCCAGCTTCACATCCACACCTCGTCCTGCCATGTTTGTAGCGATAGTTACCGCACCCACTCTACCAGCCTGAGCCACTATCTCTCCTTCTCGCCCATGGTTCTTAGCGTTCAAAATCTCATGAGGAACACCTTCTGTTCTCAAATATTCAGAAAGTAGCTCATTTTTTTCAATAGAAACCGTACCTATCAAGACCGGCTGACCGTTCTTGTGTCTTGCACTCACTTCCCGAGCAATAGCCTTAAACTTCCCTGCTTCAGACTGAAAAATCAAGTCGTTATGATCCTTTCTAGCAATAGGTCTGTTGGTTGTAATCTGAACAACTTTCAGTCCATATACTTTATAAAACTCCTCCTTAGAAGTCTCTGCGGTTCCGGTCATACCGGCTAGTTTTTTATACAACCTGAAATAATTTTGAAATGTAATAGACGCAAAAGTTTTTGATTCTTTTTGCACTGACACACCTTCCTTCGCTTCTATAGCTTGGTGCAAACCTTCTGACCATCGTCTCCCAGGCTGAAGTCGCCCAGTAAACTCATCTACCACAATTATTTCATTATCTTTCACTACATACTCTTTATCTTTATGGAATAAAGCCCGAGCTCTAACAGCAGTTTCCAGATGGTGCACATACTTAATACCTTTTTCTGTGTATATATTGTCTATACCCAGTAACTCCTCTGCTTTACTTATGCCTGAGTCAGTTAATGATATAGACTTAAATTTTTCGTCTACTGTGTAGTGCTCTCCACTTTCTAACTGACTACTGATTTTTGCAAAAGTACCATACAAATCCTCCGACTCAACAGTAGGTGCAGAGATGATGAGGGGGGTTCTTGCTTCGTCTATTAATATAGAGTCGATTTCGTCCACTATTGCATAAGCATATTCCCTCTGTCGCAATTTAGCTGAGTCGTATTCCAAATTATCTCTTAAGTAATCGAAACCAAACTCATTGTTAGTTCCATACGTGATATCTGCTTCATAGGCTTGCTTTCTTGTAACTGGTTTTAGAAAGTCTTCGATCACCTTGAAGGACGCAACTTCATCTCGAGTTTTATCTAGTTCCTTATGGGCAGGGTCATACAAAAAAGATTCATCATGATTTATCACTCCGATAGACAATCCTAGGAAAGAATAAATCTCTCCCATCCATACAGCATCTCTTCGAGACAAATAGTCATTTACAGTAACAACATGCACTCCGTTTCCAGTAAGTGCATTCAAATATACCGGTAGTGTTGCCACAAGAGTTTTTCCCTCTCCTGTTCTCATCTCCCCAATCATTCCTTTATGTAAAACTATTCCACCCAAAAGTTGTACATCAAAATGCCTTTCATTCCTACATCTCTTGCCGGCTTCTCTAACAACAGCATAAGCTTCAGGCAACAAGTCATCCAAACTCTCCCCATTTTGAAGCCTTTTTTTAAATTCAGTAGTTTTTTCTTTAAGTTCAGAGTCAGATAATGCCGAAATAGCGCTCTCCTTAGCGTTTATTTGATCCACTATAGGCTGGTACTCCTTCAATATCTTGTCGGATTCCTTGCCAAAAATTTTATCTAAAAATGACATATAGATAGGCATTATAGCATAAAAAAAGAACCGTAAAAACAAAAACCTCTATGCGAGGTTTTTGAAATCTTACGATTTTGCTTACAAAGATTAAGCTCTTTTCTTTGCTTTTGCTTTCTTCTTTGGTGCTGCTTTTTTCTTTGTAGCTTTCTTTTTTGCTGCCATGATATTTTTTGGTCGAATGTTTTGTGACAAACATCCAACTGAAATTATTTTTTTAAAGTTCGCAACGATTAATTCGTTGTTTCCGACCTACGATAATTATATTACAGAAAAAACTTTTTTAAATATTTTTTGTGAAAAAAGTGTGGATAACTTTTTTTATTTCTAAAATAAAAATAAATTTTATTTTAGAAATAAAAAAACTTTCTGAAGTTTTTCAGAAAGTTTTTATCTAATCTATACTTTAATCAACACTCCCCTAACTATTCTGTATCTGTTGGATAAACTTCTCTCCGTCCTCTTTCCAACTTGGTTGTGCGATTATTATTTCCCTAATCAATTTTATCGCATTTTGTTTTTGTCCAACATTATTATACGCAGCCGCCAAAGAAAGCTTGGCTTGTAGGTCTTGTGGGTTATTCTCAACTCTTTTCTGCAGAATAGCTATAACACTAGGGTAATCTCCCATATCCGCGTATGCTTTCAAAACTCTGGCGTCATTTATAAGGGGGTTTGTATCCACAAGACTCAACATCTCATTTGCAACCTCTGCATTTTTCGTATATATCGCTCCTACTAGATATATGAGTCTAGACTCGGTGGCTGAAGGTTTAAACTCGTACGCTTGTTTAAATAACTCCATCATTTTCTCTGTATTACCCAACCCTAGATATGTAGAACCAGATTCAAAATATATACTTTGTTTCTTTGGTGACTCTACTCTCGCTCTATCCATATATTTCAATGCCTCTTCGTACATCCCGAAGCGGTTGAAGAAGCTCCCCGCAAAAACTAGGTACCGAGCGTCATTTGGTTGGCTTGCCACCTTTTCTTCCAGCTTTTGTTTGGTGTAATCAAAAAATTGTTGTTTTACTTCCTGACTTGCTTGACCTTGAGGAGACGATATTTGGACCGTGACTTGAGTCAACTGTTCTACCGCTTCCCCATTACCAAAAGAATTATATGAGAAAGCTTTTTTGAACAAATCTAAATTCTCAGAAACATTACCGTTTGCTGGAGGACGTATAGCTTCTATTAAAGTAAAGTTTGCAGACATAGCTGGTACGTTTACAAAGTAAATAACAAGTATAGTTCCAACTGTTGCTACAGGGACTACAACATATTTGAGAATGTCAGGTTTAAAGCTTTTTGTATAAAACTTTCCTTTATGTTCCACTCCAACCTGAGAAAATTGATGAACGTATGCCAGGATAGTAAAGAACAGCATGTAACTAATAAGATTGTCGAACACAAACAAGTTGTGGAACACATAAGCCATGACCACAGCTGTAAGTATTCCTTTTTCGTATACACCGAAACCTCCTCCCCTTCTCCAAAGGTAATAAAAGAATGCAAAGTATATAGATAAGTAAGATAGGAGTCCTAATATTCCTCCAGCAATCAGCCAATCAAGTACCAGGTTATGAGTGCGGTCAAACCACTCCTCTTGTCCAAAAAGATTTGGGTCATAGTACTTATTAAAAACAAAGTTAAAGTTTTCCTGTCCCCAACCAAGCAATGGTCTTTCTTTAAAACCCTCTATAGCCATCGGCCAAACATAATATCTACCTTGAGTTTTTATCTCGGTAGGACTCAAGGTTACAAACCTAGACAAAACTGGATGTGTTTTTGCGTACTCAGTATTCTTAATTGAAACAAAGACACCCAACACCACTAAAACTAAAGCAAAAATTCCGTAAGCAAAGTTTCTGATTTTTTTATTATTTCTCTCTTTCCAAATAAGTATTAACCCAAAAAGTGCTAGCCCGCCTATAAATCCTAGTATTGCCCCTCTGGTTGCAGTGTAATAAAGAATTATAGTTTGTAGCGCAGCAGCAATACCATAAAACCACTTCTGCCATTTCTCTTTTGCACCCGTAAAGAGCATGAGAAGTGACAGAAAAATACCGAACACCATATACATTGCCAAGTAAGAGGCATTCCCCATAGTTCCATCGACTCTCTCTCCACCTTGATTTATTTTTAAGGCACCAGACAACTGAACAAAGCCATAAAAAGCCATTATCAGACTAGCTATAATATTTGTATTTATGAAGCTGTGCCAAATATTTTTGGTTTTGAAAAAGGATGAAAGTACAAGATAGTAAAGACCCAAGTGGGCTAACAATACAAAACCTTCCATTCTTTCGTAGTTACTCCAGAAACTTTTGTATGAGTTCTCACCAAGCAAGTCAGCAACAAATATAATAGCGATAAATGCCAAGATGCTTTTTGTTAACCAGGAGAATTGAGGTCGATAGTCTTTGTCTATAAAAGCCAGCGCAACATAAAGGCCAAATAAAATTTCCACCAATATCCTAAAAGTAAAACCTTTGCCTGATATAAAAGGAAAAAACATATTGTCTGGAACTATAAACACTATGAATGGCATCACGAACAGGCCTGCTGTAATCGTGTATTTAATAACGTTTTGTATTGTTTGCATATGGAGAAAGTATAACAAATGGTGCAAGACCCTGCTAGTAAAAGGGCGTAAAATGAGCTAAAATCAGCTTACATTATGCAAAGACTAAAAAGTCGCGGACTATTGGGCCTAAAATGGCTCGGGGCGTATTTTGAAACAGATGCAGTCTATATAGCAAAAAGTAGCTTTTGGCTTACCCTTGGGCAAGTCTCCTCTGCTATTATTGCCCTACTCTCTTCTGTCTTCTTTGCTAACTATGTAGACAAAGACATCTACGGACAATACAAGTTCGTTCTTTCACTAACCGGCATACTCGGAGCGTTATCACTTACTGGGATGGGCTCTGTAGTGGTCCAAGCAGTAGCGAAGGGCGCAGAAGGCATACTTAAGGACTCTGTACGAGTATCTCTACGCTGGGGTGTTTTTATCTTGTTTTTTGGATTATGTGGTTCAGGGTACTATTTCTTCAATGACAACAATGTACTTGGAACATCACTACTTATAGCTTCTATCGCTATGCCGCTCATGAACGCTTTTGGTTTATATGGCGGACTCTTTAGTGGACGAAAAAACTTCAAGTTGTCGACTTTGTATTGGCTAGCTACACAAAGTCTTACAACCATAGGTCTTGTGGTTTCAGCGATATATACACAAAGTGTAGTCTCACTTATTTTTATATATTTCGCTGTAAGTACTTTATGTGCACTATATGGATATTATCGTGTCATAACAAAATATAAGCCAAATGAAGTTCGAGATGGAACCATGATCCCCTACGGCAAACACATGAGTCTCATGAACCTTTTTGGTACACTAGCCAACCAATTAGATAAAGTCCTAGTCTTCCACTACCTTGGTGCTGTAAACCTAGCCATTTATTCTTTCTCCCAAGCCATCCCTGAACAAATCAAAGGAAGTTTTAAAAACCTTTTTGCTATAGCTCTGCCAAAATACGCTGTGCTAAGCGACCACGACCTACGAAAAAGTATTTTGAAAAAGACCGGCCAACTAACTGGCATCACTCTAATAATAGTTCTGGGATACATAGTATGTGCACCACTTGTTTTCAAAATACTTTTTCCAAAATACACAGAGGCTGTTATATACTCACAGATCTACGCTCTGGGCCTTTTGGCTATCCCAGGTATCTCACTTTTCGCTACCTACTTCCAGCTGAAAAAAGCTACGAGGACTATGTATAAACTAACAGTGATAAGTAACACTGTAACCATCGCACTAACTCTTGTTCTAGTATACAAATTTGGACTAAAAGGAGCTGTGATAGAAAACGGTCTGTCTTGGCTCACTATGCTCGCAGTAAACTACTATTTCTTTGCAACTCACAAAGAAACTATTTCTTCCTAAGTAAATATACTTTTTCGTGGAATAAGTTTGGAACGATATTTTTAAATATACTTTCTACTATCGGCTGTATTTTTCTAGCCAACCTTGGAAACGCCCATAATTTTGGGATAAACAACCCATAAGGATACTCTTCCAATACCTCAAAATGTTCTTCTAACATCTTTTTATATTGTGAGTAAGTTCTATAGTCTTTGTAATATGGTTTGTTATAAGTTTTTAACTTAGCATATATTGATTTAGAAGAAGCTGCTGTACAGATATATAAACCACCCCTCTTTATTCTCCTATCCAGGAAAGCCATCTCATTATCGAAAATCCCAGCAGATAAATACCCTGTAGCCAAGACAATATCAAACTCCACTTCTGGACACTCATTTTTAACAAAGAAAGAAAATTTCTTGTCCTCTCCTGAAAGTTTCTGTGCCTGAATTACCATATCTGGAGCAATGTCTGTCCCTACAATTTTTGAAAAAACATTGGGAAAAAATTTATCAACACTTCTCGAGATTATCCCGTCTGCACAAGCAATATCCAAAAGCAACAAATCTTTTTTGTCTTTTGTAATACCTCTTAGTATTTGAAAAACTATGTCTCGCCTTTTGTTGAAAAAAAACTTAACATAAGTATCTATGTGTTTGTCGTATCTTTTATTAGAATACTGAGAACTTTCCTGATTGTAGTAACCGACTATATTATATTCGTCCATATTATTTATTTTTCAGTATTCCAGCATAACACAAAAGTGTCTTATTTACCCAATCATCCGAGTTAAATTCAGTTACAACTCTCGTGTAACCAGAAGTTCCGAATTGCAATGCTTTTTCAGTGTTATTAATTAAATCAACAACCCTTTCTACAACAACTTCAACATTAGACGGATCCACAATATAACCATTCAGGCCATCTATTACCGCTTCTTTTGTCCCTCCGAATACTGCTCCCAC
Organism: Patescibacteria group bacterium; assembly: GCA_040384485.1. Classification (GTDB taxonomy): domain Bacteria; phylum Patescibacteriota; class Minisyncoccia; order Phycocordibacterales; family DATDWN01; genus C7867-006. The sequence goes on from JAZKJH010000004.1 coordinate 24,098, forward strand.
AATTGGTTTTTTGGATGCCATTGCTTCTAGATTCACTGTTGGAAATGGGTCTAAGTATCGTGAAAGAACTAGAACAACATCAGAAACTCGGTATACATACTTCATTTCCTCCCTGGATACCCAGCCTGTAAAAACTATTCTGTCCTCCACCCCCATCTCTTTTGCTTTGTGCAGAATCTCCTCTGAAGACTTACCTTGTTCACCTGCAACCAGTAAAACTGTGTTTTGCACATTGTCTGAAACTTTTTTCAAAACTTCGACCGTAGTCATGCTACCCTTTGCAGATGAAAGTCTCCCACCAAAAAACAAAACTTTTTTACCGTTTAGCTGAAGTTTATCTTTCGTCTGCTCAATTTTTTCACCATCTACCTGCCACTCACTGATGTCGATACCATTATGCAAAGTTTCTATAGGTTTTACTCCATTACTCTCTAAAGCCGTCTTTAAGGCATCACTTACAGCAAATATTTTATCTGTATATTTTAAATAATGCTTTATTAAGATATTCCGGAAAGGGTTGTAGAAAAACCTGTATTGAACTAGTTGTTTAAATGGTGTTACTTTCTCCAAAACTACACCTCCCTTGTCATCCACTATTGCCCCTAGTTTTCCATAATGAAAAGACATAACGTCATGCATAGTCAAAAACACTGCTTTTGAAAACTCTTTAGCTAGTTTTAAAACAGCATACGACAAATGCGTATGGATATTGTGTGCATGAACAACATCGGGAGAAAACTCTTTGAGTATCTTTTCAACTTCTACAAGAACACCTTTGTTATATAAACTTTTATACGCTCTCCAACGCATATCATACTTACTGTATATTTTATAAACCCCTAGTGCCCCAAAACTAGATAGACCTGACTCGTGAGACTCATCTGTAATGGTCACGACCAAAACCTCATTACCTTTTTCCAGTAACTTTTTAGCTAAATTGTATGCAATAATCCCTGCCCCACCAAAACTCTTTGGAGGAAAATCATCAGATAAAATAACTATTTTCATTTTATTTTTTTAAAACTACACACCACCCTATTGCATGTTTATGATTTGCAATACTTTTATCAAAACTATCCAACCAAATAGATCCTATTCCAATAACTTTTGCAAATTGATTAAAAATCCTTCCAAGCATTGGTTTTTTGTATAAATGTAATAAGTCTATAAAGTATCTGATGACCATTTGTGAAATAGTGCTAAAAAATCCCCCCCTTTGCTTACATTCCACCACCGTAAAGCCAGCGTCACTAAAAAGTTGATTCAAACCAAATTTGGTATACCTATAGAAGTCATACGGTTCTTCATGAAGCTCGTTCATTTGCGGAACAGTAACCAGGTCGTGTCCGCCAGCCCTTAAGACTCGATAAATCTCTTTTGCACATAAATGAGGTCGGGCTAGATGCTCGAATACTTGTGTGCAGACCACAGAGTCAAAATTATTATCAGAAAATGGAATATTCTCCGCAGAACCAACAACATCCACATTTGGTCCTTCTGCAACATCCATCTTGGTATAATTAGAGCATTTAAAGTGGTTACTGTATCTGTCATTACCCCCAGCACCCACATCCAAAACATCCCCTCTAATATAGTGAGACGCTTCAATTACCTGTTTTTTAAGTAAAAACCTGTCTGGTTGAAAAATATACATGGATTCTATTCATTATTTCTTATACTCTAACCTTACATTATGCTGCCCAGAAGATAAAGGGAGGCTCATATATATATAATTGGCCCTCTCTGGTACAACCCTCTCTCCATCTAGATACGCTTCCCAGTTTGGAAGCCAAGTATCTCCTATCAAAAATTGAACATCAATTGGAGTATCGATAAAAAACTCTTTTATATCTCCTACTTTGGTTGGCTGAATTTCTTTTACAAAGGTTGACTTATACGTGCCAATGGTTTCACCTGACTCAACAACAACCACTGGGTTTTCGGACTTTAAGATCACTTCAGCTTGTTCTAAGAACTTAGTATTTTGGGGAATACTTACGACCCGGTCAGTAATAAAATATCTAGGATAAGGATTTCTCAACTCGTAAATATATATAGGGGTTTTACATTCACCTAATTCGTCAAAGTATACTTGTATAAAATCACCATCAGTCACCTTATAAGTTGTTAAAATATATTTAACATTCATTGCTCTATAAATATTCTTCCTATCCACAATCTTCTTTGTTTTTTCCTCAAATGAAATATTCTCTCCAGACAAAACATGATCTGATGTCACTGCAAAACGTGACCCTACGAATCCTATCATTTCAGAAACTCTGACAGGGGCATATGGCTCGTAACCATCAGCACTCTCCAGTCCGTATAGAATATGAAGATCTGGCTCAATCAATTCCCTCCTCAAAGCAAACTCTTCATTTGAAACATCCCAATTACCTAAATCTCTAAAACCACATCTAGTTGACTCATTGTACATAGTCTCAGACATAAGTGGAGAGAAAATACGGAAAGGTGTTGAAGATTCGAGGGATTTAATAAACTCGGCAGTTTTTGGTGCATTAATAATTTCTGACTTCGGAACTCCGACGATCCTATGTACATACACTAAAGAAAAGTTACTGACAGCGATAAAGACGGCAAGGGAGGTAAATATAACGAATGACAACTTTTTAATATTTCTAATTAGGAAATAAGAAGCAATACCTGCTGAAATTAAAATGATGATACTGTAATTAAATATATAAAACTGATCAAGAGATTGATTTAAATATGTGTTAATAATTTTTTGATAGTGCTCAATCGGAAAACCTCCTGTCGTTTCACTGTATAAATTATTTATAAAGTAATCTCCTAAAAAAGTTTCTATTTTTTCAAAAAATAAAATATTTACAAATGAGAATAGTGTAATTAGTGGCAGGAAAACCCAAAGAAACCCTCGCTTTATCCACAAAGTCATCCTTTCAATCTTTGGATATAATTCCTCTCTATTCCTCCACAAAGCGTCCAAAGTCATAGCCACAACAACTCCGAAAGCAAAGTCCCCGATAAACATCACTCTAAAAGTTTCCCTGAACGAATCAAAAAATGGAAGCTGGTGTAGTATAAAAGCTAAAGGTGAATACTGGACAGACAAAGTGAAACAAGAAACCAGGGTCCAAAAGAAAAAATTAAAGTATGGAGTTTTTTTTAAGTGCCTCCAGTTTGCAAAAGTCATTGCAAAAACAAAAAGCTGCAAAATCCCGACATAATTTTGAAAGCTTTGTGATAACGATATGTATGGGAACTTAAACCAAGGTAAAAAATAATAAATTAGATGGTGTGGCCCGTATGCATAGGCTGTTGCCTGACTGAGGGAGACACCCTCAGATCTTGCGGTCATGGGTAAAAAGTCCAAAACAGCTTTAATTTGAGGCCACCCTTCTATCAAAGAAATTAATACAACTAGTACAAATAGACCAAACTCTAAAAATAGAACTCTGAATATTGATCCATTGAGACTTCGTTTATAAACAAGATATAGCCAGAATGAAAAAGTTAAAACATAAAGGTAAACTAAAAATTGAACATGCCCAGAAAGCCAACCATAACCCAAAACTAAACCTAGTAGGATACATAAAAATACTCTCTTTAAAACTTTCGAGTCAACGATATGGTCCACCAAATACAAAGACAATGGCATCAAAAAATAATAATTAGTAATTATTATTGTCTCAGACCACAACATCACTTGGCCAGCAAAAATAAAAGTTGTAGCACCAAATATTGAAGAAAAATGACTCACTCCTAAACGTCTGATAAATAGGTACGAAAAAACATAAGCCAGAATCATATAAGTAACATCAAGAAATCTCAAAACATCAAAAGCATCCATAAAAGAAAGGAGTGCTTGGTTGATAGGGTTAAACCAAGTTGAGGAGATCGAAACATACACTGGAAATCCGGATAAAATGGACTTGCTAATTAACTCTGTTGAGCTCGAAAGGAAGTTAAAGTATGGTGAATAGGTTAAAAGGAAATCTAAATGTGAAAAAACCTTTGATTGAAAAATAACTTCTCTAAAAACTAATAAAATCGCCAGGACGGGAGCTAAAAAAATAATAAATTTCGTGGCTCCCTCAAAACTACAAACTTTAGAAAACTTCTTCATAAAATTTATTTAACACCGTAGTAATCATTAATTAATTTTGCCTGAGAACGGATATCATGTTTTTCAGCCCAATTTTTGCAATCCTCAACTTTTATAGCTTTATTATCGATTATTGAATGAATCCTTTCAGCAACATCTTCTGCTTTAAATGGATCTACTACATATCCACTTACCCCTTCGAAAATCGCATCTACTGCACCAGAATTTAAGGACCCTATTGTTGGGACACCATATGCATTGGCCTCAAGATACACAAGCCCGAAGCCCTCTACCGAGAATCCGTCTTGTATTGGTAACATCAAAAAAAGATCTGAATTGGCATATAAATACTTCAACTGCGACTCAGTCACCTTACCTAGCACCTTCACTTCTTTTTCAAGACCAAGTTCGCTTATTTTATGTGTGACTTGTTTTAGATATATATCATTATCCTTATAAGGACCGGCAATATTATACACAAAATCAGACCCATATTTATCCTTATACTTCTTTATAGCCTGTAGGGACTCAAGAACACCTTTTCTATTTTTTATTGCGCCTACAAATAAAATAGATTTGATGCTTGTATCCTTTGTCTCAGTTAGTTCATGTGAAAAGTTTTCTAAATCAATCCCGTTTGCGACGACTACAATTTTACTTTGATCAAACTCTACTCCATAAAAATCTTTATACTGTCTTAGTAGATATTGCTTAGTGAAAAAACTAACGGAAATGATGGCATTAAGCTTCTTATAAGCCTTTTTTATTAACACACCCGAAATAAAATTTTTTATCCTTTCTCTTACAAAAATACTTGGAATAAAGGAATAAGTACCATGAGCAGTCAAAAAAACCTTGGTAGAAGGACTAATTCTAAGAAAAGGTAGGATCATCACATATGGTTCAGCAATAAAATGGACCGCGTCTGGCCTAAATGAATTTATTATCTTTTGAACCCTCAAACAAGAAGAAAATATTTTAAATGGACTTACGATACTGTGGGCTGAATGTAGTATCTTATTTTGAGAAACTTTTGACTCCTTATACGGCTCAAAACATGCAACCAGAACCGTATTATTTTTTGAAATCTCATTAATAATACCACTACTGTACCTACCCCAACCATCTTTTGGCTCTAAACTACTTGTAATATAGAGTATCTTCATATAAGGAATACTAAGGCAAAATTTCAAAAATAGCTAGATTAGAATCGTTGTATACCTCCTTTATCAAAACCTCTTTCGATAAGGAAACGTTGGATGAACTTCTTAGATCCATTATCAGATACTTTACGTTGTATTTCTTCAGCCAAAAAGAAACATTATTTTTTATATCATTATTAAACCTATCTTCCATATCAATAAATACGTCCTGCATGACTGGACCTTTTAAAGCCTTACCGGCCCCGCCAAATAACTTTACATCCTTCTCAAAATCATACCTACTCATATCCCCAAACATAACCCTGGAAACTAAATATCTATCTTCAAGTTCCCTATCGGAGACCATCTGCAGAGCACCGGACGGATGAAACAGTACATAATGTTGAGTCATTATAGGAATATAACCTGATATTCTATCATCAGCCCAAACAACAGAAGGACTCGATATATTATCTTTTAGCCATTTCAATCCCCCTGCGTAACCTTGAATATTTATTGAGTCCATTTTATCCATCCTAAAAAAAATAAAAGCTCTTGGGATATTCCTATACATCGCAAAAAAACAAAGTAAAATTAATCCTCCTAAAATAATCTTTTTATATGCATTAATTCCAGATACACTACTTCTGTAGCTTTTAATTAAAATAGACAAGTAAACAAAAAAAGTTAAAGGAAACCACCATGTTATAAAACGTCCAATATGGTTTGATAACTCCAGCTCCTTACCTGTGACAACATTACTTCCAGCTGTAATGAGAAGTGCAGCCCCTGTTATAAAAAAGAAGTGGTGGGTTCTTATGTTGTCGTTTGATTGGAAACTTGAAATCCATTTTTTAGACAAAAACCAAAGAAACAGAATTATTACAACCCATCTTCCATAGAAAAATAAATCCATTCTTGGTATATGCGTAGAGAGAAGTCCAATTCTATGTATGGTCTCTGGATATGATGAATTAGATACTTGTAAATAGGTCACAAACAAAAAAGGCACAGAGAATACTAGTATAAATAAAAGTAGCTTAAACAAACGTTTAAACGATAGCCAGTCTTTAAGAATCAACAAATTAACCAAAACTAGTGCAAAAGTAAAAAATACTATTTGGGCTAAGTAAGTATATATGTATATACAATACAAACTTGAAATAATCAGAAATATAGTTTTTTTCTTATTTGTTCTATCATTACTCCAAACAAATAAACACAAGAGAAACAGCGCATAGCCAGGAAATATAACCTGCATAGCGACTGGACGAACAAATAGCCAAAAAACTTGTAAATAAGTCAGGAAAGAAAAAATAGAACTTTGAACTTCACTCACATCCAGACGTCTAAATAAAAAGTATAGTATTAAAACAAAAATTTCAGACCAAAAAATTATGTTGAACACAACACCAAAAGTAAAGGATAGGTTCAAAATAAATGGAATAGAAGCAAACCAATCGCTAAAAAAGAAAGCTGGTGAAATAGACTGCTTATGTTCAATAAAATACGGGTTTCCTATAAGAGGATTGCCACGAACAACATCTTGGACTCTGGCATAGTAATAAGAACTATCTTCAATATAATCTGGAATTATCCCCCGCCATTCTGTACCCACAGCATTCTTAATGTGAAATACTGGAATCAAAGATGTTAAAAAAACCAGCCCAAGTAAAATATATAAATAAAAATTATGATTTTTTTTCATGTTATTTTACTTTATATATAACCAAATCCACACCAGTATAAACTTGTTCAAAAAGATGTTCATTAAATGACCAGTTTGGGTTCATCATTTGGTCCCAGACTAAATAATCCAACTTATACATACCAAATATCTCCTCCCAAGGCTTATTATAGAAATCTTCATACATTTTCTTCATACCATCTGGATATATTCCTGTCATATAGTCTCGCAATAATATATTAACCTCCTCGTATTCGTAACCTCTATTGTTTTTTGTTTCAGGTTTATTCACAACAGGAGGATGAAAATATGATTCATTTTTTATATCAGTTGGTTTTACACCGTTAAGACGCAAATATAAAAATAACGCGTACTTAGTTCTATCAACAGGTGTTAAGTATGCTAATGTAAAATAATTCCAAGAAACATCTGTTGTAGTATAAGCTGGGATTTTCAGTGATAACTCATTATTGGCCAAAACCACATCATTCTTTTCACTATTTTCATTTAGCCATTGAAACACATTTGCATATCTTTGCTCCTTAAATACTTGTGATGACCAGTCATTATAAAAGTTATACTGACCTGATATGGAAACAATAAAAGATAGAACAATAAAAATTATTGGAATAGAAAGATATAAAAATTTATATCTCTTTTCAAAAAGCTTATGACCAACCCAAAAAAGAACCATGATATATATCGGGGTATTAAAATACCAGTGATAATGCCCCTCTTGAACACTAATCCCTGTTATAACTTGTTGGTTTATAACAACAAAAGCTGTCAAAAGGGTTGAAGTTAAAAAATACTCATTTACCCCCTTCTCTCTCCACTTAAAAAACATATAGATACCGAAGATAACTAGGACCAAGACCCCCAGTACACTGAAAACTGGAGTTCGACTATTTACAACATTTGAAATTGGTGCCAAATAAACATAGTTCTCGTGCAGCAAGAGTTTAACTAAATTAATTATTGCAAGGGATCCAATTAAGATACCCGCGATCATAGCTGCAACTATTCCAAACGCATCTCTATTTCTTTTACAAAGCAAAAAAAGGATAAAACATACTACATTTATAGCGATAAAAAAAGTAAAAGTATAAAAATATATGTAGAATGAAAATCCTAAAAATAAAGCAAGAGCTACCGATAATTTATTGCTGGGCTTTCTAAAAACAGATAGCAACAAATGCAAATAACCAACAAAAAAAATGCTGCTGAATGCAGGGTTCACTGGCCTTGCATACATATTTGCAGGAAAGTTTTGAAAATTAAAAAATAGAATATCTTTAATCCCACTAGATGTTAAAACCGTATACCCAAGAATTGTGGTAATAGAAAAGCCAAGTGACCAAAGTTTATCCTGGGTAATCCTAAACATTAAAAAATAGAACGCTAAACACAAAATGATTGGTAAAATAAACTTATATATTAGATTGACGCTAGGCACCGAACCAACTCCGAATACTAAGGGTAGGGAGAGAAGTGACTCAGATATTGTAAAAGAGGACGATGGAGAGAGCCCCTTACCTTCAAACAAAAAGGGGTTATTTAAACTTCTAAAATCCAAAAACTCCTGCATCCTAGCTAGATAATGCTCCTCGGCGTCCATCTTCATTATATAAATGCCATTATATTCTTCTCCAAGGTTAACCACGGTAATAACCTGAGGGAATACCATCACAAAGCCCACCAAAACAGAGAGCGTAAAAGCCCAGACGTGATCTCGTAGAGTATTAATAATTTTATCTTTTATATACATTTTATTTTTTAGCAACAACCACACACGAAACCCCAAATGGAAACGTGACGAAATTAAGCAAAAAAAGTTCCGATCTGAAAATAAAATACAACATTGAATTCAATAAGCCACTTCCAGTATGATTCTCAGATGAGATTTTTAATCTAAACAAGTTTGTAATAAATCTAGCTAGCAAGATAGGTGGAAAAAGTAAGAAGTTGAAATAGGAAGAGTATAAAACCTTAAAATTCGTACTTTCTGCAGCCCTAATTATCTCAGGCTTGGTATATCTTCTAAAATGCTGACTAACAACATCCGTCACTCCCCATAGAAAACTAAATGCCGGCACAAAAATAATAACTACTCCGCCTGGTTTAAGAACTCTGTATATTTCTGAAAGCCCTTTTTTATCATCAGGGATATGTTCCAAAACATCCAAGGCTAAAACTAAATCAAAGGTTTTGTCCTCATGAAGGAGTTCTTCCATGATACTTCTTTTTATATTTTTAATACCTCTACTTTTACAGAAATCTACAGCTTGTTCTGAAAAATCTACACCGAACACCTCGCCATAAACTTCTAACTCTTTCATTAAGGCACCGGTACCGCAGCCAACATCAAGAATGCTCAAATCATTACGACCTGCAAAATACTCATTTATTAATTTATGCACGAATTCTCTCCTTACTCTATACCACCAGTGAGTTTTTTCAGAATCGTAAAGTGTTTGATAATGATTAATTTGCATAATTCTAATTTCTTATATACTTATTATACCAAAGTTGAAAAACTAAAAGATTCCATACTTTCTTTCTATTATCCATCTTTCCATCAAAATGGTCGTGTAAAAGCCTATCTATGTACTTATGATTAAAAATACCTGTACTCTCAATATTCTGTTTGGACAAGGTCTCTAATACAAAATCCTTCAAATCTCGCTTAATCCAGGCTGAAATAGGAATACCGAAACCTTTTTTACCTCTGTTTATAATGGACGGGGGTAACTTACCTGACATTAATTTTTTAAGAATAAATTTAGTCATCAATCCTTTGATTTTATAGCTATACGGTAAGGAATTAGCGAACTCGACAATTTTATAATCCAAAAATGGTGAGCGGGTTTCGAGAGATGCTTTCATACTAGCCCTATCTACCTTTACCAAGACTTCGTCCATCATATATGTTTTCATATAGGTAGCTAAAAGTTTGTTGTCTTCCTCTTGAATAGCTATACCATCTTCAACTGACTCCACCCACTTAGTTAATGGAAAGATTTCGTTGTTGTTAATCAACAAATCTTTTAACTCATTGCCGTCAAATGTACCTAACCATTTTTGATGCATAACAAACTTGTTTGAATCCAAACCACCTACAAATTTCCCCAATTTAAAACCTAAACCAAAATTTTTATCATTTGAAGGAATAGAATAAATCACTCTTTTTAAAAATGCCTGGATAAGTTGAGGTAACTTCATATACCAAATTGCCACCTTGTCAGCTTGGAAGGTTGGATATCCAGCAAACAACTCATCTCCCCCATCACCACCTAGTGCAACTGTTACAGAATTTTTCGTAAACTTCGACAGTAAATATGTAGGCACAATTGACGCATCCGCCATCGGTTCATCTAAAATATCACTTATATTCTTTATTAAATCTAAAGCTTCACTTTCTCTAAAAAATACATGATGATGTTCCGTTCCAAGATGCTCTGACACTGCTTTGGCATACTGTGACTCATCAAAACTCTTTTCATCAAATCCTACAGAAAATGTATGGACTTTCTCTTTACTGCTTTTCTGTGCATAGTAAGCAATGGTAGAACTATCCAGTCCCCCACTCAAAAATACACCTAGAGGAACATCTGACACCATGCGACTTTTAACACTGTTGTGAAGTAATGCATCTAATTTTGAAACTGCATTCTTGAAACTGATGTCTGACACAGAGCCTTCCATTTTCCAAAAAGTATCTTTACTCAACGAACCATCTTTGCATGTCAAAATAGTTCCAGGCTCTAACTTAAATACATTCTTATATATTGTTCTAGGTGTGGGCACATAGTCAGTTTGTAAATACAAACTCAAAGACTGCATATCTATCTCCTTTTTAAATAGTGGGTGTTGTACTAAAGACTTTAACTCTGACCCGAACAAAATTGTATCTCCATATTTAGCCCAATAAAGTGGTTTTTTGCCAAGTCTGTCTCTAACAAGTAGCAACTTTTTTTCCTCAAAATCGTACAGGGCCATGGCAAACATACCATTTAGCATTTCAAAGCATCTGTCTTTATACTTTTTGTATAGAGCGATAATTACTTCTGTGTCCGATGTTCCCAAAAAATCATATTCACCCGATAAACCAGCTCTTAGTTCTTTAAAGTTATATATCTCACCGTTGAAAACTATTCCCACCTTCTTATCGCTTGAGAACATAGGTTGGTGTCCTGTATCGCTCAAATCGATAATACTTAGCCTCCTGTGTCCGAGACCAACACCATCTTCATAAAAAACACCGCTGCTGTCAGGTCCTCGGTGAACCAAGACATCCGTCATTTTTTTTAAGTCCTCTTGTGCGCCCGCTCCAACAAAACCAGCTATTCCGCACATCTTATTTAAAATTTATCTTACTTTTTATAATGTAAGGTTTTTTTCCTTGAGACTCGTAGTATGTTCTCATTAAAATCTCAGCGAGTATTCCCATCACCACCAACTGAACACCAACAATAACAAACAGAGCTGAAAAAACTGGTAATGGAGTCTGAACAAAATCTTTGTAACCAACTATTTTGAAAATTAATGACAGTGTACCTGAAATAGCTCCAACACCTAGTGAAATGAAGCCAATTCCCCCAAAAAAATGCATGGGTCTATTCATATATTTGTCCAAAAACTTTATAACAATAAGATCTAACAAGACCTTAAAAGTCCGCCCAATACCGTAATTACTTTTTCCGTGAATTCTTGGTCTCTGGTTAACAACTATCTCAGTAACCTTTGCGCCACGCCAAAATGCATATGCAGGAATAAATCTGTGCATTTCTCCGTATAAATTTGTATTCTCTAACACCTCCTTTTTATATGCCTTCAGTATACAACCATAATCATGTAGTTTTATGCCTGTGATTTTTGATATAAACCAGTTAGCTACAACTGAAGGTAACTTTCTTTTAATAAACTGTTTCTTCCATCTGTCTTTTCTCCAACCAGATACAACATCAAACCCTTCATGTATTTTTTCAACCAGTTTTGGTATATCGTTTGGGTCGTTTTCTAGATCACTGTCGATAGTAATAATCACATCCCCTTCAGCACTTTCGATTCCTGCGGATAAAGCACTTGTTTGACCTTTATTTACTTGGAAATTTATTACCTTTATACGAGAGTTGTCTTTTGCCAAACTCTGCAAAACTGTAAAGGAGTCGTCTTTTGAACCGTCGTTTACGGCAATTATCTCGTATTGCAAGGTAAGTTTATTTAAAACAGCTTCAAGTTCTCCTACTAAAATAGGTATATTTTTTGACTCGTTATAGACAGGAGTGACAACAGATATTTTCATATATTCATACTATAAGGGTTTTCTGCCAAAGAATCCAGTTTTTGATTATTCCTTTTCTATGGGGTTTTTTGTCTATATACGTATAGATTTGGACCGAAATTTTTTAATTTAAAATATGAAACGTCAAAATAACTACCTGAACTATCTAAGGAATAATAACTTGCATCACCTACATCGTTAATAAACGAAGCCGTCAATTCTAAATCCTTACTTGTTGTGGCTGACCTCAGAATTAAGTAATTATCAAAATTCTTCAGATCGGGAACTTTTGTGGGATCGGTGTGAAAATCGAGAAGCAATGGCTTAAAATCCGATTTTAAATCATTATCTTTTGTTGCCTTACACAGGCTCCCGCATTCAGTACTCTTAAACAAGATCGCAGACTTTTTATTGAGTGATATAGGCACATCAACACCAACATTATTAACTAAAACTACGTTATCTAGAGAATAAAAATTTTTATTAATAAAATTAATCAAATTATGACTAGTGGTAGGAACGGAAATATAGTAAACAGAAAAAACTAAATACAAAAAAACTACAAATACTGGGATGAGTAATACTTTTCGAAAGCTATATTCAAAACTCGCCACAAAAAATGCAATAAAAAATGGAACTGGAAAAAGATAGCGTAGTGAGGATTGAGGAGCAATAGACCACCTATCTACAAAAATTATTAAAAAAGTGAATGCAATAAGATAAGTTAGTGAAATCCAAAATAAATTAAAATTCTTTACCCTGCCCTTAAAAGATCCATAAATGGCAAAGAAAATTAAAACTGGAAACATAACAAAAATTTTTTCCAAATGAGAAAGCAGAGATTCAAAAAAAGTAAGATTATAAATTTTTGCACCAGCAGAAAATGAATAATCATATATGATGCTGTACACCTGTGCCTTTACCCCTGAAAAATTAGTCAGTGTTATTAATATAAATACAACTAGGCCCACCAAACTTGAAAACAGAAGTTCTTTTAATACGTCTTTATTCCTGAATTTTTTATATAAAATAATGGGTATAGTGATCAAACTAATTCCCATAAAAGGAAAATTGGAAAACGCCAAAAAAGCCAATATAACTGAATACCAAATATATTTTTTTTGCACATGTGATTCTTCGGTGTCAAAAACCTGTAGTAAGAAATAAAAAGAGAGCAGAAAAAGAAACGTCGATAAAATCCAAACCTTACTTGTGTGTAACAATAGATTCACAAGAATATTACCGAATAATATGAAAACAATAACTAGTCTGTTCCTGTAGTCACTAATATATTTTTTCAGAGCTAGATTAAATAAATACAGTGAGGCAAAAGCGATAACAAAACTTAGTAATCTAGAAGCAAAATAGACTATAGCAGGATAATTAACAATTAAAGATTTTAGAGCTGTAAGATCGAAATCTGCAAATGGAAACAAAACCAGAAGTGAAATACCTACAAAAATATAAGATAAATAGAATGTAAGTGTTCCATATGGAACATCAAGAGGTAATGGTAAAAAAGTTCCGGCTTCCATTGACCTTAAAACTGAACCCGAAAAAAACATCTCGTCAGCAACTAAGTTAGTAAATGGAAATCCATGCCATATGCCAATAAAAAAAGACAGTGAAATTAGTGCTAATACAACCTTCTCAATAATGCTTTCTCTCATCATTAGAGTTTTTTAGCGACTATAAACATGTTATCTCTTAGATCTGTTGGCAGCGACAACCTACCTAACGAGGTTCCCTTTAACCTAATGGCGATTTTCTGAAACAACCCCACCTTCAACCATTTGAATAACATATTGAATATGTATTCTAGGGTGAACTTCTTACTCATTCTAGTCACTAACAAAACTTCAAAACCATTCCTTGTAAATAACTCTCTTATTCCTCTTTCGTTAAAATAGTGAATATGTTCAGGTGGAACGACTAGGTGCCAGTTGATACCCATCATCCTTGCGTAGAAACTGCCACTGTCTGGTGTGTTTACAACCACTAAGCCATTCTGTTTCAACATTTTTTGTATAATTTTGATATCGTTTTCTGGGTCAGGCATATGCTCAATAACGTCAAGCATTGTTACTACTTCGTAACCACCTTCTTCAATAGCTAACTTGTCTAATGTCCCTGTTTTAATATCAAACCCCCTACTTCTGCCCTGTCCAGCTGCAAAGTCTGAAAATTCAACTCCTGAGACTTCGAAACCATCGACTTTGGCAAGCGACATAAAAAACCCTGTTGCTGCCCCCACATCAAATAATTTTCCCTTCTTATTAGATATTTTTGTAATCAGATCTAGATACTTTTTAAACGAGTTTCTCATCGGTTCCTTATCCTCGTCATAATTTACATAACCAAAACCACCACTTCCTCCGGAAAAATATTCGGAATTATAAACCTGATCTAGAGTTTGTGGTTTTTTATATAAAGACAACATTCTACAGTTAGAACATTTGTAAATATTAAAACCATTCTTTTTTCCAAAAAAAGTTTTATCTTTTGACAGACAACCAACACACCCTATTTCTTTAATATCATTTTCCATGGTGCAAGTATTCCCTCATTAATAATATGTCCTGACATTTTCGACTCCCCTCCTATCCTGTTATTAAAAATAATCGGAACTTCAGAGAATTTACCTCCAGCTTGATACAGTAAATATTTAAGCTCCATAATAAAAGCATAACCTGACATGTCCATTTTTGAAAAATCTATTTTTCGAAGCAAGTCAGCATTTATTACATTGAACCCGGCGGTGCAGTCCATAACGGGAATGCCTGTTATGGTTCTACAATACAAATTGCCAAAAAAACTCAATACTCTTCTCCAAAGTTCCCAACCGTGAGTCCCTCCACCTTTTACATATCGGGAACCGGTCACGACATCATAAGTCTTACTCCTGTTCAACATCTCAGGTAAATATTTTGGTTGGTGTGACAAATCAGCATCCATCATTATTACCGACTTAACATCTGTATCCTTTAGGACATAATTAAATGCATTTATATATGCCTTACCTAAACCATTCTTTTCTGGTCGAGAGACAAGGGAAAGGTTTGGATATTGATTTTGCAAACTCCTTACAACATCTGCTGTTCCATCAGGCGAGTTATCATCAGCTACGAGTATGTAAACTTCTGGTACAGCTGAAAAAATCTCTGGAACTATCCTAGTTATGTTTTCTCTCTCATTATATGTTGGGAGTATTATTACGTTTTTCATTAATTCAAATTTTTCAGAATCACTTTAACTCTATTTTCCCAGGTATTGTTTTTTACCTTTGTAAAAGCTTGTTCGGCTATTATATCAGCATTAACTCTCCCATCCAAAACACTCTGTATCCCCTCTAAAAGAGCTTGGGAGTCATCAGGTTTAACAAAAACTGCACTGTCGGTATCTAACACTTCTCTAATAGATGGTAGGTCTGAGGCCACTATAGGCACCTTGGAAGCCATATATGTAAAAACCTTTAATGGCGAAGTGTAGAGCCTAGAAACCTCATTTTGAGCTGTATTGGGTAACACTAAAACATCGGCTGATTTTTGGTATGTTGGTAGATCTACATATGGCTTAAAACCCACAAATATCACTTTTGGATAGTTAGATCTAAGATCTACCACATGATTTTCGTCTCCACCCACAATCACTGCCACAACATTGTCACCAAAACCTCTCGATGCCTTGAGGAAAGTTACAACGCCTTTCCACCCATCCAATCTTCCAGCATACAGAACTACCTTTTTATCCCTTGGTAAATTAAGTAACTTTCTAGCTTCATCTTTTGTTATGTTCAAATCAAAATCTACTATATCTACAGCATCTCGCGAAACAATTATTTTATTAGCATCTATACCTTTTGAAATATAAAAATCCTTTAAACCCTGTGAAATGGTGACCACTCTAAATGATCCTGCTGAAGCTTTCTTTGCAAAAAAATTATAACTTCCTGTATGTGTTTCCCATATTACTTTTCTACCAACAAATAAACATAGCCAAGCCAACATTTCGTCTCTGGTAAAAATATAATCCGATCTCCAAAAACCGGCCGTAAACAATGAGCCGACAAAAAAAAGAAGTGTTTCCAAGAAAAACCCGATTGGACCAAGATATATAAGTCTCAAACTTAAGACTTTTTTAATAGCAAAAATACTTTTAACCTTATAAAAATCAAAAAGATTGGTTTTGTTTAGACTAAATAAAAAATTAGGGACGCAAAGTGTTATACCTACACCTTCCAGAGCAAAAGCTTCGCATGTCTTTATTATTTGAACACCGTGGGCTTTCTCGGTTGGAAGACGGATTGAGGCAATATATAAAATCTTCATATCAATCCGGTAATTTAACTGAGATAATATTATTGCTTAAAACCCTTATAATTGTTAATATCATATCAAATTCTACTATGGAAAACAACACTGAACTCGGTAATTTAAAGCCTAAAATTTCTGGTTTTTTTCCTTTTTTAAATGACTGGGGAACAATAGGAAGTTTGGTGCTTGGACTTGATTCTAAACTACAGCAAATATCCTCAGAATATGAAATTTTGATTATTGATGATGGGAGTGATAGTTCAGCAAAAGATATTTTGAAATCCCTACAGATTGCTTTCCCGAAAGTACGTGTAATCTCCCACCCACATAATAGAGGTTATGGTGGTGCACTTAGATCTGGATTTGAAAATGCAAAGCATGAGTGGATATTCTACACAGATGGAGACGCTCAGTATGACCCTAGGGAAATAACACTACTTGTTGAAAAAATCGCCCCGAATGTAGATGTAATAAATGGATATAAAATAAAGAGATCAGATCCGTTTTACAGAAAAATTACCGGAAAGTGCTATCACTTTGTAGTTAAATTGCTTTTTAATGTGCCTATTAGAGACACTGATTGTGATTTTAGACTAATAAGAAAAAAGGTCTTTGAAAAAGTAAGACTGGAAGAAAACACTGGTTTAATCTGTACTGAAATGATAAGGAAAATTTCAGACGCGGGATTTAATTTTGTTGAAGTCCCGGTGCACCACTTTTGGAGAACTAGCGGAAAATCCCAATTTTTTAATTTAGTAAGAGTTGGCCAAGTAATTATTGGTCTATTGGGTTTATGGCACAGGTTAGTTCTTAAGCCTAAGCATTTTATATATGGAAATCAAAAGAATACATAAACCTGATGAAAAAACCATTAGAGAAATCTCTAGAATACACTACTCGGTTCTAACAGAATCATTTTTGAACAATTTTGGTTTAAGTTTTTTAGAAAAAGTATATACAAATCTTTTAGAGTCTCCGGACTCTATACTGCTAGTATCCGAGGAGAATGAAGTAATTACTGGCTACGCACTGGCCTTTACTGGCTACTCCAAGTTTTTTAGAACAGCAATTTGTAATAATAGACTGGCTTTGGGGACAATAGTTATCAAGAAAATATTACAAAAACCTTCTTTTGTTTTCAAAATTGCATCCTCTCTGTTTAACTCTACAAAAGAAGATGGGCATGCTGAGTTACAGTTTATTGCCATTATTCCAGAAAGCCAGGGTAAAAACATTGGAACAAGACTTATAAATCTACTAAATGAAGAGTTTAGATTAAAAAACATAACAAACTATTATGTTGGGACAAAAGCAGAAAACCCCCTCTCTAACCAATTCTACAGAAAACTAGGATTTAAACAGATTTCGACGAAACAATATTTTGGTGACAAATTAAATTTCTACATCTCACCCAATATCTAACTATTTTGATACGACAACATATCTATCAAACTCTTTCAAGATGGTGTATCCGTTGAACATATCCCCTTCCTTCAAAAAAAGATCTTTTTTTGTAACAACCAACAAATCCGTTCTTTCTTTAATAAGACCTATATTTTTTTCTCCAAACTGAGTGGCAACTGTGCCTGAAAAATACTGATAGTAATTGAAATGCTTCAAAGATATAACCGTCTCTGGAGCTTGATAGAAAAAAACTATAGTGTCGCTTGGAATTTCCCTTATCACCGAATCAATAGACTCAAATCTACGACTACTATATGAATCCGCAACCCAGGAGTTAAATCCCAATTGATAAATCTGAAAAACCACCAATACTCCTAGACCGATACGAAAAGCATTTTTAAGCCAAATCGTGCTATTAGAATACTTAAAAATATTTGAACTTAAAAAAATCAAGCTTAAAATTTCTGGTATAAAAAAATATCTATAATATGGCGGGTTCCTGAAATACAATATAAACACAAAAAAAGAAATAGAATACAAATAAGCCTCAAATAAATCGATTTTTCTTCCCATATATCTTGAATGCAGCAAAGTTATCGTCCAGAAAATAAAAACTCCGCCTGCAAAAAGTGTTCTTGGTCCACTTACAAAATCCTTCAGATTGGTAATTACCGACTCAAATATATTTACTGAGTGAGGATTACCATAGTAGTTAATTATTGCTCCTAATCCATCAGTATTATCGAACTGAACAGAAAACCAAAGTATGATAGGTATCAAAATTGAAACAAATAACACGCCGAGATTTTTTACGTTTATAGTACCCTGTCTCCAATAGACAGCCCATAAAAAATATAACATGCCAGGTAAGACTAAAATGAAAATTGGTTTTGTGACTAAAGTCAAACCAAAGGTTAGCCCAAGAAAAGCCAAATTAAAAAAACTGCTCCTACCTTCACACAACCTCTTTATAAATAAAGCACTAAGCAGCAACCAAAATAATCCTGGTACTTCACCTAAAACATTTTTACCATGACCATATAAAGGTGGAAAGGTGCCCACTAATAACAATCCCCAAACTAACTCCTCTTTTGCTTTACCCTTTAAAACAGAGAAAACAGCAAATACAAAAAGTAGTATATAGATACCCATAACTATCCTTGCATTCATCAAACTAACTCCAAACAAGTTAAAAGATGTAGCAATTGGATAAGTCACAGTATAGCTAGTAGAAATGAAGCTTGGAGAAATTATCTCCCCAGGCGCTATTTGAAATCCGTACACCCCCTGTTCAGATAAATTGTGGGCTGTCTGAACTATCAAACCCTCATCTGTCCAAGTTGGAGGACTTTCAGTTAGTTTGTAAAAAGTGAAAAAAAATATACCTATGAAAATAGTGATTAGAACTAAGTTAAATTTATTTATAATATATGGATTACTCATATGCTTTTATAAAGTCTTTACTCAAAACATAGTTAAAGTATCTATCGCTTCTTAAATAAGTTTCAAACATAGCTCTACTAGTTTTTTGTTTCTCAACAAAATCCGCGGCAGTTAGTGAGTTATAGTATTCAGAAATAATTTGATCTATATTTTTCATACTACTTACATTTATTTTCAGTAGAAACCTGCTATAGTCGATGATATTCTCTAGCGGCAAAGCACAGTCTGTGTCCAACAAAACAGGTATCTTACCTAGACTTAAAATCTCATAAAATCTGATAGAGAAATTACCGTCCCCTTTGATAGCTAGTGAAAAATCTGAGTTTACAATGTTATTTACATACTCCACCCTAGCAGTTTCCATACTTATTCTTCTGGTTTTTTCATTACCAGAAAAACTGTTGCGAATGATGAAATTTGTGGAAACTAAACTGGATTTTTTTAGGATACCAAGAGCCTTGATCCTTAAAACCAAACCTCTTGTGTGAAAAAAATAATTAGTACTCAATAAAATAGATTTAATATGTATAACCGATTTTTTTACATTCTCAACCATTCTTCTATAAAAACTGCTGTAATCTGCCCACCCACAGAAACCAACCACTGGTTTATCAATTTTTTCTCTAAATGTTAGTTCTCTCCCCTCCAGTAAATCATCAGCGATAGCTGGCATTATTATCTCGTTTGATTTTTTCTTGTATTTATACTGAGACGTTCTGAAAATAATACTGTTAGGTATGTTTATGTCGGCATCAGAGTCACCGTAACAAAAAACTAAAATCTTTTTGTTGTGTTTTTCGGACAGACTGACAAAATCCTTTAAATACTTTTTATCCTTGATATAAAAAAAGTTGTGTGGAATAAGAAAATAATCCGATGCCTCTGGAGTTTCGACTAAATTAAAAAACTGTTTATTAAAAAGCTTTAAGGCAGAATCCCCTGCACGGTTTTTACCAAAACTACTACTGCCAAAATAGTGATCAAGCAAAGGAATGTGCATCAATCCCTCTATTTTTTTGTATATATAAATATTAAGCATCTTTTCTGTATATACACAGCATTCCAAAATCCTTTTGTTTAAATGGTGTTATCAAAAAATCAAAACAATACAATGCAGAATAAAGTGCAAAACCCCATACAAATCTTATGGTGTTTCTAAAGCCCTTGTTTCGTTTCCACTCTCCGAACAAATGGGTGTTCCCTAACTCATATTTTAATGTTGGTGGTCTGTGATACCAGGCAGTTACCAAGGTAAAACCTTTTTTCTTAAAAAACATATCTAGATTATTTTTGGAAAAATAAAACAAATGGTGTGGAGGTGTCAGAACTGACCAAGGTAGTCTCCAAAAGTTTGTGAAAAACCTAGTGGACCTGGCCCAGTTAGAATCCATGTTGGGTATTGATACAACCAACAACCCTCCACTCACTAGATACTCACTACATTCTTGTATTAACTTATCTGGGTTATTCGAGTGCTCTAATACATCCCCTAATCTCAAAATCCCAAAAAAATTTTTCGCAAAGCTCGACTGATTCAAAAATCCACAATAAACATTCAATCCCCTACTGTTTCCTATATCTGCCGTGGTTTGGTTCGGTTCAACACCAGCCACTGTAAACCCAGCTTTTTTTGCATAGAACAAAAACTCGCCGTCAGAAGCACCCACATCTAAAACATTTTTGTTTGGGGAATTTTGTCTCAAAACCTCTTCTAAGATTTTTTTATATTTATAATTTTCAGTTTTTGTATAATCGTTCTTTGTCTTATTAGACTGGTAACCAACCTTCGGAGAATAAACTATGGAAAGCTCTTCGTCACTTGGCATAGGGCTCACAAAAAGCAGTTTACACCCTGAACATTCAAGAAAATTATAGCCATCATGCCTTATAAAAGACTCTGACTCTCCATCACAAATAATACATTTAACACTCATAATTATTGAATTATACCCTTTTCTCGAGCTTTTTCTATGACTTCTAAAACTCTCGCTTTAGAAGAATGTTCTTCTAGAATTTTTGAATACTCTGGAGCTAAATCAGTTTGCTTATAACTATTCACAAGAAACTGGCCTACCTCCTCCAGTTTAAGTTTAAAATCTTCTAAATCCTTGAACTGCCATATTCTCTTGTAATCCAGTCTATTTGAGCCTGGTTCATATATATCTATTGTTTCAGTGAGGAGCATGCAGTTGTTACCTAGTATCTCCCAAAAACGTGCTGTATCAAAACCCCCACCACCTACAGATATACCTACTTTTGAGCGAGCCAAGTTTTTGTAGAAATTTTCCTGATCGGTTTTATCTGTAAAGCATGTAAAGTTATTTTCAACACAAAAATTTTTAAGGACTTGTGTCACCTCTCGTCTCAAAATAGGATACTCGTCCTGACCAAAAACACAGAAAAAATCTACATCTTTTTTTATGTCCACTGAATAAAACTTGGTGTAGTCACTTTCTATACCAAAAGGTAAGGGCAGAATGTTTCGCACATACGGTTTTTCCCTACGAAAATACAACACGCATTTTCGTTCCATCTCTTTATCTATTTTACCTCGGTTAAGATACGAGCCATCTACAATAGCTTTTTGTATACCTGTGTCATATCTGCCGTTTTTACCTATCTCACCACCATCAACAAAAACTGTTTTGTTAAACTCGTTAATTGTTTCTGCAAGTTTATAGTTAGTGTTGTCTTTACCCCAACAAAAAAGAATCAGATCAGAATTCTTTGCATACTCAACAAATAAACCTTCGTCTAAACTAAACTCTGTATCATCAAAACCCGACAAGTATCCTTTTGGCACTTTAAACTCAAAACCTGGATTTTCTGTTTTAAGTAAAATACAGCCATCTATTATGGTGTCTGTTAGATAGTCATTTTTATACTCTGGAGTTATTATTGAAATTTTATAATTCATGTTTGTTTGATACTGACTCTATCACTTTTTTAAGTTCCAAACCAAGTGTTTCAATTGAGGAAACTCTGTTTAACTTATCCTTACCTCTTTTGGCTACAATCTCCGCATTTTGTATATCAGCCTTAACTTTTAGTATCCCATCAGCTATGGCTTCTGGAGAATAGGCTTTTACTGTAAAAATCTCTCCAGGGTTGAATACCTCTCGTATTGCAGGTGTATCTGCTGTTATAACAGGCTTACTTGCCGAAACACACTCATATACCTTGTTAGGTATCACTCGTTTTGTTTTGTCAGTTTTACCAAATATACCCAAACATACGTCTGCCTGACCCACTCTCTCTGCAAGTTGCTCTATAGATAGATTTCCAACAAAATCTACATTTTTAATATTTAAAGTGCTCGCTAGGTTTAAGATATTCTTTTTTTCTTGTCCATCACCTATTATATCGAAAACGATATCCGCATGTTCATCTAGAATTTTAGCGGCGCGAACGACATATTCTATACCTTGTAGCGGAATAAAGTGTCCATAAAGTAAAACTTTAAAATAACTATTTTGTTTTTTTTCTCTTGGGTAAAAAAGTGAAGTATCAGCTCCAACTAAAATTCTCTTGAACTTTGATTCTTTTATACCAAATTCTTTTGAAACATATTTTATATGTTCGTTTGTATCAAAAAGTATGAAGTCAGCAAGTGTTAATGATATTTTGTCTAAGCACCAAAAGTATAGTGCTCTAAGTGAGCCCTTTTTTATCAAGCCTCTGTCCATAACCATTGAGTCGTAGATAGAAACAAATGCATCAAAAACTATAGGTTTTCTTGTAATAAGTCTGGCCAATATCATAGCCTGAAAACCAGGATAACCGACAACCATTACTTCATAATTCCCCTTCAAGGTCCTATGCTTTTTCCACAGATCTATATATTTATTAAAGCCTTTTACCTTAGAAGAACATTCTACTACCTCTACTCCATTAAGACTGAGTCCTTTTATTAAAACCTTGTTTCTATTATAGCTAGCGTCGTATATCCCAAAATAACAGACTTTCATATTCTATTTTTTATATATTTCCTCGGAGATTTTACCGACCAAACTCTCAACACTAAAATCTTTCCGGATTTTGTTACTCAAATACAAAACAACATCAGCCACATCCTTGTTTTCCAGTGATAGTTGTATTTTAGAAAGCAGACTATCAGAATCTCGATAATTATATGAAAAAAGTGGGTTATATTTTTCAAAAACTGAAGTAAAAATGGTGTTAGTAGTGAAAGTAGGTATGCCTAAAAGTATCGTCTCCAACACTGCCTTGTCCATCCCCCCGTTTGGAGCTAGGTTTACTGCGATGTTTATATCCTTGGTTACTTCAGCTATTTTTTCTTGCGCAACCCAACCTCTAAAAAAGACTTTGTTCATTATCTTTCCCTCAGCTATTAGAGACTCTAAAGTTTTTCTGTATTCTAAATCCTTATCACCTATAGCATCCCCAAAGAAGTGTAGTTCTGAATCAATACCATAGCTGTTTAGTTTGACTACAGTCTCCACCAAAACATCTACATTTTTTATAGGAGTAATTCTACCTATATGACAAACTCTTAACACATTTCTGTCGTAAAGGTGTGGAGAAAAGGGATAGTTTTCCACTTTGATACCGTGCCCAACATAAACCACCTTATCACTCTCTATACCAAAACTCTCTTTTCCGGATGTAAAAACCTTTTTAACAAACAACATTGCTAGTTTCAGTTTTGTATCTACTTTCTTATGAACATACCAAAGATAAACTGGTATATTTTTGAACCTCCAGTGTAATCCCAAAAGAACAATATACACTGGGTTCATGTGAACGAAAACTGAATCATACCTTAAGGAAAGCTGTTTGATATAAGCAAATAGGTTTTTTATATAGCCAATATTTCCAACACCTTTTTCCTTACCTAGAGAATACACAAAAACATTGGTCGGCAAAGCATGGTCGCCTTCATAAAGACAGATAACATAAACCTCAGTAAATTTCTTTGAAAACTCTATTAACCAGTTATGGAAAAAACCCAGAACTGGGTCACTACTATCCACTTTCTGTGTAAAAATCAGGATCCTCATACGGTTTTATATTTAAAAATTCTTCTAGAAATAAAGAAAGTAAAACATGCTACGGTCGCCCCAGCAAAAATCTGAGATAGTAAAACAGCCAAATGCATTTTTTCTACAAAGATATACATGAGCAAAGTGTTCACTCCTAGACTAAACAAAGATGAAGCTAGGTAAATAAAGGATTGTCTTTGGATACCTTCTGTAGAAACATTTTTAAAAGTCCAAAACTTTTGCAAAATAAAACTAACAAAAAATGCTACACAAAAAGCTATGATGGACGAGAGAAGGTAATGAACACCGACCACATGATACAAAAAAGAAAGTAGTAACAAATCCACAACAGCCGAAGTGCCTCCAGAAGCTACGTAGCGTAAAATAACATACTTATCAAAAAGTCCCCATCCCCAATCCCAACCTTTTTTTATAATACTCATTTAGCGGTTTTGTTTAGATACTCAATATATAGATTAACATAATCCTGAAAAGTTAAAGCTATTGACCTGATGTCATTTTGCATTTTGTGTTTTCTTTCTTCCCTTGCTTGATTATTCTCTATTGTGTTTATGACAGCATCGGAAATACAGATATCATCAAAGGTCTCGCAAATAACGGAGTTTATTTTGTTTACAAATAGATCTGTTTTGGCCAGGCCGACTTTTGTAGTCACGATAGGACAACCGGAAGCTCCTGCTTCAATAAGGGTCATGCCGTATCCTTCGTATTTTGAGGTAAGTAAAAATAAATCAGCAGTTTTATATAGAGAAATTAAGTCTTTTTCCCAGCCAATAAATCTCACATTTTTGTTTATTCCGATTTTACTAGAGATACTTTCTAGGTTTTTTCTTTCACTACCCTCTCCTGCTATGACTAGTCCGGTCTGGGGATATTTTTCTAAAACTTTTTTAAATGCAACTATTGCTGTATCTATATTTTTCTCTTTCTCTAGTCGAGAAGCCATTAAAACAATAAATTTGAATTCTGGAAATTCTGTACCTAAATTTCTTGCTGGAATTGTGTTTATGATTTTCTCGATGCTTATAAATACAGGTAAAATATCTATTTTATCAGCTAGTTTTGGGTACTTTTTTACAATTGAGTCTCGTACAACACTACTGACCGCACGAATTCTGGATGCCCCATGAACAACAATACTTGCGATAAAAACCCTTACCAAATTAAAAAATGATTTTTTAAATTCTGAACTCAAATAATCAGTATGAACTTGAATCTGCAGAGGAACCTCAAAAAACTTTGAGATGACTAGACCGACAAAACCGGTTTGAAAAATATCCTGTGTTGAAATAACAATGTCATCATTTTTGCCTGATGATTTAAAAATATTTTTTACTAAAAAAATCGCGTCTAATACATATAGCCATTGGGAAATTGAGTTGGTCGGATAAATATGTAAATTTCCAAAACTTTTAAACTCATGTTTTTCTTTTCTTGTTGTGAATACAACTATATGCAACTCTTCCATGCGTTTCGCATACTCCAAATTACGCAAAAGAACCTGACTTCCCTCTTCGAACAATTTTCTATCTGTTCCTATTGATATGACTTTCATTGTGCAGAATTTGTTATTGCAATAAATTCCTCGGCAATCTCTTCCCAAGTATGGGTGAAATTAAAGTTTTTTACCCTTTCTTTTGCTCTCTCATAAGCTTCTTTATCCAAAAACTCAAGTATGGCCTTCTCTATTTCGTCTTCATTCAATGGATCCACAAAAGTACCTGCGTCTTTTATCCTATCGTATATACCCACCTCTTTAGTACAGATAAAAGGCTTATTGTACCTAATAGCATCCAATATCATATTCGGACTGATGTCTCCTAGGGAAACTAGGATCACCGCTCTAGAAAGTTTGATCTTCTTCATAAATTCCAAGAAGGTTAGATTCTCTGTAAGTAAATGAATACTGTGTGCTTGACTTACTTTCTCTGCCACCTTTCTTAGAGTATTTATGTTTTTCCATTTTAAATCACGTACGGATGCAACAAACAGATTTGAGTCAGTTTCGAATACTCCTTCCTTTGGACCATAATAGTTTTCAATTATTGATGTTTTGGAAATATCCATGACATAAGCTGGAACAAAAATTTGTTTTTGCCACTCGGTAGAAAACACTACACGCGATGCATTATTTAAAGTCCATTTAGTTATTGAATATATTATTTTTTCTTTATATGTAAGAAAACCAGCTTCTGTCTCATAAAAGTTTCTTAACAGTATCGGTTTACTTGTTCTCTCTACATACTGCTCCCAAAGAAAGTCCCCTCCAGTTCGAATAATAACTTTTTTACCAAAGACCTTTCCCAAAAAAACACTAGGTGCTCCTACAGAAAAGGTATCTAGAGCAAAAACAACATCGCTTTTTAAAAATTGTGGAATAACTTTTACGGCAAACCACAAATGACGCACCCCTGTTGGTAGAATATTTTCTATTCCAAAAGTCTTTACAGAAACTCTATGCCCTTTCTTTTCAAACTCTTCTTTCAAGTTCTTTGCATACTGGGCTGGTCCACCTATTTTAGGGGGGTATATACCCGTTGTTATTAAAATATTTAGTTTAGAATTCATTTGCATTTACTGTAAGTTTATTAAAAACATCTTTCATTCCTTCAGTTATTTTATCCCAACCGTATTTTGTGGAGGCTACCCTTTTGCCGTTATTTGACAACTTGATGTACAAGTCTTTGTCGTTCAATAATGTATTAACCGCTCTAGCTACGCTTTGAGGATTGTCGGGCGAACAGAAAATTCCCGTCTCCTTGTCGTCTATAAAGTCTGGGATTCCTCCAACTGGAGTTGCGACTACTGGCAACCCGCTTGCCATAGCTTCTATAAAAGAGTTTCCGAAACCTTCTGAGCGACTTGGTCTAATAAAAATATCACATACAGAAAAATACCTCGGGATGTCTTTGTAATCCAAAAAACCCAAGAAGCGCACCCTGTCAGATACACCTAGCTCCTTAGCCAACGCCTGCAGCTTGTGCCCCTCTTCTCCTTTACCGATAACCATAAACACTACCCTTTTTGGCAGGTGCGTGAGAGCCCTCACAACATCGTCTACTGCATTTTTGTGTGTGAGTCGGCCTGTAGTAACCAAAAACACTTCATCTGCTTTCTTATTAAGCATCAGAGCCATTTCTGCTTTCTCTTCTACTGTGAACTGTTTGGTAAATACCTCTAAATCAACTCCATTAGGGACCAAAACTGCCTCGCCTGTAAAACCATTTTTCTTTGCACGCTGGATCAAAAAAGTACTGATACCTGTAACTATGTGTGTAAGCCTAAGGGAAAGTTTCCATGACAGTGCAATTAACCCAAACCACCTATAGGTTAAATGATTCTCTGAGTCCCCTTCTTGTAGAGTTAAGATTATTGGAATTCTTCTTTTTCTTGTAAAAAATCTGAAAATATTAAATATATATCCAGCTCCTGTCCCAAAAGTCACCATCATTCCCCAAATCAAAAAATAATTATTTTTATAATTTAGTTTGTTGATAAGTATTGCACCTCTAAAAGGTAACAAAAGTTTATCAATGGTTTCTGAGCCCATCCCCACACGATACACATTAACATTTCCAATTTTTTCAAAGTCTGGAAGGTCTTTTCGTATTTTTGCAGTAACAAGATCGAAGTCAAAACTTTCTCCCAGTCGTCTGGTTATTTCTGTTATAGCAACCTCTGCACCTCCAACAAAGGGATAATAGGCGGTGGATAGCACCAAAACTCTTTTTTTACTATTCGTAGACATTCGTATCTTCTGTTGATTTTACTGTAATAAGTCTCGTAAGACGCTCTCCGGAACTTCTTTCTTTGTATTTATAGTAGTGGTTTCTGGTTTTTTGGCAATAGGTTCTTCAGTTCTTGGTTTTGGTTCTACTTTTTCTTGAGTTCTAGGTTCTATTTTCGGTACATATTC
The DNA here is from genome assembly GCA_040384485.1 of Patescibacteria group bacterium. GTDB lineage: Bacteria > Patescibacteriota > Minisyncoccia > Phycocordibacterales > DATDWN01 > C7867-006. The sequence continues at coordinate 52,398 of JAZKJH010000004.1, forward strand.
TGGTGCTGCCTTTTTTGCTCCTGCCACAACTGATGCCAAAGCATCCTTAAGACTACTTAAGTTTTCTTTGGATGGATTTTTTTTAATTGTGTGAGTATCAAATGGTTTAAAATCTCTTGGCTGTCCTACTGGTGCCGGTCTGTTGTTTCCATTAAAAAGTTGAGTCGAAGCATCTTTAAAAACTTTTTTGACTTCAACATTTTCCTTTGGTCTTTGTTCGTCCCTGACTTCTGGCCTAGGCTCTGGTCTGCGTTCTTGTCGCTGTTCTGGTCTCTGTTCAATTCTTGGCTCGGGTCTACTGTCCTGTCTTGGAGCTTGTCGAGTATCTGGCCTAGAGTTGTTACCGAACTGTTCTCTCGGTTTGTTGTTATAACCCTCTCCCTCTTTCTGTCCGCCGTTTGTAGGCCTATTACTGTTATTACTTTCTCCGAACCAGTCAGTAATATCTTTTTCTACCAATGCTCTTGGTCTACCGAACTGATCTCTCGATGCTTGTATAACTGCATCCTTAAAGTCTATCTTATCTTTAGCTATAGGACCCATAGTTGTTGCAGAAAAAGGGTGACTAGAAACCCCGTCAATCATGAGTTTCAAATATATCTGCGTAAAACCTAGATTTACTAAGTCTGTCGCCATAAAAGCAGGAGAGAATTCCTTTTCTAAGACTTCAGCATCAAAAGCTCCCACTCTAAAAGAGATCATGGTTCCCACGTTACCAAAAACCGCGTTGCGCACCTCTTCTTCCATCTGTTCAATATACTGGTGAGCGATAGTAAGATTTAAGTTGTATTTTCTTGCTTCAGACAGAATGTCTGCAAAAGACTTGTTAGCAAAAGACTGAAATTCGTCCACATATAAATAAAAGTTTGGGAGTTTTTCGATCTCGGCCTTATTTTTATCAGCTCGAGACATCGCCGCTAGATAGATTTTAGTAATAAGCATGGCACCAAGCAAACTAGCATTACCCTCTCCCACTCTACCTTTTGATAAGTTAACAATTAGGATTTTTTTCTCATCCATCATTTGTCTTACATCAAAAGTAGACTTGGATTGACCGAGCAGGTTTCTAACTAAAGGGTTAGCTGTAAACTGTCCGACTTTGTTTTGAATAGCAGGAATCGCCTCTGCAATAAACTTTTCTGTCCATTTTCCAAACTCATCAACCCAAAAAGCTTTTACTGAAGTGTCTGTTATATTATCCACGACCTTCTTTCTGTATTCTTTATCTGAAAGCATTCTGTTTACACCTAAAAGAGTTGCCCCGGGATATTCCAAAAGTGCAAGAAGAGTGTTCTGAAGAATATACGCCATACGAGCAGACCAAGCATCTACCCAGATTTTTTCAAAAGTAGACATGAGTCCATTTACCACTAAGTGACGCTTGTCTGGACCGATATCTTCCATAACATTGAAAGAAATAGGATATTCCATATCAAACGGTGCAAAATATAACACATCTTTTATTCGGTGTTCTGGAACGTATTCGAGTAGTTTATCGGCAGTACCCCCGTGTGGATCGATAAAGGCCATACCATTACCATTCTGAATATCCTGAATAGCCATGTTTTCAAGTAGCGTTGACTTACCCATACCCGTCTTACCGATAATGTACATGTGCTTCAAACGGTCTTTGGCTCTTATGCCAAACTTAACCTTTTTGTTTCGAGCGTCAGTTTCTCCAAAATATGTTATTGAGTTGGGATCCATGTGGCTATAATTGTATAACAATTATAGCTATAAAAAAAGCTACCCATTTCTGAGTAGCTAGTGGTTTTGAAAACAAGACGACAAAACTGAAACTTACCTACCGAGAACCGAACCCTTTCACCATTTCGATTTTCTTACGCGCAGCTACATCCGGAGAAAAGCTTCGATCGTAAAGCAAGAAGGTGGCACGAATGAAAATTACAGTTGCTGACGCACCCACCCCTTTAGAACTAGCGATTAGGTCAGGAAAAATCTGTTTTAGTAAAGTGTAGTTTAGATTCGGTTGTGACACACCTCGTTTCCTGAAGTCATCTCCAACCCTTCTAACCTCACTCTCGAGATAAGATCTGTACCCGGTAGGATTGAGCCTGTCCAGAATACCAAACTCAAACTCGTAGGCATCGACCTCCCTATAAAATTCATAATTTGGGTCGTTGTTCCCATTCATTGGAAACCTTGCTTGAGTCCCGTGACGCATTTCATGTAAGAACACCAACCCACGTAGTAACCTAGGTAGATTCTGTTCTGGTTCAAACAAAATAGCGTTAACGTCAGGGTAGTGCCTTGCCAAAAAATTTACCCCAAGCATATCTTTCTTCCACTCGGTCGGTAAGCTTTCGGAGTTACATACTGGAACAAGTAGAATCCAAGCATCCCCCACATTAACCGGTATTGAGGTAAGGTGTCGAAAATTTTTCACACCTTTTTCCATAACGGGCTTTCCTACGATATGGTTCGAAATAATACTCGCGTACGTGCTCACTTCCTCGTCTTTTAGTTTAGATTTGGAAATCAAATCCACCCCATCCAACCAGGGCTGTAAACACTTTCGAGCCTCAGCCAGTTCTTTGGTGTCCACTCTTTTTTGTTCAGGACTAGAAATTAGTACTGATGGAGCACACACTAAAAATAAGAAAAGAGATATCCTAAGAACATGCATTCACTCACCCCTTTCAAGGCTAATTGGCAACTGTTTTACAAACTTTTCCGAAATTACAGTACTATTTTATACCGTGTTTGTCAAAAGAATAAATTGCCTTCTATTCAATTGAATCTAGTGCACCCACAGTGTATTTATTCGAAGCGGACCATAGTATCCAGGAATCAAGACCAACATCATATGTTGCTATTATTTGTGCACGTACTTCTACTGGTCCGTAATCAGCACCTAGGTCAAAGTCTTGTAGCCAGGGTCGCATTTCAGCCACCGTCTTTCCTGTTGTACTCGCAAAGGCCTCAGCTCTATCGACTGCTGATTTCATAGAAAAATGAATTATCTCGTATGGGTGAGCTGCTGGGTTTTTATAACCTTGGAAGTTTGGAGGATAGTGAGACGGATAAACCATTGGCATTATGTAGTCAAAATAAGGTAGAGCAGTTTCTAACAACTGTCCGATTCCCATATCCCCTGTGGCATTAGTAACCATTCCAAACAAATCGGCGGAAGTTTTCAGGTCGGGATATATAGCCAGCTTATCGTCCATGTATTTGAAAAAGTTTTCTAACACCACCGTTCTCTCTATATTAGTCGAAAAAGGATAAGATATATCTTTCATGTTTCCGTCAGATGGAAAACGAATATAATCAAAGTTAATTTCATCAAAACCGATGTTGTAACTTTCCTCAACTACCAAGAAAATATAATCCCAATATTCTTTTGAACCTGGATCAATCCAAGATATTCCCTTACGGTCTTTCCACACCGCAGTTCCTGCAAGATTTTTCACAGCCAATTCTGGCCTGTATTTAACAAAATACTGGTCTTGAAAAACAGCTATACGCGCTACTACATATATACCTTTTTCGTGAAGCGTTGCAATGAATTCTTTTAAGTCCTTTGCACGTATTTCTTCAGAACCATATTTTTTTAGTTCTGGATTTTGAATAGGAAGAGTTAGTTTACCCGTATAATCCTTTATATCTATAACTACGGTGTTTAACTCTGTGGTGTCTATTAGCTCAACCAGAGCACTACGAAGATCGTTTCTACTAGCGACCCAACTTGTCATATAAATCCCCTTTACTGCATCGGGTGTAGATATATGTGTTGGGATATATTTTTCTTCTTTAGCTTCTATTGGAGTAGCGACAGCTTTATCCGAGCCTGGAAAAACATAGTGAGTAGAAAAAAGTTCCGGCAGTATAAAGACGAGACTTACCGCAAATAAAAAACAAACAAACCAAAATATTTTATGCTTGTTTGTTTTTATTATTTTATTCATATGTTACTCAGAAGATTTTCCTACAGGTTCTTTAGATTTAATCTCTCTCATTTGAATAGGGCTTATTTTCGGCTCAAGTGGTCTGCTTTCTGAATAAACTGCGGTCACTTTTTCTCTTTTTGTTTTAGCTTTTATGTTTTTCTTTGGAATGGAGATTTTTAATGACAGGAGTATGAGTAGTATTCCTGAAATTATAACAAAGGTGTTTTTATAAGAAGATGGTAGTCCAAAAAAGGGTATCAAGAAAATAAAAAAACCTAAGAAAAAAGTGCTTTTTTTGCTAATCATTTTTTCATTATACATCCCGCACCTATTTTCCGCAAAATATGGCTATATCTCCTCTACAACAAGCATGTTTGTGGATAACCCTTTTGTGTTAAAAGGCACCCCTCCCACGATAACAACCTTGTCACCCTTACTTGCGTATTTGTTGTCTAGGCAGATTTTTCTAACAATTTGAAACACTTCAGTAATAGTATTGTATTTTTTCACCTCAACTGGCTTACACCCAAAAGAAAGACATAGTTTGTTTACGGTTGTTTTGTTTGGAGACAAAGCAAGTATATGAGTGTGAGGTTTGTGTCTTGAAATCATTCTAGCTGTAAAACCTGAGTCTGTTAAAGCGATGATCATTTTTGCACCAACGTCGTGTGCAGTTTTAACAACTGAGCTGGTAACAGAGTCAGTTACTTCTCTTTGTCCACTTCTGTCTCCGTGCACAGTATCTCTCTCCACATAGTTCTTCTCTACCTCTCTCGCAACTTTTGTCATAACCTCAACCGCTTCACTAGAATACAAACCTAGAGTCGTTTCTTCTGACAACATCACTGCATCCGTTCCATCGAAAATAGCATTTGCAATATCCGATACTTCTGCACGAGTTGCTACCGGGCTTTTTATCATAGACTCCAACATTTGAGTTGCAGTGATGACAGGTTTACCTAGGTTGTTACATTTTTCAATGATTGATTTCTGAATGGTTGGTACTTTTTCAAACGGAACTTCTATAGCCAAGTCCCCTCGAGCGATCATGACTCCGTCAGTAACTGCAAGTATCTCATCGATGTTTTGCACCGCTTGAGGAGTTTCTATTTTTGCTATGATTCCAATAGTTTTAGATTTTCTACCATCTAGAATTGTTCGGAGTTCCACAATATCCTTAGCTGTTCTAACAAAAGAAAGTGCCATGAAATCTACTTTATTTTTTATTCCAAATTCAAGATCTGCTTTATCCTTTGCAGTTAATGAGCTAATGGTAACATCTGAGTCAGGAAGGTTTACTCCTCTTTTGCCCTTAGTCATTCCACCAACTATTATTTTACATATCACCTCCTCTCCTTTTATAGAAACGACTTCAAACTTCTTTTTCCCATCATCAACCATTATTCTGTCACCCACCTTTACTTCTTTTGGAAACCTCTTGTAGTTGATTGAAACCTTTTTACTGTCCCCTATCATACTTTCTGTTGTGATAGTTATTTTCTCACCCGCAACAAGTTCTACTTGTTCTGTATTAAACTCTCCTAGTCTTATTTTTGGACCACCCAGGTCTTGTAACACTGCACAATTAATGCCTGTTGATTTTACAGCTTTCTTTAGGTTATTGATTCTTTTCTGGTGTTCAGCAAAATCTCCGTGTGAAAAGTTCAGTCTCATCACATTCATACCTGCTTTCAAAAGTTTTTCTAATGACTCCTGGTTTTCTGTCTTTGGACCTATGGTTGCTACTATTTTTGTTTTTTTCATTTTTTATGGTTGTTAAGAAGGTTCTATCATACAGAAAAATCAGAAAAAATCAAAATGAAAACTGCTTAACACCACCGTGGTGTTAAGCAGTTAAAAAATTTAGAGCCGTTTAGACTCGCTTGTCTCGAACCCCACAACGATATCGAAGTTGACGTTTGGTGACTCTGTTCTGTTTCAGAATCCTGCCCTTCTCCATAATGGACCTACCCAGGTCCTCCGGCGGTGAAAGCCGAAAGAATGTTGGGAAGGGGTTGAACGACATGCCTGCAGGAAACAATCGTGACATCAGACCTCCGGGTTTAATTATTAGAAAATAATAAAGGAATGTCAAATGACGCGCTGCGGTTCGCACTAGTGCAAAAAATCTCCCGTATCAGGGAGATTTTCTTGTGGTCAGGAATAGTTTTTTACTAAAAACTTTCCCGACCCGGACTCGCGCCGACGCGCTCCGTCTCGCACATGCATACAAAAACAGCATCCCCATGCTGTTTTTGAATCATGTGCGCCTGCCTGGACTCGAACCGGGGACCCCAGAGGTATAAGCTCTGTGCTCTAACCAACTGAGCTACAGGCGCATGTGGTGTGTAGACAATATACAATAAAACAATCTTTTTTGCCATAACAAAAAAGATTGAGTTTCCTCAATCTTTTTTATATTTTAAACCTAAACTTGATGCTCAATATCTAACTTCTTTTTTGGTGTAACTCCATGTGTTCGTAACAAATCTTCGAACTCTGCTCTCTCTATTGTTTCTGTCTCTACTAGTCTTTGAGCTATCGCATCCAGGAGTTTCTTGTTTTCATTTATAACTGTTGTTGCTTTCTCATGAGCTTCGGTCATTATTTTTGAAACTCCAGCATCTATATCTGCTGCTACTCTTTCTGAAAAAGCTTTTTCCTCCACACCTTTTCCAAACAACACTCTACCTCCCTGTCCCTCAAGCGCTATTGGACCAAGCTTTTCTGACATACCGTATTTTGTAACCATGTCACGAGCCAAAGCAGTTGAAACCTGCAAGTCGTTTGATGGGCCTGTTGTAAGGTCGTCAAACATCAACTTCTCTGTTACATATCCGCCCAAAGAAACTGCAATATCATCTAGAAACTCTTTTTTGGATTGTAGTTTTCTGTCTTCTAGTGGAAGGTGTAACACGTATCCAGCTGCTCTACCTCGTGAGATGATAGAGATTTTGTGAACAGGATCAGCATATGGCAGAAGTGAAGCGAGTACTGCGTGTCCGGCCTCATGATAAGCAGTGATTTCTTTTTCTTTCTTCGAAAGAATGTGACTTTTTCTTTCAGGACCTAGCATTACTTTTTCTATTGAACGTATCAAATCATACTGAGAAATTTTTGTTCTACTTTCGCGTGCCGCAAGAATAGCTCCTTCGTTCATAAGTGAGAACAGATCTGCACCAGAAAATCCTGGAGTTCTTTCGGCAATAACTACTAGGTTTACGTCTTCAGCAAAAGGCTTTTTAGTGCTATGAACTTTCAATATCTCTTCTCGATCTTTTCTGTCTGGCAAATCAAGAGTTACTCGTCTATCAAATCTTCCTGGACGGAGCAAAGCAGGGTCCAAAACATCCGGTCTGTTTGTTGCGGCCATAACGATAACTTTTTCGTTTGGCTCAAATCCATCCATCTCAACAAGGATTTGGTTTAAAGTTTGCTCTCGCTCATCGTTTCCACCACCCGCTCCAACTCCTCTGGCTCTTCCTACTGCATCTATTTCATCTACGAAAATAATAGCTGGGGAATTTTTCTTGGCCATCATAAACAAATCCCTAACTCTACTTGCACCAACACCTACAAACATTTCTACGAATTCAGAACCTGAGATAGAGAAGAATGCTACTCCTGCCTCTCCTGCCACAGCCCGGGCAAGTAAAGTCTTTCCTGTTCCAGGAGCTCCCATAAGTAGTATTCCTTTTGGAATTCTCGCTCCAATATCTAGAAACTTTTTAGGATTCTTAAGAAAGTCTACTATTTCTGTCAATTCTTCTTTTGCTTCTTTTGCTCCGGCAACATCTTTAAAAGTTACTTTTTGATTCTTGTCGTCTGGGTGAATCATTCTGGCTTTTGATTGGCCGAAAGTCATTGCCTGCATTCCTGCCCCTTTCATTTGTCGACTAATAAACCAGATAAAAACCAGAATAAAAAGTATTGGGAAAATAATTGGTGCAAGGTTCAAAAGCCAATACCCTATTCCGCTTTTATTCTTTACTTCTATTTTAACTTTTGAAACCTCTTCTGTTGTGACCCCGTAGTTCACAAAAGTTTGAAGTAGCGCCTCACCAACTTCTTTTTTTGATTCTTTTATTTCCCCGGCTTTGTATGTGATTTCCAGAGCATCACCTTCTACTACAATGGATTCGACCAAATCGGCTTTAATATCAGAAGAAACTTGTGAGATGGCTATATTCTCTGCTTTATTGCTAGTACCAGACAAGAATGAATACAGTGAAGATAGGAGTAAGAATATTAAAACCACAGAGATAACATATGAAAAAAGTGAACCATTACCGCCACCACCTCCGTTTTTCTTTTTGATTATTATTTTTTTGTTATTTGGTTTTTCTGGCATATTGTTTTTGTTAATGTTTGTTTAATATTTGTATCAAAGTATACACGAAAAACACCAAAAAAGAAGCTCGAAAATGTGTTATAATCTCCCCTATGTCACTCATAAGTAACAAAAAGTCACACTTCAACTACGAGATAACCGATACCTATTCTGCGGGAATAGAGCTTTTTGGTTTTGAAGTAAAATCCGTCCGAAAAGGACAGGGATCACTCGAGGGTTCTTATGTTACAGTTCGAGGTGATGAAGCTTTTATTATCGGTTCTTTTATACCAGCTTTTCAAGAGAAAAATGCCCCAAAAGACTATGATTCGCGTCGAAACAGAAAGCTACTTTTGACTAAAAAAGAGATACAGGAACTCCGAGATATTGAAAAGACAAAGGGATTGACAATAGTGCCTATTTCGATGTATAATAAAGGTAGAGTGTTGAAGCTAGACCTAGGGGTTGGCAAGGGCAAGAAAAAATTCGACAAGAGAGAAAGTATCAAAAAACAGGACACTGAAAGAGAGATGAGGCGAGACCTAAAAAGGTGATATATTTGGAAAATTTCAACGTCAACATGAGTGTGCAAAGAAATTGCACTTTTATGTTGGGGATGAAAGGTATAGACATTTAAGTCCTTTGACAATGCGCATGACAGAGCTGGAGTTAGCTCTTTAAACCATTCCAAAACACAAATGCAAAAAATACTTTTGCAAAAGCAGTGCCTTCACCATTTATGGGGAATGCATTCGCACCAGCTTTCGCGTAATCTTTTTTAAGAAAACCAAACTGGCGGTCTCTCCCCTAAGTCTGTTACGGGAGTTGATTGATATATCACCGGACTATAGAGTCGCTATCGTTTCATAGCGGTTCAGAAAAATAGAAACTGGAACTTTATTTATTTTGTCTGTTTTATAGAATAAAGTTCGAGAAAACCAAAACAAACTACGTCATGTAGATCCATTGCCAAAACTTATTTGCACGGGGGTTCAAATCCTCCCATCTCCACAATATAAAAAATCGCCTACTAGGCGGTTTTTTATATTGTGGAGTGGAGTAAACCAACTGCTTGGTTTACGTGAGGATTTGAAAGACGGAACTATATTTTTTCACCAGAAAAAATATAGTGAGTCGGGGTCGAGAGTACTTAGTGCTCGCAAGGTGTAATCACCTGAGAACACTTAGTAACTCGTGACCAATTCTCGGCTTCTACACAAAAATTTCACAAAACTCCCCTCGAAAGGGAGTTTTGTTTTTAGTTTGACAAGACCATATATTTATATAGTATGCAAGGCAGACTTGATCTTCACAATTAGGAGAAAAGACATATGTTCAAACATTCCGTTCGTGCCTTAGCTTTTCATCACGAAAAAGGTTACGAAGCTCAACGAGAACTTGCACTCAATTTCGCTGGAACTGGAGGACGCATTGCAACAATGGAAGACATTGTTCATGCATGTTGCAATTCACAAAACATTAAAGACTTTGTGTGGAGTCGTACAATCATTACCAGCTCATACTTATTTGCTGGGTGGAACAACACAGTACCCACACTCGTATTTGCACACGGCCTCAACATTCAACCAGTAACGTACCCGACGAGGTACGGAAATGAATACCGTATTGGCCAACCTGTCTTCGAGGCTTTGTTGGATGGTAAATTCGGACATGTCGAATCAGTCAACTTGTTAGAATACAAAAACAAGTCAAAACATGTGCGTGGCTCAAATCGTTATACTTACGAGGTTGCCCACCAGGACCCAATCATTCGTGGATTCTTTGGTCGACAAGTGGATGTATTTCTAAACCACTATCACAACCTCACTCAAGACTGGCTTAAGGATGCAAGCCTCGAAGAACAGAAGGAAGCAGTCCTCCTGATCAACCGAATCTACGAGATTTACAACAACAAGCCAGGGAAACAAGAAAGTTTCTCTAACATTCCACGAGATTACGCAAAAGCGTACCCACTAACAAAGGAATCGCACGGACTATATGTTGACCATAACAAGCAAGACAAACACATTGCCTGTGGTATGGACTTCAGCACTTCGACCAACAGTGGCATCGACGATCTCGGTGGACCAGCTTACTACATAATTGGGGTCCGAGGCGAAGAACCCCTCACAAAAGTAGCTCCTGACTTCCGAAGTAGTATCTCAAAGGTTAAGGAGAATTGGCCACATTTTGTGCAACCACTCGTCCAAGTTCCTAATGACCCCTACATCGGCATCAAACCCGATGGAAGTACTGAGCGACCTTACTATCTACCGGCCTTGATGCGGATAGGGGAATCTGAATATGAACCCCGAGTAACCGGGCGTATTCTTGATAACGGCACCGGCTCGATAATGCCAGAGTTCAGGGTCAGATCATGCAAAATGATAGGAACCCTAACTAAAATCTGTTATCAAGGTACAGGTCGTGAAGCTGGGAGCGGGTACATTGGTTACCCGTATCAAGGCCAATGGGAAGCGGCTCTCAAGGCACTACCGAAAGAAGCTAATGCTATCGCATTCGGTGGCTCGTCTCACCACAACGGAAAAATCGAAGTGGACACCGTATTCTATAAACTGGAGTTGGATAAAGAACCGTTCCACATTCTCATAAAATGTGGGGACAAATTCTTCACACAATACAACGACGAGAACCGTCCGACACAACAACCGCACATGTTGGTGACAGAAGTAACGGAACTTGACCAAAAACCAAGTCTCCATATTCCGGATGATGTGCATCGTTTGTGCAATAACCATCTAAAAGAATGGCCAGTCCTTGCATATTTAATTGCAAATGCACCGGAAAAAGCCAATGCTATGTGGATTGAAAATCAATCAACTCACTATAGTGATAAAGCTGGTAAGAACATCACAACTGTGTCAGTGAGATACTACCATGTGGCCCTTGGCGACAAAGCTTTCCGACCATTCACAGAAATCCGGTCAGACTTCGACTGGGAACTTGAACGGAGAACTGAAGCTAACATGCTCTCGATAATTTGATACGCAATGCAACACCCCGTGTAGCCAGAAATGGTCTATGCGGGTTTTTATTTTTCATAACTCATGACATTTCTCCTTAATATAAAGAACCCCCCACAAAGTGGTTTTTGCTTGCTTGACATAACTAAGCAATATGACAACATACCATCTGGAGGTTACAGATGCCGCAATTAACAAAAGGGGTTTACGGGACCGAGTTCAACGCGACTCAAAACGCACCGCTTGGACTTCGGTGTGGGCAAATGAAAGCTGGAAACAAAATTACCCACAACCACGGGTGGTACAACAAGTTTGGAGAAAGACTGGGCTTTGGGGATCTGTCAGCAGACGATTTCCAAAGAATCATGACTGAGATTGAAGGAGACGAACTCTTCATTACACTAGGTGAAGAAGACAGTCACCATGGTCTCATGAGCGACCACCCAGAACTGGAGTACGATGCCCCGGGAGTGGATTACATTGTCCAGCATTGCAGGTATGTTGTACGGCGTGGCCAATGTTTGCGAGTTGATGAGGTCCGACCAGATAACTCTTTGTTCCTCCATAACGGAATTAATTTTACCATCACCTCGAAAGAGGGTGTAAGAAAAATTCTGACGGAGCATTCAAGCAGATAGTTTCCAGTCCTATAAAAATTGATGCACCCCGAAATTTCGGGGTGTTTTTTATTGCAGATAAAATTACTTGACTTTTATCCTGGATTAATATATTCTATTTAGACGGGTCGCAAGACTCGTAGCAGAAACTAGACGCAAGTCTGGTTTTTGTTTTGCCTGAATATTTTATATATAAAAAACACCCGACTAGCGGGTGTTTCTTAAACTCAAATAACTTATTGGAAAGTTACGTAAGTTGGCTTAACAAGAACCTTTTCGTCTGTTACCCATGGGCGACAGTCGTAGTTGGCATTCGTAGGATTTGTTCCTAGAACCATAGCTGAAGAAACATCAGCAGGGATCAAGTTTGTAAACTCAGAAATAGACTTTGGCTGTGTAACTGTACCTGTTGGCATTCCCTCTTTCCATGAGTAAAGGTTCAATCCATCATAAACAACCATTGTTGCTACCGTGTTTCCACCTGTTCTTGTTCTAAACTCTGCTCGCATTTTTCCTTTCGAAACATAGATAGTGTTTTTCGTAACTACGTTCGAGTTTGACTGCTCATAATCACACTGAAAGTTACCGTTCACTGAAAGTAAACTTTTTGGGGTTCCAGTGTTAGTGCCTGTATTGGTACCAGTATTAGCCCCAGTGTTTGTGTTAGTGCCTGTATTGTTATTATTTTCAGTACTAGTTGCATTGTTGTTTGTGGAATCCACCGCAACATTGTCTTCTTTTGTAAGCAACCAAACACCTAGAACTACAACTAAAATAGCCAACCCTACCCATAATATATTTTTCATGATTTTAAATAAACAAATTAATAATTAACTTATTTTAACCTAAATTTAATTATAGCACAAGCTCCCTTTTAAAGGGAAGCATGTTATACTTTTTCCAATGAAAAAAGTTGCAATAATTATTTTGGTTTTGGTGGTGGGATTTTTTGTTTATCAGAAAGTCACCAAAGAAAAAGAGCCTGTCACTGTGAGCACAACCAAGACATACAACAGCTCTCAGGTTGGGTTGTCATTTGTATACCCAAACGTTCTTTCGGCAAGCACAACTGGCAAGGTTGTAACCCTGCACCATCAAATCCCTTACAAAAACAGCGGAGACTGCGATATGGTTGGTGAGGAAATAATATACGACAACCTTACTGACTTCAAAGTGGACTTTGAAATCTCTAGCAAAGGACTCGTTGCCACAATGAAAGAAAGAAGCCCGTATATTCCGCAAGAGAACTTCGTAGGAGATGTTGTGGTTGAGTCCCCTGGATTCATAGATGCATACAGTGTTGGTGAATTTTCTGGATATGCAATATACGAGGGTGCGGAAGGATGCGGTCGCACTACCTACTACTTCCCTATCGCTAATGATAAAACCCTCTTTATAACTAAAATGTCTATCCAGGTCCTATCTGGAGTCATAAGTAAAGAAAAGGAAGCTGAGGTACTAAGAGTGCCGGGAGTTATAGCGAGAGATGAATCAGATGCTATATTTCGCGATATCCTTTTGACCCTAGAAATTAAATAGAAAACCTTTGCAAAATACCAGGAAATATGTTATATTTTCCCTTATATTCTAGTATATTACCAATTAAACCCATACCTTTTGTCAACGCATATAAGAATCAATAATCAAATACAGGCACCTGAACTCCGAGTTATTATGGAAAACGGAGACAACCTAGGCGTTCTGTCTTTGAAGGATGCTATTGCTCAGGCAATGGAGGCCGGACTTGACCTGATAGAGATATCGCCCAAAGCCGTCCCCCCAGTTGCAAAAATAATGGATTATGGTAAATTTCAGTATACTGAAAACAAGAAGCTAAAGGTGGCTAAAACCAAGGCTCACACAGTAGAAGTCAAGAATATCCAGGTAAAAGTGGGCACCGGAGACCATGATTTGGAGCTCAAAGCCAAAAAAGCTTCCACTTGGCTAAAAGAAGGCCACCGCATCAAAATCGACCTTTTCCTTCCAGGTAGGACAAAATACATGGATAAAAAGTTTCTGAGAGAGAGAATGGACCGAGTCCTAACACTTATCACAGAGCAGTTCAAGATTGCCGATGAAGCCAAACAAAGCCCGAAAGGACTAAGTATAGTTATTGAGAAAGCATAAAAAAATTAGCATGAAAACAAACAAATCATTTAAAAAAAGGTTGAAAGTAAGTAAGAACGGTAAAGTATCTGCTCGAAAGACAGGTCAGAACCACTTCAACTCAAAAGAAAGCCGAAGAAGTCAGCTATCTAAAAAAGGTACTGTTAACTTCCCTATGAGTCTTAAAGACAAAGCTAGATTCCTAATCAACATATAATTTAATTACATTTAATAAGCAACTAACATGACAAGAGTAAAGAAAGCGGTAAACGCCCTGAAATCAAGAAAGAATATCCTACGAAGAACAAAAGGTTTTAGACACGGACGTTCAACAAAGGAAAGACAAGCTATGGAAGCGCTTCTTCACGCTGGAGCATATTCTTTTGCCCACAGAAAAGACAAGAAGGGTGATGCTCGAAGACTTTGGAATGTTAAAATCTCTTACTCATTGAAAGAGATGGGAACTTCATACAGTAAGTTCATGGGAGCTTTGAAAAAGAAAAACATTGAACTAGACCGAAAAATCCTTTCAACCCTAGCTACAGAGAATCCAGAAGTTTTCAAAAAAATAGTAGAATCTGCAAAATAACAAAAAACCGGGATATCCCGGTTTTTTGTTATTTATAGTTCGTAAGGTACTCCCCGCTCTGGCACCACTGCCTCGACTCCAACTTCGTCTCGTATTCTTTGTGACAGGAAAACTGCTGACTTCGGTTCACCTAAAACTACAAAAACTTTTTTCAAACTCTCGGCAGAGTTTCCCACCATATCTACTATGCCGTCAGAATCCTTATGCGAAGAGTAACCAGATATCATTTCTATTCTTGCCTTCACAGGTATTATGTTACCTTTTATTTCTACTTCTTTAGGTTTGTTTTGAATGTCTCTGCCTAGTGTACCTAGTGCCTGATATCCCATAAGAAGGATTGTACTTTTAGGATCGGGTAAAAACTGCATCTCGTGCCACAAAACTCTTCCACCTGACGACATGCCAGAACCAGCTATGATTATTTTTGGGTTTGGAGTGTTAGCTATTTCTTGGGAATCTCGTCTACCGTGGGTTATTGTCAGTTTTGGAAATTCAAAAATATTGTCACCCCCTTTTATCTCTCCCCTAACTTCAGTATTAAAGTTTTTTGCATGTCTTGAATATATGTCGGTGACCTTTGAGCCAAGTGGTGAGTCCAAAAATACAGGAACTTTTGGTATTTTGTTCTCTTCTATTAGGTTGTTTAATTCATAAAGTATTACCTGAGTTCGCTCTAGTGAGAAAGCCGGGATAATTACAGCTCCACCAGCTTGGATAGACTCTGTTACTATTTGTTTAAACCTCGCATCTCTCTCATCTTTATCCTCATGGTTTCTATCGCCATATACACTATCGACTATCATATAGTCAGCCTCTGTGATTTTTTCGGTATCGTTTAACAAAGGCGCTGGTGAGTTTCCTGAGTCGCCCGTAAAGACTATTCTTTTGCCGTGTATCATAAACTCGTAGATAGAAGAACCAAGTATATGTCCGGCATCCTTCAAATAAACGCTTATTTTTTCATCTATTTTTGCCTCAGTGTGATATGGGATAGTCTTCCACAACTCAAAAGCTCTGTGATAGTCCTCAACCCCATACAGAGGTCTGTCCGGCATATCTGTCACATTCTCCCTAGCATTCATTTCCATCACCTTGAGAGCGTCCTGGAGCATAATATGTGCCAACTCCTTAGTCTCAGGAGTTGAGTAAATAACTCCAGAAAAGCCGTCTTTAACAAGCTTAGGTATTTTGCCAATATGGTCCATGTGGGCGTGAGTTACAAACAAATAGTGGATAGTTTTTGGATCATATTGAAAATCACTCTCGTTTTCTTCTTTTGAATTAGAAGTACCTTGAAGCAAACCGCAATCAACCAAAAGCTTTTTCTCCCCAACCTCGAGCAAGAAATTTGCCCCAGTTACAGTTCCTACCCCTCCCCAAAAAGTGACTTGAATTTTTTCGCTCATTGTTTTAAGTGTTTAGCATATAAAAAACCGACGGCTCCCCCCAACATATCTAGCAACAGGTCCGAAATTGTATCTCTGTAGTACAGAAACCCATCTGACAGGGATGTTATTTGAAAGTGTAACTCATACCATTCCCAGAAAATACCTACTAAGAGCGACGTAACTATAACCAAAGATAGAGTTTCCTTGTTATTGAAGCCTTTTTGAGTAAAATAATGCGCAAACAAGCACACAAAAAACGCCACCAATACTCCAGCCAGAAAGTGCATCAACATATCAAACCAAGAAATCGACCAGTAAAAATAAAACTTATTTGCAAAAAGATCCAGTACACCAATTAGAAAAGTTAGAAAAAGGGTGTGTTTAATAAGACTATGTGGCATTAAGTTTATTATACCAAACCCAAGCAATTAAAAAACCCTGCCGAAGCAGAGTCTCTTAGTGGAATTGCATTGGTATTTCCCTACTAAAAAAGTAAGGTGGGTGCCCGCACATGCAACTATCTGAATTTCGGTAAACCGAGACTCATCTGGCTACAAAAATATAAGGCTCCCAAAGAAATTATTAGGTAGAAAATACCTTCTGCAACTCCTTTTTGATTATACTACCCTCTCGCACCAAAACAACTAGAAAACTTTTTGAGGTGTGTTATTCTATTCCAAAATACCGTCCAGATTCACGTCATAAAGCATTGCTTCTTGAATATGTCTGTAGTCTACAATCTCCTCAGGTGTAAACCAGATGGATACCTCGCGCTCGTATTCAGCTGGATCATCTGTACAATGCACCAAGTTTCTTACTGCCCCCCTATCGTCAGTTTCAACTAGATGATAAGAATCGAGAGAATAATCTCCACGAATAGTACCTACATCAGATGTCATGGGCTCTGTTGCCCCAACTATCTTTTTAATAACTGAGACTGCTTGATTCCCCTCCCAAACCATACACATAACGGGACTAGCGACCATATACTTAACTGCCCCACCAATTATATCTCTCCCGTATTCAATAGCTTCTTTTTCAATTGGAAGACCTTTGCCTTTTCGTTTCTCTACAATAGCTTCACCTTTGCTGGCAAACCAAGCCTCGTCTTTGTTGTAGTGTCGCCAACACTGCTCAGTAGTAGGAACCACAAACTTGGCCGCGACAAGTTTATAACCTATTCTTTCGAAGCGCTGAATTATCTCTCCAACCAAAGATCTCTGAACAGCGTCAGGCTTTATTATTACAAATGTTCTCTCTTTTTTGGGATGGTTCATAATCAATTAGGTTATCTGAATTTTTAAGTATATACGAAAATATAGCATAAATTCTATTTTTTATAAAAGTAACTTACTCAAAAATTGAGAAAATAAAATCCAGACCCTTGATTGGAAGAGCTAACATTTTATTTACAAAACCTTGTTTCTTTTCAGCCTCGAAAACAACCTGCATGCTTTCTTTTTCTGCTTCCTCTTCCTCTACTACTATATTTGAAATACCCTCTCTGGCCTCACTTTTCTCTACAACTCGCAGTGTCGTAGGTGCGATAATTATAGGAGCCTCAACTGGCACCTCTGCGAATGCTTGAATTTTACTCTGTAATTTCATTGCCTCCTTTTCTAACTCTGACATTTCTTCCTCTGTGTATGTAATAACTATTGGCTGTATGACTTCTTTGAATGCTGAGAACTCGTCTCCATACGGGTTACGTAGCGAAACATCCCCAACCGACATCCCTGTTACATTATCTGGAAAGACTATTTTTTTATCTGGACCTATTAGAGTATCTACTGGAAATCTAAAAATCCGGAAATTACTTGAAATATTCCAGCCGTTCAGGTTTATCTCCTGTTTAGTCTTGTTGTGTAACTCTATACCTCCCGGAACTTTTTTAACTGAAACTTCTGGCTGAATCACCTTTACCACTAGTCTACTTACGGCTTGTTTTTCTCCCGAAGAAGTGTTCAGTATTACATTATATTCGCCTGGAAAACGGTAAGAATGCTCGACTGTTTTACCGTATGCCACACTACCATCACCAAATGACCAAGTGTAACTGAGACTGTGTTCTGTTATACCGGTGGACTTCAATAACTCACCTTTAAAAACCAAGGTATTGCCGACAGAAGTTAGTCTATTACGCCCGGCATGGACCTCGAAATCTATCTTGCTCACAGTTTCGCTTACAGGTGCAGGGCTGGAGTGAGCAGATGTCGAACTGCTCGAACTCGAAGCAGGTTCGGTAGTTTCATTGTTTGTTTGTGTATCCGTTTCCTCATTATTTTCCTCTACTACAACTGAGCTGCTGGAGTTGATGTTGCCCGGAGTAGGCACGGCTGGAACAAAAGTACTTCCGATTTTTTGTAACGAATTACCATCATCTTTGGCACCTGTTTCTGAGTTGTACGCATAGGTATCCAAAACTGTCCCCTCACCGTTCTTTATAGATAAAGTTGCAGTAGTGTTCGGTAAAGATATGGCGCTGGTAAAAAGTGTTCCAGAAAAAGAAGGATTGTCTACTAAAAACTGAGTGGAATTTTTTGCTATTATCGCAAATTGACCCGGGGCAAGAGTCGCATCTCCAGAAAAAAGAGTTAAAGTATGAGGAGAATTATCCACAAAACGCCAAGATCCGCTTCCACTACCGGTAGTAATAGTTACTGACTCAGCTCCTGAATTTTGTATCTCTACCCATTCCCTATCCGTATCTGTACCATCCAGATCGTACATTATTTCAGAAATAATAATGTTCGCAAAAACAAAACTGGGGAAAAATATCGCCAGTGCTATGAAAAATAGGAAGTATCTTTTCATATATTTTAACAGGTGGATGTCTCGCAGGTTGGAGTAGTTTCTGCAAGAGAGCCTTTGTTTTTGTGGACCTGTCCCACAAGAATTATGGCTAGGCTGACACATACAATGAATGTGAAGCCAAGAAGAAATTTGAAAAAATCTCTATCGAAGTATTCTGACATGCTTTTATTATAACAAAAAACATCTGAATGAACAGATGTTTTTATATAAAAATCCAACACTTAGTTCTGGCACCTAGCTACTCCCCTTACAGGGGCAGTACACCTTGTCAGTTTTTTCATCCACTTAGTTCTGAAAAAACCAGTCAAGGTTCTTCATTGGGTCCCAACTCAATTTCAGCCCCCAAAGGAATACCCTCACATAGTTTATAAGTACGAAAAAATCCAACACTTAGTTCTGGCGCCTAGCTACTTTCCCCCAAAGGAGTATCATCGCCTCAACAGAGCTTAACTTCCGTGTTCGGAATGAGAACGGGTGGGACCTCTGCGATAAAGCACCAAAACTAAAAGTTGGATTTTAGTTTTCAGTATGTAATTGTAAAAGTAATATATTGCTCATGGTTATCATCCTACAGTTAAGCTGTGCTTTACTGTAGGATTAATTCCATGTAACAGGACAAAGTGTGATTGTTAAATTTCCTAATAGAAATCGGCTAATTAGTACACCTCGGCTCCACATATTGCTATGCTTCCACCTAGTGCCTATCACGTGATAATCTCTCACGGGCCTCAAACGATTCCTAATCTTGAAGTGGGTTTCACTCTTAGATGCTTTCAGAGTTTATCCCTTCCCGACTTAGCTACCCTGCGATGCTCTTGGCAGAACAGCAGGTACACCAGAGGTCAGTTCACCCCGGTCCTCTCGTACTAGGGGCAAATCTTCTCAAGAATCAACGCCCACAGTAGATAGGAGACCAACCTGTCTCACGCATGTTTCCACAAATTACTTTGTGCATTGGACTATAACTTCATTCGCCAATAAGGCGAACTGTCGATGTTTAGTCTCTACGGGCGAGTTTCCTCTTCCCTCGGTATTGTCCTAAGTAGCAAAAGCCACATAGGATTTCACCGATATAAATCAACTTTAATCCGTCTTGCGACAGACCGCCGTGATTTGATTGGTTCCTAATCTTTATTCATAAACGAAAATTCCTCTGAGGATTCAGATTGTGGAAGAGTCGCGATATATGTATTGCTACATATGATACAACTCCTCCACGGTCTGAACCCAGCTCGCGTAAGATTTTAAATGGCGAACAGCCATACCCTTGGGAGCTTCTTCACCCCCAGGATATCTTGAGCCGACATCGAGGTGCCGAACTGCACCGTCGCTATGGACGCTTAGGTGCAACCAGCCTGTTATCCCCAGGGTAGCTTTTATCCGATAATCTCCGGCCGCCTCTAACACGGACCGTCGGTTCACTATGTTCCACTTTCGTGTCTGTTTGACAAGTACGTCTTACAGTTAAGCCAGCTTATGCCATTACACTATCGGCACGGTTTCCATTCGCGCCTAGCTGACCTTAATAAACTCCTCCGTTACCTTTTAGGAGGATAGCGCCCCACTAAAACTGCCCACCAGAAACTGTCTCTCGCCGTTTTTTCCGTCGAGGTTAGAAATTGTATCAAACAAGATGGCTATTTCACTGACGACTCCAGGCTACCCGAAAGTGCCCTTCAAAGTCTCACCACTATGCTACGCATGCAAAACACAATCTCAATATCAAGTTGCAGTAAAGCTCCTGGGGTCTTTTCGTCTAACTGCGGGTAACCGGCATCTTCACCGGTATTGTATTTTCACCGAGCAAATCCCCGAGACAG
>JAZKJH010000005.1:0-74660 GCA_040384485.1 Patescibacteria group bacterium
CACTAAAAGAGGAGCAGAAAAAATAATATTTATTTCTACAATAGTTATAGCTATTTTATTTGCTGTTACTTCATTCAGTCTACTACTCATATAGGTTCTAGGTAGTTTTTAATTTTGAATTTTAATTTTTAAAGAATTTCTAGTTTAGGAAATTTCTAATATCTAAAAATTAGGTTCGATACTCAAACAAATCCGTGGATATAGAAAAAATAAAATCTTGGCTGAAAAAAGAGTGGCACATGCCAGTTAGCCAAAAACTCAACAACATCATAAAAACATTTTCTCTTACAGAAAAAGTGGTTTTTTATCTATTTGTTATTATATTTGCCAGTAGTGCAGTAGCCATGGTTTACAAAATAAGCCAGAACTTTTTAGTGGAAGTTCCAGACTACGGAGGGTCTTTGACGGAAGGAGTCCTTGGGTCCCCTCGTTTTATAAACCCACTTTTGGCAGTAAGCGACATCGACAAAGACCTTTCAGCACTGATTTATTCGGGATTAACCAAAATCGACCAAGATGGAAACATAGTGCCGGACCTAGCAGAAAGTTTCTCTGTATCTGAGGATGGACTTTCGTATGTTTTTATATTGAAGGATGCTTATTTTCATGACGGAACCAAAGTTACCCCGGATGATATTATTTTTACAATAGAAAAAGCTCAAGATCCTTTACTAAAAAGCCCTCGAGAGTCAAACTGGACTGGAGTAAGATTAGAAAAAATAGATGAAAAGACTGTTTCTCTTAACCTTAGGCAGCCTTACTCACCTTTTATCCAAAACACAACTCTTGGAATACTACCAAAACACATATGGAGCTCAGTGAGCATTGAAGAGTTTCCGTTTAGTCAGTTTAACACTAACCCTATTGGTTCTGGACCATACAAAATAGATTCCATTTCCTATACTGGAAGCGGTTTTCCTTCTGAATACAAACTCGCTTCTTTTAATAAATACAGTTTGGGACGAGCATATATAGACACGATCACAATAAAATCATACAAAACTGAAAAAGATTTAATCGCTGCATACAAAAACGGAAACGTAGAGAGCTTTCACAGTATTTCAAAAGAAAGTCTACCGGAAATAGACACTGAAAAAACTAGTATAGAACTGGCGACTTTGCCGCGCGTATTTGGTTTATTTTTCAACCAAAACGTAGCTCCAATTTTCATTAACAAAGAAGTCCGCAGTGCCTTGGATCTAGCACTGGATAAAAACCTTTTAGTTGAAACAGTTCTAGGAGGAATGGGGCAAATAATAGACAGCCCTATCCCACCGAGTTCTGTAGTGGAAAATAGTAACGAAATGTCTCCAGAAGAAAGAATCGAAGAGGCAAGAAAAATCCTAACTAACCGAGGTTGGAAACTAAACGAATCTGGATTTTTTGAAAAAACAGAAGGTAGCAAAGTTACCCCGCTAGCCTTTTCTATTTCCACAGGAAACGTGCCGGAACTAAAAGAATCCGCAATGATCATGAAAGACAGTTGGGAAAAGTTTGGAGCACAAGTAGAGGTAAAAATATTTGAAATTGGAGACCTTAATCAGAATATTATAAAAACAAGAAAATACGACTCCCTCCTTTTTGGAGAGGTGGTTGGAAAAGATTTGGATCTCTATCCGTTTTGGCACTCTTCCCAACGAAACTCACCAGGACTCAACATAGCAATGTACACCAACATCCGGGCCGACAAGATACTTGAAAACATCAGAGGAACAACAGACCGAGATACGAGAAACGAATACTTTGAAAATTTAAAAACAGAAATCCAGACCGACATACCCGCAGTGTTCACTTACTCCCCTTACTTCACTTACGCAGTCCCTGGCAAGATCAAGAACATAGAGTTACATACTCTAGGAACACCGAGTGAAAGATGGAGTAACGTTTCGAGCTGGTACATAGAAACAAACAAAGTATGGAAAATATTTTTAAAATAAAATTAATTAACAAAAAATAACATGACAGAAGTACAAAAAGACAACGGAGCTGAAAGAGGTGCAGGCTTTACAGCAAGGCCACCTAGAGCAAGAAGCTCATCACCTAGAGGAAGACAGGGCGGCAAAAGAGCCTTTGGTCAACGACCGACTATAAGTCCAAGACTTATGAGAAGGGAGGAAGAAATAATTCCGCCAGCTGGTGACAACATCAGAATTATTCCACTAGGAGGAGTTGAAGAAGTTGGTAGAAACATGACAATGATTGAGTATAAAAACGATATTATCGTTGTGGATATGGGCTTCCAATTCAAAGACGAAGACACGCCAGGTATCGACTATATTTTGCCGAACACAAAATATCTAGAGGATAATAAAAGTAAGATCCGTGGAGTATTTATAACTCACGGTCACTTAGACCACATCGGAGGTATACCTTTTATGATAGACCGAATCGGCTACCCTACTATCTACACAAGACAGTTCGGAGCGATAATGGTGCAAAAAAGACAGGAAGAATTCCCTCACCTACAACCTTTGGATATCAGGGTAATAGAAGGTAAAGAAACTATTACTTGTGGATCACTAAAAATAAAAACTTTCCCTATTTCCCACACTATTCCTGACTCTATGGGACTTATCATAGAGACTCCTTATGGAAATATTGTGTTTATCGAAGACGTTAGAGTAGACAACGTTGCTGGCGTTCCTACCGAAGAAGAAGTCGAGCAATACAAACAGTTCAAAAACATGAACAACTTGCTTTTGACTATGGACTCAACTTCTATCGAAAAGCCTGGATTTTCTTTATCTGAAAACGTAGTGGTAGACAACATCGACAAATTTATTAGAGATACAAAAAGTAGATTGGTTATTGCAACATTTGCATCTCAAGTAGAAAGAATTATTGCTATCATCCGTTCAGCAGAAAAATACGGTAAAAAACTTGTGATAGAAGGACGCTCAATGAAATCAAATATCGAAATCATAAAGCATCTAAAACTTGTTGAGGTAAAAAATATTATTCCATTAGAAGATATTGAAAAGTATCCTCCAGACCGAATCATCATGCTTGTAACTGGTGCCCAAGGAGAAGAGTTCGCAGCGCTTATGCGTATTGCAAACAAGACTCACAAGTACGTACGCCTACGGCCAACAGACACTGTGCTTCTTTCTGCTTCAGTTATTCCAACCAACCACAAATCAGTGGTGAACCTAAAAGACAACCTATATCGATCTGGAGCTAAAATAGTTACTTACCTAGACTCTGACATCCACGCATCTGGACACGGCAACCGAGATGAATTGAAATGGATTCACCAACAAGTTCCTTACAAATTCTTTATGCCTGTGCACGGAAACCACTACATGCTATGTCAGCATGCAGAACTTGCTTACTCCCTAGGAAAGACTAGAGAAGAGGTGGTAGTTCCTGACAACGGTTCTATTATCGAGATTTATGATGAAGGAAAGAAAATCAGAATGCTTAAAGAAAAAGTGCCTTCTAGTCTAGTCCTAGTAGACGGATTCTCTGTTGGTAACGTACAAGAAATGGTTTTGAGAGACAGAAAAATGCTCGCTCAAGACGGAATCTTTGTTATTGTTGTTAGCCTTAACACCAAAACAGGTAAACTTAAGAAATCTCCGGATATTATCGCCCGAGGCTTTGTATACGTCCGTGAATCACAAGACCTGCTAACTCAAGCTAGAATGGTTATAAAGAAAACTGTTGAAAGCACTGCAGAAGGTATGAACCCCATAAACTTCGATTTGGTTAAAGCTAACCTTACTGACGACCTGACAAGATTTTTGTTCCAGCAAACGGCAAAAAGACCGATGGTCATCCCAGTTATACTTGGAGTTTAAAAACAAAAACCCCGAAAGGGGTTTTTGTTTTATACTTTATGTTTTATACTATTCTATATGGACAAAATACTTTCCCCGTGGAGACAGAGCAAGTTACTTAACACTTTATTTTTCTCAAATATTTTCTTAGCCTTCCATTATTCACTTATTGTATATGTAAACTCTTCCCTTCTAAATAACTTTTTTGATGCTGCACAGATATCATCCCTTTATATTGTTGGTTCTATTGTCACCACAATAATACTACTCAACGCTTCTAAACTCTTGGAAAGAATTGGTTTATACAAGTTTACATTGTACACACTTATTTTCGAGCTTATCTCGATAGTAGGACTATTTGTGTCGAATTCAGCATTTCTCATAGGTGTACACTTCCTTATTCACCATATTTTCATATCTGTCCTATATTTTAATATGGATATATATATTGAAAAAATTGCACCTGATAAGGAGTTCGTAGGAAGTATCCGAGCAACATATCTAACCATCTCGAACCTTACTATTATCGTAGCGCCGACTATAGTTTCCTTTCTGATTATCCAAAAATACTATGGGTATGTGTATATGCTTTCTGCGATACTTATTGTTCCTGTATTTTTGCTCCTCAGTAAGTTTAAAAAAATAGAAGCAGGAAAGGTGAAACATGTGAACATGAGAGAAACTCTGACTGAATACCTCTGTAACAAAAACCTATACAATATTTTTATCGCCAATTTTTTACTACAGCTGTTTTATGCCTATATGATTGTGTATATGCCCATCTACCTTTCCAACTACATAGGTTTTTCTTGGTCAGAGATTGGAATTATTTTTACAATAATGTTACTCCCTTTTATACTTTTTGAACTTCCATTGGGTGAAATGGAAGACAGTACTTTTGGAGAAAAAGAATTCTTAATAATAGGGTTAATCATTATGGGTCTTTCAACAATTTTTATAAGTTTTATAACTGCTAAAATATTTTGGATCTGGGCTACGGTTCTGTTTATTACTCGTATCGGTGCGAGTTTTGTAGAAATTAGTTCCGAAACATATTTCTTTAAAAAAATAAAACCGGACCAAACTAACTTGGTAAGTTTTTTCAGAGCAAGTAGGCCGTTGTCTTTTGTGATCGCACCGATACTCGCTACTATAACTTTTGAACTTTTACCATTTCAATACATATTTATGATTTTGGGTACTATTTTAATCATTGGTACAAAATGGGCCATAGCCATAGAAGACACGAAATAAACTGTTAAAATCCTCTGGTTATTGATATATTTAGGAGTATGCAACAGAACAACTCGCCGTGGATAAAACAACTTAACCGTGTACGAAAAGCGGATGAACTAGAAGAAGACATCGCCACAGACGTACTTATAATAGGTGGCGGTATCGCAGGAACTATGACTGCGTACTTTACCCTAAAGCATACAGACAAGAAAGTTGTACTGATAGAAGCCGATAAAATAGCCCATGGAGCCACAGGCCACAACGCCGGACACGTAACTTCCTACATCGAAAGATCTACAAGTGAAATAATAAAAGAGTTTGGAAAAGAAATGGCTATTGATGGTATCTGCCAAATCGAGTCGTCCTGGAAACTGCTAGCTGAAATCTATACTGACACAGGACTAAAAACCCCTTGCCACAAACTTACTGGATATGGAGGATATACTACACTAGACCAAGTTCTATCTGTTCTGGAAGACAACGCTCATCGACTAAATGGTGGTCTTAAGGCGGAAACAATAATGATTGCGGAAGAAGCTGAGATAGAAAAAGATATACCAGAAGTTTATAGAGAACTTTATAAAATATCTAAAAAAGAAAGCATTCTTTCCCTCTTAGAAACAGACAACCAAGACTTTATCGCATGCTCTTCAGCAGAAGAAGCCTGCATGAACAGTGCTCTCTTTTGTGAAGAATTAATACAGTACATTATTGAAAAATATAGCGGAAGGTTTACTCTATATGAAAATAGCCCAATTAAAAAGGTGTTTTTAAAGGATGGCTCTGCAGTTTCAAAAACACTTAGGTATTCAATAGAATCTTCTAATGTAATACTCTGCACCAATGGTTTTGAGAATTTTAATATTATAAACGAAGTCGGAGACAACATAGATTCTAGATTCCACCATTCTGTAAGTGGAAGAGTTGGTTATATGTCAGGCTACCTTGAGGCAGTGGATAAGCCTCCATATGCAGTAGGTTACTTTTCTCCAGATATGAAGTACCAGAATGACCCGACTGGCTCTTCTTATTTGTATATAACAAGACGACCATTTGAAAGTGAGAGTCATGACTCTTATAACCTAGTCTGTGGTGGAGGGCCGGAAACAGTCTTACCAAACCATGCCAAATACTCCAAAGATGAAATCTACCCAGAACACAGAAAAAGTGAGATGAATGAGCTTATGCAAACTAATTATAAAAATTATCAAAAAGTCCCGGATGAAAATGCTTTTTATTGGCATGGTCTCATGGGATACACACCAAACGGCATCAGAAGAATTGGTTTCGAACCAATAAACAAAGTTCTTTTATACAATTTAGGCTGCAATGGAATAGGTATTATGCCATCCATATACGGTGGTAAAAGAATCTCTCAACTTCTGAACGGAGAGAACTTGAAACCTTCTATATTTGATCCACATGATCCTAGAAAATAAAAACCACCAAAGGGTGGTTTTTTATTTATTATTCTTTTGGCTTATCTAGTTTGTCCAAACCGAGAGCTTTTACTCCAAAGTAAACTACCGCCGCAATGACAATAAAATCAATCATAACGCTTATCAAATCCCCATACATTATACGAGCAGATCCTATGCCGAAAGAAGCGGTTTTAAAGTCTCCTATGGCGCCCAGTGCCAAACCTAACAAAGGATTAACAATATCAGTCACAATAGCCGATACGAGCTTGGAAACTGCCCCTCCCAACATAAAACCGACTGCTAAACCCACCACTCCCTGTTCACGTACGAAATTTAAAAATCCTTTCATTTTTTTATTTAAACTAATAAATTATTTAAAAAACATAGAACCACTATCTAGGTCCAGTTCTATTACCAACCCACCATCTTGATCAAAGAAGAAAGTTCTGGCATTAACTAATGCAGTTTTAAACTCTTCCTCTTTTGAACCTTCGCAAAACATTTTCGTAGAAAATATATTCTTAAATGTAATCAAGTTACCTTCAGAAACATATTCTCCTCCCGTAGTGTTACAGTCAGTCTCTGAAGAAAACTTTCCGTCTTGCTTAAATGTTATTGAGAAATCCCCTGTTTTGTTGGGAAGCATCTCAGTTTCATCACTGTAAACGATTTTTGCAAGTTCCCAAGACTTTTTATCTAAGCCATTAAGTTCCGAGTCTGCTCGGTTATTTATAAAAAACCAAGTCCCTATAAGTAGCAACAAAACTAAACTCAAAATTATATATAGTTTCTTCATCAATATTATATTAACATTTGAAAATAGATCTTCAAAACCTACACAAATGTGTGTTTTTTAGCGAAATCGATAGTGCCGGCAACTTTCTTACCAGGATTAAAAATATTTTTTGGGTCAAATATATTTTTTGTTTCCTGGAATAGTCGGAGTACCTCGTCAGTAAACATTAGATTAAGAAATGGTGTTCTAATAATTCCATCGTTATGATCTACACTAATAGATCCTCCAAATGAAATAGTGAGTTTGTACACTCTTTCCGCCAAATCAAAAATCTGATTTACGGAATCTCTTGAATCACATTGAACTAGAGGAATAAGTCTTATGCTTCCATCCCCTATGTGCCCAGCAAAAGTGTAAGTCATTTTATAGTCCACCAAAATCTCCTCCAGTCCTTCCAAGAATTCCCCGTACTTTTCGATAGGAACAATGGTATCTTCGATAAACGGTACTGCTACGAATCCTTTTGGTGCGTGATTCTTTAGTAAACTGTAGCTGGCACGTCTTATTGCAAAATGTGAATCTTCTATCTCTTTACTGTCTATATTCTCTGGAAAAAAAGCTTCTTCTTTTAGCTTTTCGCTACAAGCAGCTGCTTGCAAAAGTGCCTCACTATCCGTATCTCCAGTAAAAAGTGCGAACAAAACTAGTTTATACTCATCTTTCCACAAAACCCTCTCAGCATTTATGGACATATGTTCTTTTGCTAGTACATACGTATGGTTATCATAGGTTTCCAAAACCTCTGGGTTGAAAGCGAGTATGGTTTTAACTGCGTGAGCTAGTTGAGCCAAAGAACTAATAGGTAAAACTATCATTTTTGAAAACGGCCTAACAGGAACTAGTTTAATCAAAACTTCTGTAATAAAGCCCAGTGTACCCTGGCTACCGACTAACAACTTTCCAATATTAAAAGTATTTTTTTCTTTATTCCAAATATTCCATAAACCCAAACCTGCCGCATTCTTTTTTGTTTTTGGCTTTGCTGAAGAGATTTGGTCCTCATATTTCGTCAAAATATTGTAAATACCCATGTATAATTCCCCCTCAAAATCCTTCTGTAGTAGTTTTTGTTCAAGCTCAGTTTCAGTTATTTCTCCAAATATATATTCATTTCCGTCAGTACAAATCATTTTTACAGCAAGAGTATTGTCTATTGTAGCTCCATATCGAATACTTTTCTCTCCTGAAGCGTTATTTCCAACCATCCCTCCTACACAGCAAATATCTTTTGAAGAGGTGTATGGGGCAAATAGAAGGTTGTGAGCCAAGGTTTTCACCTCAAGATCTCTATAGTAAGCACCCGCACCTACCCACACTTGGTTGTTTTGGATATCTATTTCTCCGATACTTGAAAAACCCTCCTTCATATCCACCATTATTCCTTCAGTCAGAGATCCTCCTGACATACAAGTTCCGCCAGCTCTTGGAGTCAACGTTATTCCATCTGATTGGAATGCATGTACTATCAGCTTCTTAAGTTCTTCTATGTTTTTGGGAAATGCCACAAGCGCCGGTTTAACTTCAAAAATACTAGCATCTCTTGAGTACGACTTCACCACATCTTCTTCTATAGATACACGACAAATCCCCTCTAGTTCCTTTATATTGAGCATAGTCTCATTATAACAAAACTTTTAAAAAACTTGACTCTAACGTAGCGTCATAGTTTATGATATACTCCGAGTGTGGTCGACACTCAAAAAAGAAAATGACGTACACAGTCCAAAAACTAGCGACACTTGCAGGCATAAGCGCAAGAACTCTTCACTATTATGACGAAATAGGATTACTTTCCCCTACCCGAATACTTAGGAACGGCTACAGACAGTATGATGAACCGGAGCTTTTAAAACTCCAACAAATAATGTTTTATAGAGAGCTAGAATTTCCACTAGAAGACATCAAAAAAATCCTAGAAAATAAAAACTTCGACATGCAAAAAGCCTTAAGTGATCATCGAGGACTTCTGGAATTGAAACAGAAAAGACTAAAAGAGTTGTTAAAAACAATTGATAAAACCATTAAAAAAATAAGCAAGAAAAATAATATGAAAGATGACGAACTATATAGCGCCTTTGATGACGCAGAGATGAAACAATACGCTGAGGAAGCAAAGCAACGTTGGGGCAAGACCGATGCTTGGAAACAATCCCAAGAACGAACAAAGGGGTGGACAAAGGCAGATTACAGTAAGCTAAAAGAGGATGGTGACAAATGGATGAAAAACTTTGTGCTACATATGGAACATGGACATGACAGTGAGATAGTGCAAAACTTGATTTCTGAACACTATAACTCGTTACGGACTTTCTATGAACCTAACATGGAAATGTACCGTGGACTGGCCCAGATGTATGTAGAAGATCCTAGATTTGCTGCCTACTTTGCAAAGTATCACCCCGACCTACCAACCTTCTTCCAAAAGGCCATATTTTTCTTTTGTGATAATCGAAAATAAATAAAAAACATCCTGATCTCAGGATGTTTTTTATTTATTTTTAGCATGAGGAGTGGACCCACACCACAAACCTTCAAAGATAGCGCTCATAGTATCAGCATGCTCTTTAGAAGTTATAAGTACGCAGTAACTGTTGTTTTTTGAGGAAACATACAAGGTTTTGTCATCGTAGACAAAAATAATTGTATTAAATTTCCCGAGCATCACTGAAGGTAGTATCCGTATGTCTGAAAAACCTTCATAATACTGCTTAATCAACTTTGTATCTATTGGAGACTCCCATAAGTTTTTTGTTTTTATATTTCTCCGTTTTCTCTCCTCAATAAATAGTTCTACAAAATCCTGACCAATCTGCCAAAAGAAGTTATCTTTTGGAACAATAGATTTTATGGCTTTGCTTTTGCAATACAACATCTCCATAATCGTATTCTTTACTGCATCTGCTCCTTCATAGAAAGCAACAACCGGTTTGTTTTTTGTTGTAGAAACTAAAGAAGCCATCCCTGGAATCATTTCTTTTATGTTTGCTTCAAGTTTTGAAACCTCAAGCACTTTCTCGTTAGCAATAACAGCGAGTTTTTGGAGTGGCTCTAATGCAAAATTCTTGTCTCCAGCTAAACCGGTTTTACTCGTAAGTCCTCTTTTTTCTAAGCAACCCAGTGCATAGTAGACCGTTGGTCTTTTAAGTCTAGTTACTTTGACTAAATCTCTCGCAGTTCTAACACCCGAAACCATGGCTAAATAAACCACAACTTCTGAGTCGGAAAGTCCAAGGTCGGAAAGATACTTTTTAGGTTCTTGCATGGTATGTAAACATTATTTGTATAATGGTTATTATACAGTATTGACTATTTTTGTCAAAGAATAGAAGATAATACCAGAGTAGCTCTTTGAAAAGAAAGGGTAAATATGAAGCTGTTTGGAATTACTGGAAATATTGGCTGTGGTAAAAGCACAGTTTGCAAACTCCTTAGCAAATACAACGATATTGTAATTATAGATTGCGACCAAATCGCAAAAGAAATAATCGCCTCCTCAACTCACAGGCAGGACCTCATTCGGATTTTGGGAATCGAAATATATCCGCATGGACAAGTAGATTTTCAAAGTATCGGAAAGGTCATCTTCAGTGACGACAAAAAGAAGCGGTTACTGGAGGAGTTTGTTCACCCTCATGTGTGGAAAGCTGTTGAGGAACGTGTAACCCTTGTCCATCCAAGCTTCATATGTATTGTAGAATCCGCACTCATCTTTGAAACAAAGAGCGAGGAACGGTTCAATGGCGTTGTTGCAGTTGTGTGTGACGATGCAGAACAGTTTCGAAGATTAGAAACAAATAGAAAAATGGGTCGGGAAGAATACTATTCCCGACAGTCACACCAACTACCCTCTTCGCTAAAAGAAAGTAGGGCTCAGTTTGTAATCGATACAAATTGTAGCCTGAAAGAACTTGAACAACGCGTACAAAACTTGTACCACAATCTCAAAACCCGAAAGGCTGAGCTATGACTACGAGAAAAGCGGTGTATGCAGGAAGTTTCGATCCTATCACCAACGGGCACATCAACATTGTAGAAAGAGCGGCTCGGCTCTTTGATGAGGTTGTTGTGGTTGTGTCAGTTGCATCTTCGAAACATTACACATTTTGTGTATCGGAGAGAGTATTGATGGTAAAACAAACACTATCTCATCTACAGAACGTTAGTGTACACATCTGTACCGACCAGTATGTGGTGAGTTATGCGTACTCTATCGGAGCTACAACTCTCGTACGAGGACTTCGAAACTCTGAAGACTTGGTACATGAACAGGTCCTAGCAGAAGAAAACCGAAACATCTGCCCAGAAGTTGAGACTGTTCTTATTCCCTGTATCCCCAACCTAATGCACGTAAGCTCAAGTATGGTAAGAGGTCATGTAGGGGCAGACAGAAACTGGGAAGCACAGGTATCCCGTTCAGTTCCAGATCTCGTTGTACAAGAGCTAAAGAAAAAGTTCATTCTGGGAAAAGCCCGAGCACATTGGGCAAGACTCATGTCCGAAATTGGAAATCCAACTGGATCTGAAAAGATACTCCTGGAGGTCCTATCCCGCTACAGTGAATCGCATCGGGCGTATCACGACCTTATACATATTGTGAATATGCTGGATGAGCTTGATCTCATAGTTACAAAAGAAGGATTTTCTATAGCACTCAGGCTTGCAATCTGGTACCACGATGTGGTCTATGAGACAAAATCAAAAGACCATCCAGTAGTCGCGGATAACGAAGAGCGCAGTGCTTATAAAGCACAGTTGGATATGGAACAGATGGGTCTTCCTTGTAACCTCATTCAAGAGGTCAAAAGACTTATTCTTGTAACCAAACATGCCGACACACCATCTGACCATGATGCCAAGCTTCTAATGGACCTAGATCTCATGATTCTTGGTAAAACAGCTGAAGAGTTTGATGAGTACGAAGCAGGAATTCGCATTGAGTACGAATGGGTTCCAGAAACAACCTTCAGTACCAAGCGAGCTCAAATTCTCCAGTCCTTTCTTAACCGAAAAATGATTTACTCAACACCCATCTTCCAGGAAAAGTACGAAGGATCAGCACGTACAAATCTTGAAAGGTCAGTCAGTAAACTCTCATAAACTCAAAGGTGTCACTTCATGTGACACCTTTTTATTTTACTCATTTATGCTTTTCAAAAATAGTTCTCCTAGAACTTTGTGTCCATCCATGAGACAGTCAACAAGCCCATCGAAGTCTTGCCATCGTGCCTCTACCAGGTCGTCACCAGCTTTTACTTCTCCGTCTAGATACACCGCAGAAAACAAAGCGGTCATAAGCTTGTGCTCTGACTTTCTATATCGATAATCATTTGCACGGACGGAGGCGATATACTTCACATCAGCAACTTCTATATTTCCAACCTCCTCTCTCGCCTCACGTCTCGCCGCGTCCTCAAGACATAAATCTTTTGGATCCACAAACCCACCGGGAAATCTCCAATTCTTTTCTCCAGGCTTTCTACCAACAATAACTTTTCTTTCTGTTGTGTGTCGTATGGCAATATCAACCGCTTGAAAAGATGTGGGAAAGTTTTGTGAGTTACTAGCGTATATAACACCTGTACGGAAATCCTCAGAGTCAATAATTTTGTTTGCAAGTTTTTTACGCACTTCGGTTCCAGAAACTGACTCATGTTTCGGCTCAACATACTGAGTTTTATGTTTACCAAGATAATGAGGAATAAAACTATCTCGAGACCCGAACAAAGTAATATCGTGATCTGAAAAATTATTTTCGATTAAAGTATCTAAGTTTTCAGACCATGCCTCGTTAGTTGAACAATCATATATAGGCAATATGTGTGCATCTGGATAATGCTTCTGCAACATCACTTTCCGAGTTTCAAAATCCAATGGGTCATTACTTCCAGCCCAACCTCCATTTACACCCAAAGCGACAAGTAGTTTATCTGCATTTTGTTTCGCTGTGTCCAAAAGATACCGATGTCCGTCGTGGATCTGAGGCACTTGGAGCCTACATACCACCACCCCTACTGTGTTATTTTTGTTCATATTTATTAAATAAATTATATGGTTGATTATATACCTTTGCTTATTTAGTGTCAAGTCAACACTATTTTTAAACAAATATAAAAATAAAATCTATTGTGTCTTAAAGCAGTACAAAGCTGCGGGTCGCATCACCCCTTTCTTAATGGTTCTCTTGGTATCCTTCAAAAGCCCAAGGGATAAAATTCTCTTTCTGAAATTTCTCTTATCCATACTCTCTCCCAAAATAGCCTCGTACGTTTTCTGTAAATCAGAAAGTGTAAACTCTTTTGGCATCAAGTGCTTGGCGATGTCTGTATAGATTATTTTTGATCGTAGTCTTTCTATAGCGACATCTGTTATTTTATTGTGATCATAAGCTAGCTTCCCCACACTATACGCTGACTTCCAAACTGTAGGGGTTTTTGCTTTTTCAACATTTTGCTCTGATTTGGAATTTATAAAACCTAAGTAGGCTACCGCCACCACTCTGCCTCGCGGATCCCGATCTATTTCGCTAAACGTGTATAGCTGTTCCTTGTAAATATCCTGGATCCCACCTTTGTCTCGAAGTAATCGATCAACGGATTGTTCTGCAGTTTCATCCACATGTATAAGCCCTCCTATATGGGCCAATTGGCCCTTAAAGGTATTGTCCGAGGTAACCTCCCCCAACAAAACCTCTAGCTTACCTTCTGTGACACAGAAACAAACAACATCCACAGCAAGAGCTGCAAAACGTATATCAACTGGTATTGGATTATTGTCCTTAGATTTCTTCATGCTCTTATTATAACACTAATTATTTTACTAATATTTGATCGATTGCTCCAATAGCTTGTTTTAATCGTTCTTCCGGACTACCGCTCACACAAATGAAGTTTCTGTTAGTTTGGGTTAATTTTTCAATAAACCTTTTGTGCATATCGTGACGAATATGCTCACCGTCTCGCAAGCCATCTTGAACAAAAGGTATTTCATCCCCTGTAACAATGTATAAATCATATTTTCTGGTGTCAGAAAAATCATCGACTTCTTTAGATGCTTTGCCTACATATCTTTCGTGCCAAACACTTGTTGCAAAAGGGTCAGTATCGCATATTACCAATCCATTTCCAGATTCTGTAATAAAATCCTCTGTCATTGCTTGCATTCTTGCGATGTTTAAAAATTCCTCGCTTCTCCATCTAGCTTCTTCTCCACCAAAACCTTTGCTTTCAGAGTATAGTCGTCCGTACTCCGGTACCCAGACAGTTTTGTAATATTTCGCCAAGTCGCGAGATAAAGTCGTTGTGCCTGTTGACTCTGCGCCCAGAACACAGACTCTTCTAGAGAAGTTAGCCCTCACGCACGGCTCTAAAAACGGCGCTGCGGCCAAAGGGTCCTTTCTGACCATTGTCGCTGAGATAGGTATTGTAACTCTGGCTCTGTCCACTAGCACATGAGCACATCCCATAAAAGATGCGTATGGGTCACCGTAGTCCTCCGAAGTGAATACTGCGTCTGGTTTTTTTCCAAGCACTTCCAGAGTAAACTTTGCCCACCCCTCTGAGTCGTCATCGGTTAACTTGTTATCTTCTACAACTTTTATATGTACGTCTGGATGAATTTTCCTCAACCAATCAGCTCGAAGATAGCCAGAAATAGTTTCGCTTCTTTTCCAGCAAAGTATAACTATCAACTCATCACACTGAGCTTTTGCAGTATCGATAAGGTATTTATGTCCACGGTGAGGCGGATAAAACTTACCAATAACAAGACCTGTTTTAAATTTAAAAGAATTATTCATAAATAATAATTAGATTGTCTCAGTCTCTAGGTTACTTTTCGTTTGCTTACTGTATGACTTATGTTCTTTGTGCCAACCAATCAAGCCACTTATCGCTATTCCCAGGAATAAAACATATTCCAGAGAAATAAACTTCACTCCTTTAACCCAGTATAGCCATATACCTATAACATCCACGATAATCCAAAGTACCCAAGACTCTAGTTTCTTCTTAACCAATAACCACTGTGCAATAAAGCTCATTGTAGTTGTAAACGCATCTAAAAAGGGATATGTTGTTGCTTCTGGAAAGTATTTTGGTAGCCAATTATCTAGATTCATAGTTACCCATGCTAAAACAACAGTAAGGAAAGCGACTAGGATAGCATAGAAAACATTCACCTTAAAGCTATTTGTTGATATTTTTAGAGTGTCATTTTTCACTCCGTTCTTATCCTTCTTTGGATGTAGCCAAACATACCAACCAATAAAACCTGTAATCAAAAAGTACCCCTGTTCCAACATATCTCCATACAGATTGATTTGGTAGAACAGGACCATATATAATGTAACTCCAACTATTCCAATAGGCCAAGATAGGATTTTGGCTTTTGATGTGAGCCATACGCACCAAATGGTGAATATCGTACCGAAAAACTCAACATAACTCATGGAATAATCCATAAGCGTGAAAAACGTAGTATTTATGCTGAAAAAACTTTGTATTGCTTCAATCATAATGATATGGTTATAACTATTAGTGTATAATATACACTATCATAACCGATATTATAATGCAAGTATTTAAATAAAATCGCACGTTGCAACTACAAAGTGCGATTTTTATCAAGTTAGTTATCGAAGAAGTTCTTACCTCCTTTATAAGCCTCAAAATAGTGCTCTAGCCCAGAAAATAGTGGTGATGGTAAGTTATCCAAGTCATACCAACCCCAACCTTCACACTTGTTTGGTTCCATAACTTGTGGTTCCCCGCTCTTCCAGTCAGCAATTAACCCAATGTCTACATAGTGTTTTGGGGCATATGTTTTTAGGTTTAATAACCGGAGAAAATTTATATTATCAATCTCGATTCCTGCTTCTTCCATAACTTCCCTCTTTGCTGACTCGGTAAAAGACTCCATGTATTCAAAATGTCCGCCCGGAAAAGCATATTCGCCTACTGCATGCGAACCTTTTCTTTTTCCAAGCAACACTTTGCCATCCTTAAGGATCATCACCCCTATTCCAACTTTTACTATATTTTCATTTTCCATATTATATGATTTTTACATTTATTGGTGTTGCCATGTGTTTTTGAAAAAATAGTAATGTAGGACAATGATACTCTTAAAAATCTTTATCCGCAATTATTTCACTTTTAATTAGATACTTGTCCATAAAATATACTTTTGCCACAATAACTGCACACCATGCAAGCAGTATGGCTAGTATATAAATTAAATCCAACCGCAGTAGAGCATCTCCAGTGATGTAAACAAAAATCCCCCAGAAAGCATTCCAAAAAACAACTCCTATAGTTGAGTACAAAATAAATTTTCGAAATGGAATCTGCATAATACCAGCTGTTGTAGAACATATTGATGCCATATTCGGCAACCAATAACTGGACAATACGGCAGTAAACAAATGCTTTAAAACCTTCTCTTTCATTGATTCTACGGAACCACCCAGACCAAACTTTATAAGTAACTTGTACCAACCGTACTTGCCTATAAAATAATCAGCTGTGTAGGATACGGTAAAAGCTATGCAGACCACCACGACTACGAACATGGCCCGTGGAATATTTCCGACCGCACTCATAACCCCTATAAATATAACTGCCCCGCCTGGGAAATAATTTCCGGCCAGCAGTAACCCTTCCACTACTGCAGACAAGAAAATAACAGTAATTCCGTATTCATTTACAAACTCAGTAACTATTCTAAGCACCTCATCTCTAGGAGGTAAACCGAAAAACTTACTAAGTAGTTCCAGTGAAATAAAAGAAAGTAAAATAACCAAAGGAATAGCTGTTATCTTTAGAATTTTACCGAGACTCATTTTTTAATTTACTTAAAAACAACTGAACCGCTATCTAACTTCAAATCAAGTACCATCTCTCCCTTAGAAGTAAAACTGTATGCTTGAGAAGCAGTAAGTAACCCGATAAAGACTTGTTCTTGTGAACCTTCACAGAACGCCAGCGTAGAGATTGTGTTTGTAAACTTTATGTTTCCCTCAGTTGTTGAATAGTTTCCACCCGCACTATTACAATCAGTGGTTGCAATGAAAGTCCCGTCATTTTTAAAACTAATGCTAAATGCCTCTGACTTGTTTGGAGTTACAACTTTTCCGTCGTTATATACAACCCTAACCCATGTCCAATTTTTCATTGTAAGAGACATTTTCTTTGGATCTGCCTCGCCTTCAAAGTTCTGTTCTACTTGTCCAAACTGCATACTATCTACATCAAGTTTAAGCCATATACTTTTCCCAACTGAAGGCGATACTGTAAAAGCCTCGCCCGCCTTTCTATCGGCATAGTTCACAATGATCACGTTGTCATGTGATGGATTCTTACTCATTTCTGTTGTCTGCGGTGCGATTCTATCTCCTAACAGTAGACCTTCTGACCCGACATATCCGTCAGCAGTGTTCAGACTAGCTACAACATAATAAAATGTCCCACTACCTCCATTATTTTGTGTTACAAGAAACACTACATCTTCCCTACCATCCTTGTTCAAATCCGCTCGAACTTCATTTCCAAAATACTGAGTCGTAACAACTGACGCGGAACCAGGTGCTGCAGGTGTTTCTGAAACACCGCCTACCAACATCACTTTCTGCCCATCAATAGTGTATTCTGTATTTTTATAATCCTTTTGAGATACCTCCTCGTTTTCTACCTTAGATTTTGTAAACAAGAAAAACAAACTCGCTACCACAACCAAACCTATGATTCCATATATTATTTTTTTATTCATATAGTTTTAGACGTTATTTTCCAGCTTTTATTGCACCCTTGATAAGATCTGGAGAAAATCCAGTAGGAACAGTGCCTGTTAGGGCATACTGGTATATTGCTAGTTTAAATATTGAACTAAGTGTAGAGGACACAACACTAATACCAACCATAGCAACAACGAACAATATTCCAACCAAAATAACCATTTCAAACACAGGTACAAGTATAATAATTATTCCACAAACTGCTATTATCCCCAAAACAAGTGCCATAAAATATAACCCTACACCAAAGCTGATTATTATTGTTTCTCCCCATGTCTTCCTAATGAGCGCAGCAGACTCCTTGAAGGATTCTCCTACCGAACGTTGACCGATAACAAGCGAAGGTAAACTGAAATAAGTCATTATTGCCCATGCAGCACCTAGTAGCCATACTACCAATTGTCCAAGCCATTTAGATTTATCAGAAATAAATCGTAGTACTACCCCAACTGTAGCTGATATAACTGACCAAACAAAAATCTTTCCGATATTTCTATTTGCACCACTTATTCCTTCACTAAGAGATAAGTTTTGTCCGTTAAACTGTCCTTGGACAATAATATAAACCCCTGCCATAAAGTAGTTTGCGATAAAAAACATAACTACATAGTAAACAAATAAAGTTGTGTAAGTTAGAACTTCTCCTCCAACATCACTAATGTTATTAAAGGCGTTTATGTCTCCCTGCATGACCACAAAGAAAAATAAGGCCACCATCACAACAAGCGCCAAAAGACTGGCGATTCCTGAAAAAACAGGAAACCAAAGTAGTTCTTTGTTTTGTTTTAAAATATTCCAAGACTCCTTAAATATCATTTTACTTGCCTTAAACTTCCCTATTTTTATTGGAGGAGTTTGTGGCACTTGCTGTTGTACTGGTTGTACGGGTGTGAAGTTTTGAACTGGACTCATCGGGGACACGTTTTCTTCTGGGTTCATTTCTATGTAAATAAATTAGAATAATAACTTAATTATTCCACACAAAACCTGTTTTGGATAGTTAGCTCAGTTTCCCTTTTTTGTAGGTTTTTACTAGTCCTAATTTTTGCAATTTAGACAACTTTTTCACTTCTGCTTCTCTTTTTGAGGCAACAGATCGGTTTTCTTGCTTTTCTGTATATACAACTCTCAAGACCTTTCTAGACCTCGTATAGTGCCCACCCTTTCCTAGTTTGTGTTCCAGGAAACGACGATCCAAATCTGTTGTAATACCGGTGTACAGTGAGTTATCAGAGCATTTTAGAATATATAAAAAATACATAACTTACATTATCTCACATTCAAATAAAAACTCCGCAATCCTTTTCAAGACTGTGGAGTTTATTTTTTAGCGACTCAACTTACGAGCAAGATATCGAACTAGAGCAACTTCGATATTGTACAGGGCATGCAACACTATCGCGGTACCGATGCCGTAAAAAATCGTGGCGTACATCATCACAAACCCAACGATCCATGAGTTCAAAAGACCCACAGGACCTTGGTACTTGTGCCCGTCCCGAAAACTTGCATTGGCTGCAATGATGCCAAACACAAACAGTGGTGAAAGATTGGGATGGTTAAAAACCATTTCAAAGTTACCGAGGGTTACAAAGTTTACCAACGGTACTGTAATGTTCTGATAGATCCAGAATACAGGATCACTGTACCCTCCATACCAGATCATCCACAAGATCAGAGCACCAAAACTTATCGGCACAAGAGCTACAAATTTATTCCACCTCTCTGCATTTATGAGTATGAGTAACCCGAAGATAAGGATCACTAGTCCGATAATACTTCCAGCGAATGTGCCCAGAAGCCAGTTCAGTGCGGTGATGCTTACCATGGCTGTACAAATGTACAACCAACGGTAACCTATCTCTTCCCAAACTCCTGCCAGAGTGCCAGTTACAAGACTTAACCCAAACACTGCCTCATCCTCTTCACCACTCGAAATACCACTTGCAAGAGTGACAACGATTGCGAGAGATGCAGCATACAAAAGCAGTGGCCAGAAGTATGTGATTACTCCTTCAGGTACAGACCATCTTAGGTTTGGATGTTGAAAAAAGTTGGGATAAAAATACCCAACAACCCAAACAAAAGCAGCTGCACAAGCCAACCCAGCTATGTTAATGAGCTGACCAGCAAATATCGTCTTTTTGAATTCCAGTTCCCTGCTTGGTAAAGCAATTGTCGCTGTTCGACTCAAAGAATCCTCCTCTGAAACGTTAGTTTATTCCGACAATACAATAAAGTATTTACTGTAAAATGTAAAGGGGTGGGCACTTAAAACTATCGTAACTTTTCAACGCTGGCTAGTTCATGACTGCTAGAAGCCCGGGACCTTAAATATTCAATATGTTCGCCACGAATAGACTGCATTTCTGCCGCATGTTCTGCAAACTTACCTACTAGAGATGCCGCGTGTGCTCCACCCAAAACATGTGGAAGAATCACGTAGTCTGCCCCTGCTTCATACAATGTTATAGCATTAGAAACTCTGTGAGCCACCAGCATCACCACAGGCCCCTTACCGTCAGGTTTTATAGTAGACAATATAACCAGGTTCGTTTCCAAGTCTGGAACGGTAGATACCACCAAATCCGCCTCATTCATTTTTAGTTCAAGTAACAAGTCAGGGTCTCCGGCATCTCCATAAGTATATTCAATTTTTTTATCTGCTAGCTCTGCCATAACTTCTGGATCGTGCTCCAAAACCATAAACTTTCTTTTTTCTTCTTTAAAAATTCTAATAAACTCGTGTCCAATACGATTGGCACCTATTAGAAAAACTGGATAACTTTTGATATGTATTTGTTGCTCCTTTGCATTTTTTCGTTCAAATATAGTTAAATACTTTGCTAGATACTTGTATAAGGTGTCAGAATAAAAAATAAGATAACTAGATATAAAAATTGTTATTAGTCCAACCAGTGTCACCATCGAAAGTACATTTGGAACAACTTGTCCCAAAGAAACTCCGAGTGCGACTAGAATCAAAGAAAACTCGCTGATCTGAGC
This sequence comes from Patescibacteria group bacterium, assembly GCA_040384485.1. Lineage (GTDB taxonomy): Bacteria > Patescibacteriota > Minisyncoccia > Phycocordibacterales > DATDWN01 > C7867-006. The sequence goes on from JAZKJH010000005.1 coordinate 21,028, forward strand.
TGCCATCATCCCCGTCTGAAAACTTGTTTTTTTCTTGTAGCCCAACAAACCCATAACAATAAGCTGAAGAAGTGGGTTACATACAAGTACGAATAAAGAAAGGAGGATTGCTGGGGCCAAAATCGCTCCAAAATCTGTCACCACCATTCTGGTTCCAAGAAGAATAAAGAAAGCGACAATAAAGAAATCTCGTAGTGGAGCCAGGCGCGCGCTGATCTCGTGTCGACTAGGTAATGTAGAAAGTGCAACTCCGGCAATCAAGGCTCCTCCCTCGATCGAGAGTCCGATACTCGCAAACAAAGCTGCAATTCCCATCCCCCATGCATTTGCAAAAAGAAATAATAATTCTTGAGACTTGGTTAGATATGTATGTAAATGTCGAACTATATAATGAGACACCAGAAACACTGCAAATCCAATAACTATTGCCAGTCCCAGAGTTTTAAAAAGTTCTATTCCATTACCTTGTGCTCCAGTTATAAAAGGAATAGCAAAAAGTAGAACGATGGCGATAAGGTCCTGTAGAAGCAAAGAGCCGATAGAGAGTTTTACATACAGCTTATCCAAATCACCTTTGTCGGAAAGAATTTTGAGCACAATAACAGTACTAGAGAATGAAAGTGCAATTCCAACATACATTGAAGTTATCCAATCAAACCCAAGCAACATACACAACAAAACTCCAACTCCTCCAGTAAGTAGAACCTGTCCTATACCAGTAATAAAAGAGGCTTTTCCGTACTCTTTTAACATTTTAGGATTAAGACTTAACCCTACACTGAACAATAGAAAAGAAATCCCCAATTCACTAAAAAGTTCCAATGTTTCTACATCTTTAAAAAGTCCTAACGCGAACCGACTCATTAAAAAACCTGTTAATATGTGTCCAATAATTAACGGCTGTTTCAAAACCCTCATAAGCAGAGCGATGAGTGTAGCGAACACAACCAGAACACCTATTTGAGCAAAAACATTGAGATCCATATGGCTTAATTATAGCTTTCGCTCAACCAAATTGCGAATAAAAGTGTGGACTAAAAACATATCATTTGACATAAAAGCTTAGCTCGTAGTAGTATCAAATTATGTCAAAAAGTTTTAAACAAAGCCCAATCAATAGTTATTATTACTATACTCATCTCGCGACGGGGCTTGTTTAAGGTGCTGAAAATTTTTCAACTTCTCAAAACCGGCCTCACAAGGCCGGTTTTGTTCTTTAACAATTTACTTTATTTCTTCAATCAAACAGGAGACAACCGATGCGGAAACTAATGCTGTTCTGTGGCTTGCCCGGAAGCGGAAAGACTACCTTATCAAAAGAGGTGTGCAGAGTCACAAGTGCCCACCTCATCGACCTCGACGATTTCAAAAAAGTTGACGTGGACCCATCAAGTGTAACTAGTGAGATAGATCCCCCAGAAGTTAGGTGGAAATACTACCAAAAAGGTGTATGCGAAGCAGCGAGACTGTTTGATGGTGGAGTTAAAACCATCGTGTTGGACGAAGTGTTCCACTTGGCAGAGCTTAGGGAGCGAATCAATGTCTTCTGTCACGCTAAAGGTATTTCTACTGTCTGGGTTGAGGTCAAATGCCCTTATGACATCGTAAAAGAAAGACTGCTTTCCAAACCTCGTATTGGACACATATTGTCTACTGCGGAGGCTCTAGCGATGTATCAAATGTTTACTGAGATCTTTGAGCCATTTGAACCGTGTAGTCAGCATATTGTGATTAACAATGTGGACTCTGATTTTATTGGTAGGTCAACCAACCTGATTCTCGATAAGATTGAATGGAAGTAAATTGTAAAAATCCGACACAACGGTGTCGGATTTTATTTATCAACAATAAGTTATAATTATAATCAATATGAAAATATTATTTATCTGCAAAAACAACCAATTCCGTAGTCAAATGGCGGCAGCCATTTACAACAAACTCACAAAAACTGAGGATGCTTTTTCTGTCGGCACTTATGTTGGGGTACCAGAAAACCCTGGAGGAGACCCTATAAGGAAGTTCTTCCGAACGACAGACTTATTTGAGTTAATGGAAGCTAACGATATGTATATTCGAGATGTGCAAACCCAGAAACTTTTACCAGAACATTCGGACAATGCCGATGTGGTTGTTTCAATGGCGGAGGAACCATTTATTCCAGACTTTCTAAAAGAAAACAAACAAGTTATTTGGTGGAATGTAGATAATCCCCCCTTTGCAACAAAGGAAGTTTCTGAAGAAATATATAAACAAATACACCAGTTAATCGAAAACTTATTGATTAGTAGTAAAAAACTTTAAACTTGAGCTCTGGAAGCAATATAGTCTCCAAATCGGGTCTTATTTCATCTAGTTTATTTTTGTTCTCTTCCACATAGTGACAGATAACCTTTACTGGCAACACACCAAACCCTTCCCCTGCCCCCATTCGCAAACTATAAAAACCGGCACATAACACATTGGCTCCGGCTGAATCACCTGCTACAACTTTTCCTTTTAATAATTCTGGGAATTCCGGGAATTTCTTTAGGGTTTCCATAAGTTTTCCTGTATGTCCACCGTGAAAGTAAATAACGTCGGATTCTTGGATTTGACTTAGAAAACTCTCTTCTGTTGCCACATCAAACACCAGATTTTTACCTCCACTATTCTTGGTAAACTGCTCAATATCTTCTTTCATATTCTTTTCTATTCTATCTGCTTCTTTAGCAAAAAGAACCAGAAGAATCTTGGTATCCTGAGGTGCTGTACTTAAAATTTCCGTAAAAAATGAATCATTTTCTTGTTTTCCGTCTTTTGGAAAACCACCCTGGAGAATAAATTTGGTTTTCATATAAAATTAATTAACCTAAGTGATTATGATCGTTATAAATCCAGAAGCGCCATTTTGGTTCTACTTCGTCACTCCATCTAGCATATTGTAATACTGACAAACCAGTGTTCTTCATAGACGCAACTGACTGAAAATGTTTTAGATTTTCCTCTGTCATCGAATTTCCCAGCATTACTCTTGCCATTATAACTCTAAGAAAAAATCCGTGCGTTACAACGAGAATATTCTTGGCTTTATGGTTTTTCAAAAAGTCCAAAGCTTTATCGGCTCGTTCCACTATCTCTTCATAATTTTCTCCATCTTGCACTTTCAAACCTTTTTGAAAAAGACTTTTCTTCCACTCTTTACCCACCTTTACCGCTTCTACATCCTCATGAGGTTTTCCGTTAATAAAACTCGGTTTTACTCGCTCTGTAAATAAGTCCGAATATTCAGGTAGTTTGTTTGTAGCTTCGGCAATAGCTTCAGCTGTTTCTTTTGCTCTAGTATACCCACTGGAAACAAGTGCTTCAAAATCTAATTTGGTAGCTCTTTCTGCGACCTTCAGTACTTGTTCCCGACCTCGTTCACTCAATGGTGATTCTATGGACTGAAATACAGGTCTTGTGTTATCTTCACTCTCTCCATGTCGGACAAAGTAAATTGTTTTTTCTACATCTATTTTAGGCATATAATTTATTATAGCAAAATATCAGCTGCCAGAATTTGGGTACTCGCTTCGCTGCGTCTTGGAAACCCACGGTTTTCCAACGCTCGCTAACGCTCACTGCCTTCCTACACGGAAAACTCCCGTTTTCCGACCCTTTCCCCAACCCAAGTCTGGCATCTGACTCGTTTTACAAAACTCGCAGCTGCCAGACTTGGGATCGAACCAAGATTATCGCTTTCAGAGAGCGATGTCCTACCATTAGACGATCTGGCAATACTACACTAAAAAATACCTCTCCTTGTCAGACCTGCAAACACTACTCAGTAATCTGGCAATACGACTACAATACCTAAAAATCCCCTCTTTTACAAGACGGGGATTTTTTAAAAAATTTATTTTTTAGCTTTCTTTGGTTTCTTTTTTTCTTTTTTGTGGGTTTCTCCTTTTGACATATATTTTGATAATTAATTGATATAAGTTAATTATATAATACTTTTAATTTACTTTAAATACATTTGAACCCGAGTATTACACAGTAATTATCGCCAGAGTAAGAGCGCCAAATAAAGCCAAGAGTAGCCCTATTTTTTGATGAGTTTTTAGTTTTTCTTTGCTTACTGTAATCCCCAGGATAACAGAGATAATGATGTAGCTTTCCGAAAGTGCCACTACTATTCCTATAGGGGCCAGACTCATAGCAAAAGCAAAAGCTATCCAAGCTATATTGTCCATAACTGACATTGATAATATGAGTTTAGGATTATTTTTTATATCAATAACTGTTTTGTGTAAAAGGTTGTTGTACAGAAGATAACAAACTGAAAAAACTAGACACACCACACTTATAAAAAAGTAAATAACGACTGGGTCAGAAGCTCTAGCACCAAGCCCAACCATAAAGTTAGCGATACCCATTGCAATAGCAGCACAAAAAGCAACAAAAACACCTTTCTCTAGAAAAAGCTTTCTGATACTGAAACCTATCTTATCTTTTATCGAAACCATAATTAGTCCGACAATAAGGGTTGTAACCAGAGCTATTTGTTGCATATTTAGGCCCTCAGAAAGTATAAAATACGCAAGCAATGCAGAAACAACAATCTCGGCAGACCAGACTGACTCCACTACACTTATTTTTCCAACCTTTAAGGACTCGAAATCCAGGAGAGAGCCCAAAAGAAAAACTAGCCCGCAACCCGCTAAAATAAGCATGGTTAATATATCCTTACCAACAACGACATCCACCAAACCCTTCCACACAAAAGGTGCGAGCATAAGTGAACCCACAAAAGACACTGTAAACAATGTTTCCCAATCCCCTATTTTTCTGGAAGTTTTTTGAATTAAAAAATCACCAATACCCCAACAAAACATCGCGACAAATGCAAAAAATATACCAGTAGTGACTGTCATGTTATTTTTTATTCACTGATACTTTTTTAGTTTTCAATGGTTGCAAGCAGGCATTTATAAAAGCAGTAAAAAGTGGGTGTGGGTGCAAGGGTCGAGCCTTTAGTTCAGGGTGAGCTTGGGTACCGGTAAAAAATGGATGAACTTTTTCTGGCAGTTCTACAAATTCCATAAGTCTACCGTCGGGAGAAGTTCCCGAGAAAACTATTCCAGCCTTCTCTATTTCCTTTATAAACTCAGGATTAACTTCGTATCGGTGTCTATGTCTCTCGTCTACCTCCAAACTGCCGTAAGCTTTTGCTACAATACTTCCTTTTTTAAGCTTGGCTGTGTACTTACCTAGGCGCATAGTTGCCCCGTATTTTCCGTCCGCTATATTTTTCTTTTGCTCAGGCATTATGTCTATTACTATATGGTCTCCCTTACTACTTATCTCTCTCGTGTGGGCATCCTTCCAGCCCAAAACGTTTCTGCAATACTCTACAACAGCAAGTTGCATACCGTAACAAAGTCCTAAGTATGGAATTTTATTTTTTCTTACGTACTCTATCGCCATTATCACTCCCTCTATCCCACTCTCACCGAAACCACCAGGAACTATGACTCCGTCAAAATCTTTTAGCTCATTCACTTGTCTTTTTCCTGTCTCGTATTCTTTGGAATTTATCCAGGTAAGCGTTGTATCAGCGTCCTTCCAATAAGAAGAAAACTTAACAGCCTCGATAACCGAAACATATGCGTCCGAAAGTACGAAGTCCCCTGTATCAAAGTACTTACCTATTACAGCTATATTTAATTTTTTCTTTGCATTTTCTCTTTTTGATACAAATTTTTTCCATTTCTCAAGTTCGTTGCTTTGAGACTTCGGCCTCATGTGGAGAGATTTTAAAATGATGCTACTGATTTTGTCTTTTTCAAAGTTGAGTGGAACGTCGTAGATGCTTTTTATGTCTGGCGCAGAGATAACGTTTTCAGGTCTTAATGCACAAGAAAATGCTATTTTTTCTTTTCTTTTCTCATCTAGTGGATGTGTACCACGAGCAATAACCACATCAGGCTGAACGCCGTATGAGTTAAGTTGCCTAACCGCATTCTGAGTAGGTCGGGTTTTCATTTCCCCTAGTGAGCCTGGAACCGGAAGATATGAAACCATAATAAACATAACGTCATCTGGATTTTTTATTTTCAAAGTTCTGGCCGCTTCAATAAACAAAATATTTTGGTAGTCCCCTATTGTTCCGCCTATTTCAACTAGTGATATGTCTGACTTGTGGTGTTCAGCTGACTTTTTCCATCTACGAATTATCTCTTCTGTTATGTGGGGTATTGCCTCTACACACTTACCACGGTATCCCAAGTTTCTTTCTTTTTCTATAACATACTGATACACCATACCTGAAGTCATATAGTCGTCCGGTCCCAAATCCATTTCTAGAAAGCGCTCATAGTTACCCATATCCTGGTCAGTCTCGAGTCCAGAATCAAGCACAAAAACCTCTCCATGTTCCGTTGGGTTCATTGTGCCTGCATCTACATTGAGATATGGATCAACTTTTACTGGATTTACTTTAAAACCTTTACTCTGAAGAATCTTACCTATCGAGGAGGAAGCTATACCTTTGCCGACTCCCGACATCACACCACCGACAACAAAGATATATTTATGATTCTTCTTCATTTTATACTTTTAGATATTTTCGGACCGCGAGAAACGATGATACTGAACCAATGAATACTCCAGAACCGACTATGATCAAGAAGATCTGTCCAAAGTTGTTTGCATAATAATGGAAAATATTTAACCCTACAAAGAAGTTCTGTGTAGTCCCGCCAAGCCACATAGTAATAGGATAAAACAAAATAAGAGTTATAACCGCAGAAATAAAACCATAAATAGCTCCGGCCACAAAGAATGGTCCTCTAATGTAGTTTGCTGACGCTCCCACAAGACGCATAACCGATATCTCATCCCGTGACATATAAATAACAAGGCGAATCGTGTTGAAAGTAATAAGTATAGAAATACCAATAAGAAGGATTGTAAGAATTAATCCTAGTTTATTTGCAGAGTTTATAACCCGAGTTAGTCGGTCTATAACATCTTTGTTTTGGTAGTAATTAACCTTGTCTACAATAACCTCTCCGTCAGATGAAAGCGCGCTATTACTTTCCAAAAACCTAGCGATGCTTTCGTATTGAGACGGTTCCTTAGCCCGTATGTTAAGAGTCGCTCCAAAAGGATTCTCTCCAAGCTCCTCAAGTGCTTGCAGGGTTATCTCGTCATTTTCATGCTTCTTTCTAAAATCTGCTAAGGCATCTTCGCGGGAGACATATACAATAGGCGGTGCTACTTCAGGAAGATTTTCCAAACTTTCTTTCATTGCCAAAACATCTTCCTCCTCAGTAGTAGTAAGAAAATATACGTTTATATCTACTTTTTCTTTTATTTGATCCAGTGTTGAACGCAAAATAACCCCAGAGAATATTGTAGATCCAATAACAAAAAGAGTTACTACCATTACTAAAATAGAAGAAAGCGAAATAAATCCGTTTCGCCAAAAACTAAAAAATCCTGCGCGTATTACTCTTTTTATTTTAATCCACATAATATTTAAATGATATATTTACCCTCCTTGTCATCTCTAATAATTTTACCATTTTCCATCGTTAACACCCTCTTTTTTAGGGAGTCTATAACGCCTTTGTTGTGAGTAGTCAAAATAACTGTAGTACCTAAATCGTTTATTTTCTTCAAAATCTGAACAATGTCATAGGTATTTAGCGGGTCTAGGTTCCCGGTAGGCTCGTCTGCAATAATGACATCTGGCTGGTTCACGATAGCTCGTGCGATAGAGACTCTTTGTTTTTCACCACCAGACAGCTCGTGCGGGAAGTTCCAGATTTTCTTACTGAGATCTACAAGCTCTAGCACGTGTGGCACATCTGCTTCTATTTCCTCATCTGTTCTGCCTGCAGCCTCCATAGCAAAAGCAATATTCTCGTATACATTCTTGTTTGGAATTAGACGGAAATCCTGAAAAACCACACCTATCTTTCTACGAAACTCATTTATCTGGTTTTTAGAAAGACTATGGATATCTGTGGACTCGAAATATATTTTACCCTCCGAAGGACTTTCCTCTGCTAATAGCATTTTAAGTAAAGTTGTTTTACCTGCACCAGAGTGTCCAACAATAGACACAAACTCTTTGGGTTCAATAGAAAAAGATATGTCTTCCAGCGCAATTGACTTGTCTGTATAGACTTTTGATACTTTATCGAAATGAATCATACCAACTATTATAACCTATTGAAACCAGTAGGGCAAAACAGAAAGCAGGGCTAATTTATAGACTTTTTTCAGCTTGAATAAACTCTTCTATGTCACCCGCGAGTACAGAATCCACATCACTTGTTTCTACTTCAGTACGATGATCCTTAACCATCTTGTATGGATGAAGTACGTATGAACGAATCTGATTACCCCATGTTATTTCGGTTGTCTTAGAAATATACATACCCTTTTCTCTTGCCACCCTTTCTTCCTCAATGGCTTTGTATATTTTTCCGTAAAGTATCGACAAGGCATTATCTTTATTTTGAGCTTGGGAACGTTCGTTGTCACTTTGGGCAGATAAATTTGTGGGTATATGCACCACCCGCACTGCAGTTTCCCTTTTGTTCACGTTCTGCCCGCCTGGACCTGAAGAACGAGATAGCTCTACTCTAATATCTGAATCCTTTATATCCAAATCCTCAGGTTTAAACTTTTGAAACTTAGGAATCACTTCCACCATTGAAAAAGAGGTATGACGAAGGGATTTTGCATTAAACGGCGAGACTCGAACCAGCCTGTGCACTCCCGACTCATTTTTTAAAGTCCTGTAAGCAAACTTTCCTTTTATATCGATAGTTACATTTCTAAAACCCCCGTGATCGTTTTTGTTTTCATGAATTAGAGAAACTGAAAATCCATTTTTATCCAAGTATTTCAGATACATAGTCAGAAGCATTGAAGAAAAATCCTCGGCATCGTCTCCTCCAGCACCAGATAGTATTGTCATAACTGCGTCCCCGGCGTCATACTTACCCACTCCTTCTATTTCTTGTTTTAGATCTTGAATTCTTTTTATAGTTTCCTGTGCTTTGTCTTTGTTGGACCAAAAATCAGAAGCTGCCATTTCTGCCTCTAATTGCTCTAATTCCAGCTCCAGGTTTTTCTTTTTATCGTCCATAACTATAAAGATCTTATAAAGTCGGCGAGAGAGTCTTTGTCTGGAAAGTCGAATTTGGTACTTGGATTTTTTTCATCAACCGTACTACCAACCAGAACATGCCACATTCTATAATTTATGTAATCTGGATATTTATTTTTTATTTCAGTTGCTTTATCTGTAACTCTTTTATACATATCAAAAAAACCATCATTATCTTCCTCACTATACCTAGCAAAAGTTGTCTCGTGGATTTTCTCAATCTTTTGTGCCAGCTCCAACAAAATTTGATTTGGGTCTTGTTGTTCGTGTTTAAATTTTTCCATAAGTTTTAATAACTAGTGAGCCGCTGGCCAGACTTGCACATGCCTCCTTACAGGAGCAGTACACCTTTTTGATTTTTTATTTCATTTTATTCATAAAAAATCTAAAAAGGTCTTGCGAAGCTGTAACACAGCTTCGCAACCTCGTATTACCAATCGTTTTGTTTTGAGAGCCGCTGGCCAGACTTGCACTGGCGACCTCGTCATTACCAATGACGTGCTCTAACTACCCGAGCTACAACGGCTCTCAAAACAAAACTTGCTAGCTCCTACCCGAGCTACAACAGCATATGCCAAATACTATCACAATTTCTTATTTTTTAAACTCGACTATTTTACCGATTTCTATTTCTATTTTATCGGCAAGTCGGAGATTTTTTATTTGTTTCTTGGAAAGGATCGAATGATGTTTGATTGAATCAAGTTCTCCTGGTATATCCCACAACTCTTCTTCACTCGTTCTCCATTCTATTTTATTGAATCTGTTTAGGTTTAGTGGTACCGAATACTCTCGCAATGTTTTTTCTCCTGAGTGCAGGAAATATTCATGAAAAAAAGACATTACGAGTTCACGTATGGTTTTATACACTGGCTCTCTATACCGCAGTACTCCATGATTAGTTTTAGAAATCGCTCCCCAATGTCCGTCTTGTTTCCAAACTGCAAGCACATGGTCATAATCAAATGGTTTTTTCACAGAACGTAAGTCGAGCACAAGCGGCTTGTAACCGTGGAACTCTAATGCTGCTGCGGCGAACATCGCTCCTTCCATACAGTGCGCTGTTCCATCCCTAACAACTCTTCTTGGTGACATAAACGTATCGCCATTTTTCTCAAAGTTGAAAGGGATACTGTTTAGGTAGTCTTGAATTTTTGCTGGTGAGTTTAGTTTTTTTAGAAAATCTTTCTCTTCTTTCGTGTATCCGTAATCCTTCATGGATACATTATATCAAAAAAGTCCCCACCGAAGTGGAGACTGTGTAGTAACCGAAATATAGATACATTATTCTCCCCCTTTCTTTATCGCGAGCTTTGCCGACTGCCGATTGTAACTCACTCGACCCTTTCCAGGTCGATGGTAACCGCCTGTCTGTCGCGGAAGTGGAACACGCGGCAGATTAAAACCATGCTTCGTTCGAGCTGACTTTCTCATCTCAGACCTCCTTATTTACTATAGCATATTATAGTTAAAAAGTCAATATATTGTAATTTTGTTATAAAAAAACGCCACCTTTTGCAAGATGGCGTAGTGAAAAGAACAATGTGACAGGTTTACTTCATACGGAGACTCCAAACGTCTCCGTTTTGTATGTACACAACCATATCACCCAAGTTGAAAAGAACCATATCAGTGCTAATATTCTTGTCACTGAGATGCTTTCCAGTTCCGTTTGTTGGAACTGTAATAAACAGCTCGCTGTCAGTTTCAATCGTTGCACATACTCCCTTTGGCAGGATGGCGACGTTTAACTCGGCAGTGTCTGTAATTTTCTCTGACAGTTTGTATGTTTTATAACTACTGTCAAAAGAGAGCTCAACTTTTCTGTATGAACCATCTTTTGCAACACACGAAAGAACAATAAACCGGTGACCGGACTTGGCGTTCACCACCTTCAAATTATCCAGTTCCGGCACACGGACATGGGCACATGTTCCTTCTCCGAAGGGAGATATAACATACGTTGCTCCCATCATATCCTGCACACCAACACCGTTCCACCATTTGGTAGAGTTCACCACCACACCCCAGGTATTTCCCGCGGAAAGTAGGGGTTTTGCAAACATGTTTACAGTAACTTCAGTCAACCCGTTTTCGGTTACTGCAAACATACGGTTTTGGTAACTTAGAAATCGTGTCAGTGAGTACGGAAAAGAGAGTTCGAACTTTTCAAAACTCGTCTCTTGTATATACTCAAACACAACTACCTTGTTACGATAGTCCGCGACCAGGTATCCACCAGTGACTTTTACCACTTCTGCTTCTACAGAAGTCACCTGTCCGATTTTCCTGTTTTTGAAAATCTCCACAAGTAATCCCGATGAAAGCAGTGCTACGCCACAACTAAAAACTTTGACCACAGGATCATTAGCTACAGTCAAAAGTTTTTGGAAAACAAGTAAGTCTCCCACGCCCACAGTTACTGTTTTTAAAACTTTCGCTGTTTTTGGGGAAACGGTATTGTTATCCAAAGGAGAAGGAGCTTTGACTCGTTCCCCTTTTTGAAATGTAGACTCATACCAAGATAGCAAGTTTTTCGGTATGACAGAAAAGTCTCTCACTGCCCTGTTCAACCGAATACCTTTTGAAAAAACAGATGCATTCGCTTTCATTCTCCCTGTGAGATCTCCCATCTTAAAACCATCCAGAGTTCCCTTGTACGGGTGGATCCCTGTATAGATCTGGAAGGTAATAATCCCCCAAGAAAACCAATCTGTACTCTGGCTGAAACCCTTACTGTGCCAATCCCTAATTGAAGGCATGATCACAGTAGGTTTCCATTTTCCTATTGCCCACGAGTCGACATCAAAAACCCTTGGTTCAGGACTTTTGCTTTTCTTATGAACAACGTTCCAATTCAACTCGTTTGGATCAACCAGAGTTGCGCCGTGCGCATGTCCAAACTCAAACACTTCCCGCATCCTATGCACAAGTACCGACGCATCTTTATCTCCAAAGCCGTACTTAAGATAAAAATCATTAGTAAAAACTTGAGACAAGGGGTGTCCGTCTGCTTTCTCCATGTAGAACCCGAGAAATTGCCCCTTACTTCCAAAGACCAAATTTTTCGGAGCAACTATGTACGGATGCTGCAGTCCACTAAGTAACTTGATTTTATCCTGTAAACCACTTCCCAAAACTTTTTGTGGGTCGTGGTATAGCTTTATGACAGTGTCAGAAAGTCCGTAAACTGAACCTTCACCGCCACTCGCTATGTGGTCGTTGGGTCGGAGAATAACACTTCCCCGCCCAACCAACTCAATCTCTGTGTTGGTTTTGATTTGCATTTAGTTACCCTCTCTGTCGATTCTTACAACTGCATAAGAAATATCATCAACCGGACCATGTCCAACTTTTTGATAATCCTTGATGCCTCGGATCATGCGCCGTTTAGCAAACTCACCGCTCAGACTTTTAAAATCCAAAAAGTTTAGAGTTGCGCTTTTCCAGTCCACGGAATCCACTTGTGTGACCCCGTCAGAAAACAATGCAACAAACTCCAAATCATTCTGAATTTCTTCTGTGCTGATAAAAACACTAAACCCACCAATCGCATCGGCAAAAGGAATGCTCGTCTCCTTTTCACTGACACAGACACTATCACGATACTCGACTTCTATAAGTCGAAGTTTTGCATTCTCCAAAACACCACCGTGAATATTCTGTACATACAAATCTGAATCAGATTCGGTATACGCAGGATAATATGGAGCGTTATTGGCCCAATCAAACCTTTTTAAAGAGATCCTGCCGTCTGTGTACTTCAATGCAATCACACCATCACCTAAAATTCTGATGATTCCCTGATCCTGCGACAGAAAAGAATACATACACGTTGCAAGTAAATCCGATCGGTCTAGGCCAAGACTTTTTTTTACTTCCTCTACTTTTTGTTTTGCTTGTGTCTCTACTTCAAAAACAGAAAAATCTGCCTTTGTGCCAACACCTAATACATTTGCTATAGACAATGCGTACAAACGAGCACCAATGTCTGTATGTCCACCAGTGGAACAACCATCCGAAACTACTGCATACCCCGAAGAGTCAGAACTCTTGGAGAGTGCATAATCCTGGCATGGCTTACCCGAGTTCAAGTGGCTATAACCAATGTAAAAGTAATGATCAGTATAAAACTTCATAACCTCTCCTTCCAATAAAAAAGGAGGAACGGTAGAGACCGTTCCTCCTGTGAACGACCTCGATTAGATCGTGGCCGCGATATTCTGACTCGGTCCGCCAGTGCCCAGAGACTGGGACTGCGACGAGACAGACTGTGATACAAAGTTTGCGAGTTTGGCAAGTTTGCCTTTGGTCGCATCCCCAGCATCAATGTACTGATCCAATCCAGCATCCGACTGGAAGGCCGTAAGAATTGAAGCGTAGGAACCAGCATTGATACCAACAAGAACGGTCACGAGTGACTCGATCTCTTCGGCTCTGGTTCCACGTCTCAACTCCTCTTTGATGGATAAGGATGTAGCTTTGGATTTGTTATCGTCCCCGTCAGTGATGACAAAAACGATACCATTTGCCAAAAAGTCCTGATCCATGAGTTTCTTTGCGTACGAGTTGGTAGCCCCAACCGCCGAAAAGACTGCATCACACAATGGTGTCTCGCCTGATGGACGAAAGTCTGGATACAAAGTTGTATCAACTTCCGACAAAGGTTTGAAGCCATGAATCTCCTCAACACCACCATGAAGTGAAGTTGAGAACATGATGACACGCAACAATAAGTTGTTGGCTCGTGGAGACTTTTTGCAAGCCTCCACGGCAACAATCAAAGCGTCGCGCAGTTCTTTGGCGAATCCCCAGGTTGAACCAGACACATCAACTGCAATCGTTGCAAGTGTGTACTCGGTTGCCCCGAGGTGTTCGATTCGCTTACCGGAAAACTGGAAGGCTTGTAACCCTCCAATTTTTCCGGTTTCCATTGTTGGGTCGTTCAAGATTTTTGGCATTGTTTTCTCCTTATGCCAAGAAATCAGTAGTGGTGGTGATCTTCATTCCTAAACGTTGCATATCCTTGAGCCATGCTTCCGCAATAGCTGGGAAATCAACAATGTTCGGGATTGCTGGAACAGGACTCATACCGTCACGGAGCAAGTGAAACTTCTTCACCTGATCCGCTCCGATATTGTCGGCGATCTGCTGAACTGTGTTCAACACGCAGTGGCTCGATGCCTCCCCTGCGACCGCGACGATGTCCGCATCTGCAATGGTCTGCAAGAATGCAGTATTGAGACCGGTCGAAGGGTCCGACGGATCTGGCACTTCTGCCAGAAGGGCGCCGTAGTGTTCAGTCCAAGGATTTGAACCCTTTGTGACATAATCCACCATGGCGAACTGTTTCTCCGACCACCGTTGCAATGCGTCGTTCAGTACTGGATGGACATTGTGTCCAGCCGTACCAATGAGGCAATGCGGGGGCCAGATGGTAAGCGTAAATTTCTTCTGCGCTTCCAGTTCCTTGGTATACGCAAGTGAACGAGCTCGAAAGCTCGGATTGCGAGGGGTCCAGATTCCAGCTTCGATATCACTTGAACTGATCTGAGTAAATGGTGGAGGATTTTCACCCTTTCCATTCACCCACCAAGCAGGATGAGCGATATCGATCAGCCGATGACTATCCAATGTGACATGGATGTCATCCAGTTTGTGTCCGATACGATCAACGAGTTTTGCAACCCGCTTCATATCAGCATCGGCCCCAGGAACCGGCAGTGCCGATCCCGGGAGATCGCAGAAATCAATCTGCGGATCGATGATCAAAAGATGCACTTTCAAACTAGACTTTCTCACGACTATCTCCTTTATTTGTCTTGCGTTTATTTTACGAATGACATACTTCTTGGAAGGTATTGGTATACCCAACAAGTCTTTTTGCACGTTCGACTGCTTCAGCATCACCCGTAGCTTTTTCGATGTTATCCGAAAGCTTGACTACGTAGTAACCGTTGGCTTTGGTCGGTTTAACCACAATAGAAATGGACTTAAAGCCCAAGTTATTACTGGCGTTTGTGCCCCAACCAAATGTCGTGAGCATCCTTTGGTCAACCTTTGTATAGATCTCAATCATTCTGTCTGCATTGAGACCGTCTGCAAAGATAACCAGTTTCGTACGAGGATCAACTCCGATGAGTCGATACTCGTTGATACGTGCCTCCGCGTATTCTTCGGGAACCCCCGAGTCCTGACGCGAACCTTTCCATCGACGCAGCATATCTGCATCGACACAATTTTTGAAGAACCAATCACTACCGTAAGTATCAGGCAGAAAGATTGATAACCCCTGGCCGTATTCATTGTCCCAATCTGCAAGCATTCGCTTCTGCGAATACGCTGGGTCAACATCATCACTGTCTCGAAAAATCCCACTGTATACCATTGGCAGTTCGTGTGCGTTGGTACCTACTGGCATCAACCCGTACTTCTGCGCAAGATATGTATTGGAAGTTCCTTTGAAAGTTTCAGGGCACTCTTCCTTCATGACACTAACAACGTAGTCCTGCCAGTTACGGCTAAACCGTCGTCGAGTACCAAATTCGGAGAATGTGATCCCTGGGTACTTCGCAAGCTTGTCGAGACTCTCACCCAAACGAAGCCTGCCGTTTGCCTCCACTTTGTCGCGCTCAAAAGAAGAATAACCTCTCATGAGCTGGCGATTGTAGAGCTCGTTAACAACAGACATTCCAAAGTTTTCCCAGTAAGTTGCTTTCGCCCACTCACCAGCAAATCCAAGTTCAATCTGTCCATCCCGTTCTTCCAAATGGAATTCGGGAAGCTGTAGAGTCTGAAGAAAGTCGATGTAATCAAACTTAAACATCGGACTTCCGTACTCGTATGTGCCCATGATGTAGTGAAGCTCTTGAGGCGTAAAACGCAATGTGCGGATATGCTCCAATTCTTCACGAAGTTGACCGAGGTCAACTTTCTTACCAAGTAACACAGACTTGCTTCTGTTGATGAATGAGAACTCCACAGGAACCTTTGGATGCCGATGAAAAATCATCTGCCCCATTGTAAACTTGTAGAAATCTTGATCCATCAAAGAATGAATGACTGGTGCGTCCTTCATAACTCTCCTTTTGGGCCTTAGCCCTAAAATCCATATGTTGTTGTCAAAGGTCTATATAATGTTCTAAGTACACTATATACCTGTGTGTATTAAGTGTCAAGTTTACACTAAATTAGACAATTAAATAGTAAATAAGTCAAATAAAACCGTTTTTCACGGCTTGAAGTGTTTACTTATGAAAAGCGGTAATGCATCGGTGAAGAATTAGATTTTTTCACCAATCAAAACCATATTTGTTTCTGGATAAGGTATTGAAGTTAATGTACTCCCCTCTTTGTTATAAAGTGCAACTTTGTTATTAAAACGGTTCTCAACTATCCACGGTATTGCAAACGCTCGAGAAGATTTCTCCATTTCATTTGGGTTTTCAATTATCCTAAATCCAGCATTTTTTAAAGCATTCTTCCATTCATTGAAACTCCAAAAAGCAAACTCTTCATTCAATTCACTGTTCCAATTATCTGTATAATCCTTTTTGGTCATAAACTCCATAGCGTCTTTTAGTTTCAAAACTATGTATGTTTTGTTGTCCAGAATTTCTTCAGTATATTTTATTTTTGTGTCCTCTCCTCTTTTACCATTCTCTCTCATACCTCTTAGGTAGTCTTCTGCGAACCTAACAAATCTAGCATGAGTAGAAAGCCCATTTAAATGTTCTTGTAAACTATCTTGTGAATCACAAACTTTCAAAATATCTTCGTTTGAACCGTCACTGCTATTAAGTTCCATATAGACTATTGAATCTTTGTTTTCAGGTCCCACCACATCACGTATAACCAACCTGCCTCCTTTGTTTAGTTGTTTTTGTTTAAGGTCGATGTAGTTCAAAAGTGATTCTTCTCTATCCCCATATGACCATATCTCGTGAGTTGTAGAGTTGCAAATAGTAGTATCGATAGACGAATCTTCAAATATTTTTTCCATCAAATTTCTCTGATGAAAATAAACGAAAGTGCCTCCAAATTCTCCGGCACGCTGTCTCTCAAGACACCGAGCAGTGAACTCACTTGTTATTTCTATTCCTATTATATCTGAGTCAGTAAAGTCTTTTGCAAGGAGAGTCATCAAAGCTCCGTCTGCACAACCTTCGTCAACTATTTTACCAGGTACAAGAGATTCTTTTATGTCTTTATATTTTGAAAGTAAAAGATTGGTATGACCCATCCCAATTGCGTATGTAGAGTAATTTCTAGTTTCAGTAAGACTTCCACTTTCAGTAAGTAACGGGTCTCTCCAAAGTCGTACTATCTTTGCAGTAATTTCAGGAAAATCCTTCCAGAGCTGTATGGTTGATCTTGAAACACCATCAACCAATCCTTGATTGTCACTCCAGCTATTTCCTACTTCCACCAATTTTTTTATGTATTCGATAGGTGTATCTGACTTTAACAACTTATTTGCAACATCGTATTCAGCTGGTAAGACTGCAAAACCAAGTTTATTATACATATCGATCATAGTTGGGGTAGAACTAAGAACAACTGTATTTTTGTTTGTTAATTTGATATTACTTTCAGTCCTTTCACTTACTTCTTTTAAAATATAGTCAGCAAAGTGTTCGTTTGGATTAAAATGAGGAATAGCCACAATATCACATTGCACACCCAAAGATTCCCTATACTCTTTTGAAAACCTATCTAGACCTAGTGCCCTCATATAAAATGGAACTGGATTGTAACGAGAATTTTCCTGGTTAGCCGAAGTCACTGCAAAGATTATATGAGTGATTTTGTCATTTGAGTCTCCCTTATAATCTCCTACCAAATCAAGTTTACTAACTGGTAAACGCAAAATATCCCACAAATAGTTCTGTTGAAAAGCTGTGGTTAAAAGATGTCTTCCTGGAAATAACAAATACGCCATACGGTTAATATTATCACATGAACTATAAAAGAAAATGCATGGGAATTTGTCCCATGCATGTGTGTATTAGAGTACCGATATTACTGCATCAGTAAATTCCATAGTTGAAACTGAATTGACTGGATTTACATCACCAGTGACTGAAGTACCCTGCTGCAATACAGCATTCACTGCAGCACGGACTTTTACAGCGGGAGTAGAGTAACCCAGATGTTCCAGCATCATGGCAGCAGACAGAATTGCTGAGGTTGGGTTGGCAACACCTTTGCCTGCAATGTCGGGAGCAGTTCCATGAACTGCTTCGAAAATTACTTGGTTTGTACCAAAATTTCCACCTGGAGCGAACCCTAGTCCGCCCACCATTTCAGCACATACGTCAGTGACCAAGTCTCCCACAAAGTTTGGCAAAAGAATGCAGTCAAACCTGTCTGGATGATTGATTAGTTTGCCTAAAAACGCGTCTGCGATAAGGTCGTGATGTTCAATCTCTGGGTATTCCTTTGCAACAGCCCGAGCGATATCCAGAAAAAGACCGTGAGTCATTTTCAAAATGTTCGCCTTGTGCACAGTAGTCACTTTCTTGCGATTGTTTTTTCTCGCGTATTCAAATGCATATCGTGCAATACGCTTTGTGCCATGAACTGTGATTCTTGAGATTGCCTCTGCATCCGTGCCGACCATCCTTTCTTCTCCACAATACAGGTCCTCCAGGTTTTCACGGAAGCACACAATATCAATGTGAGTGTCGGACCATCGTGTCTTCAGCCCTGCCATACTCTCTACAGGACGCACGTTAGCATAGAGTTTGAACTCTTCTCGCAGGCGTACGTTGTAGCTCCTGTGACCACCTCCAACTGTCGTTCCAGTTGGACCTTTCAGTGCAACCTTGTTCCTCCGAATTGAATCGAGAGTTAGTTGCGGTAGTGGTACACCATATGCTTCAATTGCTGGTTGACCAATCAAATGTGGTTCCCACACAATTGGTTCTCGTAGACCGAGCGCGTCTACAACCCTCATCGCTGCAGGAATAACTTCTAAGCCAATGCCCTCACCTGGTAATACTGTCACCTTCATGTCGCTTCTCCTTGTTGTGTTCTGGTGATACTATGACATAAAACTATAAAAAAGCAAATTAAAAACCACTTTATGAGTGGTTTGTTTTGAAAATAAGATCAGCTTTAGCTGCAACAATAAAATCATTGGGGGTAAGTCCCCTAGCTGCATGGGTCGTCAACGAAAGCTTCACGTATTTCCATTTGTAGATGGACATGTCTGGGTGATGACCTTCTGTCTCTGCAACCTCCGCTACAGCATTGAAAAATACTAGTGCCTCTTTGAAATTCTTGAAGGCAAAGCTTTTCTTAATCGACCTACCAACTTTCTTCCAGCCCAAAAGCTCTCCAAGATACTTTGCGGCCTCCGTGTTGCTCAAGGTGGGCATTCCTACTCGACAAACCTCGCACTTTTTTTGATGTAGTTTTTGCATAGATTATTCCCTGATTAAAACTGTCCTTCCATAGCATATCGGTATCTAAATGAAAGTCAATAAATCCTTAAAGCACATTCAGATCCTCCAAAAGTTCTCTCTTAACTTCATCCGGAATAGCAGAATCTTTTTCTGGGTATTGAAATTTAAATTTATAGTGTTTTTCTTTCAAAATTTCCAACTTATTTAAAATCTCTGCAACTTTTTCTTTTCCCACCTCCTCTTCCAATTTGGAACTAACCGAGTAAGTTTCAATTATAAATATTCTACTACCTAAACATGCCATCCAACTATTTTGAGTTCTAGCGAACTCAGATTCAATCGCCTCGGGAGAATTAGAGATTGTTTGTTGTAGTATCTCTAACCTACTCTCTTCTGGGGTCGTGATTTTTTCCATATCCATAATTTATATAAATATATCACTGATAAAGTGAATTATACTTAAAAAAATAATATTTGGAAGTATGTTACAACACATCACCCTTATTTTTGAAAAAAGTAAAAAACTGGACCAAATGATTATTTTCCAGTAATCTGCTAACTAGATAAGGAGTGACATGTCAAACATTACATCGCCGAGTCCGTTCGCGGTAGCCCTGAAAAAATTACTTGATGAAACTCAGTATTTTTCTCGTCCACAATGGGCTAGATTCCTTAGTGTTCCTGAGGAAAAAATAGAGGATTGGGTTAGTGACCGTGCCCTCCCAGTTTCTCATATTATGAAAGTGATAGTCGAGATACTGGAAGCTACTACTGGGACTAAGAAAGCTTTGAAAGACTTCGAAGAAATGTCCTCGATGTCATCCACAGAGGTTTCTCCTTTTGGTGAATTCATGTCACCAACTGTACAGGAATACCTAAACGTATCCCTATTTGTTAGCTACCCAGAAAGACTCCGCACTCTTTCACCAGAGCAAAAGGTGCGAGTCCTGGGAGGAAGCTGGGATCCAGATGCAATAGAAACCTATCTAAAATCCCGATAGAACAAACACCCATCAAGTTGATGGGTGTTTTTTAAAGAATTTAGTGAATAATGCCAGACCTCGCTTGATGGTCCTTGGTATAACCACCTCTCCTTCTTTTATAATCAACAAAAAGATAAATTTCTAAAACTATGTACAAGATTGTGCTTGATATAACAAAAGAATAGCTGATTGATCCTTGCAAGATCATAAAATAATAAACCATCCAAAAACCAAGAACACCGGTAACCACATCCATGATTTTATTTCCAAAAAGTTCAAATTCTCCAATATAAACTTCATATACTTCCCACGCCAGAGCCAAAATAAAATACATTAAAAATACTAACCAAAGATTTGACCAAATTTTAAATATCCATCCTGCAAAAACAACCCCTGACAAAAAATGATTTACTGACCACAAATTCACGTATTTGCCTTCTTTAAGTGTGTTTAACAAACTCATGTTTATATTATAACAGTTCTAGAATTATCTACGGTGCGCGATCGATGGGCTCGGTCAGGAATAAATTTTCTTTGAAAATTTTTCATGACCCTGCCTAGACTACGACCTTCGGCCGGCTCCGCGGTCTCCGGCTTTCGAGTTTTAAATCAGACTCGTTCAGGGATATTTTGCTCGTCGTCACACCACAAGAGTACTTCCAATTTCTAATCGCAAGGCTCAAGAAATTTAGGTCGCTCACAAAATTCCACAACCCTAGTGGGCGCGATCGATGGGAGTCTCTCCCTCGCCTTAAAATTGTGTCGTCACACAATTTTAGGCTGGGCACCGACTCGCGACCCAGTCTACTGACTGTGTCCCCGCTCCGTCGTTCGAGTCCCGTACGCAAACCATGGTTTGCTCGAATCGGCAAAACAAAAAACGCCTAAGCGTTTTGTGTTTTGCGCGATCGATGGGACTCGAACCCACGGCCTCGTCCGTGACAGGGACGCGCTCTAACCAGCTGAGCTACGACCGCATTTTGGCACAAGTGAAATATAACAGATTTTTGGGCTGATATCAAATATTTATTTTGACTGTTCCAGCCATTCTTTATGCCTATCTATTATCTTTCCTACAACCTCCTCGGGAGTAAATTCGTGTGTATCCAGGACCAGATCAAACCGATCCTCTTCCCACAAAACACCCTCGCCATATATTTTCTTATACCTTTCTCTGTTTATTGCGTCTCTTATTTTTATCTTGTCGAATATCTCCTTTTCAGTCATGTTTGGAAAATCCTTGGCTCGTCTCTTAGCTCTTACTTCTGGAGGACAGACCAAAAGCACGTGAAATGCATCAGGAGCAAAATGATGAACCAACCGGCCCTCAAACACTGCGTAATCTTGCTCAGCGAAGTGGCGAATCATGTTGTCACACAACTCATCCACTTTTTCTTCAGGATGGGAAAGACTATAAGCATTGAACTCGTCTATACTCATTCCTCTTTCTTTTGCTAGTTCCCGCATTATAGCTCCAGCATTTACCCACCTCCATGGTGAGATTCCCATATGCTCGATAAATCTCCTAGAAGTTGTTGTGCTCCCTACCCCACTATCTGCCGTTATGGAGATTTGGTTTTTGAAAGTCATTTTGGGTGTCGAGGGTGGGTTACGATCCCACTACCTTGGGCTTATGAGTCCCACGCTCTACCAATTGAGCTACCCCGACGATATAGGAAATATAGCAGAAAAAAGTTGAAAAACAAAGGCCCAGTATCCTAGTCCTATTGCTTACAAACCAAATATACTGTAGAATCCCTAACTAGCGGGATAGAGAAGCAGTATCTCGGTAGGCTCATAACCTGCAGACCCAGGTGCAAGTCCTGGTCCCGCAACAAGAAACAACAAAACCCCGAAAGGGGTTTTGTTGTTTCTGAAAGTGGGAACAGAACCTCAGAAAGGGTGCTTTCTTTTAACTAGATAATCCTAAACTCTTCAAATATTTCCTTGTATAAACCTATAATCCTCTTCGTCTCATGAGCACTTAGAAGGAAACTGACTCCGTCATGAGCAATCCTGTTTCTTATCTTATGAGCCTCCCAAGCGTTCTCTACAGTAGTAAAGTCACTTTTCTCAACTGCTTTTAACTTATCCCCTATAGTATCTCCAGGTAAAGAAAGTTTATCTAACAAGTCCCCGAGCATGATGTCAGCCTCAAGAATAGAAAGTCTCCAATCACTTTCATTTCCAGAATGAGCATGCGCCAACACTCTCTGCCATTGAGGATTCACAGCTTCGATCTCTGTATTTTCTTTTGGATAATATTTTTGCTCTTCCATTTCACCCAACTCTTTAAGCTTTTTGTACAAGTAATGCAAAAGCAGAATGAGTCCGGCCGATAATATTACTGAAAAATATTTAAAATAGTTAAAAAAATTAAAAAATATTCTTTTTGCTTGCCCTACCAAGGAAGTGTCCGTTTGTATGTGGAGCAAATCTTTTTCCTTAACCCATCCAGATGTTCCGTTTGTGAATTGGATGTGCCAATATTTGGTACCCATTATAGATACAGGTCCATCAATAATAAAACCGCGAGTTCCTTTTTTAACTACACCTTTTTCTACTCCACCTGGGCTACTATAAAGTACTGTTTCATCAGAGGTTTCTACAGTATCTCCCTCCTTTGCAGAAGGTGAAGAAGAAAGAGGAGTGGCAGTAGTATAACCTCCCCCATCCCACTTAGGAATAATTCTACCTGAAGTCAGTACTGACAAAAATCCGTTAATTAAATAAACTACTACCAACAAAACCAAGATTGCCCAAACTACATCTACAAAAGGATCACCAGTTCCGGTAGGAGCTTTTTCCTCTGGTTTCTTTTCTGGTTTTTTTGCTTCCGCCATACTAATAGTATATAGCAGCTAGTATTGAGTTACTAGGGATTGCATAATTAAAATTATTCTCCTCTAAATTTTTTACCAACTTCAAAAAATAAATGTTCGTTGTTGTGAGGTGCCATAAACTGTATTCCCAGAGGAAGTTGTTTCCCTTCTACTTCAACAAAACCTGAAGGTATAGAAATAGCTGGTATACCAACAATGTTCGCAGGTACTGTAAAAATATCCTGAACATATAGTGCCAAAGGATCGTTGGACTTCTCTCCTATTTTAAATGCTGGACCTGGGGTTGTTGGTGTGACTATTAAATCAACCTCCTTAAAAACCTCATTTATCTCATCACTAATTTTCTGTCTCAAAAGCAGGGCTTTGTTGTAATAAGCATCATGATACCCAGAAGAAAGTACGTATGTTCCCATGAGAATTCTTCTTCTAACTTCTTTACCAAAACCAGTGCCTTTTGTTTTCATATAGTCTTCTAACAAATTTTTACCCTCAACATGCAGACCGAACCTAACACCATCAAAGCGAGCTAGATTAGAAGACACTTCAGCCGGCATCAATATGTAATATACCGCCAAAGAATATGAGATATTCGGTAGGTTTATTTCTTTAATTTCATAACCTATGTTCTTTAGTTTTTCTATTGATTGATTGAAAACTTCTTCAGCGTCTTTTTCCAACCCACCATTTTTAAATAAATGATAAGGAACACCTAGAACCATTTTTTCCTTCAGCGGTTTTTTAACATAGGTACTTTCGTCGAAAGTGGTACTGTCCATAGAATCCTTACCCTGAACAACATCAAAAAGAATTTCTGAATCAGTAACTGTTTTTGTAAATGGGCCTATAATATCTAGTGACGAACCCATCGCCATAAGACCATGTCTTGAAATTCCCCCATAAGTAGGCTTCAGCCCGACTAAGCCACAAAAAGCTGCGGGCTCCCGCACTGATCCTCCGGTATCAGAACCAAAAGAAACTAGACTCATATCTCCCGCCACACTGGCAGCAGATCCACCCGAAGAACCTCCAGGAACTCTTTCTTCATCGACAGGGTTTCTGGTTATTCCAAAAGCTGAGTTCTCAGTTGAACTGCCCATAGCAAACTCATCCATATTTGTTCGACCAATCAATACAGCTCCAGCATCTTTTAATTTTTTAACCAAAGTAGAATCATAAGGGGCAACAAAACCTTCCAGTATTTTTGAACCAGAGGTAGCTCTCTTTCCCTTTACTAAAATATTATCCTTTAGAGCAACTGGAATCCCAAGAAGTGGTAAATCTTCCCCTCTCTGTATTTTTTCATCGGCTGCTTCGGCTTGTTTCAATACATCATCATAAACTTCAAGAAAAACATTTAATCTCTGGTTATTTGCCTGGATAACATCCAAATATGCCTTGGCCAAATCCACTGCAGAAAATTCTTTCTGTTTCAATTTAAGCCTAGCTTCTTTGAGAGTAAGGTTTTTTAATTCAATCATTTTTTTACAGAATCTTTTTTACAACCAAGTAATTCTTGTCTCTTTTTGGAGCATTATTCAAAAGATCCTCTGTGTAGATTCCGGACTCATTTGTCACCACATCTTCCCGCATTACATTGTGAAGTCCAGGTATTACTCGTTCAATATCACCTGTTACGCCTTTTATAACCCCAACATAGTCGAGTATAGAGCCCATCTCTTTTGATAGGTTTTCCATCTCATCTTCAGAAACTTCTATTCTGGCCAAACTAGCTAGATTTTTTACTTCTTCCTTTGTGATCATTTGTAAAATATTAACACTTTTATAGGCATTAGTCATTTGACTTACTTCTTAATATATAGTTACATTATGTTAGAAGCCATGATGGACAACACATTCGCTAAGCTCTTAAGAGACTCCAAAAGAGTCTCAGGAGTGAGAGAAAGGACACTGAAAACTGAGTTTAATGTAAGCTCAGTATCCACATTCAATAATTGGGAGAGCGGCGAAAGCTTTCCCAAAGAAGATCGAATACCGTTAATTGCTAGGGTTTACCAAGTCGATGAGAATCAACTTAGGCAGGCCCTTGAAGAGTCTAAATTAGCTCGCGAGGAAGAAAAAAGGGTTAGGCGAGGATTAAAAAGCCGGAATAAAGTCAAAATCTCGACTGAATATGACTTGTACCCCTATCCGGCTGCAGTAATGCCTCGTAGTTACTGAAATTGATCCGGGAACAGCAACGCTGTTCTCGGATTTTTTATTTATCACACACTAACCCAGCATCTCCAAAAAACTCTTTTCGTCCAGAATAGTTACACCCAGATCCACTGCTTTTTTATATTTAGAACCGGTGCTTTCACCTGCCACTAGGAAACTTGTCTCTTTTGACACGCTGTCACTTACTGACCCTCCAAAGCTTCGAATTTTTTCTTTAGCCTCATCTCTAGACATTGCGTTTAAAGTTCCAGTCAATACAAAACTTTTTCCAGTCAACTTTTGTATATTTTTTCCAATACTAAATTGCTCGACAGCAACTTGTTTCAACAAGTTTTTAAGCATTTTTTTATTCTCATCTGATTTGAAAAATGCCACAACTGACTCAGCGACTATTGGACCCACTCCATTCAATGATTCAAGATTCTCAAACCTGGAGGTAGAAACGGCTTCAATGGTTTTGAAGTGCTGTGCTAGGTCGTAGGCTGTTTCTTCACCCACTTGTGGAATAGAAAGTCCAACAAGAAGTCTTTGTAAGCTAACTTTTTTTGACTCTTGTATAGAAGACAAAAGATTGTCTACGGATTTCTCAGCAAACCTAGGGAGCGCTAACAGATCTCCTTTTTTCAAAGTAAATATATCTCCATACTCAGTTATAAGTCCTGTATCCAGAAGAACATCGATAATTTTTGGGCCACAATCCACAATATTAAATGCTTTTTTAGAAACAAAGTGATAGAACTTTCTTTTTTGTTGCTCAAAAGAATTTTTATTTACACATCTCCAAGCCGCCTGTCCTGGAATACGTTCAATACTTCCATCTCCTCCGCACTCTGGGACAGTTTTTGGCCATACAAACTTTTTTTCTTTTCCTGTTCGCAGATCCTTTAAAACTGAAACAATATCAGGGATAACATCTCCAGCTTTTTGCAAAATAACTGTGTCTCCTATGCGCACATCGAGTCTCCGTATTTCATCTTCATTGTGCAAGGTGGCCCTAGACACGGTCGAACCGGCCACAAGCACTGGTTTCAGATGGGCAACTGGTGTGAGCACCCCTGTACGCCCTATTTGCAAAACTATATCTTCTACCACAGTCGTTACTTGTTCGGCTGGAAATTTATAAGCCACTCCCCACCTAGGAGACTTACCTGTATACCCCAAAACGTCTTGGATTTTGTTTGAATTTATTTTTATTACGATTCCATCCAATTCATAAGTAAGAGAGTGTCTTGCTTTTACCCATTTTTCATAAAATTTTTGAATATCGGTAACGGAAGAAAACACTTCTACGTTGGGGTTTGTATTGAAACCTAATTTTTTTAGTTTCTGTATTTCATCTGATTGGGTGTTCGGCTTTGTTCCATCCAGAAAGTCTATGTCGTATATAAAAGAATTAAGTCTTCTTTCTTTTGTCATCTTTGGATCTAGTTGCCGCATAGAACCTGCAGCTAGGTTTCTTGTATTTGCATACAGTGACTCTCCCATCTTCGCTCTTTCCTTGTTTATCTCAATCAAGTCCTTCTTACCTATCCATGCTTCACCAACTGCAATAAGGTCAACTTTTTCTTTCAAAACCAAAGGAATAGTTTTTATAGTTTTTACATTGTGAGTTACGTCTTCTCCCACCAAACCGTCACCTCTCGTAGCACCACTAATCAGAACTCCATTCTTATAAGTCAGAACTATTTTTAAGCCATCAATTTTTAATTCACAGCAATATTCTATTTTTTCTTTCGACAAACCTTCTTTAGCGATAAAATTTTTAACCTTCTCATCCCACTTCAAAAGTTCTTTAAAACCAAAAACATCATCATAGGACCATTGCTTCACGGCATGATTAACCTTTTTAAATTCAGTTAAAGCAGTGCTTCCGACCCTCTGAGTTGGTGAGTTAGATTTTTTAAGAGTTGGGTATAGTTCCTCCAAAGACACCAACTCTTTAAGTAACGAGTCATAAGCTTCATCAGTGATTTCTGGAGTATCCAGTGTGTGATAAAGATGGTCGTGATGGGCCACTAGTTTGCTCAACTTTTCAACCCTATCTTCTATGCCTTTCGGTATTTTTTCCACCATGTGGGCATTATATCACTAGTAAGTAAGAGTAACACCTCTCTCAAAACGTCTTGGAGAGTTTATATCGCATGTGTTGTATCCACGAGAGTCAATGATAGTCATGTTTCCTGAATGCTTACCCACCCTCACTATCACACAACCTTTTGTAAAATTTAACTGAAAGGTGCTAGTAGCTGCACCCCCTATTCGACTACTTTGAGTTGGTATGGTGCTAATATCAGTTTGGGAGCCTGTGGTTATAGTCTGACCATTACAATTAATACTTGCTGCCACTGCATCTGTGGCAAAAGGACTTTCCTCACTATTAACTAGGTCCCAATACACAGCACATTCTGTACCTGCATCAGCTGCGTAAAAAGCATATTGTGATTGCTCATTAGCATCTGCAATAATAAGCTGTTTGTAAGCAATATTCACCACAACAAAACTCACGATAAGAAGCATCGAAGTTGTTATGATAGCCACCAATAATGTAAAGCCTTTATTTTTCTTCATGTTATTCTCTGTTTAATAAAGTTTCTCTTACTTGAAAAAATTTTGTACCAGAATTTCCAGTCCAGCTTACCGTCACAACAACCCTCACCTCTCTGCCTGCAACCACATTCTCTAACTGTACCTCGCGCTTAAAACGCGTCAGCGGCCAACTCGAATTGTACCCGTACAAACCATTACTTTCATTCTGTCTCATGTTTGTGGTACATGCGTTAGGAGCTGATGATGTAATAGCGGCATCACCACAGTATGTAGCTGTTTGTGTTAATGAATCTATCTGACAAACCTTACCGAAGTAGCAAGGGTCAGTGCCGGCTTGTGCCAATCCGTACAGCCACTGTCTAGAAGGAGTATTGCCTATTGATAATTCATGGAGAGAGTGCAGGACGTTGTTATCCCTTTTATTTTTTATACTTTCAACTGCCTGCTGAGCGAGATAAAAAGCTGTGATTTGATCTTTGGCGGTAGTAGAAAACCGAATACCGTTTTGAACAGCTGTAAATGTAGCGGTGATAGACAGTGACAATATTGCTATAGCTACCAAAGTCTCTACCACTGTAAATCCTTTATTATTTTTTGAAAAAAATTTATTCATATTTATTGAAAATCAAATGTTCTTTGGGAAACTTCCGTTTGCAATGTAAAATCTGACCTACTGCTAGGCTTGTCCCCTGAATATCCGCGAATTACGATAATTACCATAGGTTGTACGACGTTATTTACCCCTCCACCATATGGAGGAGAGCCTAAAACCCAAAATGTAAGGTCAGTTATATTCATATCTTCTGAGGTCAGGTAATACTCGGCACCTCCATCAATCGTACGGACAATTCTTTCATTTTCATCATCTAAATAATAAGCAATTTGTTTTCCGTCTGACGAACGCACCTCCAGAGAGGGTCCTCCGCTGGCACCAAAACAATCCAGTGGTTGAGTTCTTGTGCCAACCGTTATGTCACAGTGGTAGTTAGTACCAAATCTAATATTTCTAACCATTGATTCCATAGTTAGACTCACATTGTCCATAACAGTTCGAAGGCTTTGAGATTTTCTGTTGGAATCAAAAATACTAATAATTGCTCCGGCACTAATAACCATAATAACTGCAAATATAGAAACTGCCACCATTATTTCTATCAGTGTGAATCCTTTATTATTTTTTAGTGATTTTTTCTGCAACATGGATTTAAAAATCTAATTCATATTAACTAACACTTGCCCCGTGCTTTCTATAGTAATAACGAGCTCAGTACCTTGTGGCGAAACTAAAACAATCTGACTTGTTAAAGGATCGGCATAAAATAAACCACTATTCGACAAACGTATGTTCGCGTCTGGGTTCGGTCGCAAAAATGTAACACTCATTGCGTTAAAACTACTAGTTGCTGGTGCACATACAGGTGCTCCTATGCTCGGCACGCTGCACAACCTACTAATCCTGATGCCATTTCTCAGTGCAAACCTCTGAACGCACTCAGTACTAGGTGCACCACAGACAGAACCTATCCCATACATCTTATCTGCGACCACATCCGCAAAAAGATAATAACTGGTCGGATCAGAAAGAGTAAAATATGTCCCATACCCAGAAGAAAAACTTCCTGGCGAGCTGGTTAATTCTCTCACACTCAAACCATAAGTCTGAGCTTGTCTTATTGTTACAGCTATTTCCTGCCCTGCTGCAGTTAAAGCGAGTCTGTCAGTGAATCGTCCATAATTATACAGCACGACCACCATCATAACAGTTACTATAGATATAGAAACTAGCACTTCTACTAAAGTAAAGCCTTTAATGGCTGTGTCACTATTTGGCTGTAATTTTTTTATAAACATATTAACCAGTAAGAACACTTATAAACTCCTCGATTCCCAAAAAGTCAGCTTGAGTAAAAAAAACTACAATTGTCGCGAGAATCAAAAAAGGAGCGAATGGTATTTCTGATTTTAAACCGATGGGTTTTTTACGAGAACTTCTGATTCTGTCATGAAAAATAATATAAATACTCCACAATGCTCCAATCCAAAATGCCAAAATAATAGCATTAATCCCTGAAATAAAACCGAGTAAGGCTCCCATACCCAGTGCAAGCTTAGCATCTCCAAAACCTATCCACTTGCCACCTGACACATACCACAAAAATGCGAAGGGAGAAAACAATAAAATCGGAGACAAAATATCAAGCAGATCAAGACCGGTTAAAACAAAATTTTTGCAGAATAAGTACACCAAAAGTTTAAAAAAAGATAGACCGATGAATGCATAAACTAGCTTGTTTGGAATTATCTTGTGTCGTATATCATAAATCATAATAACGATCAAAAGACAAAATACAAAAGCATAAAACACAAAAAATAGTATTGAGTATAGGAGCCCGTATTCAAAAGCTCCATACAGTGGCCATAGTGAAATTTGTCTCAATGCCAAACATACAAACACAAGTCCGGTCAAAAGCTCCACAGCCGGATACTGGAAAGAAAGCGGAGTCTTACACATACGACACTTGCCTCTTAGTGTGAAAAAACTGACAAGTGGTATAAGGTCATACCACTTAAGAGCAATGCTGCAAGAAAAGCATTTCGACCTGCCTTTGGCAGAAGAAAGTCCACTGTTATATCTAAGACCAACCACATTTACAAAACTTCCAATAATAATCCCCAGAATAAATATAAAAAGTAACATCACAAGATTGATAGAAATCATACTAATATTATATCTTAGTCAATAACTAAAACAAAGATGTATATAACAAAAAACCACCCGTAGGTGGTTTTTTTATTATTAAAGAATACTAGTCGTTGGCACAAGTATAGTCTGATCCATCCGTGATGTCATCAATTGATGATGTTGCTGAAGCCCCAGTTGAGTCAACACAGTATTGAATTGCTGTTGACTTAAGCAATGCTCTCGCTGCCCAAGCAGTATCTGAATCCGCACATTCTACTGAAGTTGAACCTGCTGATGTAGCTCCAGTAATCATAGCGCTGATATTGTTTGTACCTGTTGTACAAACAGTAGTATAGTTACCAGCTGTATCATAAAACAACTCAGCTTGTGCTCTAGCGTTGTTCAAACTTGATCTAATAGCTGCATCTGCTCCCTTGCTTCTCGCTGAGTTAAGTGAAGCCAAAACAACTGAAGAAAGGATACCGATGATAGCTATAACCACCAACAACTCAATCAATGTAAAACCTCTGTTTAATCTATTCATAAATTAATTAATTTATTTATTAAAACTTAATAATGATTATAAATTCGTTCGACCGACTGCTCCCTTGTAGGGATTTCCCGCTAATAAACGAATACATATATTATACGGCTATATCTATAGAGTGGAAAGGTGGGGTGTGGATAATTAGTTACATCTATAAGTAGATCCGTTCACTGCTGCAGTAGGAGTTCCGGCATATTGTTTTGAAACACCTTGGCCGTCTACACACCACGAACTACTAGAACCTTTATATGACACTGCTGCTGCGTAGTCTTGCCCGGATGCAGCACATCTAGTTGTGTTCCCTCCCACAGAAGCTGCCTTTGCAATGGCTCGTACAACAATAGAATCATTAAAAACACTTCCCGCAGTAGCTGTGGCTGGACAACTCGCTGCTACAAAAGTGCCGTAGGTGTTATTGTTGTTCAAATAATATAATTCTGCTTGCTTTTTTGCACCTTCCAGGTTTGTTTTAACCCCAACATCACTGCCTCTATTTCTAGCATCTCCTAAAAACGACATCCCGACCGAAGTAATTATTCCGATTATTGCCACCACCACCAACAACTCAATCAATGTAAAACCTTTATTTATATTTTTCATTTTTATTTGCTTTTATGTTGCTGATGCAATGTTGTAGATAGGCATAAGAACAGCAGCAAGAAGTATTCCCACACCAAGACCAAGGGCAACTATCATCACCGGCTCAATAAGACTAACCATAGTATCCACAGCATTATTTACCTCTCGTTGATAAAATTTAGCTAAAGATTTCAAAATATTCCCAAGCTCTCCTGTCTCTTCACCTACTTTTACCATTTGAGTCATGATACTTGGAATTTCTTTGTGTTGTCCAAAAGCATTAGAGAGTGAAGTTCCTTCTTTTACCTTAATAAGAGTATCGTCCAAAATAGCCTTATAGGTTCTGTTATCTACAACAGATGAAGTTATTTCAAGAGCTCGCAAAATAGGAATACCACTGATAATCATAGTATCCAAGTTGTCTGCAATACGAGAAAGATATAGCTTTCTATACAAACTACCTAAATAAGGAAGATTGAGTCGCATCGTATCAAGAGTTATGGAACCTTCGGTTGTTTTGGAATATCTCCAAACTCCAAAACCCGCTATTATAACCGCGATAGCCAAGAAAACTCCATAGTTTACAAAAATATTACTAAGTCCCAAAACTACTTCCGTATAAAAAGGAACTTCCTGCCCAGAGTCGGTAATCATCAAAGCAATCTTAGGAATAATAACCGTAAGCATCAGGACCATCACACCTACGAATGTCATAATAACGAATGCTGGATAAATCAAAGCATTCTTGGCTTTTGTAGTTACTTCATACGTTCTGTCTAAATAGTCAGCCAAATAACTAAATATCTCATCTAGTTTTCCTGATTCTTCTCCAGACTTCACCATGTTCACATAAAAACTAGAAAAAATATCTGGGTACTTGGCAAGTGCAGTAGAAATAGATGTTCCACCTTGCAGGTCATCTGCCATATCCATTAAACATTTCTGCAACACTGGATTCTCTACTTGATCAGAGAGAAGTCGAAAGACACGAAGTGCCGAAACTTGTGCCTGAAACAAGGTTGCTATCTGTCTCGACAAAATAACTATATCTTTGTTGGATACCCTGCTAAAAATAGAAAAAGAAAAATTGAATTTTTTATCAACATCTTCATGAATCTCAGAAATAATCAAACCTTTTTTTTGCAACTGACTGATTGCAATATCCACATTTACAGCTTCTATAACGCCTTTTGTTTCCTGACCAGTATTTGTTAGACCTTTGTATTTAAAAATCATGGAATTAAAATTATAACATTCGCTCTAACCCTTTTGAGTTCTGGGAATGTAAATATGCGTTTTCAATAGTAATCTCGCCGGCTCGAACTAATTCACTCAAATATCTGTTCAAGTCTATCATGCCATCTGCAGACCCAGTTTCTATTACAGAGTTTATCTCATGAGTTCTGTTTTCACGTATCAGGTTTGAAACTGCATTATTGTTTATTAATAGTTCAACAGCAGGAATAAGTCCACCTGATACTCTAGGAATAAGTCTTTGAGAAAAAATTCCTATCAAGCTTGATGCTAGTTGGATTCTGATTTGATCCTGTTGATGCGGACCAAAAGAGTCGATAATTCTTTCTATAGTCTGAGCAGCGGTGTTAGTGTGAAGTGTAGAAAAAACTAAGTGTCCCGTTTCTGCCGCTGTAACTGCAGCAGAAATATCTTCCGGTGTTCGCATCTCACCAACCATCAAGACATCGATATCCTGTCTAAACATGCCTCGTAGAGCGGAAGCAAAACTGGGTGCATCCTGACCTATTTCTCTCTGATCGATTATGGATTTTTTTGATTCAAATACAAACTCGATAGGGTCTTCTAGGGTAATGATGTGCTCAAGCCTCTCACTGTTAATTATTTCAATCATTGAGGCCAATGTTGTGCTCTTTCCTTGACCTGTTGGTCCCACCACCAAAAAGAATCCTTGCTGTTTCTTTGTAAAACTTTCCAAAATAGGTGGAAGTTTTAATTCATCAAATGTTTTTATTTGTTTTGGTATAAGTCGGAGTGCGATACTAATTTTGCCAAGTTGAAAATATGCATTGCCCCGGAAACGAGTACCCTTTTCATCGTAATATGCAAAGTCTACCTCTTTCTGACTTAGAAATTCTTCTTTTTTGGCTTCATCTATTATCTCGTCTAGGATTCCCTTTAAATCTTGCTTGGTAAGTACTGGGTGACTTTCTATGGGTAACAAAAAACCAGCAGAACGTATGATGGGTTTTCTTTCCTCAGCTAAATGGAGGTCGGAGGCATCCCCTTGTATAACTAGAGCTATCAGTGTGTTAAAAAGTTTTTTATGTTCAACTGACATTATTTTTTCTTCTTAGTGTTATATATAGATGTAACCTGCTCAACAACTTCTGATGGTATAGTAGTTGCTTTTATAATATATCCGTCCACAACCAAGGCCTTTGCCTTTTCAAAATCATCAGCTTGATTAGTAAGCATAATAATCACAGCATTCGGTACAAGTTTTTCGTCTCTGATGTGCTTCAAAACTTCTAGTCCATCCATGGTCGGCATAATAATATCCAGAAGGATAACATCGAATTCACCACCTGTTCTAAGTTTTTCTAATGCTGCTGTACTTGTAGGAAAGGCTTCAACTATAAAGTTGGACTTTTTGAATTTCAAAGAATACATGTCCAAAAGAAACTTGTCGTCGTCGACTAGCATGATTCTTATTGGTTGGTTTGTGTTTTCTTCAGCCATAATAATTAATTAAGATTATAAGGAAAATTATAACATATTAACTTCCTGGAACGGAATTAACTTATGCATTGATTTTATGATCGCATCCTCTTTCATAGTAAGCATGCCTTTGGCTCTAGCTATTTTAACAATCTCAATCTCAGTTGGACTCTTCAGGATAACTTCTTCTAAGTCTTTGTCCATCTCCAAAACTTCAATAACCGCCATTCTACCCCTAGTTCCACTTGGACATTCGGCAGTAGGAACTGATTTATACACAGTATCTCTGAAATCTATCTCATCTAGATACTTTTGAGGTAAGTTTTCAAACTGCTTATCTATCATCATTTTTATAGCCCCCTCTACAGGTACTGCCTCACCAGCATCAGGACAAAGCCCAGTTGTGAGTCTTTGGGCCATAGCCAAGACTAATGTTGGAGCAATAAGATAAGGATCCACACCCATGTCTACCAATCTAGGAATAACTCCGGTTGCAGAGTTGGTGTGAATAGTTGATAAAACCAAGTGACCGGTCAAAGCTGCCTGAATAGCAAGTTGGGCTGTTTCTTTGTCTCGAATCTCCCCCACCATGATAATATCAGGGTCCTGTCTCAAAGTTGTTCGAAGTCCCGTAGCAAACGTATAGCCTATCTCTGCATGAACTTGAGACTGAGACATGCCTTCGATGTTGTACTCGATAGGATCTTCCAAAGAAAGCACATTATGATGTTCTCTGTCTACTTCATTAAGCATCGAATACAAGGTCGTTGTTTTACCTGAACCTGTTGGTCCTGATATAAGGATAAGTCCATATGGTTTTGTGATTGCTTTACGCACGAGCTCTAGATTTCTTTTGCTCATTCCTAAGTCGTCAAGTTTTTTAACACCTTTTTCTTGGTCCAAAAGACGCATAACAACCTTTTCACCAAAAAAAGTTGGAAATGTAGATACACGAAAATCTATTTTTCGTCCTTCGACTTTAGTAGTAAATCTTCCGTCTTGAGGTTTTCTTTTTTCATCCAACCTCATGCTGTTTGTCAAAATTTTTATTCTTGCAACTAAAGATGAATGCACTTTTGAGGGAAGGACCAGGCTTGTGTTCATGAGTCCATCAACTCGAAAACGAACCTTAACATTTTCTCGCCACGGTTCAATGTGGATGTCAGAAGCATTGCCGTCCGTTGCGTAACGTAAAATAGTAGCGACGATTCTAGTAACCGGTGCGTCCTCTGTCAGTGCCTTATTTATAGAGCTAGCATCTAGTTTCTCTTCTACAACTGCTTCCTTTTCAGCCCTAAGTTCCATCTCCAGCTCTGAAAGAGACTTGGAAACCTCGCCAGACAAACCTTTGTAAAGTGAAAATATTTTATTAAAATCATCTTCAGTTATCAGAAAAATTTTAAAGGGCATTCCCACTTTGTTTGAGATAAAGTTTAAAGCGTCTCTTGCCTCAATATCGTCAGGATCAACCATTCCAACTTCTAAAACTCCATCCTTAACACCTGTTGGAATAAAACGGTAGTGTGATGCGGATTCTTCTGGTATGTACTCTAGTATCTTCGGAGAAACTTCTTCTTCGCTGATATTTTTTACCGGGATATCAAAATACTCACCTTTTGCAATCAAAATATCATGAGGCTTAACACCTCTTTTTATTAATACTTCTTCTATTGTTAGTCCAGAAGAAGCCACCTCTTCATTTATAGCTGGAAGGTTCTTTGCATCCAATATGCCTTTTTGAACCAATATTTGTGTTATATCCATAAAAAACTATCGGTTAGTTGTTGTAGCCTGTGTGCCTCCTCCAGTTGTCGTAAAATTATCAAACCCTATAGGAGCAAAAGGATTTGGTCTACCCTGAGCCTCTGCAGTCAAAGGTGTTGAAAAATCTATAAGGCTAACAAAAACGCTAGACTCAAAAAGTGATTTATCTATTGAAACTGCATCGAAACGCTCAACAAGGGCAAGAATCTCTGAGCCGTTTATACTGTTTTCTGTTTGTTCTGTAGAAGCCGTATCGAGTTCTTCACTTCCACTACTTATGGTACTGTAACCAACAAACCCAAGCAAAAAAACCAGGGCAAGTACAATAAAACCTTTTTGTGTAGCTGTTAGAATCATATTATCTTAAGGAATAAGTTTTAACTTCTAATGAATACTCGTATGTATTTCCCACCGAACCTCCACCCTGACCTCCCACTGAACGCAGTTGTAAACCAACAATGTCTATTAGACGTAAGCTAACTTCTGCATCACGAAGAAAACTTTCAAACTGTGAATACTGTCCGGTCATACTAAAAGACACCGTGAAAGTTCTGTAAGGCTGTATTTCAATTTGATTTATTATGGCTTCTCGAACGTCTATTTGTGCTTCTCCTACTCTAAAATCTCTGACCAACATGCCGTATTTTGAAGCCATAAAACTAAGTTCATTTGCAAATAAAACAGGGTTGAAGTTATCCGGGATCATTTTGTTTAACCTATCCACATTCTCGTTGGAGATTGTTCGGAACTCACCATTAACCTCGTCCCTTTTATTTTTTAGTTCTATAGAACTTACCAAAACTGTATCGTACTGACTTTTTTTAGACATCAAAACCTTAAGTTCATCTCCTGTAGGTTTTATATAGAACATGTATATCGCCCCGCAGATACATATTATAGCTATTTGAATAATGGATTTCATAGTATTAGTTTGTAGGCAAAGCACCTATAGCTTTTTTATAAGACACCAATGTTGGGTCAAGTTTTGTTTCAAAGTTTACGCTCACAAATCCGTTGTCACCCAAACTCATTCCTGAAAATTTTGGATCTTTCATATACTCATTTGAGAAGAATATTTCCTGTTGTTGTGCCAGAGCATTGTAACTTTGGACTTCTCCTCTCATCTTTATCTCAGGTAGACCTACACCAGGGTTTTTGTATGAAAATCCGTCAAAACGCATCCTTCTTAAGGTTAATTCTTCTAAAAGATTTAAAACTTCAGAAACGACCACGTGATTATCTAGAAGGGTCTTAGAAGCTTCAATC
Organism: Patescibacteria group bacterium; assembly: GCA_040384485.1. GTDB lineage: Bacteria > Patescibacteriota > Minisyncoccia > Phycocordibacterales > DATDWN01 > C7867-006. The sequence continues at coordinate 58,666 of JAZKJH010000005.1, forward strand.
TTTGTACTTGCATCAATCAAATCTTGGATGATTTCTGGTTCATAAGCCAAACGAGCCTCAGCAATACTTGCGTCTGCTTTTTTTATTTGTTCATTGAGTATGTTTTTGTACACAAACATCGCCAATGAAACCAGCACAGTCATTACAAAAACCACACTCGCTACTATTGAAAAAAGATTGGTTCTTCGAACTATAGATATGCCTACTGCTCCGTCTGGGGACGATATAGGTTTTTTGGGAATGAACGATGTTTGAAATTTAGGTTCCATGTTTAAATAGAAATATCCACATCATAATTATAGTACATACAAAAATAAAAAACTATGTAGATAACAAAAAATATGTGCAAAAGTTTTAATCCGACTCTTGCAGTTTTCGTAATGCAACACCCATAGCCACCGCAAACTCAGGCCCCGTCTCTTTTAAAACCTTCTCTAGGAAAGCTGGGGCTAAAACTTTTTCAAAAGGATTTCCTGCTACAACTTCCGTCTGGAAGTTCTCCTTTGCAACATCAGCCACACCTTTTAAAGCACTCCCTCCTCCTACTAAGACCACCTTACTTACATTTTTGTTGTATTTCTTTTGATATGCGAGCACTACCTTGTTAGCTTCCCCAAAAATATACCCGAGTGAAAGCGTAATCACATCTTTAATCATAATTCCATTTACCTCGCCCAAAAGACCTTTTTCTCTTTTCAAAAATTCAGCATCAGCTAGGGACATCCCTAAGGACTTGGAGAGCTCGTTGGTTATATTTTGAGAGCCTCTGTTAATCATGTGAGATGAACGCAAAATACCACGCTCAACTATGTAGAGTTTTGTACTTGTGGCACCCATGTCTACTAGTAGCACTGGGTTTAACTCCTGGTCCAAAATAGAACGCATTGTACTGAATATCTCTATCTCGAAAAAGCCAGCATCCAAACTACTCTTAGTAACAATTTCTTTGTATTTGTTTATGGTGTCGTTGTGTAAGGCCACAATCAAAACTTCCATTTTATCTCGAGCGCTTTTTTCGGCATCTGTAAGTTTTGGTCCTCCTTCTGGAACAAGACTATTGTCCTTTGGAATAATATACCAGTCTAGAGTTACTTCTGATATTGGCACGGGGATATATTTTCTTGCTTCGATCGGTATCATTCCTGCAAGTTGCTTAGGTGGAACATTTGGAAACTCCAAAACTGCCATAAGACTGGATGCAAACGGTATTGCGATGCCACAACTACGTGTAGTTATGTTTACCTCTTTTTCCTTAAGCAAATCCCCCACAGCTTCTATTATTTTTTCTAAAGGTAGGTTTGTAGCTTCTCCAATACCCTTTCCAGAGTAAGGTCCGAGAGCGAGTTCTCCGTACGTATCCAAAACCGCGTGGCCGTTTTTACGGCTTAGTTGAACTATCTTTATAGAAGAAGATCCTATATCAACTCCCAGTACACTTCCTCCTTTGGATTTGAATAAGTCGTTAAAGTTGAACATATAATATATGCATAGTATATCATAGAGAAAAGTTATATAATTTATCTATGTTGAAAAGTATAAAAATACTTTTTTTGGAGGCTCTTAATCTGCTTTTACCTGAAAGAAAAAACTTTTCTATAGTTAATAGACTCTCTTCCGAGGACGTTCGGGGTCTTCCAAAAGCGACCCCTGTCGAAGATTGTGATTTTGTCACTCCACTTTTTAACTACAAAGACCGTCGAGTTAGTGCAATTATCTGGGAATTGAAATACAAGAACAACGCCAAGCCGCTTGATGAGATAGGGAGATTAATTTACGAAGAGATGCTTTCTTTGTCATCGGATGTCGTAGCATTTAACAATGATGCAGAATTTTTACTAATACCAGTGCCAATAACAACCGAACGTAGAATTGAAAGAGGCTACAACCAAAGTGAGTACCTTGCCAAAGCCATACTTGAAAATGATGTTGAACATTGTTTTGTATACGCGCCCCAATTTTTAACAAAAATAAAAGATACCCCGAGACAAAGCCACAGTATTTCAAAATCTGAAAGAATTCTAAACATTAAAAACTCGTTTTTTGCTGATGAACGGGTGCAGGGCAAATATGTTGTCCTGGTAGATGACGTAGTGACTACGGGCAGCACGCTTACAGAAGCCAGAAACACCCTACTTCTGGCTGGAGCAAAAGATGTATTTGCATTTACTATCGCTCACTAGATTAGTACAATAAACTACATGTCAAAATACAAAATCCTTGCTAACAGCGTGATGGTGGTGCACATGTCATGGGTAGTTCTTATGATATTGAGCATACCGATTGCAATTTTTTATCCGGAAAGTGGTATGTATCTGTTGGCCTTACCAGTAACAATGATAATTCTTTGGGGAGTATATGGTGGCTGTTTTGTAACTGACCTAGAAAGATATCTCAGAAAAAAATATGATCCAAACATTTCGTATTCTGATCCATTTATAAAACATTATCTAAAAAAATTCTTTAACTTAGATGTTTCTGCCAAAAAGATAAACTTAATTAGTTATACCTTGGCGATTGTTCTTGCGATTGTCGTTTTTACAAACTAAAAAGTGTGGAGTGGGTTTTTCTCCAGCAACTCTTGTACTTCTTCAAATCCTGTGAAGAAGGCGTAGTTGTATCGTGCGGGCAAAGCAAAAACGTATCTGTTGTTTCTTCCAATTTCCGTTGGGCCGATAGGGGCCGCACCGATATGAAACTTGTCTTCGTTTAGATTCTTCCACTGAGTTAAAGTAAGAACCATTATTGGTATGTCTTGTCTCGGGCTTTTGTACTCCCAGTCTGGGTGGCGAAGTGTAATAAGGGCTCCTGTTTCAGAAGGAACTTGGCTTCCTGAAGATGCGATACTGTAGCCTTCCCACTCATCTTCTATTACAGAATACCCTACCCATGTATCAGGTAGATAAAAGCTAAAACCGTAATTAGGGTTTTTGTATTCTGTTTCAGATACAAATTTTTCTTCATCTATAACTTCTTCATTACTCACTTCCTGTACTACTTCCACTGGTTTTTCTTGGTTCAAAAAACCAAAAAGAAAGTACGCAAGTCCCCCAAAGACTATTAAAATTAAAATTTTGGGTATGTAGCTTTTCATACCCTTATTATACACCTTTTGGGATTAAGTAAATAAAACCAACTTCTATAATTTATTCATTAAAATTTTAAACCATTCAGTGTAGTTGTTGGGATTCTGTTGTATATCTTCACTAATGCTGTTCTCAGTCATCCATTTCCAATCACTTGCTTCATCCGGATTCAAAATTGGCTCTTTATCATATTCACCCACAAACACATGCAGAAATTCGTGTTCAGTAAGACCTTTGTCTAAAACTACTTTGTATATAAATTGTGTAATCTCTTTAAGTTCGCAATCAAAACCCATCTCTTCACCTAGTCTTCGGTTTGCTGCATGCAAAGTTTCTTCACCATCTCTCGGGTGACCGCAGCAAGTGTTGGTCCACAGCCCCCCACTATGATACTTTCCATCTGCTCTTTTTTGGAGCATTATTTCTCCATTCTTATTTTTTACAATAATAGAAAAAGCCCGATGTAAAAGACCCTTTTCGTGAGTCTCAAGTTTGCCCATTACCCCTATTTGGTTATCACGTTCATCCACTAATATTAGTTGATCTTCGGCAATAGTCATAAAATGCGGACAGAGTGGGATTCGAACCCACGGTACCGATTAGAGTACGGCGGTTTAGTAAACCGCTGATTTAAGCCACTCATCCATCTGTCCAGTTGTGTCAGTATAAACGAAATATAAGCAAAAATACAGCCTTACTAATCCACGGAAAATGTGATAATCTAAGAAAATTGGAGATGTGTCAGAGTGGTCTATCGTGCCTCTTTGCTAAAGAGGTGTACCCTTTAATAAGGTACCGACGGTTCGAATCCGTCCATCTCCGCTTTTAATAAAGTCTAGGTTATAAAGACTTACTACCCAAGATACTTCTTAAAATTTTCTCATACTTAGACGCCACAAAAGCAACCAGAATAGCGATAGAAGTGGCTACAATGCAAAGTCCTAAAAATCCTGCTGGGTCGTCTTCTGTTGCATGAAATGCTCTTATATATACTCCCGCCATAACAATTGTTGCTCCCAGTATAACTGCGCAGTGTTTTATTGTTCGTAACGCTCTCATAGCTGCTTCTGAGAATGTATTATTTTGCTTTATATAGCCCAGCAATTTGAATACTTTATACAACAGAATAAAAAAGGAGATTGATGATAAGTACACATAAGCTAAAAATGGATCATTAAAATAAATCTCAAAAACTTTAGCGTTTACATTTCTCCCCTCCAGATGCGGCATCCATAACATAAAAGTGGCGACCGTTATTCCTAGAATAACTGTTGCTACTTGTAAAAAATTTATTAGAAATTTTTTCATTGTTTATGTATTTAGTTTTTATATTCCAAAATATCTCCCGGCTGACACTCCAATGCTTTACAGATAGCTTCTAAAGTTTCCAGTCTGACTGCTTTAGCTTTTCCATTTTTTAGAATTGAAATATTAGCCATTGTTATGCCAACTTTTTCTGCCAATTTAGTGACACTCATTTTTCTTTTTGCGAGCATCACATCTATGTTGATTATAATTGCCATAATATTTTTATACAGTTAGATCATTCTCCGACTTTATATCCACGACGTTCTGTAGTAACTTCTCCACTATTCCAGTAAAGATAGTAATAGTAATAGGAATACAAGCAATTACCATTCCCATAAGAATTAGTCCCGGTGCATCATCCAACTCTGCAATAGGAAGTAGCCATGGTACCCCACCAACATACAAGACAGAAATAGTAGCCAGACAATATTTTATGTTTCTAAGAGTATTAATTGATACTTCTGAAAACGCCATGTTTTTATCGATAAGTTTTAATAGTCTCAACCCCTGCCAAAGTCCTATATAGAACGGAATTGCTGTCGCATAAAGTCCCAACATAATTAGAAAAACAGATGTAGAAGCCTCAGGAAATTCGGCAGACCCACCTTTCCACATTGAAGGCAGTGCAAAAACGCAGAAAGCGAGCACAATAAGTCCGATAACAAAGATGGCAAGTCTTAAAAAGTTTGTAGATTGCTTCTCAATAAGTGATTCAAAATATTTTGTTATTTTCATTATTTTAGTGTAATTTATTACTTATCGTTTGTCAATATATTTTTGTTGTTAATAAGTTATAGCTCCTTTCATATCTGATTTTACTAACGTAATAAAATATGTTATCATTTTTAAAGAGGTACAAGCTTGAACACAATACAACTAGCCGAACTTATGATGAATGAGCGTGGTTGGAGACATGCAGACCTCGCTCAAAAATGTGGTGTTTGTAGGCAAGTAATCCAAAAAAACATCACCGGAAAGATAAAGACTGGTCGTAGACACCGTTTCCACATCGGGGTTATTGCGACTGCCTTGCGAAACGGTTTCGAAGCTGAAGCTTTGTCTATCCTCCTTGGAGATGGTGAGGACAAAAAAGTCTCGACAGTCCTACGAGCAGCAGTGATTTACCCTGACCTGAGTTCCTCGGAATTGGAACTGTTAAACAAAGCCGAAAAAACAACGTCAATGTCCCCTCTACCTGTTGAGGTGATAAAGTCTATCGTCCAAACCAACAGAGAACCCTGAGATAGTATCAATGGGTTTTTATTTTATAAATAAAAAAAAACACCGAAGATAGTCGTTCGGTGTTTAATTCATCTCCCAATCACAGAGCATCTCAAGGATGACAACTTCATCCTGTAAGTCTTCGATGTCTCCATCGAAGTTCATAAAAACTCGGGTCAATTTGTCGACGTCAGCCAAATTACAAACTGGTGGTGGCAACTTCACAAAATGCGCATCCAAATCCAGCATCGACATAAGAACAAGTTTCTTTTCCCAAAGCAGGTCCATGGCAAGTTTTTTATCACTGGGGAAAATAAGCGGTTCGCTCATATAGCTCCTCCAATAAATAAACTGTTCTAGTCTAATTGAAACAAATATAAAACAAATAAGCAACAAAAAAGCACCCATGCTATGCATGGGTGCTGTGATTCTGCTTGCGAGACTCAGTAACTACATGAGACTCAAGTTCCAAAACCTCGGAGTTGAGATCTGTTGCCAACTCATCTGCTTCTTCTCGAAGCTTGAGCCATAATGGATAGTCTCGCGACTCTCGGTATGGTTCCACCATATCGAGTCTCTCCACAGCTGAAGTTGCTGTTGCGAGAGCGCTACGTTTGTCTATCAGCAACCGCTTGCAATCGAGCAGCGACTTTGGAAAATCCGACATTGTCACACCTTCCCTTCCTGGAAATATTTAACCATAAAAAATTTGATAAATCAAATATAAAAAATCGCTGGGGAGGAACTTGTCCTCCACCAGCGATGTATGTTTTGTTTTGGTTTAACGCTCGATCAGAGCGTTGCCCCATAGTTCACCCATGATTTCCCATGGGTTACCAACGGGCTGCATGGTGAACTTGTAGCTCACCCACATCCCGGCGGCAAACTTTTCGGGCACATCCAACTGAAATGCCTTACCGTGTTTGCCTTTCTCGAAAATCTGGCAACCGAACGGAACGTTGGCATCGTATGTATTGACGCCCCTGCCCCGAACAACACCACAGACCTCGATTGGTTTATCCTCCCAATGCTCAACCTCGATTACGATCACCTTTTTTCGACCGAGGTCGATAGTCTGGCGAATGATCATCTCAGTATGAGGAATGAGGACAAGATCCCCAAAGTTCAGATTCCCGCCGTCGTAACGGAAGGGCTGACTCAGAAGCTGCATCCCATTGGCCGAGATTTCCAAACGATAGTCACCCGATTGCAATTCACGTTCTCGTCCCCAACCCTCCCAGCAGTTGAATACGTTCTTCTGAACGTAGCAGTTGCCGGTGGACTGGTTCTGATAGGATTCATAGCTGAGATACTCATATCCCAACTCTTCGTGCTTAACCATCCGAAGCAAAGTGACTTGTGGATACAAACCACCCGCGAATGAATCGAAAAGATCCCTGCTGCCGCGAGCCGTGACGAGCTTGCCCGTCACTGTACCACGTACGTCATCATCGGCACGGACAATCGAGTGCCCTGGTTGACCGGAGAGATACTGAACTTCATACCACCAGTCCCACTCCCAGTCGTATCCGTAGACACGAATGGTGACCATCTTTCCGTACATGCAACTCGTCGCCGGAAGGTAGAAGCCGTGCTTTCCCCCCACTCCAAGATACGCATTTACGTCGGTTCGTTCCACCAGGGTCAGATAACCACCAATGTAACACGACTCAGTCTTGTTGGTTTCGGGGTTTGTGAATTCTCCCCAAACCTCGTAGAACGAGGAATCGTTCGGGTAGACTGGGTTTGCCAGCCAACCATGAATCCCGCCCTTATCGGCTCGGTCGATGTTGCCTTCGTACGTCTGCGCCGACACGGCGGTCGGCAGAATCGCGAGAACCAGCACAGCGAACCAGTAGATTGGACTCTTTTTCATCTAGTATCCTCTTGGAAATGGCCTGGTTAGGGCCCGTTTAAAGAACTCATGTATATTATAGCATTAAAATAGGCTGTTTGTCAATACTTGGTCCTGTGCTCAAATATAAAAGGCGCGATGTAAATCGCGCCTGATTTTAGTGAACCTTACGTCTGTATTTTAGAATCTTGGAAGGTTTTTGTGTCCCTTGCTCTTGAGTCTCCGTTGGTGTGGCAAGTGTTTCCGCCCAACCATTAAGCTCTTTATCAAGTCTTAAGTGAAGCTCCCCCAGATCCTTACTAAAGAGTATGATCTCACTCTCTGTGGCTTCGATAGCTGCCCTAATAGCAGCTTCATGCCAAGCACCTTTATTCTTTACAAGCATCAACTGCAGCCTGTTAATCCGATCATGAAAACTCTCAAGCATTGTCTCATTGAAACGGATCGCATCCTCTATGTGAGATACAATCGTCAAAGCATCGTCTGATTTGTCTCTCTGTGACATCTAGTCCCCTTCCTGAACTGATTCTTTCATACTAGAAACCCTGCTGTCAATCGTTACAAAAAACATATAGAAGGTATAATTAGCAAATGTCTAAAAGCAACTACGGAAGCAAGTCCCTAAAACTTCATCTAAAACTAAAAGGTAAACTGGGAATACAAGCCAAAACAAAAATAGAAAACAAGGAAGACTTGTCTGTTGTGTACACGCCCGGGATAGCAGAAGTTTCCAAAGCACTTTCAAAAAACAAAAGCTTAGCGCACAAGATGTCTATCAAATCAAACTCCGTAGCTGTAATATCTGACGGCTCTGCAGTTTTAGGACTTGGAAACATAGGCCCCTACGGGGCACTTCCAGTGATGGAAGGAAAAGCTTTGTTGTTCAAAAAATTTGCCAACATAGACGCCTACCCTATCTGTCTCGATACCCAAGATACCGAAGAAATAATCCAAACTATTAAAAATATTTCTGTAGGATTTGGCGGAATAAACCTAGAAGACATTGCTGCCCCAAAATGTTTTGAAATAGAAGAACGTTTGAAAAAAGAATTGGACATACCAGTCATGCACGACGACCAACATGGAACTGCTATTGTGGTTTTGGCTGCAGTTATAAACTCTCTCAAAATAGTTAGAAAGAAAAAAGAGAGTATAAAAGTTGTAGTAAATGGAGCAGGTTCGGCAGCCATAGCCATAACCAACCTGTTTATCGAATACGGAATAACTTCTAGAAATATAATAATGGTGGATAGCCGCGGAACCATCTACAAAGGTAGAGACGGCCTAAATCCCTACAAAGCAAAGCTCTCTCTTAAAACAAATGGTGAAAAAATAATAGGTGGACTTGCGGAAGCATTAAGAGGAGCAGATATTTTTGTAGGTGTGTCTGTAGCGGATGTTTTGAAGCCAGAGTGGGTGGAGACCATGTCGAGCAACCCTATAGTTCTAGCCATGGCCAATCCTGACCCTGAAATAAGCCGAGAGGTTGCTAAAAAAACAAAAATAAAAATTTTTGGTACTGGTCGCAGTGATTACCCAAACCAGATAAACAACGTGTTAGTTTTCCCGGGTATTTTCCGAGGAGCACTAGATGCTGGAGCAAAACAAATAACAGAAGAAATGAAACTGGCTTCGGCTGTGGCCATAGCCAAACTAATCCCAAACTCAAAGTTAAAACCTGAGTATATTATTCCAGATCCTTTCGATAAAAGAGTTGCTATCGCGGTAGCGAATGCGGTTAGAAAGACAGTAAATTTGTTATAATCTTAGTATGAAAATAGCTATTACAGATTTGGAGACCTCTGGCCTCGACGAACAGACACACGAGATACTGGAAATAGGACTTGTAGTTTTTGATAGTAATACCTTTGAAATCCTAGACACCCTAGATATCAAAATAAAACCTGAGTATCCAGAGCGCTTTGACCCTGAAGCTATACGAATCAACGGCTATAACGAAAACGAATGGAAACATGCAGTTTCTCTTAAAACAGCTATGCACCTGTATTCCGAAAAAACTAGTGACGCGATTTTCTGCGCTCACAATATGATTTTTGACTTTAAGTTTATAAAAAAAGCATTTGAAAAAACTTCCCTTCCGATTCCCTTTAACCGACATTCGATTGATATTTTTACTCTTGCGTGGGCAAAGATTTCGCACGACGACACAACCAGATGGAGTCTCAAAGCAATTTGTGAATACTTGAATATCCCTCCTGAACCGAGCACCCACAGAGCTTTCAATGGAGCAATGGCGGAATACCAAGTTTATAAAAAGCTAATGCAACCCTGATATGGACTTAAACTCACGACTAGACAAAGAATTTAGAATCGTAGAAACTCAAAAAAAAGCACTGTCGAAAATTGGGCTGTTAACTGTCGAGGATCTCCTGTATCACTTCCCTGTTAAGTACGGTGAAACAAGCAAAGTAACATATATTGAAAACCTGGCTGTTGGAGACACAGCTACTATTTTCGGGAAAGTGTCTGGGCTTAAAACAAGTAAGGCGTTTGTGAAAAAAATCCCGATGTCTGATGGAAACCTCTCTGATGACACTGGGAAAATAAAACTAGTGTGGTTTAACCAACCCTATATTGCAAAAATGCTTCGTGATGGGCAGTTGGTTAGGGTAGAAGGAAAAGTAAGTGAGCGTAAAGGAGAGCTATATTTAAGTAACCCAAAAATAGAAGCTGTTGGAAACCTGCCGATAGGTGTTGGTGAGTCATTGTTTGGAAAGGATGGAGAGGAACACACCATGCACCCCACCTATCCAGAAAGTAGAGGTATTACTTCTAACTGGTTTTACCATACAGTGCAGAAAGTTTTTGCATCAGGAATACTAGAAAAAATAGAAGAACCTATACCGGCAGATATTTTAAAAAAGTACAATCTACCCGGAATAAAAACTGCACTTATTTGGATACACACACCAAGATCTAGCGACAATAGTTTGTCTGCAAGAAAACGTTTTGCTTTCCAGGAGATATTTTTTATCCAACTTCAGAAACAGAAAGAAAGACTACTCTGGAGAGAGCAGAGTGCTTTCAAAATTGATACAAAAGAAAAAGATATAAAGGATTTTATAAAACGATTCCCTTTCAAACCTACTGACTCGCAAGTAAACGCCATAGACAAAATAACAGATGACTTCAAACGAGGTTACCCAATGTCTCGTTTACTTGAGGGAGATGTCGGTTCTGGTAAAACAGCAGTAGCAGCGACAACTATATATGCAGTAACAAATGCGCGTCCAATTGGTAAAGATTATGGAAATTTGCAAACTGCTTATATGGCACCGACTGAGATACTTGCCAAACAGCACTACGAAAACTTTATAAAATACTTTGAACACCTGCCTATCAAAATAGGTTTGATAACCGGAAGTGGGTGTCAGATATTCCCTTCCAAAAGCAACCCGACCAAACCAACTAGTATTTCCAGAGCTCAGTTACTAAAATGGGTAGCAAACGGAGAAGTCCCGATACTTATCGGCACTCACTCGCTTATCCAAAAGTCAGTAAAGTTCAAACACCTAGCTTTTGTGGTGATAGACGAGCAGCACAGGTTTGGAGCATTGCAAAGGCAAAAACTAACCACAAAGGACCTGGTTTCGCCCCACCTGCTTTCCATGACTGCTACCCCTATTCCTCGAACTCTTGCTCTCACTATCTACGGAGACCTGGACCTTACTCTACTCGACCAAATGCCTACAGGAAGACTTCCGATAATCACCAAAATAATAGAACCGACCGAAAGAAAAAATACATATGACGAGATAAAAAAGGAAATGAAAAATGGCAGACAACTGTATGTTATCTGCCCTCGCATAGATGAACCAGACCCAACCAAAGAAATGGCGGTGCTGGCCAAGTCAGTTAGCCTTGAAGCTGAGCGACTAAAGAAAGAGGTTTTTCCTGAATACACTACTGCAATCCTTCACAGCAAAATGACTCCTATAGAAAAGGAGAAAGTAATGCAAAAGTTTTCTGTTGGAGAAACAAAAATACTTGTCGCAACTTCTGTGGTAGAAGTAGGAGTAAACGTACCGAATGCCACTATGATAATAATCGAGGGTGCGGAACGTTTTGGTTTGTCACAGCTCCACCAGCTCCGAGGAAGGGTTATCCGTAGCAACCACCAAGCATACTGTTATGTGTTCGCAGAAAGCAAAGGTCAAAAAACAAAGGATCGACTAAAAGCACTGACGACCGCCAAAAATGGTTTTGAGTTGTCAGAGTTCGACTTGCAACAAAGAGGCGCTGGTGAGCTATACGGGAGAAAACAATGGGGCATCTCGGACCTTGCGATGGAAGCTATTAAAAACATCAAGATGGTAGAAGCATCTCGTACTGAAGCGACTAGGCTTGTGGAAGAAGATAGTGATTTTAAAAAGTATCCCCTGCTCCGTAAATACATTTCTGAATCTGGCGAGAAAATACATTTTGAATAAAAGCAGTCGTATCCTCCCTACTCGCTGCAAGCAGACGAGGAGGGAGGATACGAACCAGGGCTCTTATGTTCGTATAAGAATGGGCCACCGCCCATACCTATATATCAATCCTCGCATCATAGTTGCGAGTATTTTTCGAATAAAAAAACGTCCAACATCCACACGATATTTTGTGTGAATGCTGGACTGAAGTGTCGACTAGCCGGCATAACCAGTTGCGAGGTTCTGGTTCCGAAACCGTCGAACCTTCTTCTGCAACTTGATCGCCTTGCGGAGTCGGGTCGACGGCGACGGGCCCTTCGACTGTGTCTGACGCTCGCGAGTCTTGCCGATCGCGGCATCCGCGGGCCTCATCATGGCATCCGAGCCCTGACTGACCATGGGTGGGGCGATCGTCTCACGAATGGCCCGACGGTTGAACAGACGGGAAAAACGGTTCTTCACGTTGCGATAGGTCTGGCGGATTGCGTTCATGCGGTACTCCTCGGTTGTTGGACCCGTTGGTGAGCCAAGATTCCTAAATAACAAGATAGCATAGTATTGGTATTGTGTCAAGAGACATAAAAACACCCCTATTTTTAGGGGTGTTTTGATTTAAATCTTATTGGGTGGACTGGCCTTTTAGCTTTTGCCTATTTTGAGTGCCTTACCTCCTTCCCCACCACCTTTCCTGATTCATCAAACAAATAACAATGAACTTCTCCTGTCTCCACTTCCACATCGCAGATCTGGATCTCATCTAGATCGTCCAAATGCTTAATAAGAGCTCGAAGGGTATTACCGTGAGAGACGATGAGAACATTTTCACCTCGCCACAAGTCAGCAAGGATTTGCTCCGTGTAGAATGGAATAACTCGGGTGTAAACATCTTTTAATGTTTCTCCGTCAAGAATCGGAACATCCCAGCCCCTTCGGATCCTTTGGAATTCTTCTTCTCCAACTTCTTCTTTCACTTGCCATTTGTTCTTGCCAGTGTGAACACCGTAGTCACGTTCATTGAGAGGTTCGTGAGATGTATGAGAAAGACTTAACATGCCTAGGCCTTGTCTAATGCCCTCAAATGTCTCATGTGTTCTTTTAAGCATAGAGGTGTATGCTTTGTGAATATCTTCGCCCTGGAGTGCCTCACCAGCCCGTCTTGCTTCAATATGTCCTTCTTCTGCCAAACTCACATCAGTCCATCCGGTCCATTGACCAAGCTTATTCCATTCCGACTTTCCGTGTCGCACCAAAAATAGTTTTGCCATAATTATTTTCTTTTAAATACTTCTTTGCCTGGAAAAACAGCTTTCTTTCCTAGCTCTTCCTCCACACGAAGAAGTTCGTTGTACTTGGCAGTTCTATCACTTCTACATAGAGACCCTGTTTTTATCTGACCTGCTGCCAGTCCTACAGCAAAGTCTGCGATAGTTGAGTCCTCTGTTTCTCCAGATCTATGGGAAACGATAGAAGTAAATCCTGCCTTTCTTGCCATTTGAATAGCAGAAATAGTTTCAGTCACTGTTCCAATTTGATTTAATTTAATTAGAATTGAGTTTCCAGCTTTTTCTTTAATACCACGTTCAAGTCGTGAGATATTTGTAACAAATAGATCATCCCCTACTATCTGAATTTTCTTGCCAAGGCGTTTTGTAAACTCGACATAACCATCCCAATCATCCTCTGATAGTCCGTCCTCTATTGAAACGATTGGATATTTCTTAACCCATGATTCATACAAATCAATCATCTCTTTTGACGACAACTTCTTTCCTTCAGTTGCCAAGTCATACACTCCATTCGAATATAGTTCTGTAGCCGCAACGTCCAATGCGAGTGAAATATCCTTTCCAGCTTTGTATCCTGCTTTGGTAATAGCTTCAATAATTAGCTTCAATGCTTCCTCGTTTGAGGACAATGGAACTGCAAAACCACCCTCGTCCCCTACTGCAGTTGGAAGCTTTTTTTCTTTCAAAATCTTTTTGAGAGCATGAAATACCTCTGCTCCATATCGGAGAGCATCACTGAATGTTTTTGCTCCGACAGGTACTATCATAAACTCCTGAATATCTGTTGAGTTCTCCGCATGCTTTCCTCCGTTCAAAATGTTCATAAGTGGCACAGGTAGAACAGGCGCTCCGCTTTTACTGATTGTTCTGAAATATTTATGCAGAGAAACTTTTTGACTAACTGCTGATGCTCTAGCAAATGCAAGAGAAACACCGAGAATAGCATTAGCACCCAACTTCGTTTTGTTTGTAGTTCCGTCATGTTTTATCAAAAATGCATCAAGTGATGCCTGGTCAAAACTCTTACCTTTAACTGCTTTCAAAATTATTGTGTTCACGTTTGCAACTGCTTTCAAAACTCCTGCCCCGTTGTAGCGCTTCTTGTCGCCATCTCGTAACTCGCAAGCTTCGTGACTTCCAGTTGATGCTCCAGATGGAACACCAGCTCTTCCAAATGATCCGTCACTAAGATGCACATCAACTTCAACTGTTGGATTCCCTCTAGAGTCCAGAATTTCTCTGCCAATTACTTTGTTTATTTTCTGCATATGGTATATAAAAAAATGATAAATAAAATACAGCCCTGTTTGGGCCGTATAGAGTATAGCAGATTGGTAGGAAAAGGAGATGTGGATAGTGGGGTTTGAATTCCGAGACCTACCGAGTGAGAAAGCATGGCGATGCTTTCGCAAGACCATTTGAGGTAATTTGAGAGAATAAGAATATCAAGCTTTGTGCGCGTACCAGGATTCGAACCTGGGACCTACCGAGTATCAGTCGATTGCTCTAGCCAACTGAGCTATACGCGCACAAAGCTAAATACTAATTCTTATTCTCTCAAAGTATCCAAATGGTGTACAGTTCCTGTAAGGAATCAGTCGATGTCACAATCAAAACTTACTAGTTTTGTTGCGACCCCACCTCGCACCGTCGTGCTCTGGTCTTGCGATTGGGTCCCTACCCAATCTCACTCTAGCCAACTGAGCTATACGCGCATTTGCCTCAATAAATCAAACTGCTTTGATTTATTGTGGACTAATGCGAGCCGGAGCTATGTTTTTCTACCAAGAAAAACGAGCGAGGCAGGGTCGTGGAAATTTCAGTTTGGCGAAACTGAAATTATCCCTGACCACAACACTATCCACAATCAGATTACATTACCAAAAAAACGATATTTTAACAAGAAAAAAGGCGGGGTCATGCTAATGCACAACTCCCGCCCGTACGTCGCGGCGACTTCGATTACCGTCCATATTCCATTGAAACATGGACTGTCTCGTAGGTTAGGTTCTTGAGCGGCGTCGACAAGTCGAGGTCGTTACCCTTCGGATCCAGGATCCGGACAACTTCGTCATTCGGATTCACATACACCGTGTAGGTGGTGTTCCAAATATGAACAACCGCCAGCACGAGCACGAAAATGATCGACATGAAGACGCTGAGAACCTTCAACCGCATTACGATTTTGGCATTTGCCATGTTCACACTCCCTTTATAATTATATATCATATTATCTAATAAGTCAATAGCAATGTTCAGACAGCAAAAAACCGCCTGTTATGGCGGTTTTTTGAATATTATACTTTGTTTTGTTCCGTTCATCCCTGTCTTTCCAGAGTGTCAGATTGTTTTAGGACATGGCAATCATAGTCCATTATGTGCTCAATTGAAGCACACAATATCGACGCACATTTATATCTTTCTTGCGATTGATATAACTTTCGTTTTGCTAAGCAAAACGGGTTTCAAATTGAATTATTCCACGACCAGCTTCCGCTAGCCGTGCCTTGTTACGACTTACTCCCTGTTACCGAATTTACCGTGGTCCAGCATACGCTGGCCTTCGGGTATTCCCGGTTCCCTTGAGTTGACGGGCGGTGAGTACAAGACTTGAGAACGTATTCACCGCGGTATGGCTGACCCGCGATTACTAGCAAATCCAACTTCATGGGGTCGAGTTTCAGCCCCCAATCCGAACTGGGGCGACTTTTATTAGGATTAGCTCAGGGTTTCCCCGTCGCAGCCCGTTGTGGTCGCCATTGTATTATGTGTGTAGCCCAAGGTATCAAAGGGACATGCTGATCTGGCG
>JAZKJH010000006.1:0-20150 GCA_040384485.1 Patescibacteria group bacterium
CAGCTATTACCAGGCTCGATTAGCTTTTCACTTCTTATCACAAGTCATCCGAAGAAGTTGAACGATCTACCGGTTCGGGCCTCCCATTGGATTTCTCCAATGTTCACCCTGCTCATGACAAGCTCGCTCTGGCTTCGGGTCTGTACCACACGATATATTCGCGCTATTCACACTCGGTTTCCCTACGACTCCATCCGGCAAAGGACTTAGTCAAACCGCGTGGTACAACTCGTTGGCTCATTCTTCAATAGGCACGCCGTGACGGATATAAATACCCGCTCCGACTCCTTGTAAGCATATGGTTTCAGATCTATTTCACTGTCCTTATCGGACTTCTTTTCACCTTTCCCTCACGGTACTAGTTCACTATCGATCTTTAAATGTATTTAGCCTTACCGGTTAGTTCCGGCAGATTCCCCCGAGCTATTCGTGTCTCGAGGTACTCAAGAACAGAAACAAAGAAGATATTATATTTTCGCTCACGGGACTATTACCCTCTAGGGCTTTGCTTTCCAGCAAATTAAACTAATATAATATTTTGTAACTTCTCTCATATAAATATGACGTTTCTATCTTACAACCCCACCCTACTATCTCAATCCCGCCGAGGCGGGACAAAGATAGGAGGGTGGTTTGGGCTCATTCCTTTTCGCTCGCCGCTACTAAGGAAATGTCGTTCTTACGAACATTGTTTTCTTTTCCTCTGGGTACTGAAATGTTTTACTTCCCCAGGTATGCACTTTAGGTAATATCCTAAAGCACTGACATATAGTCAGTAGGTTTCCCCATTCAGAGATCTCGGGATATAACGGTTGCTAGGCACCTCCCCCGAGCTTATCGCAGCCATGCTACGTCTTTCATCGCCATTTAAAGTCAAGGCATCCACCATACGCCCTTAAATTTCCCATTAGGAAATTTAAAAACCACTTGTATTACAACGCGACCACTCGCACTGTAATACACTTTACTTTGTCCTGTTACATAAAATTAATTACGCAACAAGGTCACTTTGCATTCCTACAATCAGAATACAAAATGATTCGAATCCTACTCGACCGCTTACACAATCCAGTAGAACTCTATTACTTTTACTTTGTCCGTCTACACTTTCCGAAAAGACCCCGAACCATAGTTCGAAACTCTTAAAAGTGCGACGGGCTTTAATTGTCAATTAACTATCCTTTCTGGAAACTCACTTGCTCGGGACTAATGAAAATCCCGCCTTGTAGAGCGGGATTTTCGGACAACACTCAAGAAGAGTGCTATCTATACCGCTCTAAAGTTAAGTGAATGTTTAACATATCTGTAATAGGGATTAGTATATACGAAAGCGTTTCTTTGTCAAATTTAAAATAAGGGCTAAGTATGGGGATAAAATGGGGATAAAAAAGGCTTAAAACACAAGCCTTTAGAGACCGCATAAACTCTGCTGAGTTTTGCTTATCTCGGTGTTCTAAGGAAACAATATCCTAAGCTCATAGCACTCTCGCAAACTCGGGAGGATTACCTATCCTCGAACAGTGCTTCGTGCTTATTTTGCCGTCGTCTTTGTTTTCTAAACCACCTGCGAGAGTCTCTAAAGTCTTGAATTTTTCGCCACACAGGAAAAAATATGGAAAAGAAAAAACCGTCCTTGCGAACGGTTGTCGCAGGACGGTGTTAGTACTCCTCTGGTAAAACAGAGTGAGAAATTGAAAAAAATGAGCATTTGTACATAGTAAATAGTTGCTGTTTGGAAACTCTATCCATTTCTTCTTGAACAACAACATGTGCCGCTCTTCCCCTTGGTACATCTACTTCAACTACTTCTGCCTGCACAACTCCTTTTGAAACATTTCCCCAGACAAATGACAATAGCAATCTCATACTGCTTCTCCTCTAAAAACTAGAATAAAATAACATGCCGCATTTGTCAAACAAAAACTCCCTTTCGGGAGTTTTTGAAAACTTTCAAAATTTGGAAGTTTTAGTTTCTTGGAGAAACACTCTCTGAAATTCGGTCGATAGCTTTCGCTGCTGCAGCTTGTCCTCCTAGTCCAAATGATAGACCAAGAGCCAAAGATACTGCTACTACGAAACCTGTGAACAATGTCTGGATGAAAGCTCCAGCGATTCCCATTTGTGACAATGCTACTAGAATAGCGAATATCCAAACTGCCCATCGTGCAACTGAACCTAGCATATTTGCTGTTCCCAAGTTAGCTGTTCTTGCAGAAGCAACAACAACTCTTGATGTAACGTCACCAACAACACCTCCAACCAATAGAATCAATACTGCGATGATAACTTGTGGCAAGTATCCGATAACTACCTGCTGTAGGAATGCTGTTACTTGGTTTAGACCTAGAACATCGAAGCTTGCAATAAGGAATACTACGATTATGAAGTATTTAATTATTGAACCTAGGAAATGTCCTGAGTTTAGATGAAGACCAGCTCTTCTTACAAAAGATTCGAATCCAGCTTTTTGCAAAGCTTCATCGAACTTGATCATCTTCATAAAATGAACAATAGCCTTTGAAACGATTGAACCTATTGCCCAACCGATACATAGAATAACTATCGCTACAACCAAGTTTGGAATGAACATAATCACTCCAGCCCAAAGTCCTTGGAAAGAAGCGCTTAGTACATCACCCCATGTGTTTAAAATCATGTTAACTAATTAATTAAATAGTAATGACTATATTATACAACGGAATTATATGTTTCCAAGCTTATTTAAAACCTTTCTGTGTGGATAGTCCAAGATGTCCCGAGTCAGCTTGTCGCACATACTTAGGCGGTATTTGAACTCTTCTGTAGTGAACTGCGCATACTTAAGCTCTTTTCCTATCTCGGATTCCAGTAGTTTGATTACGTTTTCTAAGGCAGATTTTTTAACACCATCCCCTACTACTAGCATATCGACTCTACTCTCTGTTTCTTGTATAAAAACTCCAGCAATAACAATCAGCTTTACTGAGCCGAGTTTGCTTACTTTGTTTATTATCTCCTTTGGATGAAGAGGCTCAATGTTTATGAGAAAGTTCGCCAATTGCTCCATATACACAAACTGAGAATCCAGTACAAAACCTTGCCCCCCCTTAACCCTACCTGCCTTCCGTTTTATCAAATTCATTTTCTCCAAGTTCACTAACTCCTTTCTAATCTTTGATGGTTCTGCCTTTATCCTATCTGCCACCTCTACAGCACCAAAAACTTTTTCTGGATTAAATAAAAACAAACGCATCATCTTAACCTTATTCTCTGAGCCGAACAGTTTTGACAGTGTTTCCATATAGGTTGGATTATAGACTTTAATACCGAAAACTACAATTTTGACTTTTCCTGTAAAAATGACAAAAAATCCAAGGGATGCCCTTGGATTTTTTGTTTAATATTTAGGTTTTACTTTGTCACAGATATTTTCCTTGCCGACGCAAGGAAAATTCTGCCGACCCCGACTCGCGGTCCCGCTTACTAGCGGGAACCCTCGCTCCGTCTCAAAAGTAACCTAAAATAATCAGTGATTATTTTAGTGTAACTTTTGCTCCAGCCGCCTCAAGAGAAGCTTTTAGAGCTGCTGCATCTTCTTTCTTCATTCCCTCTTTTAGCATACTTGGAGCTGCATCAACTAGATCTTTTGCTTCTTTCAAACCTAGTCCTAGAGCTTCTTTAACAACTTTGATAACTGCTATTTTTGTAGCACCACCATCTGTTAGCTCTACGTTTGCTGTTGAACTCTCTTCAGCTGCGGCCCCTCCTCCTGCTGGAGCTGCTACTGCAACTGCTGCTGCTGATACACCAAACTTCTCTTCTAAATGTTTTACAAGCTCGTGCAAATCAAGAACTGACATTGTTTCAATTGCTGAAACGATATCTTTGAATTTTGCTGGAGTTGCTACTACTTTTGTTTCTTCCATGATAATTTTTAATTTAAATTTTTATAATAATTAAGCTTTCTTTTTTGCTATCTGATCAAGTGCCATAACGAAGCCCTGGATTGGTGAGTTAATAAGATTAACAAACTGTGCGTGTAGAGTTTGTAGACCTGGAATCTGTGCGATGGTAACCATCTCACTTTGATTCATAAACTTGCCTTCAAACACACCTCCCAAAATTTGTATCTTCTTATCAAGTTTCTTCTGGAACTCATAAACTCCCTGAGCTGGAGCAAGAGAGTCCGTACCGTAAACGATACCTAGTTCCCCTCCCATCTCTGGCATTGTTCCTTCAAAACCTCCCTCACTCAAAGCTTTTTTAGTAAGAGTTTTTTTAGCTACTGTGTATCCTACTCCTTTCTCTCTCAAAGCTTTTCTGATTTGAGATGACTCAGCCACAGGCAGAGCATGAAAGTTAATGAATACAACAGAAGCAGAATCTTTTACTATTTTCTTTAGCTTAGCAAGAATTTCCCCCTTCTTTTCTTTATTTATTGCCATAGTGTGTGGACTTTTATCTTTGGCACATTTCTTTGTTGTAATATAAAAAACAATTCTCACCTTACTACATGTAAGGCTCGCATTCTTTTTTACATTACGCCTCGAACTGCACCAAATCTAAAAAGTCCAATGCTTATAGTTGATAATGTGCGACCTAAGGTTCAAGATAGATTGAAAATCTCGGCAGAAAATTAAGCTTTTTAAGCATCTGCTGTCTTTGACCTTATGAGAATAATAATACGAAAAACTAACCAAAAGTCAAATAGGCTACTTTGTTAACACAATCGGCTCTCCTTCTGTAATAGCGATAGTGTGTTCGAAGTGACAAGCGTTTGAACCGTCTTTAGTTTTGTATGTATACCCGTCTTTTGCTAAAACTATTTTATCAGTCCCCAGGGTTAGCATAGGTTCGATAGCTATCACCATACCGGGTCGGAGTAATTCCCCTTCTCCTTTTCTGCCCTCGTTTGGAACAAAAGGGTCTTCGTGGACTTTGTATCCAACTCCGTGCCCTGCAAGTCCTTCACACAAACCGTATCCCATACTTCGTGCATATGAACCAATAGCAAAACTAATGTCTCCAATATGGTTCCCTCCTTTGGCTTCTTTTATTCCTCTCCACAATGCTTCCTTGCAGTGCTCTAACATTTTTCTGTTTTCTTCAGTTATTTCTCCCACACCTACTGTAACCGCACTGTCTGTAATAAGATTCTTGTGAGTAAGCCCTAAGTCAAGCGTTACCACATCCCCTTCCTGCAAGATAAGTGAATCCTCGTTTGGTATCCCGTGAACTATTTCGTTGTTTACTGAAACGCACAGAGCCGATGGATAAGGTCTTTTTGCTCCACGTGGAGTATAGTTTAGGAAAGCTGCCTTATCTCCTCCTTCCTCCACAAGTCTTCTAGCTTCATCTTCAAGTAACTGCGTTGATATTCCCGGCTTAACTAATTTAACTAGTTCAGACAGAATAAAAGAATGGCGTTTTCCGCCTTCTTTCATTATTTCTATTTCTTCTGGCTTCTTTAGTTTTACCATTCTATTTTAGAAAGTATTTCTTTGTGCACATCCTCTATCGACTGTTCGCCGTTAATATCCAATACTGTATATCTACGATGAGTTTTAAAGTACTCTATCGCTGGATAGGAGTCTTTGTCAAACCAATCCAATCTTTTTTGTATTTCCGCCAAGCTCTTATCATCTGCTCTTCCCCTTTCTGTTAGTCTCTTCACTGACCATTCTCTACTAACATTTACAAAAACTATTATTACCTCTCTCCCGTAGAACTCCATCGCTGTGGTAAATGTTGTAGCCTCAGGAAGTGATCGAGTTATCCCATCAAAAATTAAATGTTCATCTCCTTTAAAACTCTCAAGAAGGTTATGTGACCACATCCAGATAGCTAGAAAATCTGGTTGTCTATCCCCGTTTTTATAAATTTTGTTAGCAAGTTGATTTGAATATCTATCACCAGTAAAAAAACTCCTGAAGTGATCTCCTGTTTCTAAGTAAAAAATTTCTCTCTCAGGGTTCTTCTCCTTTATATATTTTTGTAGTAACTCAACCTGAGTACCCTTCCCACAACCAGAACGGCCAACGAACACGAAAGTTTTTGGATTCATAAGATAAGTATAGAGTAAAAAAGTAAAAGGTAAAAGTCTCTTGTAGCTCTTAATTATTAGGATGCTTATTCAAACGCACGTAAAAATAAAACCGCCAAGCGGCGGTTTTATTTTAATATTCGCGAATCGATACTTGAGCTTCGATTTTCTTAATCAAATCGATCACCACTGAAACTACGATTAGTAGAGATGTTCCTCCGATAGTGATAGCTGTTATACCTGTAACACCACTCATGATGATAGGTAGAACTGCGATAAGTCCCAAGAACAATGCTCCAACCAATGTAAGTCTAGTTAGTATTCTAGCGATGTGATCCGAGGTTGATTTTCCAGGTCTTACACCAGGGATGAATGCACCGTTTTTCTGAAGGTTAGTAGATATTCCGTCTGGGTCAAAAGTAACTGCTGTGTAGAAATAAGTAAAGATAAATACAAGTAAGAAGTAAGCTATTCCGTAAAACCACATATTAGCCAATAGCCCTAGAGCAGTAGTAGCAATAGATTGCATTGTTGCGTTCCCAGCAGTCTGCATGAATTGGAAGATCATTTGAGGGAATAACAATATAGAAAGTGCAAAAATGATTGGAATAACTCCTGCTTGGTTGATTCGCAACGGCAAGTATGTAGATGTTCCACCGTATACCTTGTTTCCTCTTACCTGTTTTGCGTATGTAACCGGAATAGGTCTTTCAGCCTCTGTAATAACTACTACTGCGTAAATAACTATTGCGCCAATAACTATAGATGCTAGATATAGTGGAAGTTGTGATGGTTCGAACACAAAGATAAGCTGACCTAGCATTGAAGGTAGAGAAGCAACGATACCTGCAAAAATAATGAGTGAGACACCGTTTCCTATTCCGTACTCAGTGATAAGCTCACCTATCCACATAAGTAGTACTGAACCGGCAGTGATAATAAGCAAGTTAACTCCCATTTCAAATGAACTTAAAGGGGCTAGAACTTGCTGGCTCTGCAAAAGTTTTATAAAACTAAAACCTTGTACTAGCGCAAGTGGTATTGTAAGGACTCTACTGTATTGAGAAAATCTTCTTCTTCCAGCTTGTCCGTTCTCTTGATACATCTCTTTCAGTCTTTTCGACATGATAGTCAAAAGCTGCATTATGATAGATGCAGTAATGTAAGGACCTACTCCAAGCATCACGATAGACAGCTGTGCCAAACCTCCTCCAGAGAAAACATTCAATAGCCCAAAAAATTGGTTACTACTGAAGAACTGAGCAAGCTTATCAGAATCCACTCCAGAAATAGGTATAACAGAAAGCACTCTAAAAAGTACTAGTGCAGACAAAGTGAAGAAGATTCTTTTTCTAAGTATCTTATCTCCAAATATTAGTGAAACTTTGTTCCAAAAATTTGCCATAGGGTTATTTTATCACACCTCCAGCTTTTTCTATTGCTGTTCTAGCTCCTGCTGAAACTACACAATCTTTTATAGTTAGTTTTCTTTCAAGTACTCCACTACCAAGGATTTTAACCTTTGGAGCAACTCCTTTTTTAATATTTAATGCACCAACAGAAACAAGAGTTCTAGGAGTTACAACGTCACCGTTTTTGAAGGCGTTTAGTTTTCCAACGTTTACAACTACAAAACGTGCCTCGATACTTGTGTTGATGTTTACACCTCTACCTCTAAGTTTTGGTAGTCTCTTTATAAAGTCTCTGATTTCAGGTCGTTTCTTGTGTCCCGCTCTCGCGTTTTGACCTTTTGTTCCTCTACCAGAAGTTTTTCCTCGTGTTCCTCCACGACCAACTTGCTTTGACTTCTTGTTTGGAGTATTTCTTTTTAGATTGTGTGTTTGCATAATAATTGATTAAAATAAACGGCTCTTATTTCTTTAACTGCTCTAGAGCTTTGATAGCTGCTTTAGCGTTGTTGACTTTGTTTTTACTTCTTGAAAAGATTTTTGCACTTACTTCTTTGATACCTGCGAATTCTAGAACTGTTCTCACAGAACTTCCCGCCAAGATACCTTTACCTGGAGCTTTCATAATAAGAACTCTTGAACTAGAGTATTTCGCAAATACTTCGTGAGCAATAGAAGAATTTTTTGTTAGGTTAACTTTGACCATGTTCTTTCGAGCATCTCTCACAGCCTTGTCGATAGCAACAGGAGTGTCCCCAGCCTTTCCTTGTCCAACTCCAACCTTACCTTTCTTGTCACCAATAACTACAGCAACAGAGAAACTAAATCTTCTTCCTCCAGTTACCACTCTAGTCACTCTTCGGATGTCTATAATTTTTTGGTCAAATTCAGACTTTGGTCTTGCATCTCGTTTTGGTCCAGATTTTCTAGGATTCTTTTTGAAGTCTCCTCTGTTGTCTCTTCTTGCAGGAAAAGCACCTACTTCTGGTGTAGTTTGTACTCCTGCTCCTTCAATTTTTATTTCTTCTGGTTGCATATATTTTTTTTACTTAGAATTGCAATCCCCCACTTCGAGCAGCATCTGCCAAAGCTTTTATGTTGCCTGTATAAATAAAACCTCCTCTGTCGAAAACAATCTTACTAACATTCATTTTCTTTGCCTTTTCTGCAACCAATACACCAACTGCAATAGATTTTTCTGTCATGTTCTTTCCTTTTACTTCTCTTGAGTGTACAGCAGTAAGAGTTTTACCAGAGTCATCGTTGATAACTTGAACCATTATGTGCTTGTTAGATTTGAAAACAGCTAGTCTAGGAACATCTTGTGTACCAAAAACCTTTGAACGTATTTTAACGTGTCTTCTTTGTCTCTTTTGTTTTTTTAGGTTTCCTGTGTTCATATGTTTTATGCTGTTTTCTTACCTTGTTTTCGTTTGATAACTTCTCCGTCGTATCTCATACCCTTACCTTTGTATGGTTCAGGCTTCTTTAGAGATCTTAGGTTGGCAGCGAACTGACCTACTGCGTCCTTATCTATACCAGATACTGTAATTTGGTTCTTTTCTGCTGTAACTTTCAAGCTTTCAGGAATTGCAACAACTACTGGATGAGAAAAACCTAGAGCCATAACAAGGTTTGCACCTTTTACTTCTGACTTGTATCCGATACCCTCCAAGATAAGTTTTTTTGAAAAAGGAGTTTTAACACCAGAAATCATGTTGGTTATATGTGAGCCATATGTTCCCCACAATGCTCTGTTTGCGATAGTTTCTTTAACAGGTGCTAGAGTTATAGTATCACCTTCTATATTGATTGTGATTACTTTTTTTAGGTTTCTACTCAAAGTTCCCACTGGTCCTTTTACAGTAAAGTTCTCGCCATTTAATGTGACTTCAACTCCTGCTGGTATCTTTATTATTTTTTTTCCTATACGTGACATATTTTTATTTATATTTATATTACCAAACTCGAAGTATCTCCTCGCCTCCTAGTTTTGCTTCTCTTGCTTCCTTGTCAGTCATAAGACCTTTGTTGGTAGAAAGAACCAAAAGACCCATACCGTTTTTAACTCTTCTAAGGTCTTTAGATTTTGTATACACTCTTTTAGAGGTTTTTGAAACTCTCTCCATACCTTTTACTTTTCCTTCACCGTCAGCGTATGCAAGACCAACTTCTATAAATTTAACAACTTTTTTACCTTTTTTACCAAAAGATTTGATGTAACCATTTTTGAACAAAACGTCAGCAATAGCTAGTTTGATTGATGAAAAAGGAATAACCACAGACTCTTTTTTAGATTCTGTAGCGTTCTTTATTCTTATTATCATATCTGCTATTGGATCGGTCATTGTTTTATTATGTTTTGGCAGTATCACGTGGACTTGCCAAAGATGTTATTTTGTTAATATTACCAGCTTGATTTCTTTACTCCCGGAATCTTGCCTTCATTAGCAAGCTCTCTGAAACAGATTCTGCATAGACCGAAATCTCTCATAAAAGCGTTACCTCGGCTACATTTAAAACATCGGTTCTTCCCTCTTGTACTAAATTTTGGTTTTTTTGCAGCTCTCGCTTTTACTGATGTTTTCGCCATAATTGTTTTTTAAACTGTCGCTCATCCTATCAAGGATACAGCTTGGTGTCAATTTGTTATTTTTTAACTGTTTTAGTCTTTTTTACCAAAGCTCTTTTCTTAAGCACAGAATCATCCTCGTTCTTTTTAAATGGGAAACCAAGGTGTGTCAGGAATGCTTTTGTTTCCAATGGGTTTTTGATGTTTGTAACAAATGTTACAGCAAGACCAAAAACGTCTCTCAAATCCTCGTCTCCACACTCTGGAAAGATAGTGTTCTCTTTTATACCTAGAGTATAGTTACCCATACTGTCGATACCGTTGATAGAAATACCTCTGAAGTCCTTTGTTCGAGGAAGTGCTATATGGATCAATCTGTCGATAAAATCGTTCATTCTAGCTCCTCTTAGGGTGATTTGCATACCCACAGTGTCTCCTTGTCTTATTTTGAAAGCAGCAACAGACTGTTTAGCTCCTTTTCTTACAGGTTTTTGCCCTGTTATTTTTGAAAGTCTATCCTCTACGATATCTAGTTTCTTTTTATCTTTAACTGCTCCAACTCCAGCAGAAATAACTACCTTTTGGATTTTTGGAGCCTGCATAGCGTTTTTGTAACCGAAATCAGCCTGTAGCGCTTTGAAACTTTGTGCAATTTTTGTTTTTGTAAATTCCATATATTTTTTATTTACCTGCTTTTTTCACGTTTGATGCGTGGATAGGCATAGCTCTTTCTATTACCTGACCTTTCTCTCCTGCCTTTCTTGGTTTTTGGTGTACTTTTGCCAAGTTAACTCCAGAAACAATAACTTTGTTTTCCTTTGGTATAGATTTTGTAACAGTACCAGTTTTTCCCTTGTCTTTACCTGTTAACACTATTACTTTGTCGTCTTTTTTTATATTCATACGTTTATTTATTACACAACCTCTGGTGCAAGAGATATTATTTTCTGGTAACCGACTTCTCCGATTTCTCGTGGGATTGGACCGAAAATACGTCCTGCTACTGGCTCTTTCTTATCTTTCATTACGATGACAACTGCATTCTCATCAAATCTAACATAAGAACCGTCTTTTCTTCTGAAAGGAGCTTTCTGTCTTACTACTACTGCGTATAGAACATCTTTCTTTTTTGTAGTCTTTCGTGGTTCTGCTTTCTGGATTGAGATAACAACCATCTCGCCTATTTGAGCGTATCTCTTCTTTGAGCTACCAAGCACCTTGAAAACTCTTCCGATTTTTCCTCCAGTGTTGTCAGCTATTTGAACTATTGATCTTGGTTGTATCATGGTTTTATAAATTAAATGCTTATGCTTCCTCTACTACTCTAAAGTGCTTCTGTTTTGAAATAGGTGCACACTCCTCTATCGTAACTTTGTCCCCCATAGCCTTTGTGTTGCCAGGATTATGAGCTTTGAACTTTGTGTTTATAGAAGTGTATTTACCATACTTTGGGTGTTTTACAAAGCGAGCTACGTCAACAACAACAGTATCTTTCATTTTGTTAGACACAACAACACCTGACATTCTCTTGTGTGTTACTGCGTTTTCTTTTGTGTTTTTTGTTGTATTCATAATTTTAACTTTTAGATTATTTTGTCTTAGAGTTAAGCACTGTAAGGATCTGTGCTATCTCTGTCTTTAGCTTTGTCCCCTCTTTTACGTTTCTAGAGTTACTTCCAGAAAGAGAAAATCTGAATTCACTCAAAGCCTTTCTTTTCTCTCCCAAAAGTGTTGTTAACTCTTTTTTGTTTTTTTTGATAAAGTCTTTCATGTTTTTATTTTGCAAAAATCTTAGTGTTAACAGGAAGCTTTGTGCCTGCCTTTCTCAGAGACTCCTTTGCGACAGCTTCTGACACTCCGTCAACTTCGAAGATGATTCTTCCTGGCTTAACTGGTGCGCAGTATCCGAACAAATCTCCTTTTCCTTTACCAAGCTTAACTTCAGCTGGTTTCTTTGTAATAGGCATGTCTGGGAAAATTCTTATCCAGATTTTACCTGTTTTACCAAGTGATTTTGAAAGTGCTTTTCTAGCAGCTTCTATCTGGTTAGACATTATTCTTCCACCCTCAACAGCTTTTAGAGCATGTGAGCCGAAAGAGATTTTGATACCACGACTAGCTACTCCCATTTTCTCTGGGTTCTTTCGCATTGTGTGCCATTTTCTGTATTTTACTTTTTTTGGTAGTAACATGGTAGTTTATTAAAATTATTTCTTTGCGAATATGTCGCCTTTGTATATCCAAACTTTTATTCCGATTGCTCCGTATGGAAGTCTAGCTTCGTATTTTGTAAAATCTACATCCGCTCTGAAAGTCTGAAGAGGGATTCTTCCTCTTTTGATTTTTTCTTGTCTTGCCATAGTAGCTCCTCCAAGTCTTCCTGAAAGCTCTACTTTAACTCCAAGAACATCGCGGTTTGCAATAACTTTCTCAACCATTTGCTTTACAACTCTTCGGAAAGGAAGTCTTTTCTCAAGTCCTTCTGCAATCATTTGAGCTACGATAGTAGCATTTGATTCTGGAGACTTAACTTCTTTGATGTCGATTTTTACCTCTCCGCCTGAAGATAGTTTATGTTTTGCAATAAATCTCATTATCCCCTCTTTCATTTTTACAGCACCGTCTCCTGAACGACCGATAATCATACCTGGTCTAGAAGTTTCGATGATGATTCTTAGGAACTTTTCACCTCTTTCCATCTCGATGTTACTTACGTAAGAACCTCTTAGTTTCTCTTCAAGATATCCTCTTAGCAAAACATCACTCTTTAGGAAATCCTTGTATTTATTTTTTACACCAAACCAGCGAGATTTCCAGTCTCTGATGATTCCAAGTCTATGAGAATATGGGTGTACTGTATGTGTCATGAGTTTTATTTTGTTTTCTTTGTTGTCTTTGCTTTTGTCGTCTTTTTTGCTGCTGCTTTTGGTTTCTTCTCTACCTTACTTTCCTCTTTTACTTCCTTTGCTTTTGGAAGAGACTTTTTGTCTAACTTCTCAGCAAGTTCTATAAAAACAGAGCTTGTTCTCTTTCGGATAGGATGAGCACTTCCTCTAGCTACAGGCATACTTCGATACATTATTTTGCCACCATCTACTGTGATAGTTTTAATGATCAAGTTTTCAGTAGACATACCAGCGTTTTTTGCGTTTGCAAGAGCTGATAGGATAAGGTTTTTTATTGGAAGAGAAGCTTTTTTAGCTACGAAATCCAAGTTTACCAAAACCTCAGAAACTTTCTTCCCTCTTACGGCATTCGCTACCATTCGCATTTTACGAGGAGCTTGTCTGAAGTTCGATAATGTAGCTTTTGCTGTTTCCATGATTTATATATTATTTTTTATCAGCCACTGCTGTTTTAGCAGATTGGGCTGCGGCTATTTCGCCTTCTTTCTTCTTCTGTTCTAGCTCTTTTTGCATCTTACCTCCGTGTTTAATGAATTTCTTTGTAGGAGAAAACTCACCTAGTCTGTGTCCTACCATATCTTCTGATACAGATACTTCTATGTGAGTTTTGCCATTGTGCACTCCGAAAATAAAACCAACCATCTCAGGAGAGATAACACATGCTCTTGACCATGTTTTTATAACCCCAGTTTCGCTGGATTTTTTACCCTCAATTTTCTTGAGTAGTCTCTCGTCTACGTATGGACCTTTTTTTGATGATCTTGTCATTATTGTCTATTTTAATTTGTCGGCCTATTTGCCAAAACAAAAACCACATTCTGGTGGTACTGACTTACTTAAAAACCAAACAGGATGTAAATACTTCAGTGCGGTCTATACTATACAAAAAGCCAATGAATGTCAACATATCTCTAAACAAGAAAAAAGGCGCTCTGGGTGTCAGCCCAAATCGCCTTTCAAAACTACCCTTCAGCAATGCCTGGACCAACTGTTCCATTCAAAAGCACAGTGGAAGCAGTTTCATTATCCAGCTCAAAACACCCCATAACAACGTTGTTTGCGTCTCTGCGCTCAACATAATGCTTGCCGGTGTGACCCTTGTCTCTCTGACAAACAAGTCCTTCTCCCCAAGTGAACCCGCACACAGAGAAGGCTTTCTGGTGCGCTTCCCAGGCTTCTTCTGAGTAATGCATCACATGCAAAGTATCCACGATTCCGTGAGCTTCGCTCATATTCACAAGTCTCAAAATTGCTTCGTGCACAATCCGAGACTGTGGAGAAAGATCCTTTTCGTCAGGTATGAGCCCCTGTCGTCGAGCCTCTGCTTGAGCTGCGGGTCCCCAGTAACTTGGATGTGAAGCTGATCTCCGCGCAGCTTTGGCCATTTCCACTACCATCGATAGCTTAATAAAGAACTCAAACTTTTTCATTTTACTCTCCTCGGAACAGGTTACCTTAACCAAAAAATTAGTCAAACAAATTAAGGTTAAAATTTTTGGACTCTTTACAATAAGAACAATCTATTTTGTGAGTACAAAAACAAAAGTTATCCACTTTTTTTTGCTACCTATTAAGATTAGAATAATTGATGGACTAAAACAAAAAACACCTCAGGTCAACTGAAATGTTTCTGTTATTGAAATATGTATTCTGGTATAAAGTGGACTCTCTTATTTTATTACTCCTTGCAACTAGGCATGCTAGTTGCTGATGACAAAGATCAAGTCATCTGGCGGAAAAGTAAGAAACTTTATATCAGAACATATATTTTAATCAATAAGGTACAAATAGAATTATAGTGCGAACTGCTCGCACATACAAATTCTCGGTGTGGATAATACAAAAAATGGCTAGTTGTATGGATTTTAAAAACTTTCAGATTTGAGACAAGGTCGCGGATAAAGCAAAAACCAATTCCGGAGGTGTACATGTCGTACATTGAGGGAATTGGTTTTTGTCTTTAGCCGATGAGATTGGCCAAATGTGGAAGTTTTATTTTCGTTTTCCAACTTTTCGGCGACTAACAATGTGTTTATTTGAGTATTTCTTAGGAGTTCTAGACTTCTGTCCCTTTCCTGTAGGTTTACCGTACACAGAGATAGCTCTCTTTCGTCCTCTTCCTTGTCTACCCTCTCCTCCTCCGTATGGGTGGTCAACTGGGTTTTGAGCAGTTCCTCTAACTGTAGGTCGGATACCAAGCCATCTTGAACGTCCAGCTTTTCCTAGATTTACTAGTCTGTTTTCGTTGTTTGATACCTCTCCGATACTTGCCCATGCAGTATCTTTGATTTTTCTTACTTCTGTAGAAGGCATTTTTACGTCCACATAGCCTGCATCCTTAGCAATAACCTCGATGAAGTTACCAGCTGAACGAGCTAGTTTTGCTCCACCAAGTGGTTTTACCTCTACGTTATATACAAAAGTACCAACTGTGATGTTTTTAAGTGGAAGTCTGTTTCCAGCTTTGTGTTCTGCATTGTCAGCTGTAACAAGTACGTCTCCTACTCTAACGCCACTTGGTAGTAGTACATATCTTTTCTCTCCATCTCTATACTGAGCAAGTCCGATAAATCCACTTCTGTTTGGATCATATTCTACTGTTTTAATAGTATAAGGAATATTTATTTTGTCGTATTTAAAGTCAATCTCTCTGAAAAGTCTCTTGTGTCCTCCTCCTTTGTGACGAGTAGTGATTTTACCGTGATGGTTTCTACCCATTTGTCGTCTAAAACCTTTTGTTAGAGCCTTGTGTGGTTCTGAAGTAGTTACAAAATCACCGAATGATATGGTAGTCATTCCTCTTCTTGATTTTGTTGTTGGTTTGTATCGTTTCATATTTTTACTTTATATAGTTTATGACCTTGTTGACTATAGTGTCTCAAGCTTTGTTCCCTTCTTTAGGTAAACATAAGCTTTTTTGTGACCAGCCTTACTTCCTACTTTTCCTCTTACGAAAACTTTCTTTGAGTGAACTGTCACTGTAGAAACTTTGATTGGAGTTATTTTGTATCTCTCCTCAAAAGCCTTCTTAACTAGAACTTTAGTAGCATCTCTTGCTATTTCAAAAGTGTATACAGAAAACTCAGATTGTATTCCAGCTTTTTCAGTAACTCTAGGTCTTATTAAAATGTGATTTAAGTCTTTCTTCATGTTATTTAGTTATTTTGCCATCTATTTGAGGAATTCCTTTCTCTGGATTAGAGATAACTACATATTTGTACTTCATCAAATCAACTGGGTTAATGTTTCGGATTTCATCCACAAACACATTGCTCATGTTTGAAAAGCTCTTCTCTGTATTTAAGTCCTTTGCAGGAATAGCAATAAGTGCTGAGTTCTTTCTTTTTGCTAGCAAATCAGTGAAACCATCTACTTTTGACAATGAAGAAAGAGTAGCTCTTGCATCTTTTGTCTTTATAGCTCTTAGAGAAATATCGTCTACGAATAGAATGTGACCTTTTTTGAATTTAGCTGAAAGAATAGTGTAAAGCGCCTTTGCTTTCATTTTCTTATTTACTTTCTTTTCATAACTCTTGTCGTTTCTTGGACCATGAGTAACACCTCCTCCAACCCAGATAGGTGAACGAGTAGAACCGTGTCTAGCGCGACCAGTTCCCTTTTGTTGCCAAGGCTTCTTTCCTCCTCCTCGAACTTCACCTCTGTTTTTAGTGTGTGCGATACTTTGTCTAGCAGAAGACTCCATAGATACAACTACTTGGTGAACCAAGTCAGCGTTCCATTTCAAACCAAAAATACTTTCTGGTATAGATACCTTTCCTGCTTCTTTTCCTTTTAGATTATAAACTGTTGTTTCCATATAAATAAGTTTTAGCCGATTATCTCCACTAGACTTCCTCTTCTGCCAGCAATAGCTCCTCTTACGAAGATCTCTCCTGTCTCTGGTTTAACAGAAACAATAGTTTGTCCTTTGCTTGTGATTCTGTCGCCACCCATTCTTCCTGCCATTCTCTTGCCTTTTGCAACTCTTCCTCCGTCTCTTCCTCCTCCTCCGATAGAACCTGGCTCACGCTCTGAGTGTTTTTGTCCGTGTGAACGAGGTCCTCCTTTGAATCCGTGTCGCTTAACACCTCCTTGGAAACCCTTTCCTTTTGAAGTTCCTGAAACGACTACCATATCCCCTGCGGCGAATGTAGACAGGTCGATAACATCACCAATGTTTTGTGTTGGTTCTGATTCAAGTCTGAATTCTCTTAAATACATGTACTCTCCGCCTTTCATTTGACCTTTCACTGCTTTGTTTATGTTTTTTGCAGCTCTAGTACCAAAACCAACTTGAACAGCATTGTAGCCATCTTTTGCAACAGTTTTGATTTGAGTAACAGTCATTGGACCTGCTTTAACTACAGTTACAGGATGAACCAAACCTTTTTCATCAAAGATTTGTGACATGTTGATTTTTGTTCCCAGGATAAATTTCATATTTATGTATTTTGTGGTGACGATTTTCGGACAGTAACAGGAAAAGATATTTCCCGACATTGCCCATCGCTAGTCACCATTTAAAACGCTTTTTAAACGATTTCGCTATACTAACAGATATCTATTTTTATTTCAAGTCCCTCGTTTGACAAAGAGGAAACTATGAAATATCCTTCAAGGTAGAGGTATCCCATGGCTCCGTATGATCTACTCGGAACAATAATTTTTTACTCCTCTTTCCCTTGGCTCTTAGTGGTAACCCTAGGACTAGTGAGAACCGTAGTAAGCAAGGAATTCCGCCAAGAACTTCCCCCTTTACGACTGTTTGATCAAATCATTTTTTCAGTATTTTGCACAGCATATTCACTTTTTGCTGAGAAAAACCAAACCTCAGCATTTGTATGGGGAGGTTCACTAGTCCTACTCCTCATAATCACGTTTCTGGCACATAACCAAAAGCTGAAGGATAGGGAGAGGATGATGTCAGCATTTAGATAACCAGACCCACCCAGTAGCTGTAAAGCTCTGGGTGTTTTGTTTATAACAAAAACCACCCACTGCCTTCATTGCAGTGAATGGTTCTATACACCTATTCTTCCTTTGTTTTGAACGGAATTACTTTTCCATCCCTTTTGATTTTCAAGCCACTGCTAGGGTCACTTTTGTCTAAATCTCTCAAATGTAGGACCCAGTGTTTAACAGCATCCTTGATTACATAAACACTATGTTCCCTTTCTGTCCTTTTTCTGGCTTCTTCAAGAAGACTTTCGAAGTCATCGTCCATCAGAAAACTTAATTTTGTTAATCCTTTTTCTTCTTCGTTACGAACTTTCTCAAGCCCAAAAATCTCTCTAACAAACTTAATGACCCGATGCATAAAAACCTCCCTGTCCCGATACTACAGCAACTGCAAACAAAAAACCACCTCTCGGTGGTTTTTTGTTTTAGATGATTTTAACGTCTATGTTTACTCCTGAAGGTAGTGACATATTTGTCAGTGCTTCCATTATCTTTGGAGTAGGGTTCAAAATGTCTATTACTCTCTTGTGGATTCTCATTTCAAACTGCTCTCTAGCATTCTTGAATACGAATGAAGAACGGTTTACAGTGTATTTCTTTATCTCTGTAGGCATAGGAATAGGTCCTTCTACCTTTGCGTCATATCGTAGAGCTGTATCTATGATCTGCTTTACTGACAAATCAAGTATCTTGTACTCGTACGCTCTAACTCTTATTCTTAGTTTTGAAATTGCATCAGACTTAGCTGCTTTAGCTGGAGCCTTCTTAACTGCTTTTTTTGTTGTAGCTTCTTTTGTTGCCATTTATGTCAAATTTATACTGATTCAAAGATACTAGCAGATATCTATATTTTATTCAAGGGGTAAAATAAAGTCCGCACAACCTTTCGATTGTGCGGATAAATTCTGTTTGTCCTGGTTACCAGGGAAAGTGTAAAAGTTTCATCTCAACCCATTCATGTTGCCTGTCTGGCAAGACCATGACGGCAATGATGGTAATCCAACTGCAGATCAGCCCCAACACCATGCACAAGCCTCCAAAAATTGGCAGGGTGAACAATATCCAGGGAATCCCAAAGAAGATGTTTCCTTGGGACAAGGCTAGACCTTCCCACGCAAATCCCCAAACAACTTCTCGGAGAAACATCCACATTCCCACTATCCCATATACTGCCACGACAACTGCGACAACAAACAGGACCGCTGAAACGACACACCGTGCAACCTTAAACATAAAAGTCTCCTGGGTTTGGACAGGTGCATTAGCGACCTGCGGAAATTATCTGTATTAATTATAACATAATATATACCCAAATGTCAATGAATGGTTTATGTTTCCTAGAAACAGCAAAAAACCGCCTAGCATGGCGGTTTTTTGAAAACTTAAACTGTTTTTGTAGCTTATGCGATAACCTTTGTTACAACTCCCGCTCCCACAGTCTTCCCTCCCTCTCTAATAGCAAATTTTGTTTTGTCTTCTAGAGCAACTGGGGCAACTAGTTTAACGTTGAAAGTAACTGTGTCTCCAGGCATAACCATCTCTACTCCCTCGTTTAGAGTCACATCTCCTGTAACGTCTGTAGTTCGGATATAGAATTGTGGTTTGTAACCAGAGAAGAATGGAGTGTGTCTTCCTCCTTCTTCTTTCTTCAAGATGTAAACTTCAGCTGTAAACTCTGTGTGAGGTGTTACAGATTTTGGTTTAGATAGAACTTGTCCTCTGTGGATGTCTTCTTTCTTTGCACCTCTCAAAAGAATACCTGCGTTGTCTCCAGCAATACCTTCTGCTAGAGATTTGTTGAACATTTCAATACCAGTAACTGTGTATTTCATTGTGTCCTTCAAACCAACACACTCAATTTCCTCTCCTACTTTAACAATACCTCTTTCGATTCTTCCTGTTACCACTGTTCCTCTTCCTTCAATAGAGAAGATGTCCTCTACTGGCATTAGGAATGGTTTATCCATCTCTCTTTCTGGAACTGGGAAGTATGTATCAAGAGCGTTTGCAAGGTCTAGGATTTTCTTTGCCCATTCATCATCGTTGTTTGCTGACTCAAGAGCCTTCAAACCTGATCCTCTGATAATTGGAGCTGAGGCACCGTCAAATCCTTGTTTCGTTAGAAGTTCTCGAATCTCCTCTTCAACTAGGTCAATAAGTTCAGCATCTGGCACCATGTCGCATTTGTTTAGGAATACGATCATTTTTGGTACACCAACTTGTTTAGCCAAAAGAACGTGTTCTCTTGTTTGTGGCATAACTCCGTCTGTCGCTGCAACCAC
>JAZKJH010000007.1:0-33912 GCA_040384485.1 Patescibacteria group bacterium
TGCACCCATAACTCAGTTGGTAGAGTAGCTCCCTCTTAAGGAGAATGTCGTAGGTTCGATCCCTACTGGGTGCACTAGGCTAGAAATCTCCCTGGGATGGGAGATTTTTCGCACTAGTGCAAGCCGGAGCTACATTTTTTCAGTAGAAAAAATAAGCGAGGCAGGGTCGTGGAAATTTTTGAGCGTCGGCGAAAAAATTATCCCTGACCACAAGTGCACCTGAAAATAATGTACTGACCGAGTAGCGGTCGATACCCCTACTGGGAAATGTCGCATTTTTTATTATTTATGATATATTGATATCCATCGGGCAAGTGGCGGAATTGGTATACGCGCTAGTCTTAGGAACTAGTTCCTCACGGATTGGGAGTTCGAGTCTCCCCTTGCCCACAAACAACAAACCGCGAAAGCGGTTTTTGTTTTGGGACAAGGAGAAAGCTCTGGGGGAGCTTTCGTGGAGACTCGAAGCCTGTTTGAGATATTTTTTGGATTTCAAGAACAAAAATATCCAAACATGGGTACTGATCCTGTAAGGATCTAGTCGGCCTAAAAAATTATTCCTGACCGAGTCTCAGAATTTTCCCTCCTTACCCACTAACTTTACATGTATATTTATATGTGTTATTATTTTCATGGACACTTTTAGAAAGGACAGCTATGAGACCTGGACCAGAAATCCTTGTGCAGCCAGTCGTCGAACATGTCAGAAACGCCCCATCACGCTTGATGGGTATCGGTGCGACTCTCATGATTATTGGGCTATTCTTGATGATGGCCTTAGTTGCGGAAAATAGTTCCGTACTGAATTACATCGGCTTCATAGGGGTAGTTATGATGCTCATCGGAATCATCACAACTGGCATCGGCTACACAATTCTTGAACGCCGATGGAAAAAACAAGGGCAATAACGCCACGAGGAGTCATAGACCATTCGAACAAAGGAGATACAGCAACATGACCCAAGTTTGCGCAGCATGTGCCACCGACAAAAACAGTCATCCACTTCCTGAAGCTGGAAGTGCAGTGAACAAAGTAATGCTCAATAGTTCACGCGAACAACTACTTCATATGTTTCAGGAACATGACCTTGGTTCCGGAGCATCCGATTGTGGATGTGTGGTGATGGATTATCAACTCTATCCCTGCAAAGAACACTCGAAGTAGTACCCCCGCCCGACAAACACAACCCGTGCTTCGTCCGGCGGGTTTTATTTTATTTGACAAAAGCACATAAATGTGCTAACATAAGTAGAGGAGATAACAATGTTTGGAACACCGACTTTGAACAGACTGTTGTCTGGGAACCCGGTAGAGTTTGAAGGGATTAAAGTATTCCCTGTGAAAAACAGCGAAGGCAAGGTTACCACAGGGGAATCACTAAACCCTGGTGATGTGTACATTGCTGAAAGAAACGGACCACCGCTACTGCTCACTGCCCAAAGAATCGACTTCTCGGCAGGAATAGTACTTCCTGATTGTAAGCAATATCCGTTCAACTTCGACGAGTGCGTCAAGGTTCGGTTCTAAAACAACTCGCAACTGAGCAGAGGACTGCTCACCTTCAACAGGAGTTTGCTTATGGCACTGTTTACGTTCTTTTCCTGGACCTTTTACATCTCATGCATTGTGATCGCCCTGATTTCAGAAGACAGCTTCATAATCAGGGGTGCACCGGTAACGAGCCGATTCATTCGTGCATTCGTAATCGCGACTCTGATACCGTGCATGGGTATCGTGTTCTACATCTTCGGCCTGGTGGGAAAATTCCTACTCTTGCCGATCACTTCTTTGTTTTAAAGGGAGAAACCAATGGAGTCACCGAGAGAAGTACTCGAGAAAATTGAGTTTGCGATTAAAACAAGAAATGCCGCTGTAGCCAATCTGAGCTACGAAGAGATCTGTTACCTTTTGAAATTCTATTGCGGTTTCAACCCAAAGACCGCAGAAGGCATCAAATCACGAATCGCGGACGGGCTACCCAGCCTGAAAGACGTTTCCGTTCAGATCACAGATGGCGGCCTCAATCCCACAGTCCGGTTTACAATGCCGGATGGGCAAAGAAAAACCTTCCGTTACTGCTAACCACTTACCCCGCCGACAACACAACCCGTGCTTTGTCAGGCGGGTTTTATTTTATGCCCAAATAACCTATATCTAAATTACAAATTGACTTCCATTTTTAAATCACTTAATCTTGGATAGGAGGTCGCGATGAGAAATATCGTTTTTGCTATTGAGGTCATTACTGGTTCGGCCG
Organism: Patescibacteria group bacterium; assembly: GCA_040384485.1. GTDB lineage: Bacteria > Patescibacteriota > Minisyncoccia > Phycocordibacterales > DATDWN01 > C7867-006. Next base: position 2,259 of record JAZKJH010000007.1, read on the forward strand.
GGATTGTCCTTGGAATACTCGGACTAGTAGGATCGGCGGCGCCACTCATGCTTTATGGCGGAGCCTTGCAAGCCTTGGCTTTCGGACTAACACGAGAAAGACGAGGGCACTGGTGACAATTCTTGAACCCTGCCGGCATATGTCGGCAGTTTTTATTTATTAGAATAAACCTTGACAAATTAATTCTAATATGTTATCAATTGTTACAGGAGACCTATATGCCTTGCAGATCCGATTACCTCGAACCAACAACACGTGAACAGGAACTTCAGCGCGCTGCCAAACTTTTGGTGTATGTGCGCAGGAAGATGGGAATTGAACCTGAGGACTGGGCTTTGTCTCAGTCTGGGAACATCTACGCCAATGACGACCGAGCTGTTATTGAACTTTGCGCAGCGTTGACGTCGATGACGTCGGACGTCCTTGAGACGATCGTCTACAACCCCCATGATGCCGAGTCTCGCGACTTGGCTGATTGGTGGGAGGTTCACCAGGCGGCAGATGCTGAGCGAGAGAAACGTGAAGCTGAGCAGGCGCAGGACGAGGAAACCAAAAAGTCCGCGCTCGCGAAGCTCTCACCAGCAGAACGTAAAGCCTTGAAAGTGTAGGCTCCGAACAAACGGCCACCACGTCAAATTGACGTGGTGGCTATTATTTTACTTGACAAACTATTTCCATTATGATATCCTTAAAGGTAATAGTATTTCATCTTACTTTCGGGTCAGTTTGAGAATTCAAGGAAATCAGTATCTCGTATCTATTCAGATCAATTAGACACTAGCTAACTTTCAGGCAATCACACAGATTACGCTTAAAGCACTATATATCAAAGAGGCCGTTCGAAACTTGGCTAGATATTGGTTTCCTTAAATTCTAAATCAGAAATACTACTCAAAACAAAGCCTGCATTTCGCAGGTTTTTGTCTATATAAATGATATAATTTATCTATGAAAAGGAAACTAGTTATTGAAATAATTCTTTCTATTGCATTTGTTTTTGTTGGGACTTATTTTATTTTTGGACACTTAGAACACATATCCCAATTCTGGAATTCACAGAACATCTGGAGCCTTATTCTTTCTCTAGGTTGGGTTGTTGTGGCTAGTGGATACTATCATCAAGGTTGGCTCATACATGAAAAACACAATGCCAAAAATGTATCTCTACTCCTACCTGTATCTGTTTTCTTTATACAATGTATTTTGTTTATAAAAGGAATTTATTACGACGATTGGTCACTTATTTGGGGTGCTCTTGTTGTAAACTCAGGTGTATCCTTTTCTATTTACCATATTATTAAATACCGATTTTTGATTAAAAAACCTTAGTTTAAGCCATAAATATGGCAATATCTAACCTTGACTTTTGTATATTTATGGTATATAATATGTACAGGATTTTGAGGGGTGTTATGTAACTCCCCCATTTGAGTTCGTTGACACGAAAGAGGTGAACTAAATGTTAGCAAAAATCATTAGTACGATAGTCGTCTTAATTGTCATAGCAGCCGTCGGGACCATCCCCGGATGGTGGTCTGGAAATCCAATGCTTGGACTCCAGACAGTGGGTGTACTTGTGGGTTCTTTTCTGCTCACCTTTATCGCGGTGTGGGAAGGATCCCAACGAGGTATCGGACCCATCATATCTATCGCAAGAAACCATATCGTTACTGTTGACAAGGGAAAAGGCAACCCGACGAAAATGTTGGCCAACCTTCCGCCCGGTTACGTAGTAAAGGGTATGGAAATCGTAAAAGGAGATCCTTCTTGGAATCCATTCGCGAGTTTTTTACGATCGTTTGGTTTGTTCTACAAAGGTTGGCCTCCCCTGGAGGTCCATGAGTTTCCATTTCTTCATGAACGGATTAATCCGTCCTTGAACGAGGAAAAGCCTGAGGAGTGGATTGAGCGAGATAAAGCACCTGTGCCCACTCGCCACCTACTCTGGGACAAGCAACATGACTTCATGATCCCAGGAGTGGAATTCAAGGGTGGCATGAGTGCGAATATAATGATCAACGCACGCTTTCTTTCTAAGAGACCGTTGGTGTCGATCTATGACAGAGAAGGTAAGTTCTTTGATGTCATGAAGCCGATTATTCACGGCGCTGTAATTGGAATTGCATCATTGAAAGTCTACAAAGAAGAATTCAGTGAGGCAAATTCAAAAGAACGCGAGGCTTTTACTGAAAGCGTTCTTGAGTTCCTCAGGAAAAACGACCTGCTTGTTAGTCAAACTGGTCAGGAAATGATGAGTTTGGTTATTTCCAGACACAAGCCAGTGACCAAGGAGCAAGAAAAACTCCTGTTGCTGAAAGAGGAAGCCAAGATTCGAAGACAGGCCGCAATCATCGACGCTCAGGCTGATACTGCGGATGTAACTGAGATGATCAAAGCTGTTAAGCGTCAACTGAAAGACGCAAAAACGGAGCAGGTTATCGAACTTGTTCGTGATCTTGCCGTTGCCACTCGCATGAAAGAAGCGGGTTCGCAAGCAATGAATGTGGGTGCCATGCTGGGCATGGGCCTAAGTAACAACAAAAACAGTCCTGGAGGAAAAGGTCCAGGTAGAGGAGGTCGTAGAAAATGATTAGTGGATTTTCGTTAATAATCCAATTCCTTCTGTCGGTGATTACCATTGCCTTGTTGGCATATGGTATTAACAAGGCAAAAGGTGAAGCTAAACTCACACCGCAACAATGGGCAGGGGTTTTCGTTCCTGTTCTGGTTGTGGTGGCAATCCACTTCGGGATTTACTGGGTACTGAGAGAGGAGTGGTGGTTGTGGGCCCAACAAAAAGGGTTCATGGTCTCACAGTTACTACTCGTTTTGGGGTTCTATGCTAGTGGCCTAACAGCTGGTGGCAAGGCTCCAAAAATGCTCGGTAACCTGGCGATAGTGATTGGTGCTGTAATATTTTTCAGCACTATCTACTCGACCGCCAGGATCACTATGGGGTACGAAAAGCCCAAGCTATCCGACCTTTGGGCAGAAAAAAAGGCCGACGAGGAGGAAGGAAACAAGGAGGTATTTCTGGTCTACTCCAACAACTGGAGTAGCAGGAAATATCCTCGTGAGGGAGGAATCACAAAGGCCATGGGTCCGGTGAGAGTCCTCTACGATAACAACGAATACATCGACATCGACGAGAAGTTCGATGGTGAGTGGCCAGAGATGAGCTGGTTCCGGATTAAGTCCAGGCGGACAGACGGAAAACCAGTTACAATCATCAGAACCTGGTAACAACATATTCGCGCAAGCGCCCTACGGGGAGCTTGCGCGATTTTTTTATAATTTTTTATAAAAGAAAACCCCGATTGCTCGGGGCTGTCTTTATCCTCTTAGATCCAATATATTCCCTGCCTCTCCTTCTATTTCGCTTGGGGCTATCCCAAAAGTTGCGAGTATAAAACGGATAATCCCGTATACTGAAAACATTATTACCATACCGACTATCCCCCACAAAATAGAATTTCTAGCTTCTATACGCGTCTGACCTTTATCTCCTGGATCTGTTTTTAGAAACATAACTATACCGTAAATAAAATATAGAAATGCCAGAGCAAAAACGAGAAGAATGAGCGGATTCAAAATCAAATTATTTACCTTGTATAGGAAAGGAACGATAGTCATAATTTGATTTTAGGTAGTTTTATTCAAGACCAGGAACAGTAGGGATAGTCACTGAGTTTCCTTCAATACCAAGTGTTGACTGCAACCATGCGATCAAACCGTAGATACTCACCATAACTGTAAGAGCAATAACACCGTAGATCATTATGCTCTTTCCTTCTGCAGCTGCCTTTGCATCTCCTGCAGCTCTGATGTATTTGATAAGACCCCAGAAGAAGTAAACTAGCGCTAATGCAAACAATATAGGCAACAAACTGTTTATAATGCCACCAATACTGTCTACAAGTCTCTCAATACCACCTAGATCTGCCTCTTGTGCCAAACCTATAGCTGGGGCGAAAGATAATACTGTATAAATAAATTTCTTCATAAATTATGCTTAATTAATTATTATGTGTAATGTTGTTAATTATAGTACAAAAAACCGTAAATACAAGGGTTTTGTGGATAAGTAAAGGGAACTTCCAGAACTACTTACCAAGTTATAACCCCCACGTTTGGTATCTGAGAGTTAGGTGTCATAACATTAGGGTTTGGGTCTATACTAATCAAGTCACCCAAGAACAGCAGAATGCCCCACCATGAAGCCAGAACGAAAAGTGCAATAACTCCCCACATCATCTTCTTTCGCCCTTCCTCTCGAGCTTTATCGTCGTTTGACTTCAAGATGGACTGTGCTACACCCCAAAAGAAGTACACAAGGGCTATGGCGAAGATAAGGTTATCCAAAAGCTGAAGAATCCCATAAAACTCCATCAAAAGATTTCTAAATCCCCCCAATGCACCGAAAGCCATAGCTGGGGTTAAAACTAAAGCCAAACTTGCTAATATATATTTGTTTTTCATAATTATAATTATATTGTAAATAAAAATAAAACTCTATCTTGGCCCTGTTGGCAACAGGATACTGTTCGGATTCGGGTTCTTGTCACCTATCTCCAAATCACTTGAAACAAGCCCGATGATGACTCTGAATGTGAACAGGACAAACAAAGCAAGTAAGCCCCACAACATGTAGTTTCTGCCGTTTTTAATACCATCGGCACTGTCGGAATGTAAAATAAACTTGGACATCCCCCAAAAAAAGAAAACGATGGCAAGACTGACAAGTATGGGTATTAGTATGTTTATAATCTCAATCACCTCCATCACAATACCTTTAAAAGTGCTCCCACTAAGAGAAAAATCAGCTGCCAAAGCATAGGCTGGAACTAACAAAAACAAAAAACTCAAAAATATTTTATTCTTCATTTTTATTTTGTAAGTGATTCAACGGTCCTTTGGACAACTTCTGATATAGCAGTGGCGCCAAGCAAAATGCCCGCACCGACCAGTGACCATAGCAACCGTTGCTTAGCTTTTTCAATTTCCGCGGGTTTACCCTGTGCTGTGATGAAAGTGAAGCCCGCCCAGATAATCCAAAGCACTACTGCTACGGCTGCAATGGGCATAATAACGTTTTTAAGTATGAGTGTAATAAGGCTCATAATAGTACAGTTGTCGCCGCAATCCACTGGGTTAGTAAGGTTAACTCCAATCGTTGTAGTTTTTGGGTTCTCTTGTCCTCCCCCCCCCTCTTGATTTGGAACATTCACGGCACCTGCAAAAACTGGTAACAAAAATAGTCCGAACAAAAAAACTCCTAATAATTTATTTTTTAAATTAATCATATTTTAAAATATATCTTTTAATTCATCCTTTAACAGACTGCTTGTTATTAAGTTTACAATAAGCCAAGCTCCCAGGATTACCGCTATACCTATTGCTACCTTTTTTAGCATTTCTTTAGCTTTTGTTCTTTCTCCAGGACTGTCTGCATACACCATTATTTTAAAACCGGCATATGCTATCACCACCACAGAAAAAGATATAGCTAAAGTGGTGCCCCAATTTACGGCCTTCTGAATTGCTGCTATCAAATCATCAAAATCACATTCGCCTGGTTTACCGTCACATTCATAGACTAAACCACCTTTATTTTCCGTTGCAGCAGACTCATCAGCAAAAACCAGAAATGGAAAGAAAAAAAGAAAAAATATAGATGCAAAAACAAAAATATTTGATACAACAGTCTTCAATGCTAGAGTTTTTGTCATTTTAATTATTATATAACAAACTATTTTAGTTGTATATTTAGCTCTTCACTCAACCTACCCAATGCTTCAGTGAGTCTAGCTCGCCCAGAAGTTACTGACTCTATCAGGTCTCTGAAGGAAATATTTGTTAGTGTTGGGTCTGGATCCATCCAAGACTTGGATATAACGGCTGAAGTATAGAATACCTCACGGAAGGCGTCTGTGGGTTTCTGAGCCAGCATATCTCTTCTAACTGGAGGAAGATTTGTAACTGGTTCAAGGGCTTTCATAGAAGCCGGCTCAGTCAAAGCAGCTAACAAAGTAAATGTTGCTGTAATTTGTTTTGACTGTTTTACTACCGCCAGAGCGTACATGTGACCGAAGACCACTTTCTTTGGAGCATTTCGGATTTGTGGAACAAGAGTCACATCGAAGTTAAGGTTTGAGTTTCTTTGCTGAATCCCTTGTATTTCACTCGCAAAACCTAAGTACATTGCAGAATTTCCTGCCAAAAACATATTCAAAGAGGTGGGAAGTGAACGGTTCCAAGAATAAGCGGGAGAAGTTGGGTTAGAGAATTGGGTATAAAAGTTTATAGCAGATTGACTTGGCATAACTGGATAGCCAAAACCTTCATTCAAGACAGATATAAGTCCACTACTAGATCTGCCAGTGATGGGTGTACCAGCTTGGAACAGAAGCATTGATATTATTTCTTTTGCGTTTGTAATATTTCTATATTCTCCTAGAGCTATCGTTGACTGGAGTATACTCCCACCAGCATCTTTTTTAGTAAGTTTTGTAACTAGTCCATTTAATTCGTCCCAATACAAAGGAGGCTGAACTATGGCGTTGTTACTGAACATATCTCTGTTCCAATACAAAACGAGAGGATCTACGATAAAAGGGAAAGCTGAGACACCTTCTGGAGTTAGGAACATTTCGCCTTGCTCAATAAAACGATCTTTGAAAGCTCTCTCGGTAAAGCTAGCATAGGGAATCGTGAAAAATCTATTTCGATGTTTATGAAGAAAGTCCTCTCTCAAAACAACCATATCCGGACCAACACCATCCGCCAGCGCCTCGATAAACTCTGTGTCGAAGGTTGAAACATTTTTCTCTACATATTTTACTGTTACATTTTTGTTAGATTTTATGGAAGATGCTTCATAAGCAGCTTTAAATGTGTCTGCTGGAACTGTACCCCACACTACCAAATTAGCTCTAAGCTCTGTGTCTGAACCTTTGGACAAAGCAAACATTGCAACGCCAAATACGATAGAAACCGCAAATACGGCTGTTACTGCTATTTTAAAAGTGCTCATTGAATTCATAGAATTTTTCTTTACCTACATTTTTTTAAATATAAAACCGTAATGATGACTCCCCGCCTGTATTTCTTTTTCATTGTGAAAACCTTGCTTCTGAAACAACTCTTCTGCGTCAAGTTTTGAAAAAACATGTCCCACTGCTGGTCCTATGCCACCAAACGACTCTGCCCAATCTACCAAAACTACCTTACCACCAGGTTTTAAAACTCTTTTAGCTTCTTTTACTGTACCTTCTCTGTCTTCTGTTTGAAAAAGTGTGTTACAAAGAAATACAAAATCAATAGAACGGTCACGGAGTTTTGTGCCGCCCAGCTTTTCTATGTTTCCCCAAATAACTTCTATATTATACAAACCGTTTTTAACGGACTCATTTTTAAGTTTTGCTAGTAGGTCTTTCTGTACATCTATCGCATACACTCTACCACTCGACATGAGCGCGCGAGATGCTTGCATACTATAAAGCCCGGAACCGGAACCGAACTCCGCAATTTCTTGGCCAGCTTGAATACCGCACTGCTCGACTATTTTTGTAGGATCAGAAAACATATATTTATTATAGTACTAAAAATAGCTTTATGTAAGGCGGTTATTAACAAAAAGAGGACTTGTGATTCAGATTTCGTTTTTGGTAATAAAAAACCACCAGACGAACGTGTCTGGTGGAAATTCTAAATGCTTTATTCCTGATCAAGGCGTTCTGCCTCTTCGTACGCAGCCGCGAGTTCTGGAAAGTATTGTTTTCTCAGAGCTTTAAGCCATCCAGTAATACCATCGGCCAATACCAACTCGTCGATAAACTCCCCGAACTCGGGACGATGCGACATCATCTCGATTCTCTTTGTGCTTACGGACTCCAAGGTGCTCAAGAAACTCTCAAGCAATTTGTTGACAATTCGCCGATCATTCCTATCAAGAAAAGTGTGTAGGTTTTCCCAGTCTGGAAACTTTTCTTTCAGGGACTTAACGTAGTTCGCGTCATAACAAAAACCAGTTTCGCCGATGAAGCTAGGTTGGATTGAACTCGGATACGGAAAAAACTTCATGTAACCTCCTGGGAATACACTACCACAGATTAATCAAAATGTCTACAGGCAAATAAGAGAGGCGATACTATCCCCGTCGCGTAACTTCATTACACGTACCCCTTGAGTTTGTCTTCCGAGAACTGGAATCTCTTTACTATCCACTCGGATAACCTGAGATTTTTTTGAAATAGCTACCACTTCTGCTTCATCACTTGCAAAAACTTTTGCAGAAATAAGAGGGCCAGTCTTTGGAGTTACTTTGGCTGTTTTAATACCACTTCCTCCTCTGTTTTGTATTTTATATTCGTCTATGTCTGTACATTTTCCGTAGCCGTTTTGAGAAATAACCATAAGCGTTGCATTGTTCACTGTATTTGGAACAGTCTCAGCAGAAATAACAAAGTCTCCTTTGCCAACTTTTATACCACGGACTCCCATAGCTGTTCGTCCCATTTCTCTTATATCAGCTTCTTTAAAGTGGATAGACTGACCTTTTGAAGTGACAGCAATAACTGTGTCCTTTTTGTGAACAAATGAAGCTGAGATAAGTGAGTCTCCTGCATCGAGCTTGATAGCGATGATTCCTGATATTCTCACATCGTGGAAACTAGATGTTGCAACTTTTTTAGCAACACCGTTCTTTGTTACCATCATCAAACTAGATTCTGATTTCTTTACCTCCTTTGGCATTGGCAAAATAGAAGTAATCTTCTCTCCTTCTGCTAGTGGTAAAAAGTTCATCACTGATTTTCCTCGAGTAGCACGTCGTCCCTCTGGTATGTCATACATTTTCGTCTGATACGCCTTTCCTTTGTCAGTAAAGAATAGTAGGTCTGAATGAGTAGAAGTTATAAGAAGCATGGTCACAAAATCTTCTTCTTTTGTGTCCATATCTACTACTCCGACTCCCCCTCGTTTTTGTTTTCTAAATTCGTCAGGATTTGTTCGTTTTATGTATCCACCTGCTGTAAGCACGAGAGCGTTTTCCTCGTCAGCGATAAGGTCTTCCACAGATAGGATTTTAGCACCACCTTTTATAATTTTGGTTCTTCTGTCATCACCGTATTTTTCTTTGATTTCTTTACACTCATCTTTGATAATTCCAAGAATTTTCTTTGGACTTGCCAAAATAGCTTTCAAAGTCTCGATAAGTTCCTGCACTGCTTTCAACTCATCTTCTATTTTCTTTCTCTCAAGTCCTGCAAGTCGAGAAAGTTTCATTTCCAAAATAGCAGTGGCTTGAATAGCAGAAAACTTAAACTCCGCCATCAACTTTTTGTGCGCTTCTGGAGTATCTTTTGAACCTCGAATAAGCTTAATTATCTGGTCTATGTGGTCGAGAGCTTTTTTCAAACCAAGTAAAATATGCTCTCGCTCTAGAGCCTTCTTTAGGTCATACTCTGTTCGACGTTTTATCACAATAACTCGGTGAGCTACGAACTCTTCCAAAACACCTTTTAGAGACAATGTCTCTGGAACTCCGTTTACTAGTGCCACCATGTTGTAGTGGAAAGTTTCCTCAAGTTGAGTGTGTTTGTATAGATAGTTAAGAGTTGTTTGTGGGTTTCCACTATTTTTTAGGTCGATAACAATACGGATGTCTTTTGCAGACTCGTCGCGCATACCTTTTATGTCTATTTTTTTGTCTCTATATAACTCTGCTATTTTTGCAATAAGAGTTGATTTGTTTACACGGAAAGGAATAGAGGTGATGATAATCTGGAACTGACCAGCTTTGTTTTCTACTATCTCAGCTTCACCACGAGTAACAACACCACCTTTTCCAGTAGCGTATGCATGATTTATGTCTTTCTGATCAAAAGCCAATCCTCCTATCGGGAAATCAGGACCTTTTACAAACTGCAACAAGTCTTCTGTTGTGGCATCTTTGTTATCTACTAGGTGTGATACAGCATCCATAACCTCGTTTAGGTTGTGTGGAGGGATGTTGGTCGCCATACCAACAGCAATACCAAGTGTTCCGTTCAAAAGTAGGTTTGGTACACGTGTAGGCAAAACTTTTGGTTCTTTTTTGGTCCCGTCGTAGTTTGGAATAAAGTCGACAGTTTCTTTCTCTATATCTTTTAGTAGCTCGGAAGAAAGTCGGGACATTTTTGCTTCGGTATATCTGTATGCCGCAGCGTTATCTCCGTCGATAGAACCGAAGTTTCCCTGTCCGATTATTAGCGGATAACGCATAGTAAAGTCCTGGGTCATTTTCACCATTGAGTCGTACACTGCCACGTCACCGTGTGGGTGGTAATCTCCAATAACTGCTCCCACCACCGTCGCTGATTTTCGAGTTTTTCCAGATACGGTCAAACCGTTTTCGTTCATAGCGAAAAGGATTCTGCGGTGCACAGGTTTCAAACCATCACGAACATCAGGCAAAGCACGATCTGTAATAACAGACATGGCATAGTCGATAAAAGACGATTTCATTTCGTCTGTAATCTCTTGAGAAATTACGTTTATATGAGGAGGAATTATTGGATTTTCTTCTTTAACTGAATCTTTCTTTGCCATAAATATATGTTCAATTATAGCATATGCTGAGCCAGTTTCAAACTCAAAACGGTTGCATTTTGGGTATTAGAACATATACTATCGGCAGAACCGTTTTCTGCACTTGGAGGTGCTTGGTGAGAGTTTCTACAGTACTTTTCATTGCTTGTGCTCTATTTGTTCCAACAGCTACTATCGCTCAAGTTGCTGAACTAAAAGGTCCGCTCAACTGCTCGTCATCCGAAACCGGGACTGGGAGCACAATGCTTCCAGGTGAAGCACGGTCGCTTGAATATCTAGTGGACCACGCTGACGAAATTGTTTATGGTAAATTTATGTCTGCGAACATGAAATGCCTCGCAAAAAAAACTCTGGAAGGGTACGAACTTGTACCTGTACGTGTTGTGAAAATCGATACGTCAGCCGGGTCAGTCTTTTTATCCAAGCAAACCCAATTTTTCGAGTTTGTCTTGAATTTTGGAAGACTGCCCCAGGGACTCGATGCTGGGGAGGAAATACTGGTCTTTCTCCGCAAAACAGATGTGGTTGAAGCCTACAACATGGTGGACAGTTCTTCTGGAGCATTCCTTGGTTCGCATGACCAAGTCAATAAAAAAGTCTGGCTCCTCAACGGCTATGGCAATGGTCTAATTTGGAAGGATAACCTGTGGACCTTGGCTCCAAGAGAAGAAGTCAAAAAAGAACTCAGCATTATGAAAGTTTCAGAAACTGAGATTGAGAAACTGCTCGTTTTAGGTGACGAACCAGACACTAGACGAGCCTTCCCTGCTGAGCTTCTACTTTCCACAATCAAAGTTCTGGCGAGAAATAAGAAATAGCTTATCGGAGTCGAAAGACTCCGATTTTTTTATTGTAAAAGTAGGAGCTACTTATTGTGTAGCGGTTGTTGTGGCGGCAAAGTTACCTTCTACTGTAGTAGTGGACACATTACTTTGTTGTTCTAACTCTGAGATAACACCGGTGAGAGAATCCTTGGCATCACTAAAAGTCTCTTGGAGCGAAGAAAACCCGTCCGCTATGTTATCTGTAAATGCTGACAGAGGACTAGGTGTTGCCGGACCTTTTTCTTCCACCACTGGTGGATTTTTTATTTGCGGAAAGACAACTGAAAGCCAGACCCCAAAAATACACAAAGAAAACAAAAGTGCACCTAAAAGCGCCACACGCTTTTTTGTTGCCTCAGGCTTGGACCTTAGTTTTTCTATAAGTTCAAACATAATTAAAATAGGTTTAGATAACTTCCAAAACTACAACCTCGCCTTCTTTACCATCCAAATCTTTTTTCTTGAGTGTTAGTTTGTCTACTGGTTTTGAACTTTCTTCTCCTGATTCTTTTAGGAAAGTTTTTAGTGAGTTCTTGTCTCCAATATCATAGTGACTAGGAATAACAAGTTTTGCTCCGAATTGAACAGACAGTTTGTGGGCAATAGCCGGGTCTAAAACCTCTCCTGCCCCAATAGGTAGAAATAGCACATCAATGCCGTCCAAAGCCTCCTTGGCTTCAGGAGTAAGGGTGTTTTCAGAAAGTGCTCCCAGGAAGCCTAGGTTCATATTTTCTAGCGCAACTGTATATATAGTGTTTATTTTCCCTTTTCCGCTGTAGTTAGAAGTAGATTCAAAACCTTTTATGAAAACTCCAGCTATTTCGTATTCACCAGGGCCTTTGATAACAAAAGATTCTTTTTCACCTCGAGAAGTTTGGTCTGCACCGTTGTGTTCAGGACTGTTTAAAGAAACTAGGGTTATGTCACTTCCAAACTTTGTTGATTTCAGTTTTGAATCCTTCGATATAGGATTAACTGCAATAGTTGTGTCTCCAAAAGAAACTTTGAAAAAATCCGCTCCATGGTATGTGATTATCATATGGATATTATATACAAATTTACTGATGATACAACTTACTTGACTTTGATGTATCCATATTGTAATTTGTCATATAGAAATTCAATGCGTATCTAAGGAGAAATCATCATGAGAGAGATTGCAGGTGCTCTAATAGACGGTGTAGGAAGACTCATAACCGGACTAGCAATCCTAGCTTTGATTGCAGTAGTAGGATTAGTATCTGTGGGTACATACAGTTACTTTGAACTCAAAAATACCAAACAGGAGCTTCGGGAGCAACAACTCCTCAGATTGGTTGAGCCAGTCATAATGCCTTTTGCATCTGACAATAAGCCTGGCCAATACATGTCGGACGTTAGTGATAAAATACTCTGGTTTTGTTACAACTTTGCCCACAGAACCCCCACTGGATACTCAATTGTTAATTGCAAATTGGATCCTTCGATTGAATTATCCAGTCTGAATCAACATGTTGAGGAAACTGAGGATGACAGAGACATTTTTCATGCACTCATCATGATCTTTCGAGGATACAATGAAAAATCCGTCAAAGGTGATGGTGGCTACAAAATTATCAACGAAATACTCAGTGGAAAAACCATCCACGTAACTGTGTATGGTTTTGAGTCAGGAGATGAAACTGTTCTGCCTTTACATCCCAATGAGCCTGGAAAAGGAGAAGGTATGGACAGCGAAAAATCTTACGAGAAAGCTGTGACCATGAGGTTTACCATCGAGATATCCTCAGAAACCTTGAAGTCAAGAGATGGCTCGGAAAGAATACCTCTTAGAAAATACAGCCAACCCACTTTTGAATTTCATAAGTAAACAAACGACCAGGGAGAAATCTCTGGTCATTTTTATTGCCAAAAAGGCTTTTTTATGTATACTTAGACCCAGTATTTATTAACCCGTGAGGTGTCTAACCTTGCCCCGTCCGGATACTGTAGTTAGGGGTAAAAAATGTCTCACCATATACTAAATGTCAACAGCAGTAATAGAAGAAGAAATAATCGACGAAGAAGTTAAGCCGAAAAAAGAAAGCTTGATGGATAAGGTTCTAGAAGCAACAACAACTCCTCCTGGGATTGATGATGTTATAGAAGGAAAGGTTTTAGGAATCGAGAAATCAGCTGTATATATAGATATACCTCCTTTTGGAACAGGTATCATATACGGTCGTGAGTACATCAACGCAAGAGACATCATAAAGAAAATCAACATTGGAGACAGTGTTGCTGGAAAAGTCGTAAGTGTTGATAACAAAGACGGATATATCGAAATCTCTCTAAAAGAGGCTCGACAAGCTCTTATCTGGAGTGAAGCAGAGGACGCTATCCGAGACAAAAAAATATTTGAGTTGCCAGTTCAAGAAGCAAACAAAGGAGGACTTATTTTGGCATGGCAAGGCATCTCTGGATTCCTTCCAGCATCACAGTTGAAAACTGAACACTACCCAAGAGTTGCTGATGGCGACAAGGACAGAATTCTAGAAGAACTACGAAAACTAGTTGGACAGAAAATCTCTGTTGCTATCATCGGTGTTTCTCCAAAAGAAGGTAAACTTATATTCTCTGAGAAAAATCCTGAGCAGAAAAACAAAGACTACATAATAGACAAATACACTCTGAACGACGAAGTGACTGGTGAAGTTACAGGTATCGTGGACTTCGGTGTATTCGTAAAACTAGAAGACGGACTAGAAGGACTTGTGCATATTTCTGAAATTGACTGGGCACTTGTTGAAAACCCTAAACTTTTGTTCCATGTCGGAGAAAAAGTTAAAGTAAAAATAATAGAAATCAAAGACGGTAAAATCTCTCTATCTATCAAGGCGTTGAAAGAAAACCCTTGGAAAGAAGCTGAGAAGAAATACAAGAAAGACGATGTTGTAGAGGGTGTTGTTATTAAGTTCAACAAACACGGAGCTCTTGCAAGTATCGAGGAAGGTATTGCAGGACTTGTGCACATCTCTGAGTTCGGTAGTGACGAGAAACTACACAGTACTCTAGAACTAGGTAAGAAATACAAGTTCAAGATAACTATGTTTGATGCAAAGGAACAGAAAATGACATTGTCATTCATGGATCCAAACAAAAAAGCAGAATAAAAGAAAAAAGCGACTCCACACGGGGTCGCTTTTGTTATTGTCCTTCTGTTTTTGCAACTGGATCAAACGGCTGCCAAAAACGAAGTATCTCATCCACCTTTGCTGCAGATGAATCCCAGCCAACACTACGAACTATGAGGCCGTTGTTCTCTAGGTATTTTATGGCCTCGAGAGTTTCTACCTCCGTCAGATTCAGCCTGACTGAAATCTTTACACCAGAAAGTGGTGTAGCAGCACTTTGCAAGCAATCGAGAACCTTGTTGGGATTGTCCGCTTTCACATCAGTCATTATCTGTCACCCTCTGGGACAACGTCCCAAACATGAAGAAGTTCGTTCTCCTCTACGTGTTTACCACGCCCAAACTCTTCTTCAACTGCACGACGAACAGCACCGACTGCATGAAGCATCCGTATCGCAGTCAGAAAATCTTTTTCACCCGTAAGAGTGTGGGCAATAATCTGACTACCATCAAGCGGACCGTTATGATACAGAACATCTAGAATCCGGTTTTGAACACTCATCTGAACACCTCTTGAAAGAATACTACCGAATTATTTTAATTTGTCTATTATTTTGAGTTGAAAAAAGTAGTAGCCATCGAGAGACCATCCGTGACAAAAACTTCCATAGTTTCAAGTAATGTTTTAGAAAGCTTCTTTAAGGCAAGGAGTTCCTCGTCTTTAAATTTACCTAGAATAACTTTTGTAACCGCATCCTCCCCTTTTGGTTTTTTTATTTTTCCACTTGGAGTCTTTGGAGATATGCCCACACGTACCCGCGCAAACTTCTCTGTTTTAATAGCTTTTATTATAGACTCTACTCCTTTGTGTCCACCGGAAGACTTGTTGAAGGAAAGTTTGTTCGCACCAAAAGGTAGATCGAGTTCGTCGTATACAACCATCATTTTCTCAGCAGATTTTAAACTGGTAATAAGTGGTTTAACACTTACGCCAGATTTGTTCATAAAAGTGTTTGGTAGAACAAAAACCACAGGAGATTTACCTATTTTTAATTTTGCCACCTCAGCATTGAGTTTTTTGTCTTGTTTCCATTCAGCATCTAATGATTTTGCAATGTGAGTAAGCAAAATCCTCCCAGAGTTATGTCTTGTGTCCTTATATTCTTCACCTGGGTTACCCAAACCAACAAAAATATGTGCCATAAATACTAGTGTAGCAAAGTACAGCCCAAAACCAAATAATTAAAATAATATTAGAAATCCAGAAACCATTTTGTGTCAAGGGCTAGTCTAGTGTATAATGTGTCGAAATGAATGAAGAAACCTCTCACAAAAGCTCTTTCAATCTAAAAGCTATATTTAAAGAAGTTCTTCTCTTTGCTGTGATAGCTGTGGGTATAGTACTACCATTTAGAGCTTATGTGGCTGAACCATATCTAGTGGATGGAAGATCAATGTTCCCTACTTTTAACACCGGAGACTACCTAATAGTAAAAAAATTTTGGAGTGAATCACACACTTTCGAGAGAAATTCAGTTATTGTATTCAAGTACCCTAACGACACATCAAAAAGCTTTATCAAGCGGGTAATAGGTCTTCCTGGTGAAAAAGTGTCTATAAGAAACGGGGTGGTTACTATTATGAACTCAGAAAGTCCTGACGGAATAGTACTCGATGAACCTTTTGTAGAAAAATTTGCTAGCACTAATTATGAAGTAGAACTAAGTGGTGATGAATATTTTGTTATGGGAGACAACAGACTCGAAAGCTTTGATTCTAGATCTTGGGGACCTTTGAAAAAAAGTTACATTCTAGGAAAGCCGTTTGTTCAGCTATTGCCTATAAGTAAAATACAAATTCTAAAATAAATATGAAAAACAAAACCACTCCAAAAAAGAAAAAACAAAAGGTAGAGCAAGTAGAAAGTCATATTGAGACTATTACTGACGCTGTGGGTGAAATAGCAACTCACTATGGTTTTACCGTAATCAAACCCCCCCATATTAAAAACGATGACATCGCGAAAGCAAAACAGTGGAAGGACCACGACCATTACAACGACACAGAAGAAAAAATAGCTCTTACAAGATGGTTTATGGAGAGAGGAAAAGAAATGGACTCACTGCCAGCCGCCGTCCACTACAAAAAGAACCTGAAGGGTCTTAACAAAAAAGGTTCTTCTGAAATATACGGTTTCGAAATCCTGGGCTCACCTAGGGCTACCAGTGAAGCTCTTCTGTTGAAGTGTGCTTTGTCTGTACTTGATGAGTTGGGTTACAAAGATGTGTATGTTGATGTAAATAGTATTGGTGACAAAGAGTCTATGGGAAAATTTGAAAGAGAGCTTTCGGTTCACTTCAAAAAACACCATCATGCTTTGCCTGTAAAATGGAAGGAGGCATTTAGAAAGAACCACCACAGCGTGCTGTTGAAAAACCACCCGGACATAAAAGAGTTCATGGTGAATGCCCCTCAATCCATAGGCTCTCTTTCTGAGACTGCCAGGCTTCACTTCAAAGAAGTTCTGGAGAGTGTAGAAGCTTTTGAGGCAGTATACAAAATTAAATCCAACATTTTCTCGAACAAACATTTTGCTTCATACACAGTTTTTGAGATACGACAAAACCCAGATAAAAAAAGTACAGAAACAGAAGGTGAACTTTTGGCATATGGTTACCGCTACAACAATCTAGCTAAAAAAATAGGAGGCAAAAAAGACCTGCCGACAGTAGGACTGACTATCATAGTAAAAAAGAATAAGATAACCAACAAGAAAATCCCAGTTAACAAAATAAAGAAACCGAAATTCTACTTGGTCCAGCTTGGAAACTTTGCCAAACTAAAAGCTTTGAACGTGCTAGAGATGCTACGTCAGCACAAAATTCCGGTATATCACTCCATCACCAAGGACAAGATTGGTGGTCAGTTAAACGGTGCTGAGTACATGAAAGCGAGCCATGTGCTCATAATTGGACAAAAAGAAGCCATCGAAAACACTGTTGTTGTCCGGGACATAAACAACCGAGAGCAGGAAACGGTGGCAGTCAAAAACTTGTCAGAATTCCTTAAAAATATAGACAAAAACAAGAAGGACTTGAAAAAATAAGCCAAATATGTTAAGCTTTCCCTTATGATAAACGCAGAAGTAACAAAGACAGGTAACGAAAACAGCCTAAACCTTATCCGCCGATTTACAAAAAAAGTCCAAGGATCAGGTGTTTTGCCTCGTGTTAGAAGCCTTAGATACGCTACTCGAAAAGCCTCAGAATACGTAAAAAAGAAAAAAACTCTTAAGGTACTAAAAAGAAGAGAAGAAGTTGCAGATATGATTAAAATGGGAAAGATGAATGAGTACACAAGAGGTAAAAAATAATCAATGCATACAGAGAGTCTCAGTATCACCAACAAAACAAAAAGCACGCTACCACGCGTGCCTTTTGCTAAAATAAAAAACGCCATCTTAGGAGAAAAGTATGAACTCTCTCTTGTCTTCATCGGAGAAACAACTTCAAAAAAACTGAACAACAATTATCGAGAGAAAAATAAACCGACCAACATCCTTAGTTTTACAGTAGACAAAAACTCAGGGGAAATATTTATAACTCCGAGTGTGGCCAAAAAGCAATACAAATCTTTTGAAAAAAGGTATGATGAATTCATAGCATTTCTATTTATCCACGGATTACTACATTTGAAAGGAATGGAACATGGTAGTAAAATGGAAAGAGCTGAAGAAAAATGGTGTAAAGTTTTCAAGATATAGTCTTTTGTCGAGCAAAATGACAGACACCTCTCCTATTACAAATAGGAGTTTAGCTATTTTTTATACATAATGATGCGCCATACTTCAGTTGGAATAGACATCGGAACACGCCAAATAAAAGTGGTAGTTTTGGAGTTTACCAAAACCAATACAAAAACTGTCCCGAAAATAATCGGTCTCGGACTTTCTGAAGCAAAGGGCCTAAAAAACGGATACATAATAAACAACGAAGAAGCTGTTGAAAGCATACGAAATGCAGTCAAAATGGCCGAGAAAAATTCAGGCATAAAAATCAACAAATGTTTTCTAGGAGTTGGTGGCATAGGAATATCCAGTGCAACAGGTACTGCAAGTATCATGACAAGCAGAGCTGACTCTCAAATAACTGAGCTAGATATAGACAACCTAACAAAGTTATGCGAAGAAAGTCTCCCAGATAGTCTTTCCCAAAACTATAGAGTAATAAACACCGTCCCCTTGTCTTACAAAATTGACGGAAAAGTTCTTTTGGCCAAAAGTCCGATAGATATGAAAGGCACAAAACTAGAGGTAAAAATGCTATTTGTGGCATGCCTTGAACCTCATATAAACGACCTTATGGAGGCTGTGGATGGCGCTGGAGTGTATGTAACAGATGTTATGGCCTCTCCAATAGCAAGTTCTATTTCTACCCTAACAAAGGCCCATAAAACAGCTGGCTGTGCCTTAGTAAACATAGGTGCTGAGACTGTGTCACTGTGTGTATTCGAAAACAATATCCCAGTCTCGATGGAAGTATTTCCTATTGGTGGTGAAGACATCACTCGTGACATCGCTCTAGGTTTTAAAATATCTCTGGAGGAAGCAGAGGCTATAAAAACTGGAAAAACTGTAGGTGTTTCTTTCTCAAAAAAGAAACTGGAAGAAATAATTTCTGCTAGACTTTCAGATATTTTTGAACTCATTGAAGGTCACTTGAAAAAAATAGGAAGGAACCACTTGTTACCAGCTGGAATTTTTATTACCGGTGGAACAGCTAGCATTCATTACATTGAAGAATTATCAAAAGATTTATTGAAACTTCCATCCCGTGTAGCCCTTATAAACATTGACGGACAAAACCCTGTAAAAGAGCCTTTGTGGACTGTGGCTTACGGACTAGCTATGATTGGTGGATTTAAAGACGTTTCTACTCAGTTGGGATTTAAACCTACAATAATCAAACTCAAAGGAACAATGAAAACTTGGCTTTCTCAGTTTCTGCCATAAGTTTCTCTTTTTGCAAAGAAAATTAGGCATATTATCCCCCCTTGGGTCAATATGTTTTCATTTGATTCCTTTGTGATATTATAGCCTTACTAGCAAGATTAACGGATACAACATTATGCCTCAAATTAAACCAGACGTAGAAGCTTTCGCAAGAATAAAAGTCCTTGGTGTTGGTGGTTCAGGAAAAAACGCCTTAAACCATATGATAAACTCGAAGGTAAAAGGAGTTGATTTTATCGCGGTTAACACAGACTCTCAGGACCTCCACCATTCTCTATCTAAAAAGAAAATCCACATTGGAAAAAACCTAACTCGAGGACTCGGTGCAGGTATGAATCCAGAACTAGGTAAACGAGCAGTTGAAGAAACAAAAGAGGAAATTCAAGAAGCTCTAAAAGGGGCTGACATGGTTTTTATCACATGTGGACTTGGGGGTGGAACTGGAACAGGTGCTGCTCCTATTGTAGCTAGAATCGCCAAAGAAATGGGTGCTCTTACTGTTGGTGTAGTCACAAAACCATTTTTCTTTGAAGGTCAACAAAGAATGCGTTTGGCCGAAGGAGGACTAGATGATCTACGACAAGCAGTAGACGCTATTATTGTTATCCCGAACGACAGACTACTTTCTACTATCAGCAAAGAAACTACAGCAAAAAGCGCGTTCGCTATTTGTGACGATGTATTGAAATCAGCTGTAGAAGGAATTTCAGACCTTATTACAACTCCGGGTATCATCAACATCGACTTCGCAGATATCAAGGCAGTCATGGAAAATGCTGGTTCAGCACTTATGGGTATCGGTATTGCAACTGGTGAGAAGCGTGCAGAAGAAGCAGCAAAAATGGCCATCAACTCACCTCTTTTGGAAGTCTCAATAAACGGAGCAAAGGGTGTATTGTTCTCTATCGCTGGTGGGGACGACCTAGGAATGTTCGAAATACAAGACGCTGCGAAAATAATTACAGAATCAGTTGATCCAAATGCTAAAATTATTTTCGGAACAGTAAAAGACGAAAAACTAAAAAAAGGAGAAGTGAAAGTTACTGTTATTGCTTCAAACTTCCCAGAAAACTACAATAAAAAAACTCTTTTCCAAACTGTTAAACCAGAAACGACCCGAGAAGAAACTACTGCTGCTCCAGAGAAGGCTATCTACAATGTAATGCCAGCTGAAGAGGCAAAACCTACAGAAGACCTTGGAGACGATGAGGATGATTGGGGTGCAGTGCCAGCATTTCTAAGACGTTCAAAACTAAAATAAACTTTCAAAAACCTCCTTATGGAGGTTTTTTGTTTTGAGCCACGAATTCTGATATAATCTTTAAACTATGTTATATGATTTAATTATTGTAGGTGGTGGACCTGGAGGTGTATCCGCTGGAGTATACGCAGCAAGAAAGAAATTAAAAACACTATTAATAACTCCGGAATTTGGAGGACAGAGTATCGTAAGTGACGGTATAGAAAACTGGATAGGCACTGTAAAACTAAGTGGACAAGAACTTGCTCAAAACCTTAAAAACCACTTGTTAGCATACGCTGGTGAATCTGTGGTGGTAAAAGAAGGAGAATATGTAAACAATATTACAAAATCAGAGGAAGTTTTCACTGTGACCACAAACGATGCCTCGTATCAGTCCAAAACTGTACTCATTGCAACTGGAAGCACTCGACGCAAACTAGAAGTTCCTGGAGCAGAAGAGTTCGACAACAAAGGGCTGACTTATTGTGCCTCATGCGATGGCCCTCTTTTTGCAGACCAAGATGTTGTTGTTATTGGTGGAGGAAACGCCGCTTTCGAATCAGCCGCTCAACTTCTCGCATACTGTAAAAGTGTTACCTTACTAAATAGAACAGATAAATTTAGAGCGGATGAAGTTACCGTAGAAAAACTAAAACAAAATCCTAAATTTAAAATTGTACTTAATGCAGAACCGATTGAAATCAAGGGTGACAAATTTGCATCAGGTCTAGTATATAAAAATACACAGACTGCAGAAACTACAGAAATCTCAGCTCCCGGAATATTCGTAGAGATAGGGTTAATCCCAACAACTAGCTTCGCCAAGGATTTAGTTAAACTAAACACTATCGGACAAATACCAGTAAACCCTAGAAACCAGCAAACTGAAATCCCTGGTTTATGGGCAGCTGGAGACTGTACAGACGGACTATACCATCAAAACAACATTGCCTCAGGAGACGCCGTAAAAGCCTTAGAGGACATCTATGTAGAACTCCACACCAAGTAAATTGAATACCCGAACTCCATTTTTTACTTAATTTCTTTTATTTCTTTGTCTATAACTTCTTCTATATCCTCCAACTGTTGTTTTAATTCATTTTTAGTTTTCAACTCTCTCTTTCTTATTCCTGATGCTGTCTTTGCACCAACCAAATAGCTAACATATTGTGAAAGGCCATCCTTCAGTGTATCAAATGATTTATGTAATACATGCTCAGCTTCAACTATTTCTTTGCCTCGAGCTTTTTTCATATGAGTATACTTCCACCAAATTATTGCGAAAACTAGAAGCACTAAAGCGAGCAGGGCTAGCAACGTAACTATAATAGAAGCGTAGTTCAAAACTACTCCCCCAAGTCTTATAAATTGATTTGAAACAATCTCGACTGTTATAGGAATAGACAGTCCACTCTCTGCACCGGTATCAGTTATACTTTTTGCCCAAATTCTATAATATCCTGACTCCGCTTTTTTAGGATAAGTAAACTTAAACTTTCCATCAGGACCAGAAAAAGTATACTCGTAAATCAAATCTGAATTGCCTTTTTGCAAAACTATAGAAATTTTCGAAAGTGGGTGGCCCAAACCTTCGATAGTTATAGTATCCCCGGCCTCTAGTTTTTCTGGCCAGTTGGTTATAACTGGGGCTGACAAGGGTGCTGGAGTTGCCTCGCCCTCATCTGGAGCAACTACGGGTGTTTGAACTTTTGCAGGTGTAGTTGCAGGTGTAACAGTAAAAATAGATCCTCTCATTGAGTCCAGAATATTTGATCCTTGCCCATCATTTGCCAAAACAGAACCTGACATAAAATTAACAGGAGCTTGTCCAGTTGCCTTGGCTCTAAAAGTAATCCTGAGTATCCCACCACTTGCTCCAGTAAATCCTGGACTTGGAACTCCACCACCAAACTTTATGTTTCCCGCAATGTTGGAAAAACTTGGGTTCTCAGTCCATAGACTGAATATAGATTGGGAGTAACCCAGGCTAACCACCTCTAGTCGTGTGTTGTCGAAGTTAATTTGAGCCATCCCAGCGTTGATTGATTGACCACCGCTATTCAAATTAACAAGCGTAGAAAAAATCTCACCGACTTCATATGTACCCACCGAAGGACTGACGGACATAGTCGCCTGAGCATTGGTGATAAGAGGCAAGAAAATAAAAACTAATATAGCTAGTATTATTTTTTTCATATTAAGATTTTGAAACTCTTCTTTTTGGTTTTATAGAAAACCAAGTTCTTGTCACAACAAAAGTCGCCAGAATTGCACCTACAAATAAAGCTAGAACTACTGTGCCATCAAATGGTTTTGATGTTTTGGACACAACTACATTCCCAGCATTGTCATATGCTTTTATTTCCACTCGACTTCCCCATTTTTGATATTTTAAAATATACGGGCTCGTTGCCTCTTGCCACTCTGTCTGAAATTTACTACCGAGAATTCCTAGTCCTGACATAACTTCCTTTACTTCATACTTTGAAATTCCTGAATCCTTATCTACTGCAAAAAACGATACGAAGTATTTATTTTCCTCCACTGACTCATGTCGAGTTACCATCGGCACAAATGACTCTGGTGCTACTGTGTCTGCAGGTAGCATTGGTTCGACTTCTATAGGTGTTTCTGTGGAGGTAGGTTTTGTTGGAACAACAACAGGTTTGGTAGGTTCAGTTTTGGGAACCACAGGTGCTTTTCCAACAGTCAAAACTAGAGTTGGAGTAGATACTTTTAATTCGCTTCCACTACCGTCGTTAAGTAAAACGCTTACATCCTGTAGTGAAATACTCATAGTACCTTCACTACTTGGACGAACCACAAAACTCATTATTGTTCCTATTCCGCCATTAAAACCCCCTGGAATGCCCCCAGTAAAGGCTATGCTGCGAGTACCACTGTTCCAGGTGGGTTTGTCTACCCATAGTGATATTATTGAGCTACCGTATCGTATATCTCCTGTGGTAGCTAGAGCTGGAATATTCACCTTTCCACCTATGGTGTTAATAGAGTTACCCTTTGTATCTATGTACAAGGTCACCAAAACACTTTCGTTTGTATACACGTTTGTCTTGCTCGTTCTCATGTACACTGATTGAGCAGAAGATAGTGTTGGTAGACACATCAAAACAAAAAACAAAAAGAAATAAAAAAACTTACTCATATTTATATAAATTATAATACATTTTTATTTATTAAACTATCCTGTCCACCAGAACAACATTATTGAAAAGTCAAAAATGTTTACTACTTTATCTTTGTTTATGTCAGCACATAGATTTTTTGGATTAGTTTGGTTCCAGAAGAAAAGTAAAATAGAGAAGTCTACGATGTTTACTTTTTTATCATTATTCAAATCCCCGTTTTTATTACAAGCTCCAGCTGGAATAGGTGTTCCTATGACCTGTCCAGCCGGTACATCCCTATCTCCAACTCTAAAGGCTAAACTCTCAGAGAATGGAGATATCACGCTATCTCTCGCTACAACCTGGCTTTTAGAGGTGTGGTTACCTATTTCAAGAGGGGTTGAGTTCAGAGTATATTTCCAAAAACCAACATTATCCGACGGTGTTTTATCTATTATCTGGGTTTCAGAGTTAACCACAATATTCACATCAGAGTTGGGGTAACCGAAACCGAAAAACTGAATATTGTTTCCGGACTTAACTTCAGACTTATCGGAGCCAATAGTTGGTGCAACGACAATGTCGGAAATGGTTGTTGTTTGTCCCGATATTATGTTTGCTGTAAAACTTGTTGTGAGTGACCTTCTGTTATCTTTGTCTATCGCGTACACAGAGAAACTATATATTCCTCCCGCCACCAGGTTTTCAATTTGCCAGTTTCCTCCACTGTCTACGGTTGGAGTTCCTATTACCGTTCCATCTCGAAACATATTTACTGTAGCTCCAGGATATGCACGTCCTTTTATCAATACTTTTGTATCAGCTGGTCCTACTGGTGGTGGTGTGGCCCCGCCGCCTCCACCTCCTCCGCCGCCTCCACCCCCGGGAGTTGGGGTTGGTACAACCACTGGAGCTACCGGAATTGACGACACCTCTGTAGAAGTAGCTATAAAGTTTCCGAATGCATCTTGTACCCTAATTACAAAATAATAAGCCGTACTGTTGGTAAGACCTGTCCTAGTTGAAGTTGTTACATTTCCGACAGAAGTATAGCTATATGGACCGCCTGACGCAGTAGCCTGCCCTACAGTGTAACCACTAGGTGTCCAACCCAAAAGACCAGTGGATGCAGTCCAGGAAAGTCCCACTTGCGCATTACCCGCAGAAGCTGAAACAACAGGGCTACTTGCAAAAGGAAAGTATAGAAAACCTGAGTTCGTTCCAAAAGATGTAGCTGTGCTTGTGCCAATAGCCACCTGAGATATCACACCAAACAGACTAAAATTAGTAGACGCTCCGTACCCTCCAGCATTCATAACTGAATCTAAAATTTTATAACTAGTAGAGTTAAACTCCTGTGCCCTAACTCCAAGTGAGAATAAAAAAACAAACAGCAGCACCGATATCCGTATTGTATTTTTTTGTTTGTTCACAGAGTTTATCTAATTTGAAATATCGTTTACTCAGGTAAGTTATAAGGCGATACTTCTATTATTTTATTTTCACTTGGCCTAAACAAAATGACCTTCTGGCTTTTTTCATAAACAACAACTTTATCCCCCACTTTGCTATTTACGAAAAAGACTTGGTCTTTTAGTTTTTCTGGATCTGTTACTGTCGCAACAGTAGGAGTTTCGCCTTGAGGTAATTCCATCAATTTTCCTAATTTATTAACAATAGATGCTATTTCTTTTTGTTCAGCAGCCTCTGGGTTCTTTAAAAGGTCCAGATCACTATAGAATTTGAAAGACATCCCGATAGAAACAACAAGCAATAGCGCGAGAGCAATTATTATTTTTTTATAATTTTTTTCAAGCATACAAATATAATCTACTTTTCTTTAAGTAGATTATATAACAAACTCGACTAATTAGACAAACTATCTTGTGCTAAATATTCTTGAAAAGATTTCGAAAATATTAAATACTGATGCAAGTAGATTTTTCTTATCGCCAACACCAAGGTCACCTCCTCCACCGGAACCTCCACCAGAAGTTCTGTGATGTATTTTAACTTTTATGTCATCAATGCTGATAGTATTTCCAGAAGGCTGTCCTGTTATACGAAGTCGGAAGTTTCCGTTTGATAACTCCCCTGCAGTCCATGCCCTTCCCCACTTATCGCTTCCTCCACCTAGAGTGTAAACTGTGTCTGTGGTACTCAAGGTTGCGGTAGTCTTTACAGAAGTCACACCCTCACCTCCATTCCAAGAAAGTGCCACATCTATTGTTCCGGTGTTTTGGGAACCGTTTGCCTCTATTTTAACCTCAATGCCATCGATAATATTTCCATTTGGAACTAAGAAGGAGAAGTCTCCATAATCCTGGGAGTGACCAGCCGTAGTTTCTGTAGCGTATGTCCCATCAGTTCCATCGTAAGCAAAACTAGGGTTTATCCAACTACTTTGAGCACCGCCGGTTGTAGTTGGTCGAAGAAGCAAGGCATCATCTCCTATAACCTCTCCGCCACTGTTTCCGCCTCCAGACACAACTCCTACACCTGCAACAAACTCACCTAATGAATTACCTTGTGGTATTCGGATATGACTAGCGTGATCAAATGTACCGATAGCTGATACCGAAACCAAAGAAGTAACTCCAGTTGAGTTAATGTCATTAACCTTCAAACTAACATTTAGTCCGTCAAATGGGTTTATACCACTTACATCAGTTCTAAATATATAATTTCTGGTAGTTGTTGCACTGAAATCAGTAGCAAAAGTAACTGTTCCATAAGGAGAATTGACCAAAACAGTTCCTGTTCCTACTTCCAAGTCACTAGCTCCCACAGAACCATCAGCACCGTAGTCAACAAACAATTGGGAATTTGCGAAGTCGCCAGCATTCAAACCTCTGACTCCAGTAAGTCGTAGAATTAAATTTGTTATAGAAACAACCTCTCCATTTGGAATCAATTGAAATGAATACAATTCGCCATTTGTTATACTGTTAGAATTAAAGAATTTATTGTCTTCTTGTCCTACTGTATGACTCCCTAGAGTCAATCTTCCTTTTATGGCTATAGTCTTATCATCATCAGAATCTGATGTAATATCTCCTGCTCCGCCAGTATAAACATCTAGCCCAGAAACAGCCGCATTTGCTGTTCCAAATCCAGTGAATGATAGTCCAGAAATACTTAATGTTTCTCCTGCAGCAAAATCATTTCCTATTGAGATAACAAGAACACTTCCACCTCCTTCATAACTTACTGTTGCATTAGCCTTACCTGAAGCTGTTCCCCCGAGTACCGCTGTTGTGTCAGCTGTGTCCCACAACATACTCACAGAACTGGTTGCGATAGCTATACGCAAATCATTTGCAGAAGTAACTGCCCCCCCAGAACTATCGGTTATTGTTATTGCAGATATAAGAGTAGAAACGTCACCGCTCACAAAAACTTGATTCTGCGCCGAAGAAATACTCGCAGAAGCTGCACAGGCTGCGGTAGTAAATGATTCTATAGAACCAAAACTTATTCCGGTAGTATTTATTGCATATGGTCTAAAATAATATGTTGTATTACACACCAAACTACTAATATTCTCCGTAAATGCGCCAGTTGAAAATGTTCCATTTGAAGTGGTGGTTGAAACTCCAGATGACAAACTCGAGTTTATTGAATAAGCAAACCCTCTGGTTACTGAGTGTGGAGCACCTCCTAAATCTGTGATGTTTCCATTAAGGGTTGCTTCAGTTTCTGTAATAGCTGAAGCAGCTTGAGTTGTGACTGTTGGATAGCAAGGAGAAGTAGTGAAGGATTCAATAGTACCTAAACCTGTTCCCCCGGGACTAGTTGAATATGCTCTAAAATAGTAAGTTGTGTTACAAACTAAATTTTCAATCGTAGATAAATTTATTTTACCAAGATATGTAAGGGAGGTTCCTGCTGAGGTTCCTATTATTGAGTCTATGTCACCATCATTATCTAGGTCCGCTAAAGATGGAGCAGACACACTACCAACATCGAGCGAATTCCATTCTGAGTTCGCTGACCAAATTGGAGAAGAAACAGTTCCAGTATTCTCAAATCCAAAAGATACACCACCAGTACTTCCTACAAACAAATCGTAATCACCATCATAATCCATGTCGGCAAAGGTAGGTGTTGCGTTAGCACCAACATCTGTTAGGTTGTCATCCCATTCATTTTTTGCTGTCCAGACAGGACTAGACATGCTACCTGTGTTTTCGAAGGCAAGATACAAACCTGTATCACTCCCCACAAGCAAATCGTAATCACCGTCGTTATCGAGGTCGGCAAAAGCTGGTGAAGCGTTATTCCCTGCGTCTGTTATATTGTCATCCCAGCCAGTATCAGGAACCCATAATGGGCTTGAGACCGTGCCAATATTTTTAAACGCTGCATACAAACCAGTACTGTGTCCTACCAAAATATCATAATCTCCATCATTATCTAGGTCAGCTACAGCTGGCGAAGCGTTGGTTCCCACATCTGTCAAAGTATCGTCCCAAGAAGTGTTTATAGTCCAAATAGGATTTGATATAGTACCTGTGTTTTGGAAAACTACATGGAAACCGGTGCTATGTCCAACCAACACATCTTGGTCACCATCATTATCGATATCAGTAAACTCGGGAGAAGAGTTGGTCCCCACATCACTTAGATTTATAGTTGAAGATGCTATCCACACTCCGTTAAATGCACCTGTCGAAAATGACCCTGTTTCTGTAGTTGTGGAAGTATCCCCGGCCATATTACTATTTGTCCCCCATGCAAATCCTCTTACGCTACTGGCGCTTCCCCCAAAATCTGTGATGTTTCCGTTTAAATTTACAGTTGTGTCTGTAATGGCCGACGCTGCTACAGTGGTGACGGTTGGGGCACAGGCACTTGTAGTAAACGAATCGCTCGACCCATAGGCAATCCCGGCAGCATTGATGGCATACGCTCGTGAGTAATAAAGTGTATTACAAGTTAAACCTGTAATATCTACAGAAAATACACCTGTACTAAATGGTTGACCAACAGTATCAGTGGTAGTAGCAATTACTGTAGAAAAAAGGAAGGAGGTTCCATACTCAAAACCTCTCACGGTAGCATTTGAACCGCCAGTAGAAGATATATTTCCGTTCAAAGCAACTGTTGTAGTAGACAGGTTGGACTCAGCTGTAGTAAGAACTGTGGCCACACAAGGTCTAGTCAAAAATGAATCGATGCTTCCCAAAGAAGTACCTGCGGGATTAATAGCGTATGCCCTAAAATAATATGTAGTGTTGCAATCTAATGTGTCGTCATATGTCCTAGAAATTATGACTGTGCTTGCTCCGTTACTGCCCCGCACATTTTCATCATCACCATCCCCATCTAAATCAGCAAAAGCAATATTGTCGTGTGAACTTGAAATATTCCACGAAGTATTTGCTAGCCAAACCGGCCCAAGCTCATTTCCTATGTTTTCATACCCACGAATAGGATTTCCACTTTGATACCCGACCATTAAGTCATAATCACCATCTAGATCATAATCAGTAAGTCCGGCTCTAGAATAAGTACCCGTATCTGCGTAATTCCAAGCAACTTTAGCTGTCCAAGTTGGAGAAGATACTGTTCCGGTGTTTTCGTAGGCTATTATAGTACCGTTAAAATTTCCCACAACAACATCATAGTCTCCGTCGTCATCTAGATCAGCTACAGCAGGTGTCACATTACTAAGTCCTCCGGCCGCAATGTTCCATGCGGCTTTAGCTGTCCAAGTTGGAGAAGATACTGTTCCGGTGTTTTCGTAGGCATACGTTGTTCCGTCATCATCACCGATCAAAAGGTCATAATCAGCATCATTATCTAGGTCAACAAATGCAGGATATCGAGTGGTAACTCCTAAGTTTGGAAACCAATCAGTTCTATGTGTCCAAGCCGGGACAGTAGAGTTTCCAGTATTCTCAAAAGTCATCATCGTAGTGGAACTAAATAAACCTAAAAATACATCCAAGTCTCCATCATTATCTATATCGGAAAATGTTGGGGCAGGATAGTCATAACCTCCGGTCCACGGGACAGCAGCTAAGCCAGAACTAGTCCAATAATATGCTCCAGTTGCATCCTGTGCAAAGGTTCCTGTACCAAAACTACCGTGCGCAGTTGTCGTTGCATAAACGGTTGCAAGTGAGGAACTGATGCCATAAGCAAAACCTCTTTTGGTAGCATTCGATCCACCAGTGTTGGTTATTTCCCCGTTTATTACTGCAGTTGTAGTTGCAATCAAAGTGGCACTATTTGTTAAAATAGTTGGAGCACACGCAGATGTGGTAAACGAAGATGATATTACCCCGAAAGATGTCCCACCTGAGTTCGTTGCATAGGCACGAGAATAATAAGTTGTGTTACATACAAGTGTTAAAGATGAATCAGTAAATGCTCCGGTAGAAAATGTTCCATTTTCTGTAGTTGTGGCTGTGTCTCCTGCCATACTACTACTTGTTCCCCACGCAAAACCTCTTACTGTTGCATCTGCTCCTCCAGTAGCAGTGATGTTACCGTTTAGTGTTGCACCGGTTGCTGTGACTGAAGATGCGGATTGAGTGGTGACTGTCGGAGCACAGGGAGAAGTTGTGAATGATTCTATTGTTCCGAATGAAGTTCCTCCAATATTTGTTGCATATGCCCTAGCATAGTATGTAGTGTTACAAGTCCCGCCAGATACCCCGTATGTAAAGGCCCCGGTAGAAAAAGTTCCATTTTCTGTACTAGTTGATACTCCTGTTGTCAGTCCAGCTGTCGTTCCATACGCAAAACCTCGCACTGTCGCATCTACTCCACCTGTGGCTGTGATGTTTCCATTTAAGGTTGCAGTAGTTGTTGTGATTGATGATGCGGCTTGAGTGGTTACTGTTGGAGGTGATGCACAAGCTGAAGTTGTAAATGAAGAGGATATTGCACCAAAGGAGGTCCCCGCTGTATTGGTAGAATATGCTCTGGAATAATATGTTGTATTACAAACTAAAGTTAATGATGAATTAGTGAATGCACCTGTCCCAAATGATCCATTCTCTGTTGTAGTAGCAGTGTCCCCCACCATACTACTACTTGTTCCCCAAGCAAATCCTCTCACTGTGGAATTTGTTCCCCCAGTAACTGTGATGTTACCGTTTAAAGTTGCTCCTGTTGCTGTTACTGCTGAAGCAGCTTGAGTGGTGACTGTTGGACGACAAGGTAATGTTGTAAATGAAACTATAGAACCCAATGATGTAGTGACTGAATTAGTTGCATAGGCTCTGTAATAATAAGTTGTGTTACAAGTAAGAGTTATAGCTGAATTTTCGTGTCCATATGATATACCCGACGTTCCGGCATCTCCTATAAACAAATCTTGGTCGCCGTCGTTATCCAGATCAGCGAATGCGGGATCTATTGAACTCCCAACATCTGCTGAGTTCCATGATGTCCTGGCTGTCCAGGTTGGAGAAGATACAGTTCCAGTGTTTTCGTAGGCAATAACTACACCAGTCGATTGTCCGATAAACAAATCGTAATCATTATCCAAATCTAGATCAACAAAGCTAGGTGATGAGTTGCTCCCATCATCTGATGAATTCCAACCTGCTCTAGCTGTCCAGGTTGGAGAAGATACTGTTCCGGTGTTTTCGTAGGCATATGAGATACCAAAGGCTTCACCTATCATCAAATCGTAGTCACCATCATTGTCAAGATCTGCAAGTTCAGGACTAGCACTCGAACCAACGTCTGCCGAGTTCCAACCTGCCCTCGCTGTCCAGGTTGGAGATGATACTGTTCCAGTGTTTTCGT